>JBIIDT010000162.1:0-2822 GCA_044238145.1 Pirellulales bacterium | reverse complement strand
CCCACGGCGGGCACGGCCCGCGTCGGCGGCTGCGACGTCCGCACGGACCCGCTCGGGGCCCGCCGCCTGCTGGGCTACGTGTCGGCCACGACCGGCGTGCCCGACCGGCTCACGCCCGTGGAGGTGCTCCGCTCCTATGGCCGGCTCCACGGCATCGAGGCCGCGCGGCTCGAGGCCCGGATTGCGCTGCTCGTCGACGTGCTCGATCTCGGCGGCTGCGCCGACCGGCCCTGCGGCCGGCTCTCGTCGGGGCAGCGGCAGCGGACGTCGCTCGGCCGGGCGCTCGTGCACGACCCGCCCGCCCTCGTGCTCGACGAGCCGACGAGCGCGCTGGACATCCTCGGGTCGCGGACCCTGCTCGACTTCCTGGAGACGCTGCGGGCCGAGGGGCGGGCCATCCTCCTCTCCACGCACCGGCTCCACGAGACGGAGCGGCGGTGCGACCGGTTCGTCGTGATCCACGCGGGCCGGGTCGTGGCCGAGGGCCCGCGGGACGCGCTCGTCGCCGGCCGCGCGGGCGGGCTCGAGGAGGCCTTCTTCGCCGCGGTCGCCGCCGCCGGGGGCGCCGCATGAGCGTCGCCCCCCGGAGCCGTGGCATCGATGCCGCGATCGGCGTCGCCCGCCGCGACCTGCTGGAGTTCGTCCGCGACCGGCGGACGCTGTTCATCACGCTCCTCATGCCGATGGTCATGTACCCGGTGCTCGCGCTGTCGAGCCTGCTCGGGCTGCGGACCGCGATCTCCGACATCGAGGCCCGACAGCAGCCGCGCCGGCTCGTGGTGGCGGTGTCGGGCGCCGACGCCGAGCCGTTCGCCGCGCGGGTGCGGGACGTGGTCGTGGCCGCCGCGGTGGACCCGCCCGCCGACTGGCCGGCGGGCGTCGCGGTCGACGTCGTCGGTGCGGACGATGCGGCGAACCGGCTGGACGCCGGGCGCGCCGACGTCTGGCTGCACGTTGGGCCGCACACGGTGGCCAGCCTTGATGGCGACGGCACCGTGCAGCTCGACGTGCGGGTGTCCGCGGTGCGGCCCGTCGAGGGGCGCGTGCGGGGGCATTTTCTCGCGGTGGTGAAGGCCGTCGCCGACGACGCCCGGGCCCGCCGCGTCGCCCGGGCGGGCCTCGCCCCCACCACGCTCCTGCCGCTGGCCGTCGACTTCGTCGACGGCGGCCCGGCCGCGGCGGAGTCGGCCCGCGGCGTCGTGCCCACCGCGGCCGGTGCGGTGCTCGTGCTGCTCGCGCTGCTCACGGCGACCGGCGCCTTCTATCCGGCCATCGACGCCATCGCCGGGGAGAAGGAGCGCGGCACGATCGAAACGCTGCTCATCGCCCCCTGCCGGGCACGGGACATCGTGTTCGGCAAGTATCTGGCGGTACTCGCGGTGACACTCGCCACGCTGGCCATGAACGCGGTCTCGATCGGGCTCACCGGCGCGGTGCTCGCCCGGTTCGTGCCACCGGGGTTCCTGGGGGTCGGGCCGGCGGCCATCGCCGGCTGCGCGGGTGTCGCGCTCGTCGCCTACCTGGGGCTGGCCTCGGTGGCCGCGGGGCTGTGTCTTGCGGTGACGTCGGCCTCGAAGAGCGTGAAGGAGGCGCAGAACACCCTCACGCCGGTGATCCTCCTCGTCAGCGGCCTGGCCGGCGCGGCGCTCCTCCCGGGCTTGGGCACGACGGCGCTCGCGGCCGTGCCCTTCGCGGGGCAGGTGGCGGTCGCGAAGTCGGTCCTCGAGGTGGACGACCCACCGGTGCGGGCGGCGGAGCAGGCCCGGCTCGCCGGACTGCGGCTGGCGGTCTCGCTGGCCTCGAGCGGCCTCGTCACCTGGCTGTTGCTGCGGGCCGCGACCGCGGCGGTCACCGACGAGGAGATCCTCTTTCGCGGTCCCGACGCGGCCGCCACGCGGGGCTGGCGACCCGCCCGGCGGCTTCTGCCCACGCCAGGCCAGGGGGTCGCCGCCGCGGCGGTCGGGCTGGCGGGCCTGTGGTACGCCCAGGGGCTCGCTCCCGCCGACCTCGTGCGGGCGCTGCCGGTGCAGCAGGCGCTGGCGACGCTCCTCCCGCTGGCGCTGCTCGGCTGGTGGCAGCGGGTCGACCTCGGGAAGACGTTCCGCCTGCATTGGCCGACGGACACGGCCGGCCGTGGGCTGGCCTGTCTGGCCGCCGCAGCGACGGCGGGCGGCGTGCTGTTCGTCGTGGGAGCCGGGGCGTTCCTCGCCATCCGCGGCGGCCACGTTTCGCCCGAGGCCCGCGAGCTTGCCGCCCGCATCCTCGCGCTCTTCGCCGCCGTTCCGCTGTGGGCGGCATGGCTGCTGATCGCGGTGCTGCCGGCCGTCTGCGAGGAGATGTTCTTCCGCGGCTGGATGCTCTCGGCGTTCGCCGGCGGGCGGCCCACGCCGCGACGGGCGGCCGGGGCCGTCGTCGTGCAGGCGGCATGCTTCGCGGCCTTCCACCTGCTGCCGGAGCGGATGCCGCAGACGTTCGCCCTCGGCCTCCTGCTCGGTTGGATGACGCTCCGCTCCCGCAGCCTGCTGCCGGCGGTCCTTGCCCACCTCGCGCACAACAGCGTGCCGCTCGGCCTCTTCATGATCGCCTCCGACGCGGATGCCGCCCGGCGGGCCACCGATGCGACGCCCTCGCTGCCGCCCGGAATTCTCGCCGGTGCGGTAGGATGTTTGGCCGTCGCCATCGCGGTCGTCTGGCTGGCGACCCGCGGCCCGCGGAGGCGGCCGATGGCCTGAGGAACGCGGAGGGATTCGCGATGCGGGCGGTGTGCCTGGCGGTGCTGGCGGTGATCGGGCTCGGCCTGCCCATGGCGGCCGCATGGGCCG
>JBIIDT010000161.1:0-2836 GCA_044238145.1 Pirellulales bacterium | reverse complement strand
CGATCGTGGCGGCCCTCGGCCCTTGGATCACGGCCAACACTGGGGTGCCGGTGAGCCTGCTCACGGCGGCACCCCTGGCCGAGCTCCTGCTCGTGCCGTTCCTGATCGCCCTGGCGATCCTCGCGGCACTCCTGCCGGCCCTGGCGGCCTACCGCACCGACGTCGCCAAGTGGCTCGGGTAGAACATCCTGGAGGCCATCATGACCAGCGCAGCGTCACGCCGCAGGTTTCTCAAGGTGGCGGGCGGCGCGAGCGCCGGCCTCGCCGCCGCCCCCTACGTGATCACGTCGAAGGCTCTCGGCGACGCCACCACGCCGCCGGCCAGCGACCGGATCGTGATGGGTGGCATCGGCATCGGCAACATGGGCGCGGGCGACCAGGGGGCGTTTCTCAATCGTCCGGACGTGCAGTACGTCGCAGTCTGCGACGTGCGCACCACATGGCGTGAGGAGGCCAAGAGCCGGGTCGACGCGAAGTACGGCAATCGCGACTGCGCGGCCGTCGTCGACTTCCGGGAGTTGCTCGCCCGCGACGACATCGACGCCGTCCACATCGCCACGCCCGACCACTGGCACGCGATCATGACGATCGCCGCCTGCCAGGCGGGCAAGGACGTCTACCTGCAGAAGCCCGAGACGCTGACGCTCCGCGAGGGCCCGCTGATGATCGCGGCCGCCCGCCGCTACGGCCGCGTCGTGTCGGGCGGCAGCCAGCGGGTGCTCGGCGATTACCGCGACATCGTCGATCCGCTCTGGGCGGGCGAACTCGGCGCCGTGACGGCGATCGACATCGCCGTCGGCCCCCCGTCGATGACCTGCTTCCTGCCGGCGGAGCCGACGCCGCCCGACATCGACTGGAACCTGTGGCTCGGTCCCGCGCCGTGGGAGCCCTACAACCCGCGGCGCTGCGACGGCAACTTTGGCACCGGCGGCAACAGCTGGCGGTCCTACTACGACTACTCCGGCGGCAGCCTCACGGACTGGGGCGCCCACCACTTCGGTGGCGCGATCTTCGCGGCCGACCTGCGGGAACTCCAGCCCGTGAAGGCGACGTGGCATGCCGCCACGGCCGACGGCAAATCACCGGCCCACGTTTCCGTGACGTATCCCAATGGCGTGGAGATCTTCCACAACCGTCCGCCACACCTGCGGCCCCGGGCGGCGCTCGGCCACCAGAACGCCATCCAGATCGCGACCGACGGCCAGCCCCGGGAGGCGAAGCCCGTGCCCGGCTACCGCGACGGCGAGGGGAGCATCTACGGCGACTTCATGGCGTGCGTGAAGAGCCGGGAGCGGCCGTTTCGCGACATCGAGCTCGCCGTGAACACGATGACGACGCTGCACGTCATCGGCGTCGCCCACCGGCTCGGCCGCTCCCTCGCCTGGGACCGTGCCACGCAGCGGTTCACGGGCGACGACGAGGCCAACCGCTTGCTCGACCGGGCCCGCCGCGAGCCCTGGCAGATCTGAGTCCCCGCTCCCCCACCCTTCCCGGAACGCCGCCATGGCCTTCGACCCCGCCGCGCTCGACGCCCCGTTCGCCGCCCTCGCAGCCTTCGACTGGGGCGCCGATGCCGCTGCGTTCAAGACGCTCGACGCCGCCGCGATCGCCGCCCACGACGACGAGCCGCTGCGGGCCGAACTCGAGCGACGGCTGGGAGCGATCCTCAGGCCCGGCCCGAGCCGGGCTGCCAAGGAGTATGCCTGCCGCAAGCTGATGATGATCGGCGGTGCGGCGAGCGTGCCGGCGCTGGCCGCCCTGCTGGCCGACGCGGAAAACTCCCACATGGCGCGGTTCGCGCTCGAGCGGATCGAGGCGCCCGAGGCCGGCGCCGCCCTGCGGCAGGCGTTCGGGACGCTCGCGGGCGACCTCAAGCTCGGCATGCTCTCCTCCCTCGCGGCGCGACGCGACGCCGCGTGCGTTCCCGCGGTGGCGGCGCTCGTGCGGACGGACGACGCCCGGCTGGCAGTGGCCGCCGCCGCGGCCTTGGGCACGATCGGCACGCCGGAAGCGCTCGCGGCGCTGGAGGCCGCCGATCCGCTGGCGGGTGCCGCGGGCCGCTCGGTCGCCGACGCCCGACTGCTGTGTGCCGAAGGGCTGCTCACGGCCGGCCGCAGGGCCGAGGCGCAGGCGGTCTACCGCAGGCTCGCCGACGCCGTTCGTGGCAAGCCGGGGGCGAAGCCGATCGAACTGGCCGCCACGCGCGGCCTCCTCGCTTGTCTCGACACGTCCACCGCCGGCCGCTGACCGGGCCGCGTCCCACCGCGGCAGGTCCGCTGCTTTCCTGATTCCGGAGTGCCCTGCATGTCCTTCCTCCTCGCCCGTCACACGCTGTCCGCCGCACTGGTGGCCGTCGTTCTCGCGGCCGCGTCGGCCTCCGCCGCGACCGACCCCGTGGCCATGGTCAGCGAACTTTTGGCCAGCGACGACGCCGACTTCCGGGCCATCGGACTCGACGCCGTCCGGCACGCAGCGCGGGGCGCGGCCGCGACGGCGACGTTCGCGAAGCTCCTCGACAAGGAGCCGCCGGCGCGGCAGGTGGAGCTGCTCCGGGCGCTCGCCAACCGCGGTGACGCCACGGCCCTGCCTGCGATCGTGTCCCTGCTCGAGACCGCCCGGGAGCCGGCCGTGCGGACCGCCGCCCTCGCGGCGCTCGGCGCGCTCGGGTCGGGTGACGAGGTGCCGACGCTCTTGAAGTCGCTCGCTGCCGGCGATCCGGAGCGGACCGCGGCGCGGCGGGCACTGGCCGCGCTCCGCGGCACCGACGCCGTGGGCCGGATGGTCGCGGCCCTGCAGGCCGGCGACACGGACCGGCGGGCGGTGCTGATCGACACCC
>JBIIDT010000160.1:0-3144 GCA_044238145.1 Pirellulales bacterium | reverse complement strand
AGTTACGACCTCCTCGTGGGCGACTTCAACGCCCAGGCCCCGAAGCCGGCGGAACTCAAGAAGATGCTCGACGCGGCCCCCGGCCGCCGCTGACGGCCAGGCGGGCCCGTGAACGTCCGCATTCTCCGCCGCGCCCCGTACTTTCGTCCGCTGTAACCGGCGACGCAACGGCGCGATACTTAGTGTGCGGTGCAATGCACCGGTGCCCACCGCCGCTCGAGGTCGCCATGTGCCGTCCACTCGCCGGATTCGCGATGCTGCTGTTTCTGGCCGGCAGCGCCGCCGCCGCGGCCCCGGACCTGCAGCCGGTCACGGTGAAGCCGGCGGCCGAGCATGCCCCGGTTCCGTTGGTCGCCAACGGCGTCGCCCTGGCCACGATCTGCGTCATGGACGTGCCGGCGATCCGCGAGATCGACGTCGCCATCCGGGAGTTGCGGGCCTGCATCGAGGCGGCGACGGGCGTGAAACTGCTGGAGTCGCGGGGGAAACTCGTGGACGGCCCCGCGATCGTGATCGGCGGCTGCCCGGAGGCGGTCGCCGCGGGCCTCGACGGCAAGGCGCTGCCGGTCGAGGGCTTCGCGATCAAGACCGCCCCGAACCGTGTGTTCATCGTGGGCCACGACGACGAGCGGCTCAACTCGCCAGGCACCGCCTGGGGCATCGCCGAGTTCCTCGAGCGTTTCATCGACGCCCGCTACTACTGGCCGCCGCAGTCGGGCGGACGATCGGTGCCCAAGGCGGCCGCGCTCTCCGCACCACCGACCTGGATCGAGGACGCGCCCGCCTTCCGCCGCCGCGGCATGGGGCCGATCTTCGGCGACGGCGGCCCGAACGGCGAGCTCGTCACGATCTTCGCGATGCTGCGCGACGGCGACTCCTGGCCGACGTCGATCGTCGTCCACGCGCCCTCCCGCTGGGGCGAGCTCTACGGCAAGGAGCACCCGCAGGTGATGCAGAAGCGGAAGGACGGCTCGCGCGATCCGCAGATGCTGTGCTACGGCAACCCCCGGACGCTCGCCCTCCACATGGAGGTGCTCGCGCGGGCCTTCGACAAGGGTGAAAAACTTGCCCCCGGCGACCTCGGCATCGTCGGCGACGCGGTCACGGTCTCGCCGTGGGACGCCGGCATCGCCTGCCACTGCGACGACTGTCGGAAGCTCATGCAGCCCGAACGGGGCGGCTACGGCGAGGCCTCCCAGCTCGTGGGCACGTTCGTCGCCACGCTCGCCCGGGCGCTCAAGGATCGCTGGCCGGGCAAGGGGGTCTTCTACCTGCCCTACGTGAACTACACCCTGGCGCCGCAGGGAATCGAGTTTCCCGACAACGTCGCCGTGCAGCTCTGCGGGATGCCGGGCCTGGCCAACTACAAGGAGCCTGCCACCTGGAAGGAGTTCCAGGACAACATCGACACCTGGCGAGGGCTCGTCGGCGGCCGCGTCCACACCTGGGACTACAACTGCTGGCCCGAGGAGAAGACGAAGGCCTGCTACCTGTATCCGCACGTGGTCCGCGACTACTACCGCACGAACCGCGGCCGGATCGTGGGCACGACGGTCAACGGCACGAACGACCACTTTCCGCGCAGCCACCTCTCGCTCGTCGCCTGGCTGAAGTGCATGTGGGATCCGGACTTCGACGTCGACGCCATGCTCGACGAGTTCGCCGTGCGGATGTTCGGGCCCGCGGCCGTGCCGATGCGGGAGCTCGTGCGGATGCAGTGCGAGGGCTGGGAAAAGAGCCGCTGGCCGGGTGGCGTGTTCTCGGCGAAGCACATCTATACGGAGAGCTTCCCCAAGCCCGTGCTCGACCGGATGCGAGATCTGCTCGCCGAGGCCCGCCGGGCGATCGGCACCGACCTCGTCCTCAGGCAGCGGCTCGACTACTACGAAAAGCCGTTCGCCGAGTTCTTCCGTGAATACGAGGTGGTGATCGAGGGGAAGGGGGTGCGGCCGCTGGTGGCAAAGAAGGTGGCCGAGAATCCCACGGTCGACGGCAAGCTCGACGAGCCCCAGTGGAGCACGGCCGCGGAGACGACGTTTCGCCGGCACGTCAAGGACGGTGAGGACGCCGAGCCGGGCAAGCCGACGTGGGTGAAGGCCGTGTGGACCGGCGACGGCGTGACGTTCGGCTTCCGCTGCGGCGAGCCCAACCCCGACAAGCTCTTGATGGACAATGCCAGCCGGGACGACGGTGGCCTCTGGGGGCAGGACTGCCTGGAGGTGTTCATCGAGCCGAGCGGCTCGGGCAGCGGCAAGGTCGCACAACTCATCCTCTCCGCCGGCGGCGGACTGTACGATGCCTGGGACGCCGACACCGGCTGGACCTGCGCGGGACTGTCGTTCGCCAAGGCGCTCGGCCCCGACTTCTGGTCGATGGAGGTGTTCGTGCCGCTGGCCGCGCTGCCCGGCGCCAGGCCGCCGGCCACGGGCGTCTCCTGGCTCTGCCAGTTCACCCGCTGCCGGTCGGGCAACGGCAAGGCCGACGGCCATCGCGAGCACTCGAAAATGAACGCCAAATACGGTGGCTTCAACTCCAACACCGCCGACTTCGCCCCGCTGCGGTTCGAGGAGTGACCCGCATGACCGGCCCGATTTCCCGACGCTGCGCAGCGGTCGCTGTGGTCGTCGCCGCCTCTGCCACGGCCTGGCCCGCAGCCCGCGGTGAGTTCGTGATCGCCCGCGACGGTGTGGCCGTCGCCACGATCGTCTCGGGAGGCCACGCCGAGCAGGCCGGGCTCCTGCGGGATCGCCTCCGCCAGTTCACCGGCGCCACGCTGCCGATCGTCGAGCGGGGGAGCGAGGCGGAGGAGAAGCCGCGGATCGTGCTCCAGCTCGCCGACGCGATCCCGGGCCTGTCGGCGAAGCCCACGGCCCTGCAGGGCTACCGGCTGACGGCCGCAGGGAACACCCTCGCGCTCACGGCCCGCACACCCCGCGGCCTGACCTACGCGGTCGACGGCCTCCTCACCCAGAAGCTCGGCGTCCGCTTCCTGACGCCCGACGTGACGCTCGCGCCCACGTCGGCCACGCTGGCGCTGCCCGACTTCGAGCAGGTCGCCGAGCCGGCGATCCCGATCCGCTCGGTGTTTCGCGCCCGAGACGGCAAGCCCGATGCCTGGGAGCTGGCCAATCGCGGCGGCGGCCT
>JBIIDT010000120.1:0-7089 GCA_044238145.1 Pirellulales bacterium | reverse complement strand
CCGGCAACCCACGGGCCGCCGCCTACGAGCAGGCCTGTCGCGCGTGGCCGCGACTCGCCGCCGGCCGGGTCACGATCTGGCACTGGTCGAGCAACTTCGTGGACCAGACGGTGGAGTGGCCGAACCTCTATCCGATGGCCGACAACTTCCGGTTTTGGCGGGACTGTGGGATCGCGGGCGTCACGCTGCAGACCACCGGGCCGGTCAACTGGGGCTGGCTCAAGCAGTGGGTGTGGCTGCAACTGATGTGGAATCCCGATGCCAAGGTCGAACCCTTGGTGCGAGAGTTCCTCGCGGGCTACTACGGCCCCCGGGCGGCGCCCATGCTCGTCGACTATCTGGCGCTCATCGACGAGGCCCGGCGCACGAGCGGCTACGCCGCCGACGCCTGCGACGGCGGCGCGGCCAACGCGCATGCCATGCTGCAGGGTCTGTACAAGCCGGACACGCTCGCCCGGATGCAGGACCTCCTCGCCCGGGCCGAGGCGGCCGCCGCGGCGGACACCGACCCCGAGTTCGCCAAGCGGATTGCCTTCGCCCGGGCGTTCGCCACCGACCAACTGGCGGTCGTGGCGGCCGCCGGCGTGCCCACGCATCCCGGCGGCTACTTCTATCCGCCCGAGAAGGTGCCGCTCCACCGGGTCGTGGATCCGCGCGACAAAACCGCCTGGCTCGTGCCCGGCACGTCCGCCGCCCTGCCGGCCCACGTCGAGCGGATCGACGCGGCCCGCGCCGAGGCGGGCATGCAGGAAGCGGGCGCGGCCTTCATGTACCGGTTCTGGTTCCAGCGGGGCGCCGGCGGCCGGCTCGTGCCGCTCGCGAGCCCCTCGCTCGCGGTCGAGGTCTGCCCGAACCTGTTGGCGTCGATCTCGAGCATCGTCCACCGGCCCACCGGCAAGGAACTGCTGGCGGGAAGGTTTCCGCAGTTCGACTGGCCGAGCGGCGCCTGCGCCTGGCGGGTGAAGACGGTCGCCCCGGCCCCCGGCCGCCTCGACGTGACGCAGGCGCTGCAAAACCACGAGTGGTTCGACCAGCTCGACATGCAGCAGTTCACGCGATCGCTCGCGCTGGCGGACGACGCCCCGACGCTCTCGATCGACCGGCGGTTCGCGGGGGAGAAGCTCCACAACGCGCCGGGCATGCCTTCCGAGTCGCGGTTCCCGTCGGCCTGGACGCTGGCCGTGCCCGAGCCCACGGCGGCCGGGCTCACGATCGACGCGGGCGGCGGACCGCGCCAGGTGTCGCTCGGGCTGCCGAACGAGGTCCGGATACCCGTCGCGACCGGGACGTCCGCGCGGCGGATCGAGGTGCTCCTGGATCGCGGCGACGGCTTGGCCGTGCGGCTGCGGTCGCCCGCCGCGGGCTGGGCCGACGTGACAGCGAAGGCCGACCCGGCGGCCCGCTCGGTCACGATCACGTTCGGTGGCGCGGCGGTCGCGATGAGCCGCGAGGCCAACGAAGTGCCACTGCCTGCGATCTCGTTCGAGGTCGTCGAGGACCGCGAAGAGAGGAAAGCGGCACCGCCGGCGTTCACCGTCACCGACAAGGGCCGCACCTACGCCATCAAGGAAAACGACGAACTGGGCACAGACCCGATCATGACCGAGTATGGCAAGACGACCGCGTTCACCAACACCACCGGCAAGGAAGTCTCGCTGGCCAACGACTTCCGCCAGCCGGCCGGCGCGACGCTCGCCTTCAGCGGCGGCGACTTCAAGCTCGAGGGCACGGTCGAGGGAGGCCAGAACTTCGGGCCCGCGCTCGCGCCGGGCAAGGGCGTCACGCTCACGCTCGCCAAGGGCGTGGCGGGCCCGGGCGACTTCTCCATCGCGACCGAGGAAGAGGGAACGGTCATCCGGATCCTCGGCGCGAGCGGCGCCGGCCTGACACGCCTGGCGTCGAAGGGCGTGCGGATCGAGGTGGGCGCCGACGACGCCCTCGGTCCGGCGGGTGGCGAAATCGGCATCAGCGGCACTCCGCCCACGTTCGCGGCCCACGGCGGCCCGCGCACGATCCACCGGGGCATCTTCTCCCGCGGCTTCGCGGTCACGGGCGAGCACGATCTCACGCTCGCCGGCCCGATTCAGAACGCCGAGGGCTACTTCATCGACAAGTCCGGCCCCGCGGCGCTGGTGCTCGCCGCCGCCAATCCCGCATGGGGCAACGTGGTGCGCATCCGCGACGGGGCCGTGCGGCTCGCGCATGCCGACGCGCTGGGGAAGAGCGGCCTCATCCTCTCCGGCGGTGTGCTCGAACTCGCCGCCGCCGACTGCACGGCGACGCTCGTGACGACGCCCCGTCCCGGCGGCAACGAGCTTGCGTTCGCGGCCGACGGCGCCAGCGGCGCGAGCGGCGGCTTCGCCGCCAAGGGAGCCGCGCGGTCGGTGAACCTCGGCGGCAAGGGGGCGACGCTCGTCTGGGGCGTGGGCGGCTTCGTAGGCGACGGGCAGCCGCTCGTGTTCGGGTCGCGGTCGGCCGACGCGTCGCTCGTGTTCACGAACCCCATCGACGTGGGCGGCCAGGGCGTCGCGGGCACGACCGACCCGCCGCGGACGGTGGTCCTCGGGGCCCGCTCCGCCGATGGCCCCGCCGTCACGCCGCCGAAGCCGCGGGGCGGACCGGCACGGACGATCGTCGTCCTCGACAATCCGGCCTCTGCGGCCGACCGCGCCGTGCTCGCCGCGCCGCTCGCCGGATTCGCAGACATGGGACTCTTGAAGCGGGGTGCCGGCGCGCTCCTGCTCGCGGCGGAGAACAAGCACCTCGGTGACACCGTCGTCGAGGAGGGCACCATCGGCGGTGGCGGCCGGATCGCGGGCAACCTGTTCATCGGCCCCGGCGGCGGGCTCCTCGTCGATCCGCGGGCGATTCCCGGGCCGCTCACGGTGGGCGGCGGGATCGTGATCGCCGACGCCGCCACGCTCACGGTCGCATCCGTGCCCGAGAAGCCCGGCCGGTTCGTGTTCGTCCGCGGCCTCGCCGGCATCACGGGCTCGTTCTCCTCGGCCAAGGGCCTGCCCGCCGGTTGGCGGATCGACGCCTCGCTGCCGGGCGAGATCGCGCTGGTGCCCGCTCCGTGAGACCTCGATCTCGAATCCTCGCATCGCCCCTCACGCTCCAGGAAGCCACCATGCTCGGATCGACACGGCGCCGCACGCTGCAGTTTCTCGGTTGGTCAGCGTGCCTCGCCGCCTCCCTCATCACCGGCACGAGCCTCGCGGACACGTCCGCCCCGGCCGCGTCGTTCGTGACGCCCGACGAGTTCACGGGCACGGACGTGGAGCGGATCAACAAGGCGATCGAGGCCGCGGCCGGCCGGCGGGTCGTGATCCCGCCGGTCAACGCCAAGGGCAAGGACAAGGCGGTCTGGCTGCTCGACTCCGCGATCCTCGTCCGCGACGGGACCGTGCTCGAGTTCGACAACTGCCGCGTCAAGCTCTCCGACCGCTGCCGCGACAACATGATCCGCTCGGTGAACTGTGGCCTGGGCATCACGGACGTGAAGCCGATCAAGAACGTCCACATCCGCGGCCTCGGCCGCGTGGTCCTCGAGGGGGCCGACCGCCCCCGGGCCACGGGCGACGGCAACAAGACGCTCGGCCGGCATTCCTACGGCACCGACGCCGGCGTCGCGGCCGAGAGCCAGACGAGTGACTGGCGCAACCACGGCATCCTCCTGGCCTTCGTCGACGGCTTCGCGATCCAGAATCTCACGATTCGCGACTCGCACTGCTGGGCGATCTCGCTCGAGCGGTGCAGCCACGGCACCGTCCGCGACATCGACTTCGCCTCCACGGGCTCGAAGACGATCGACGGCACGCCCCAGACGATCGTGAACCAGGACGGCCTCGACCTCCGCATGGGCTGCCACGACATCCTCGTGGAAAACATCTCCGGCCACGCCGGGGACGATCTCGTCGCCCTGACGGCCATCCCCTTCGCCGACCATGCCGCCGGCGCGCTGGCCACCCACATGGCCACCGACGCCAAGAACCGTGGTGCCGGCCAGGACGACATCCGCGACGTGATCATCCGCAACGTGCGCGGCTACTCCCGCGGCGGCCACCACATCGTGCGGCTGCTCAACGCCCCGGGCGTGGGAATGCACGCGATCCTCGTCGACGGTCTCGTGGACACGGCGCCCGACGACGTCGTCTGCCGGGCCGCGGTGAAGATCGGCGACGCCGACTGGGGCGGGGGCAATGCCGTGGCCGGCGAGACGTCGCGAATCGTGGTCCGCAACGTCATGTCCCGGTCGAAGCACGCGATCCTCGTGGGCGGCTCGCTCACCGACTCGAGCCTGGAAAACGTGCTCCAGGAGGCCGGCCGAGGCGACGTGCTGACGGTGCAGTCGCGTCCGGACCAGATCCGCGACGTGACCACGGAAAACGTGCGCGCCGTCGCCCGCTGATGCCGTGCAACCGCCTGACGCCGGGGTACGATGGAGGCCCGTCGTCGCCTCGTCCGGGATCCGGTGTCATGGCCGCTCACGTCCTCCGCTTCATGCTCGCCGCGGCGCTTGTGAGCGGATGGTGCCCGGCCGCGGAGCCCGCGGCGCCCGAGGAACGCACGCTCTCGATCGCCGAGGTGCTCGCGCTCCCCGCGTCCGACCTGGACCGTGGCATCCGCGTGCGGGTCCAGGGCACCGTGACGCTGATGGACTTCGGCGCCGTCATCCAGGACGGGCGGCACGCGCTGTGGCTGATCGGTGTCGGACTGGAGCGCGACGCGGCTGGCCGGATGCTGGCCACCGCGCGGGACGGCACGCGGCAGCCGATCGGCCTGGGCACCCGGCTCGAGGTGGCCGGCGTGGTGGATCGGGGCGGCTTCGCGCCGCGGCTCCGGGCCGATGCCGAGACGGTGACGATCGTCGGCGCGGCGTCGCTGCCGGAGCCGGTGCCGTTCGACGCCGACCGCGTGCTGCGGGGCGGCGACAACGCCGTGCGGGTCGAGATCGGCCGCGACGAGGAGGTGATCGCCCAGGGCTGCGAGGATGCGGGCGAGGAATGGCGGCTGATGCTCGACATCGTCGGGCAGCGGCTGCGGCTGGGAATCCACAAGCGGCTCATGCCGCAGCGTCCCGACCACCTCGTCGACGCGAGCATCCGGGCGATCGTGCTGCCCGCCGCGGCCCGCAACAGCCGGGGCCAGTTCCTGCTCCCGCAGTTCGTCGTGGCCGCCGCCGACGACATCGAGGTGCTGCGGCCGGCCCCGTTCTCGCCGTTCGACGCGCCGCAGGTGCCGCTCGACGCGCTCGGCACGTACCGATCGTCGCCTCCCAGTCGCCACCGCATCCAGACGGCGGGCACCGTGACCTGCATCGTGCCCGGTCGGGCGATCTACCTGCAGGAGGGCCTCACGGGGGTGCACGTGGTCGTGGCCGACACCGGCGACATCGCCATCGGCGACCGCGTCCGCGTGGCCGGCTTCGTCGACATGAGCCGACGCATCGCGGGCATCGTGGACGGCATCGTGGAGCGGATCGGCGTTGGCCAGCCCCCCGCGGCCGTGGCGGTGACGCCCGACAAGATCCGCGGCATCCTCCGCACCGCCGGCCGCCTCGGCGAGATCGCCCGGCCGAGCAACTACTCGGGCGTCCTCGTGACGTTCCCGGCGACGCTCGTCGAACGGCAGCGGTCCGCGGAGGGCTGGCTGCTCACCCTCACGGCCGGCGCCACCACGCTCGTCGCCCGCCTGGCAGCGGACGTGGCGGCCGATCCATCAACGCTGACCCGGCTCGAGCCGGGCACCGTGCTCGAACTGACCGGCGTGGTCGAACTCGGCATGACGGGCATGCCGGAACTCTATGCCTCGGTGACCAACCCGGAGACCGAGTCGCTGGAACTGATCCTCCGATCGCCCGCCGACCTGCAGGTGCTGCGTCGCCCCTCGTGGTGGACGCCGCGGCGACTGGCCATCGCCCTCGGCGGGCTGGCCGCCGGCCTGGCCGCCGCCGTGGGCTGGGTCGTGCTCTTGCGTCGCGAGGTCGCCCGGCAGGCGGAGAAGCTCGCGGCCGAGCGGCAGACCCGCCGCGATGCCGCCGTCGAGTACCAGGCCACGCTCCGGGAACGGAGCCGACTGGCGGCCAATCTCCACGACACGGTGCTCCAGACGGTGACGGGCATCGGCTACCAGTTGAACGTGTGCAGCGGCGCGCTCGAGCAGCCGCAGGGGAACGTCGAGGAAAAAATCTCCGTGGCGGAGAAGATGGTGGGCCACGCCGTGCAGCAGTTGCGAGGCACCGTGTGGGCCCTGCGGACGGCGGCGCCGTCGAACCGGCCGCTCGCCGAGGCCCTCGCGGAGCTCGCCCAGCAGGTGCAGGGGGGGCATGAGGCCACGATCGTCGTGCACTCGACCGGCTCCGCCCCGCAGGCGGTGGCCGATTTTCTGGCCGGCAACCTGCTGCTGATCGCCCAGGAGGCGATGCTCAACGCCCTCCGGCACGGGGCGGCCGGGCGGATCGACGTGGACCTGGCGTTTCACGCCGACCCGAACCGGGTCGAACTCGTGGTCGGCGACGACGGCAAGGGCTTCGAGATCGGCAGCCAGCCCGGGCCGCGACAGGGGCACTTCGGGCTCGAGGGCATGCGGGAGCGGGCGGAGCGGCTGGGCGGATCGCTCGCCGTCGAGTCCTCACTGGGGGCCGGCACGACGGTTCGGGTCGTGGTGCCACTGGAGGCGGGACGGAGGCAGGCCGCCCGGGCCGCCGCCCCGTGACCCGTACGATGGTACGCTGGCGCCGGCGGCCGCCGCGGGTCCAATGCCGCGATAGGAGCCGCCGGAGCCCGCCATGCCGATATCCAACACCGGAAAGATCCGGCTGCTGCTCATCGACGATCATCCGCTGCTGCGGGCGGGCCTCGCGAACCTGTTGGAGATGGAGCCCGACTTTCTCGTCGTCGGCCAGGCGAGCACCGGCGAGGAGGGTCTGGATGTCGTGCGGCGCTGCCGACCCGACGTCTGCCTGCTCGACCTGAATCTGCCCGGCATGGACGGGTTCGAGACGCTCCGCCGGCTGCGGCACGACGTGCCCGCGGCCCGCGTGATCGTGCTCACCTCGTCGGACTCGGCGGAGGACGCGGCCCGGGC
>JBIIDT010000098.1:0-10336 GCA_044238145.1 Pirellulales bacterium | reverse complement strand
GCCCTGCTGCTCCATGCCGTGCCGCCGCTCCACCGCCCGTCCGGATCGCCGCCTCCCTGCGGCCCCCTGCGGGCGCTTGCATCCATCGACGCGACCCGGCGGCCACTTGAGCGGCCGGCGGCGGCCACACCTGCCCCGCTCCGCCGGCCGCCCGCGGCGCCACACTGGAGAAACCCTGCGGGTCGCGCCGGTGGCAGTGCCAAACGTGGAAACCGCCGCCGATTCTGCCTACCATGGAGGCTGAACATCGGCGAGAGGCCCCTGCCCCGCCACCGCCGCGAGGGAATCCATGAGCGACGTTCCACCCCTCTTCACCCAGCTCGACATCTCGGCCGGCACGACCCCGCCGGCGCCGGCCTCGGCGGCGGCGCTCGGCACCGGCGACTCGGCCGCCCTCCTGCGGGAGATGGTGCTCCTGCAGCACAAGTCCAACGAACTGCTCGCGGAACTCGTCAACCAGGTCTCGCTGCAGCAGCGGCAGCGGGTGGCGGAGCTCAAGGCCTGGAAGGAGGCCAACCCGCAACTCGCGAAGTCGTGCCGCCGGGCCGCCGAGTCGCTCACCAAGGTGCACACCGAGTTCCTCTCCACGATCGCTCGCGAGGCGGCCGAGAGCGGAGAAGACTTCGCCGACAGCGAGTACGCACTCGGCGAGTTCATCGACCGCTACGGTCCCCGCCTCGCCCACTTCAACGGCGTGCTCCAGCTCTTCGCCCAGCTCGGCGCGCCCCTGCCGCAGGCCGAGGCCCCGAAGGACGGCTGACGTCCACGGCCCCCGTCCGTCCCCGCCCGCCCCTCGTCCTCCCAGGAACCCGCCCATGTCTTCGGCCGCCCCGGCGCAGGAAAAGCCCCCGGTCTTCGAAGTCGCCTCCGCTGCGGCCGTGCAGCAGGCCCGTGCCGCCCTCGACGCCCACACCGTCGAGATGATGGCCTGGCACTTCCATGAGTCGACCGGCTGCCCGTTCTGGCTGGAGGAGGCGAAGTCGCTGAACTTCAACCCCCTCACCGACGTGAAGTGCTACGAGGACCTGAAGAAGTTCCCGCCGTTTGAGGACGAGTGGCTCCGCGGCGGGCCGGTCCGCCGCTGGGTGCCGAAGGGCCTGGCCGACCAGCCGATGTACGTCTTCGAGACGGGCGGCACGACGGGGATCCCGAAGTCGCGGGTCAACTCCCGCGACTTCCGCACCGATTACGAGATGTTCAGCGACACGCTGCCGGAGGAGTTCTTCCCGCGGGGTGCCAACTGGCTGATGCTCGGCCCCTCGGGCCCGCGGCGGCTGCGGCTCTCGATCGAGCATCTCGCCCAGCACCGTGGCGGGATCTGCTTCTGCGTCGACCTCGATCCGCGCTGGGTGATCAAGCTCATCCAGAAGGGCTGGATGGAGCACCTCGAGGCCTACAAGCAGCACTGCATCGACCAGGCGATCACGATCCTGGAGGCGGGCCACGACGTCCGCTGCATGTTCACGACGCCCAAGCTGCTCGAGGCCCTCGCCCTGGCCCTGGAGAAGAAGGGCACGACGATCCGCAAGGCGGGCATCACCGGCATCTTCTCCGGCGGCACCGAGTTCACGCCGCAGTGGACCCGCTTCGCCGTGGAGGAACTCCTCGACGGCGCCTACATGACGCCCACCTACGGCAACACGCTGATGGGCCTGGCGGCCAGCCGGCCGGTGGTTCCCGCCGACGGCTACACGATCGCCTACTACGCCCCGCAGCCGCGGGCGGTGATCGAGGTGGTGGACTTCGACGACCGCGACGCGGTCGTGCCGTACGGCAGCACCGGCCGCGTCCGCCTCACGACGCTCACGAAGGAGACCTTCATCCCCGGCTTCCTGGAGCGTGACGAGGGCGAGAGGGAACGCCCCTACGCGAAGTACCCGTGGGACGGCATCAGCGGCGTCCGCCCGTTCCGCGAACTCGCCGCCACGACGACCGTGGGCGTTTACTGATGTCACGGCCGGACCCCTTCTCGCCCAACACCGGCCCGGGGGTGTCCATGCCCCATCGCCGGACGTTCGCTGCGCCCATCCTGGGCTTCGCTCACTCGGAGACGTCTGCGCTTCGACATCCATGTCTCCGCTGGCCAGCAACGCCGGCTCTCAGGGCACGGACACCCCCGAGCCTCCCTGTTTCAGTTGAGGAGGTGAGGGGCTGCCCGTGCCTTCGAGCGTCCGACGAGAGGGCATGGGCAGCCCCTCGCCGGCTTCAGCGATACAGATCGCAAACTGACTAAACTGAGGAGCCCCGAGGACCACACCCATGCATCTGCCCGCCTGGCGTTTCGGCAAGCCCTACGAGTCGCTCGAGCGCGAGACGCTCGTCCACTTCCTCACCGGCGAGCCGGTCGCCGAGGTCAGCCAGGTCGGCGGCGCGATCGTGGGCCGCGACCTGCAGAAGGCGGCCCAAGCCCGCGCGGCCCTGCTCGCCATCGACCCCGAGGAGATCGTCGAGCGGCTGCAAACCGCCGGCAACCTGTATGCCAACGGGACGGTCACCGTCGGCGACACGAAGCAAGCGCCGGATGACTTCGTGAAGCAGCAGTCGGCCACCACCGGGCTGCCGGAGAGCCTCTGCCGGGCCAACATGCAGAAGAACATGTTCGTGCTCTCGAACATGGACCGGATCCTCGACGCCCTCTCCCGCGGCCTCGACACGAAGATCCTCTGGCAGGGATCCGGCGTCGAGCACCGGGGCGTGACGGTGAGCTACCAGGCGCAGTCGCCGGTGCTCGGCCTCGTGCTGCCGAGCAACTCGCCCGGCGTGCACACGCTCTGGCTGCCGGTGATCGCGCTGGGCGTGGGCCTCGTGATGAAGCCGGGCAGCCAGGAGCCGTGGACGCCCTACCGCATGGCGGCCGCGATGGTCGAGGCCGGCATCCCGGCCGAAGCGATCGGCCTCTATCCCGGGGCCACCGACGTGGGCGCCGGGATCCTCGCCGGCTCCCGCCGCAGCATGATCTTCGGCAGCGCGAAGACGGTCGAGCAGTACCGCGGCAACCCCGGCGTGCAGGTTCACGGCCCGGGCTTCTCCAAGATCATCCTCGGCGACGACTGCGTGGACGACTGGGAGCGGCACCTCGACATGATGTGTGAGAGCGTGGCGATCAACAGCGGCCGCGGCTGCATCAACGCCTCGGCGATCTACGCTAGCCGCCACACACAGGCCATCGCCGCGGCCCTGGCGGAGCGGCTCGGGCCGGTCGACGTGAAGCCGCCGCAGGATCCCGAGGCGAAGCTCGCCGCCTTCACGATCCCCGGCGCGGCCCAGGCGATCTGGACGCAGATCGAGGGGCTCCTCAAGGCGCCGGGCGTGACCCATGCGACCGCCGCCTACGGCGACCGGTTTGTCGCCGGCGAGCGCTGCGGCTGGCTGCGGCCCACGGTCGTCCACTGTTCGAGTCCCGAGCCCGAGATCGCGAAGGCGGAGTACATGTTCCCCTTCGTGAGCGTCGTGCAGTGCCCGCAGGAAAGGATGCTCGAGGCCATCGGCCCCACGCTCGTGTGCACCGCCGTGACCCATGACGAGGCCTTCCAGCGACGGCTCGTCGACTGCACCCACGTCGACCGGCTCAACCTCGGCCCCATCCCCACCACGAAGCTCGACTGGCTCCAGCCCCACGAGGGCAACATCATCGACTTCCTCTACCGCTCGCGGGCGCTGCAGCGGACGGAGGCAGCCGCGACCGTCCGGCACGCGGCCGCTGTCGCCCGGTGAACGAGGCCCCGATGGCGACCGAGGACCGCATCCCGCCCGCGCCGTTCGAGTTTCGTGGCGGGCCGCGGCTCGTCGTGGGTCCCGGCACGCTCGGCCGGCTCGGCGCCCTGGCCCGCGAGCTCGGCGCGACCCGGGCGCTGGTGACGAGTGATCCGGGCATCGTGGCCGCAGGCCATGCGACGGCGGGCATCCGGGCCCTCGAGGCCGCGGGCCTGGCGACCCGGCTGTTCAGCGACTTCGGCGAGAACCCCACGACGGCGCAGATCGCGGCCGGCACGGCGGCGGCCCGCGACTTCCGCCCCGACCTGCTCGTCGGCCTCGGCGGTGGCAGTTCGATGGACTGTGCGAAGGGGATCAACTTCCTCCTCTCCTGCGGCGGCCGGATGCAGGACTACAAGGGCCGCGGCACCGCCACCGGCCCGCTGCTGCCCTCGATCGGCGTGCCCACCACCGCCGGCACGGGGAGCGAGACGCAGTCGTTCGCGCTGGTCACCGACGTCGACACGGGCATGAAGATGGCCTGCGGTGACCCGCGGGCCGCGTTCCGCGTGGCGATCCTCGACGTGAACCTCACGCTCACCCAGCCGGCCACGGTCACCGCGCTCACGGGGATCGACGCGGTGGCCCACGCGGTGGAAAGCCACGTCAGCCGTGCGGCGACGCCGGCCTCGCGGGTCTTCTCCCGCGCCGCCTGGGGAATGCTGGCGGAGAACCTGCCCCGCGTGCTCGCCGACGGCGGCGACCTCGAGGCCCGTGCAGCCGTGCAACTGGCCGCCGCCTGGGCCGGCCTCGCGATCGAGAACTCGATGCTCGGCGCCGCCCACGCCCTCGCCAACCCGCTCACCGCGCGGCACGGGCTGCCGCACGGCCAGGCGGTGGGGATGATGCTGCCCCACGTGGTGCGGTTCAACGGTCCCGCCTGCGGCCCGGGCTACGCGGAACTGCTCGCGGAGGTCGGCCTCGACGCCGACGCCGCGGAGGCCGGCGACCTGCTCGCCCGACGGATCGCCGAATTGCTCCGCGCGGCGGGATTGCCCGAGCGGCTCGCCGACGCCCGCGCCGGCGGCTGCGACGCCGCGGCCCTCGCCGCCGAGGCCGCGGCCCAGTGGACGGCCGGCTTCAATCCGCGCCGGGCCGACGCGGAACCGCTCGCCGCGCTTTACGAGGCCGCCCGATGAGCCGCCTGCCGTCTGCGGCGCTCCTGGCCCTGGTCGCCACCGTCGGCGGCGCCGCGGAACCCGCGATCGACGCCGCGCCGGCCGATGCCTGGCCCACGGCCCGCGGCTCGGCCGCCGGCACCGGCCGCTCCGCGGGCCTCCTCCGTCTGCCGCTGGCCGAGGCGTGGCACCGCGAGTACGAGAAGACGGCCTTCGGCGCCGTGCCGGTGATCGCCGCCGGCACCATCTACGTCGGCGACCTCGACGGCACGTTCCACGCCCTGTCGCTCGCCGACGGTGCGACGAAGTGGACGTTCAAGGCGGAGGCCGCGGGGTTTCCTTCGGCGGCCGCGGTGGCGGCCGATGCGGCCCTCCCGCTCGTCATCGTGGGCGACGACACCGGCGTGGTGCGGGCCTTCGACGCGGCGACGGGCAAGGTCGCCTGGGAGTACGAGACGGACGGGGAGATTTCGGGCGGCCCCACGATCCTCCCCACGGCCGGCGGCGGGGGCCGCGTGCTCGTCGGCTCGCAGGACGCCTCGCTCTCCTGCCTGAACCTGGCCGATGGCAAGCCGCTCTGGAAGCACTCGATCGCCGACCAGATCCGCTGCTCGCCCACGGTCGCCGAAACGCCCGCCGGCGACCGCGTGTTCATCGCCGGCTGCGACGGCAAGCTGCACGTCATCGACGCAGCCACGGGCGAGGAGACGGCCGCCGTGCCGATCGGCGGCCCGACGGGCACGACGCCGGCCGCGGCCGGCGACCGCGTCTTCTTCGGCACGGAGGGGGGCGGCTTCTTCGCGATCGACTTCGCCGCCGGCCGGGCCGCCTGGGACGTGCAGCCCGCGGCGGCCGGGCAGGCCTACCGCTCCAGCGCCGCGGTCGCGGGCGACCTCGTGATCGTCGGTTCGCGCGGCCGCGCGGTCGAGGCCTTCGCCCGCGCCGACGGCGCCCGCCGGTGGCGGCAGCCGATGCGCGGCCGCGTCGACGCCTCGCCGGTCGTCGTGGAGGCCGACGTCGCCGGACGGCGGCTGCCGGTCGCAGTCGTCGCCGATGCAGCCGGCAGGGTGGCGGCTCTCGACGTGGCCACGGGCGCGCCGGCCTGGGAGTTCGACGCGGGGGGCGGGTTCGACGCCGGCGCGGCGGTCGCCGACGGCCGCGTGGTGATCGCCTCCGGGAAGGGCACACTGTGGTGCTTCGCGACGCCGCGGTGACGGCCGCGAAAGGTTTGACCACCGCGCCACGCGGAGGTAGCGTCTGATCTTCGGCATCCGTGACGCCCGGTCAGTCGCCCCGGAACAGCATCATGCTCCCCACGCCCGCCCCGATCCGCCGCGTCCTCTTGCTCGCCGCCCTCGGCGTCGCCGCCCCCGCCCGGGCCGCGAATCCGCCGGCCAAGCCCGCCGAGCCGCCCGCCCCGGCCGTGCACAAGGTGAAGCTCGTGCCCTTCCGCGTCGAGGCCCGGATCGAGGGCATCTTCGAGCCGCCGGCGGTGGGCGAGGTGCGGCTCATGCCGAAGCGCTGGTCGCAGTTCGTGGTCGTGGAGGCGGTGCCGCACGGCGCGCGGGTGGGCAAGGGCGACGTGCTGGTGAAGGTCGAGACCGACAAGCTCGATGAGGCCATCACCGACCTGCGGATCGGCGGCCGGCTGGCCGACCTGGCCCACGGCCTCATGGAGCGCGAGCTCGCGATCCTCGAGAAGTCCACGCCCCGGCAGCTTGAGATCGCCCGCCGCGCCCGGCGGATCGTCGATGAGGACCTGAAGCGGTACGAGGAGCAGGAGCGGGGCTTGGTCGAGGCCGCCACCGACATGCGGCTCGCGTCGGCGAAGTTCTCCCGCGAGAACGCCGAAGAGGAGCTCGCCCAACTCGAGAAGATGTACGAGCAGGACGACCTCACGGAGGAGACCGAGGCGATCGTGCTCAAGCGGGCCCGCTTCCAGGCGGAGTTCGCCCGGTTCATGCAGCGGCTCGCCGCCGACGGTCACGACCGGGCCAAGGGCCTCGACCTGCCGCGGTACCTGGAGCGGCTGCGGCAGGCCGCGGAGGCGGCCGCGCTCGACGAGGAGCGGGCAGAGGCGGGTCTGCCGGTGGCCCTCGACAAGATGCGGCTCGAGCTCGAGAAGTCGGCCAACGACCGGCGGAAGGCGCGGGAGAACCTCGCCGACCTCGAGGCCGACCGCCGCCTCCTGCCCGTCACCGCCCCGATCGACGGCACCGTGTACTACGGCCAGTTTCGCCAGGGAAAGTGGCTCGACTCGGACGACGCCGCGCAGGCCCTGCGGCCGGGCGGGCAGCTGCAGGCCCTGCGATCCGTGATCACCATCATCGGCCCGGGCCGGCTCGCGGTGCGGGCGGGGCTGCCCGAAAAGGATCTGGCCCGCGTGTCGGCGGCCGCCGCCGCGCGGATCGTGCCGCGGGCGTTTCCGGACGCGCCGCTCGCGGGCCGGGTGCGGAGCGTGTCGCCGCTGCCCGTGGCCCCGGGCCGGTTCGACGTCGTGGTCGACCTGCTCGACGAACAGCCGCGGCTGACGGCGGGAATGGAGGCCGACGTCCGCGTCACCGCCGACCAGCGGGCCGAGGTGCTGGCCGTGCCGCGGAAGGCGGTGTTCACCGACGACTTCGACGACGGTCGCCGCTACGTGCTCGTCGCGGCGGGCGCGGACCGGGAGCCGATGCGGCGGCCGGTGACGGTGGGCCGGTCGAATGACGAACTCACCGAGATCACCGCCGGGCTGTCGGTGGGCGAGGAGATCCTCCTCGACAAGCCGGCAGCGAAGCCCGAAACTCCAAAGCCTGACGCTCCAAGGCCTGAAGCTCCAAAGCCCGACGCTGCGAAGTCCGACGCAGCCGCGGCGCCGGCCAAGGAAGCCGCCAAGCCGGCGGACGGAGCCCAGCAGCCCGACGCTCCGAAGTGAGGCCCGCCTCCATGCCAGCACGCGGTAGGATACGCGTCGCGGTCTTCGCCGGCCTGGCGCTCGCCGGGCCGTTGGCCTGGCCCACGGCCGCGGCCGAGCCCGTCGCCGAGCCGGCGGCGACCCGATCGCCGGCCGAGACGGGCCCGCGGCCCGCGGCGGTCGAGCCCGTGGCTGCGGCCGAACTCGAGGCCGCGATCGGCCGGGGCCTCGACTTCCTCGTCGCCTGCCAGCGGGAAGACGGCTCCTGGGGATCGGCCGACAACACGAAGGGGGGCATCGACATCTACGCCCCCCCGCCCGGCGGCCATCACGCCTTCCGCGCCGGAGTCACGGCCCTGTGCGTCTCCGCCCTCATCGAGTCGGGCCGCGACGACGAGGCGACGGGCAAGGCGATCGCCCGCGGGGAAGCCTGGCTGCTCGAGCGGCTGCCGAAGCTCCGCCGGGCCACGCCCGATGCGCTGTACAACGTCTGGGGCCACGCCTACGGGATCGAGTCCCTGGCCCTGCTCCACCGGCGGCGGGCCGGCGACGAGGCCGCGCAGGCGCGGCTCCGCGAGTGCGTGGCGGGCCAGGTGGAGCTGCTCGACCGCTACGAGACGGTCGACGGCGGCTGGGGCTACTACGACTTCGCCGTGGGCGCGAAGAAGCCGGCCGGCAGCCCCAACAGCTTCACGACCGCCACGGTGCTCCTCGCGCTCGCCGACGCCCGCGACCTGGGCGTGGACGTGCCGCAGAAGCTCTTCGACCGCGGCCTGGCGTCGGTCCGGCGGCAGATGAAGCCCGATCGCAGCTACCTGTACGGCGAGTACCTGAAGTACGTGCCGCAGCACCCCGTGAACCTGCCGGGCGGGAGCCTCGGGCGGTCGCAGGCCTGCAACGCCCTGCTGCGCAGGCTCGGTGAGCCCGACGTCACCGACGCGGCCACGGTCGCCTGGCTGGAGCGGCTCTTCGCCCGCAACGGCTGGCTCGGCCTCGGCCGCAAGAAGCCGATCCCGCACGAGTCGTGGTTCGCGGTCGCCGGCTACTTCTTCTTCTACGGCCACTTCTACGCGGCCGAGTGCATCGAATCGCTGCCCGCCGGGCTGCGACCGCCCCTGCAGGACCAGCTCGCCCGGGCGATCCTCCCGCTGCAGGAGCCGAACGGCTGCTGGTGGGACTATCCGTTCTACGACTACCACACGCAGTACGGCACGGCCTTCGCCGTGCGCACGCTCGTCCGCTGCCGCAAGGCGAAGTAGCCCTCACGCGACGGCTCGGCATCCTGCTCCCAAGCCGTTCTCATTTTGACGGAACGTCGACGCGATCATTGGCGCGAAGGAGGCCCGGGGGTCGGCGAAAGTCGAGGAGCCTATGGCCGCCGCGGCCATCAGCGACGAGAGTTTTGCCGCCCCCGAGCCAGCGCCCCCACGGAAACCGAATGCGATTCAGCCCTCGCGGTAGAACGGGCTGGCGAAGTAGGCGTCCTTGAGGTGCCGCAGGCCGACGAGCAGCACGGCCGAGGCCGGTAGGGCGAGAAGCACGCCGACGAAGCCGAACACGTGGCCGAAGGCGAGCAGGGCGAACACCACCGCCACCGGATGCAGGCCGATCCGCTGCCCGACGATCCGCGGCGTGAGGAAGAAGCTCTCGAGCACCTGCCCGAAGCCGAACACGATGCCCACGACGACGAGGTTCCGCACCGGATCCTCCTGGAGGGCCGCGACCAGCAGCGCCAGCACCAGCCCCGTGCCGAAGCCGAGGTAGGGCACGAAGGCCAGGCCGCCGGCCACCAGCGCGATCGGCAGCGAGAAGTCGATGCCCCCCAGCCACAGCGTGAAGGCGTAGTAGGCCGCCAGCAGCCCCATGACCGCCAGCTGCCCGCGGAGGAACTCCGACAGCACGGCGTTGATCTCCCCGACGATCGTCCGCACGGTGTCGTGGACGCGGCGCGGCACGAGTTGGTCGACGCGGGCCACGATCTCGTGCCAGTCGACGAGCAGGTAGAAGAGCACGACCGGAATGAGCACCAGGTTGCCGAGCCAGCCGGCGAGCGCCAGGCCGCCCGTCCGGGCCGAGACGAGGAGCCGGCCGAACAGGCCCTCGCTCCCCTGCAGCTGTTCGGTGAGGAACGCCTTGAGCGAGGCGAAGTCGACGTGCACCTCGCGGCCCAGCGTCGACTCCAGCCAGGGCGCCAGCGCGGCGTCGAGGCGGTCGAGCAGGGCCGGCACGCGGCTGGCGAGCTCGGTGGCCTCCTTGCGGATGAGCGGGGCCACGATGAGGAACAGGGCCAGCAGGGCGACGAACCCCACGACCAGCACGAGGGCCGCCGCCGCCGCCCGCGGCATCCGCCGCCGGGCCAGCCACTCGACGGCCGGGTCGAGGATGTAGGCCAGCACCGCGCCGGCGAGGAACGGCGTGAGGATCGGGCCGAGCAGCCACAAAATCCAGAGCAGGCCGGCGGCGACGGCGAGCCACCAGGCTGACTGGAGTTGATCGGATCGCAACGGCATGGAGTCCTCCCGAAGGCCCGCGGCGGGCCGCCCAGATGATATCCTCGGGCCGTCGATCA
>JBIIDT010000097.1:0-10608 GCA_044238145.1 Pirellulales bacterium | reverse complement strand
GGGTCAATCCCGATGGCGGCGGGATCGCGATCGGCCATCCGCTGGGCGCCACCGGCGCGCGGCTGCTCGTGCACCTGGTGCACCGCCGGCCCCGCCGCGGGCTGGCCACGCTGTGCGTGGGGGGTGGGATGGGCTGCGCGGCCGTCGTGGAGTCGCCGTCGTGAGCCGCCGTCACGCAGGCCGGACATGAACGCCACATCGCGAACGATCCTCGTCACTGGCGACGGCACCCGGGCCGGATGGTGGGCACCGGGCATCCGCCGCCTGGCCGGCTGACCGCGGGCCCGGGCCGAGCGGCAGGCAGGCCGGGAACCCCCCGTTTTTGCCGCAAACGAGCAGTGTTTTGCCGGTTCGGGCCGGTCCTCCGGGGCCATGCCCGGCACGCGGCTTTGCAGAAATTCCGTCGTTCGCGCTATCCTTTCGCCCGGTTGACCGTCTGGTTCTTCGGTTTTTCTCAAGGAGGTAGTCCATGAAGCGTTTTCTGTCTTTGATCGTCGTGCTCCTCGTCGTCGGCTTCATCGCCGCTGACACCGCCTCGGCCGCCGGTCGGCGCCGGAGCCGCAACTGCTGCGAGTGCCCCTCGGGCTGTGCCGCCGAGCCGGCGTGTGCTGCAGCCGAGCCGGCCTGCTGCGCCGCCGAACCCGCCTGCGGTGCCGCCGAACCGGCCTGCGGTGCTGCCGAACCCGCCTGCGGTGCCCAGGCCGCCTGCTGCAACTCGCAGCCGCGTCGCCGCGGCCTGCGGAGCCGCCGCAGCCGGGACTGCTGTGCGGAGAGCTGCACCAGCTGCTGCTCCGAGCCGGCATGCGCGGCGGCTGAGCCGGCGTGCGGCGCCGAGCCTTGCTGCAACGCCAAGTGACGCAGCGGGCCGCTCAGGCCAGGAACAGGGCCGGGTCCCCCTCGCGGGGGCCCGGCTTTTTTCATGGTCCCCGGCCGCGGTGCCGCCTCCGGTGGGCCGCCGGCGGACGGAGGCGGTGCCGGGATGGCGGCTGACGGCGCGAAGCCCGCGGGCCGGCCGCCGGAGGCGGTGCGGGCGGTCGAGATCGCCGGCTGGGCCGCCGCGGTCCTCGTGCCGCCGACGGCCTACGCCCTGGTGCGGATGGCTGGCGCCGGCGTCGAGGCGGCGATGTTCGCGGCGCTCCTCGCGGTGGCGATCGTGCTCTGGGTGTTTTCCCTGGTCGACGAGTTCATCCCGCCGGTGTTCGTCGTCGTGGCCACGCTGTTCGTCGGGCTCGCGCCGCCGTCGGTGGCGCTCGCCGGCTTCGCCTCGCCGGCCTTCGTCACGCTCCTCGGGGTGTTCGCGCTGGCGGCGGTGATCTCCGGATCGGGCCTGAGCGGGCGGGCGATGCTGTGGCTGATCGCGCGGCTGCCCGACCGGCCCTTCTTCCATCGGCTCGTGCCGCTCCTCGGGGGCTGCCTGCTCTCGCCGATCACCCCCTCGAGCAACAACCGCATGGCGATCCTCCTGCCCGTCTACGAGGGCATGACCGCGGGCCTCGGCCTCGCCAAGGGGGCGCCGGCCGCGACGGCGCTGTTCGCCGCCACCTACTCCGGGGCCGTGCTCTTCTCGCCGCTGATCGCCACGGGCAAGTCAGCCAACGTGGCCGCCGTGGCGCTCCTGCCGCTGCAGGTGCAGGAGGCGTTCCTCGGGCTCCTCTGGCCGGCCGCTGCGGCCGTGGCGGCGGTGGGCCTCACCGCCTGGCACGTGATCGCGGTGCGGCGGCTCTTTCCCGACGACGGGGACGCCTCCCTGCCGCGGGAGCGGGTCGCCGCCCAGCGGGCGGAGCTCGGGCCGATGCGGCCGGCGGAGTGGATCGCCGCCGGCGGCTTCGTCGTGTTCCTGCTCGGCACGGCCACCGTCTCCTGGCATCACGTGCAGCCGGCCTGGATCGCGGGCTGCGTCCTCGTCGGGCTGCTCGTCTCGGGCGTGCTCGGCCGGGAGGCGTTTCGCCGCCAGATCGACTGGTCGATGATCGTGTTCCTGCTCGGGATGGACGGGATCGTGCGGATCATGGATCACCTCGGGCTCGGCGGGGCGGTGGCGGAGGCGACCGGCCACCTGTTCGCGTCCGTCGACGGGCGGATCGAGCGGTTCATCGTCGCCGCGCTGTTGACGACGGCATGCCTGCGGCTGGCCTTGCCCGTCACGGCGGGGATGCTCGTCGCGGTCGTGATTCTCCTGCCGGTGGCGGCGGCGCAGGAGATCCACCCCTGGATCTGCGTCTTCCTGGTGGCGCTGTTCAGCGACATCTTCTTCCTCCGCTACCAGAGTTCGGCCTACGTGCAGGCGGTGTCACGTGTGGCCGGGAGCTTCGACGAGCCGGCGTTCATGGCCTACAACATGCGGATGAACGTCGCGCGGGTGGCCGTCGCGTTTCTCTCGATCCCCTGGTGGCGCTGGCTGGGACTGTCGTGAACGCGACCTGGAAGCACGTGCTGGTCGGGCTGTTCCTGGCGGGGGCGGCCGGCGTGCTCACAGCCTTCAACGCCGCCAAGCCGCGGATCCTCGTGCTGCACGCCGCGACGGAGACGTCACCCTGGGCCCGCGGCGTGGACGCGGGCGTCGACGCCGCGTTGGCGGCGAACCGGCGGCCGCTCGCCGTGCAGCGGCACTACCTGCGGCTGGACCGGCTGGCCCGCCCCGACGCCCGGGCGGCGGCCGCCGCCGAGGCCGTGCGGGCGATCGAGCGGTTCGATCCCGACTTCCTGATCGCGGTGGACGACGAGAGCAACGCGGCGGTGGCCAGCCGCTTCGTGGCCCGTGGCCGACCGCGGATCATCTATGTCTCGATCGACCAGCCGGCGGAGCGGTACGGTTATCTCGCCGCGGCGGGCGGCGAATCGGCCGCGGGAGGCGTGACCGGAATCCGCGAGTCGCTGCCGCTGGCGGCGATCCGCGACGCGGTGGTCGCGCTACGTGGCGGCGGCGGCCGGATCGCGGCAGTCGGCGTCGACGGCGACACCGGCCGTGCCGAGCGGATGCAGGTCGAGGCCTTCGACTGGGCGCCGCACACGCTCGCGGCGGTGGCGACCGTGGGCGACCTCGCCGCCTGGAAGCGGTTCGTGGTGGAGGACGCCGCCGGGGCGGACATCCTGCTCGTGCTCTCCACCGCGGGCCTGGCCCGGGAGGCGGGCCACGCCGCCACCGCCGACGTCGCCGCGCTGGCCGCCTGGGTGGAGGCCGAAGCGAAGCCGCTGCCGATCGGGGTGCATGCCGGGTTCGTCGCCGCCGGCGGCGGCCTGGCGATCTTCCCCGCCGCGACGGACTACGGCCGCCGCGGGATGGCGATGGCGTTGGATTGGATGGCGCACCCTGGCGGGCCACCGCCGCGGCCCGAGGTCTCCGGGCACTTCGACGTGGCCGTCGCGACGGAGCGGCTCGCGGACCGCGGCGTCGCACTGCCGGCGATCTACGCCGAAGCGGCTCGGGCCGCCGGCACCCTGGCACCTGCGATACCGCGGTGATCCCGCGACCGTCCCGCCGCGGTTAGGCGGGCGTGCGGGTGAGGTTCACCGTGTAGGCCACGGGCAGCAGGTCGGGTGACCGCAGGCGAAGCGAGTAGGTGCCGGCGGGCAGGTTGAACGTGCCGCTGGTCGGCCCGCCGTCGCCCGGTTCCAACTCGTGCTCGACCACCAACCCGGTGCCCTGCCGCTCGATCTCGAGGTCCGGGTAGCGGCCGTTGTCCGGGTTCACCAGGGCCACGGCGAGCGACGTCGGCCCGCCGACGGTGAAGGTGTAGTAAACCTTGCTCTGCTTGTTGGCCGACGTGCCGGTCAGCGTCGCCACCCCGTTGCCATCGAACGGGATCGGCGTGCCGACATGGTGCCCGTCGCCATGGCCATCGTCGTCGTCGACCTCGTCATCGTCTTCGAAGTCGCCGTCATCGTCGTCGTCGTCCTCGTTCTCGTCTTCATCCTCGTTCTGATTGTCGCCGCTGTCGTCGCCCTTGCGGCTCATGTCGCTGAGGCTGTCGTCGTCGTCGACGTCGTCGTCGTTGCCACGGCCGCCGGTGAGCCGGTCGTCGCCGGTCTCGCCGTCGAGGTCGTCGTCGCCGTCATCGCCGAACAGCCGGTCGTTGTCGAGGCCGCCGTAGAGCGAATCGTCGCCCGTGCCACCCCGGAGGTCGTCGCGGCCGGTGCCGCCGAGGAGCGTGTCGTCGCCGCTGTCGCCGTCGACGCGGTCGTCGCCGGTGCCGCCGTCGATGCTGTCGTCGCCGCGGCCGCCGCGAAGCTTATCGCGACCGTCGTTGCCGAGGATCGTGTCGTCGCCGTCGCCACCGACGACGTCGTCGGTGCCCTGGCCGGCATCGATCCGCACGCTCATGAAGCCGCCCGACACGTTCCGCAGCCCGGAGCCGATCGTCACCCTGTCGTTGCCGCCGAGCGACGAGATCACGACGGAGGTGACGTTCTCGAACACGGCATCCTTGGCGACGCCGGCCACGCCACGCACCTTGACGGCACCGTTGATCACGACCCCGCTCTGCTTGACGGCGTTCACGGAGATCACGTCAGCCGCCTCGGTGCCGGTCAGCGTGAGGACGCCCGTCCCCTGGTCGAAGTCGGCCGCCAGCATGCTCCGCCGCTCGAGGTGCTCGCCGCCATCGAGCCGGGGCCGGCGCAGGGCCGGCCGCCGCGACCGGGACGAGAAGATGCCGAACAGACGGTCGTGCAGGCTCATGGCGGAACTCCTGAAACGGACTGGGAGGATTGGGGCGTCGGGAGGGAGATGATCCCGGCTATGTTCGACTATACGGAACCCCCATGATGTTGGTGCGCGGATCCCCCCAAAAAAGCAGGTGGCCGGATTTCGCGGGAAAAACGCGGGGTTTTGGGGCGGCTGATGGCCTCGCCGAAGTTCGGCCGGCTGACGTGCCACCACAGCGGCAGGCCCCGTGCGGTGAACCGCCATGCGAGATACCGCCGCGCCTTTTCGATCCGCCGCGGCACCTGCATGGTGTGTCGGTCGAGCATCTCGCCGCACCGGGATCGGTCAGACCCGCAGGTGCCGACCGGCCCAGCCCGGGCAGAGGCGGGTTGCCGCATCGCCGACGGCGTAACAGCCGTAGTACAGCGACGCGATCGCCAGCGCCGCGGGCACGGCGAGGACGCCGAGGTTCACGCTGCGGCGGTGCCGCAGGATCCGCTTCCAGGCCCTGACCTGCATGCGGACGGCCCGACCGGCCGACTCGACCGCTCCGCCGCGGCCGAGCGTCCGGTCGAAGAGCAGGTTGTCCCGCCCCTGGGCCAGGCCGCGGAGCAGCAGGTGGCGAAGGCCGTTGGGCGCCGGATGGCTGACGCGGGCCGCGGTGTTCACGAACAGGCCGCAACCGTCGGCGGTGAGCCGGCGGGCGAGCAGGCGGCAGGCGCCGCGGGAACTGCCCTCGAGCGGCACGAACGGGTACCGGAGGGCGACGTCACGGCGGAACGCCACGTTGTTTGCGAAGAACGACTCCTGGCGGGCGAGCACCTCGCGGCCGTCGCGGAGCGGGAAGAACCAGGCGAGGGCCAGCGACTTGGAGACCAGGTCGCCGGTGTCGAGGAAGCAGTTGCCGCAGACCACTTCGACCTGCGGGTCGGCGAACGACCCGAGCAGCCGCGACAGCCAGCCCGGCTCCGGGATCACGTCGCTGTCCAGGAAGACCACGAACCGGCCGCGGGCCTCCCGGGCCCCGAGGTTCTTCTGCTCGTAGTAGCCGCGGCCGCTGCCCGCCAGGAACCGCAGCGCGGCCCGCGTGGGCACGTCCGGCAAGCAGCCGGCGACGAACGACCGCACGCCGTCTGCGGTGATCTTGCCGTCGTCGAAGATCACCAGGATCTCGAAGTCGCGGACACCGTCCGCCGGCGCCGCCGGGAAGGCGTCGATCTGCCGCGCCAGCTCGGTGAGCATCGCCCGGCAGCGGTCGGCCTCGGAGAGCTGGATGTTCTCCCACTCGATCACGATGGTGGCGAGCGGGGTGGCGGCGTCGTGCACGGCGGCAACTCCTCGAGGGGTGGCGGGAAACGGGGCGTCAGGCGGCCCGGGCGACGGCGAGCGGGACGGGCAGGTCCGCGGCCCCGAGCGGGACGGTGCCCTCCATGCCGACGCGGATCATCTGCCGGCGGATGCCGCGGCCCCGCCAGTAGGCCGCCACGAGGGACGCCAGACTGAAGCGGAACTCCGGTACGAGGGCGTTCTCGCGGATGGCGGCGGCGGACGTGCCGACCCGCCGCCGGCCGAGCTGAGTTTTCAGGTGCCGGGCGATCTGGTAGCGGACCGCGAGGCCATGCCGGGCCATGAGGTCGGGGTGCCGTTGCATCAGGTCGCCGATCGCGCGGACGAAGCCGATCGCGGGCGCGGAGATGGAGTCGGTCGACTCGTGCTTCGTCCAGTCGAGCGTGGCGGTGATCCGGGCCCATCCGGACATGTCGCCGATCCGGTGGCCGACGGCCAGGTGGAGGAGCAGTTCGCGATCCTGCATCCGCTGCAGCCCTTCGGCCCACGGGAACCGCCGGGCCACGTCCCGCCGCAGGGTGATGCTCGTGCCGCCGAGGTACAACGCGTGCCACATCAGGAGTTCCTCGAGCCACACGCCGTCCCGCCGCTGGTCGCGGTTGATGCTCGCGGTGGCCGTGTCGTCGCGTTGATAGCGGAACGAGCTGAGGACGAGATCCACGTCCGGCTCGGCCGCGAGGATTCCGAGGACGTGCTCCAGGCGGTGCGGCAGGTACTCGTCGTCCGAGTCGAGGAACGTCACCACCGGGGCGCGGGCCAGGGCCAGGCCGGCGTTGCGGGCCGCGTTGGCCCCGCGGCGGCGGTCGAAGCGCAGCACCCGGATCCGCGGGTCGCCCAGCCGGCGGCAGAGATCGGCCGACCCGTCGTCCGAGCCGTCGTCGACGACGATGTGCTCGAAGGCCGCGACCGTCTGAGCCCGCACGCTCTCCAGAGCGCGGGCCAAGGCCCGGCGCCGGTTGAACGTCGGCGTGATGATCGAGATGGCCGGCTGGTCTGACATCGGCAGCGCACCGTGCCCCGACGCGTGGCACGGGTGGGCACCATGCGGGGTGGGGGCTTGTACCAGCGGGGGCCGCCGGCCGCGAGGCCAGTGCAGGTTCCGCAGGCGCCCCCGCCCGCCCGCCTTACCCCAGGCCCCCGGTCGCGTAGCCGAACTCCGCGCAGAACCTGGCGATCTCGGCGTGCCACGCGGGGTCGAGGCCGGCGAGATACCGTCGAAGTTCGGGCCGGGTTCGCCACTTCTCCAGCGACGTCGGCCGGATCTCGACCCCCAGGGTGTTGGCGGAGAAGGGCTGCTCGAAACCAAGGCCCAGGTGCGCCGCGATCGCGGCCTGCACGTCGTCCGGACGGCACACGAGGTCCTCGTACCGCACCGTGGCGATCCGCCGGCCGGGCTGCCGGCGGCGAAGCCGGCGGAGGGCCTGCCACTCGGCGAACCAGCGGTCTCGCGTCACGTGGTACGGCCGCAGGTGGGCGGACAGCGGATGCGAACTCGTGAGCACGTCGTACGGATGCCTGACGCAATACACGAGCTCCACCGCCGTCGGGAGCCGGTGCAGCGACCGGTGGCAGTCGGCGGTCCGCTTGACCACGAGCGTCGCCTCCGCCGCCCCGGCCATCTCGAGGATGTGCCAGACGGGCCGCTCCTTCGGGAACACGGCCGTGTTGCGAAACACCGCCATCAGTTGCTTGAGCAGCGACGTGCCGCTGCGGGCGCACCCGGCGATGAAGGCGAGCCGGCGGCCGCCGCGGCGGAGGGCCGCGATCCGCCAGCGGCGGCGCAGGTCGTGGATCGCGTGCGGCTCGCACCACCGGCGCGGGCAGGCTGGTGCGGCGGTGCTGAGGATCATTCGTCTCCCTACGGAGGGGAAGATGGGCCGCGGGGCCGCGTTTGGCAAGGCCGAAGTCGCAGCGGTCCGCGCCGCGGAAGTCTGGGAAACATGGGGTGTTCGCAGTTGGACCCGCCCCCGAAATCCGCCGCGGCAAACTCAACGCGATCGGCACGGACTGCCGATACCCCGTTCGGCGTCCTCCCCCCCAACGTACCGGTGCGGTTTCGCGCGATGAACATCAAGGCCTTTGTCGTCCACCTCGAGCGGTGCACCGCCCGGCGGCCCCAGGTCGAGGAGCTCATCCGCGCGATCCCGCTGCCCGCGCAGGTGCTCCCGGCGGTCGACGGCCGGCAGCTCGACGAGGCCACGATCCGCCGTCACTACCGACGCCACGTCCACGCGCCGCGGTACCCCTTCGAACTTTTGACCACCGAAATCGGCTGCTTTCTCTCCTACCGCAGGGCGTGGCAGGCGATCATCGACGAGGGTCTCGATGCCGCGCTGATCGCGGAGGACGACGTCGCCGTGGCGTCGCCGCGGTTCGTCGAACTGATCCAGCGGGTCGCCGCCGCGATCCGTTCCGAGGAGTACGTCCGCTTCCCGCTTCACGAGCGTGGCGAAGGGAGCGTCCCGCCCTCGGCCGACAACTCGTTCGCGATGCTCGAGCCCTGGCTGCCGGGCCTCGGCATGCAGATGCAGCTGGTCGGCAGGGAGGCGGCCAGGCGGCTGCTGGCCGCCACGGAGGTCTTCGACCGGCCCGTCGACAGCGTCGTGCAGATGCAGTGGCTGCACGGGGCCCGTGTGCTCTCGGCACGGCCCGTGATCATCCGCGAGGTCGACTACGCGGTGGGGGGGAGCGTGATCCAGCTCAAGAACGGCGGCCTGATGCACAAGGTCGTGCACGAGGTCAGCCGGCCGATCCTGCGGATGGCGGTGCGGGCCGCCAACGGCCGCTGGCGGCACCGCCGCGCGGCCTGACGCGGCCCGGAGCCGCCACTCAACGCGACCCGCGTGCGCTCTCGCGGCGGTCGTGCTCGCCGCGGGGCCGCAGGCTCTCCGCCAGCCAGCGGCAGGCGTTGGTCAGCAGCCGCACGAACTCCGGCCGGCGGAAGTCGTCGGGGTGCCCGAGCGACGTGTAGAAGGATCGCCCTCCGTCGCCGCGGACGAACGTCCAGGCCACCGGCTCCTCCCGGGCGACGCCTTCGGCCCGGCCGCGGAGCAGTTCGACCGCGCCGGGGGCCAGGGGCGCGGTCATGTACAGGCCGCCAGGGGCGGGAAACGCCGCCGCCGGGATGCCCGCGAGGATCGGATGGTCGCGGGCCTCCGCCAACGGCCAGGCGGTGGTGGCCAGGTCGCGGGAGTGGTGGTTCGTGTAGCTGCCGCCGAGCACGGTGGCGTCGAAGTCGGACCAGTCGGCCAGGCCCGCGGGGGGCGGCTTGTCGCGGAGGTGGAACGGGTGGCTCGCCGTGCGGATGCCGAGCACCGGCTTCCCGGCGGCGACGTGGGCCTTGAGGAGGGCGATCTGCTCGGGCGGCAGCGGGTGGCGGCGGACGCTGATGAAGAGGATGTCGGCGTCCTTGACGGCCTCGATCCCCGCGAACCGCGTCCGGGCCGGCTCCTCGAGCCAGACGAGGGCCACCCGGTAGCCCTTGCCGAGGTGCTCGCGGGCGAAGGTCGGCAGCGTTCGCGCCGTCTCGTACTCGTCTTCGCCCTGCAGGATCGCCACGGTCGGCCGGTCGTCGTCGGGGAAGCGGTACTCCCGGCCATCGAGCAGGTCGCCGCTGCGGAGCGTCGGGCACCAGTGCCGCTCGATGTGCTCCACGACCAGATCGGTGCCCGTGTGATGGTTCACGAACGGCGGCCGTTCCGGATCGTACATCGCGTCGGTCAGGTCGCGGACGAGGGCCACGTCGAGGCCCTGGCGGACCATCTGCCGGATCGCGAACGGGCGGCCGAGGACGCACATGTTGGTGTGCACGCCGGCCACGAGGAGGTGCTCGATGCCCCGCTGCCGGAGCAGGTTGTAGGCCTCGACGGAGTCGGTGATCGCGTCGCCGTCGGCGATGGTGAGCGTGGCGATCTGCCGCGTCCAGGGGACGGGATCGCCCTTTTTCCAAGAGGTCCCGCCGTCGCAGCCGCCATTGGCGTCGTCGATCGGCAGCGGCCCCTCCCGGGCGGGATCGAGTCCGCACCACCGCTCCAGGGGCGCGACGGGCTGCGCGGCCGGCGCGGCCTGGGCCAGCTTCCGCCCGGGGTGCCCCGCGTAGAACGCCATCGTGTCGCTCGGCGCGTGGATCACGAGCACGCCCCGGGCCCGGGCCGCCGCCAGCAGGTCGTTCAGCCGCGGCGCCATGGCCGCCACCCGTCGGGCCGCGGCGGGGCAGGTGTGCGTGTCCCACATGTCGCAGACCACGATCGCCGTCTTCGCCGCGTCCCACTCGACCCGCCGGGTGACGGCGTGGAACCGGCCGCTGCCCGGGGCCACCTCGGTCCGCGACCGCAGCTCGAGCGCGAGCGGCTCGGCGGCGGGGATCGCGGCGGCGCAGGCGGACCAGGCCACGGCCGCCGCGAGGGCGCGACGCACCGACATCCGGGCTGTCTTTGACGGGACTGCGGACATGACGCTTCATTGTCACAGCGTCTCCGTGCGGTCCGCAAGCGGGCCGACGCGTGGCCCCGCCGCCATGGCCGGACGCGGCGTGGCGTTTCCATGGCCGGGGCGGGATAATCCGCCGCATGGAACCTCCCGCCGGACCCGAACGCCCCCGACACGCCGTCCCGGCT
>JBIIDT010000028.1:0-33713 GCA_044238145.1 Pirellulales bacterium | reverse complement strand
ACCGGCCCCCGCGCCGCCGCCGCCGCTCACGTTTCCCGGCGGGCGGTGAGGTCTTCCGGCATGCGGAATGGCCCGCGATCGGGGCTGCCGTACCCTCTCGCCGGACGTTCGCCTCGGCCTTCCAGGCCTCGGCTCTCTGCATGTCCGCTTCGCTTCGCCATCCATGGCTTCGCTCGCTTCCATAGCCCGCTCGAGGGCACGGACAACCCCTCCCTGCTCGTCAACCGATCGATGCAGCGCATGAACGCCTGAGCCGCCGGTCCATGCCGGCGATGAGCCGCTCGAGCCGGCGGCGGTAGGAAAAGTGCTCGACCTCGAGGGCGTGCCGCGGCGAGTCGACATAGCGGATCGGCCCGGCCGCCGGCCGCCGCCTCGCGGCATAGAGCCAGGCGGCGGCCCGCGGGCTCTGGCGGGCGGCGACGGCCATCCGGGCGACGAGCCGCGACTGCAGGTCGGTGAGGCCCCACTGCCCGCTGTCGGGCTGGATCAGGCCGACGACGGCGACGTCGTCCCGCGCGGGATGGAGCAGGTTGAGATGCAGCCGCGGCAGGCCGTCGGATGTGTCGGCGCCGAGCAGGCGGGCGTCGACGAAGGGGATCGTCGGGCGGTAGCCGGTCGCGCAGATGACGACGTCGAACGTCGCGCGGCGGCCGTCGCGGAACACGACCGCGTCGCCCTCGAAGGCCGCCACGTCGGGGGCCGGCTCGATCCGGCCCGCGTCGACCAGGGGGAGGAGATCGGCGTTGATGATCGGATGACTCTCCCACAGCTTGTGGTCGGGCCGCGGCAGGCCGTGCCGCCAGGGGAGGCCGATCGTGCGGTCGATCATCCGCAGGCTCACGAGCCTGCGGAGCCACAGGGGCAGCCCGAGCGCGAGCAGTCGCTCGGCACGCAGGTCGGCCGGCCGACCGAGGATCTCCCGGGGCACGACGTAGTAGCCGCGCCGCAGCGAGAGCGTCGTGGCCGCCGCGTGCCGGCCGCACTCCACGGCGATGTCGCAGCCGGAGTTGCCGGCGCCGATCACGAGCACCCGCTTGCCTGCGAGTGGCACCGGCTGCGTGGGCGACTTGTACTCGGCCGCGTGGAGGAGGGCTCCCGTGAACCGGCCCGGCACGTCGGGCAGCCGCGGGACGTGGTTGTGGCCCGAGGCGATCACGACGCCGGCGTAGTCGCGGGAGACCGCGTCGGCGGTCCGCACCCGCCAGCCGGCCCCCGGGGGCCCGAGCGGATGCATCGCCTCCACGGCCGCGTGGGTGCGGATGTGGGAGACGAGATCGAAGTGCCGGGCGTAGGCCCGCAGATACTCCAGGCACTGCCGGTGCTCCGGATAGGCGGGCCAGTGCCGCGGCATCGGGTAGTCGACGTACTCGGTGAGTCGTCGCGAGCTGATGAGTCGCGTGGAGGCGAAGACCCGCGACGTCGGGCTCCCGAAATACCAGTTGCCGCCGACGTCGTCCTCCCGCTCGAGGGCCTCGGCGTCGATGCCCGCAGCGCGGAGGTTCTTGAGGGCGGTGAGGCCCGACGGGCCGGCACCGATCACGCACCACTTCCCGGCGGGCTCAGCTGCGGGCATGGCGGACGAGCGCGGCGGCGAGCCGCGCGAGATCGTCGGTGGTGTGGTGCCAGCAGATGCTCGTGCGCACGAGGCTCTTGCCCGCGGGCACGCTCGGCGGCCGGATCGCCGGCACGAAAAAGCCCTCGGCGGCGACCGCCCCCGCGACCGCGACGGCCTGCTCCGCGTCGCCGACCACGATCGGCACGATCTGCCCGCCACTGGTCGCGGCATTGAGGCCACCGCCGGCGAGCCGGTCGCGGAAGAAGGCGGCCTTTTCTCCCAGCAGCGCGCGGCGCTCCGGCTCGGCGGCCACGAGTTCGATCGCCCGACAGGCGGCGGCAGCCACGGCGGGCGGATGGGCGGTGGAGAAGATCCAGGCCCGGGCGGCATGCCGCAGCCAGCGGACGAGGTCGGCGTGGCCCGCCACGAACCCACCGGCCGCCCCGAGGGCCTTCGAGAGGGTGCCCACGCGGACGTGGACGCCGTCGGCGCAGCCCGCAACCTCGACCAGGCCGCTGCCGCGGGCCCCGAAGACGCCCGTGGCGTGGGCCTCGTCGACCATGAGCATCGCGCCGTGCCGCCGGGCGATCGCGCACAGATCGGCCAGAGGCGCGACCGTGCCGTCCATCGAGAACAGCGAATCGGTGACGATGAGTTTCCGGCGGGTCGCGCCGGCGGCCGCCAGCGCCGCGTCGACGGCCGCCACGTCGCGGTGCGGGTAGATCGCCACGTCGGCCCGCGACAGCCGGCAGCCGTCGATGAGGCTGGCGTGATTCCGCTCGTCGCTGGCCACGAAATCACCGGGGCCTACCAGGGCCGGGATCGTGGCGGCGTTGGCGGAAAACCCGCTGGGAAAGGCGAGGGCCGCGGGCACGTCGAGCAGGCCGGCGATCGCGGCCTCGAGCCGCTCGTGGGCCTGCGAGTGGCCGCTCACCAGCGGGCTCGCCCCCGCCCCGAAGCCCTCGGCGCAGGCGGCCTTCGCGGCGGCCTTCGCCAGCCGCACGTCGCCGCAATAGCCGAGGTAGTCGTTGGAGCCGAAGTTCACCAGCCGCCGGCCGTCGAGCTCCACCTCGCGGCCCTGCCGGCCGACGCGGACGCGGTGTGGTCGTTCGAGGCCCGCCCGCTGGAGGGCGGTGAACGCCTCCGCGATCCAGGCGAGCGGATCGGGCAGCGGCAAGGGCGCCCGCGGCGGGCGGGGCGCGGCGGGTTCGAGGCGGCAGGTCATGGAGCCATTATGACTTGCGGCGCGGGGCGGCCCGACGGGCCGGCGCCGGGGCGGCCGCACGGGCCAGCGTCTCGATCGCGCGGAACTGGGACGCCGTCACCGGCTGCACCGACAGCCGGCTGCCGCGGCGCAGGAGTTCCATCCCGGCCAGGGCCTTCACGCCGCGGAGTTCCTCGAGGGGAATCTCCCGCGGAAAGATCTCCATGAGCCTGACGTCGACCAGCGACCAGATGGGGTTGGCCGGCGACGCCTTCGGGTCGTGGTACTCGCTCCGCGGGTCCCAGGCCGTCGTGTCGGGATGGGCCTCGCGGATCACCTCGACGACGCCGGCCACGGCGGAGGGCTCGGCATTAGAGTGGTAGAACAGGGCCCGGTCGCCCTTGCGCATGGCGCGGAGAAAGTTTCGGGCCTGGTAGTTGCGGACGCCCTCCCACGCGGTCGTCCGGCCCTTCGCGCGGGCGAGATCGCGGATCGAGAACACGTCGGGTTCGCTCTTGATGAGCCAGTAGTGCATGATGGTGGCATGCGGATGATAACGCATCGGAGACGAGACGGGCGGCTGCTGCGGGTCGCCCTGCTGACCGGCGCGATCGCGGGGCTTTCCGGCCCGGCCCGCGGCCAGTTGAAAATCGTCGAGCAGGTGAACGTCACCGGTACCGTCGAATCGGTCGCCGGCGGGCGACTGACCGTTCGCGACGCCGACGGGAAGCGGCACGAGGTCCGCGTGCAGGCCCAGGGGGAGCGGGGCGTGGCCCTGGCGAGCGGGGCGCTGTTGGCGTTTCCGGCCGACGTGCGCGTGACCGGCGGCTTCGACGTGGCCCGGCTCAGGCCCGGCCAGGTGGTTTCGTTCACCGGCCGGCTCAACGGGCTCGGCAAGTCCGACGGCGAACTGACGGCCGTGACGCTCGTCGACGCCGCCGGCGCCACCATCGGCGTGACCATGCCGACGGCGCCTGCCAAGCCGGTCGCGTTCGTCGACTGCACGGTGACGGCGGCAGTGAAGTCCGCGGCCAAGGGCCGGCTCGTCGTCGAACTCCCGCCGGACAAGGCCTTCCAGCGCAAGACGGTGCTCGCCTTCAAAGTTGCCGAAGACGCCGCCACCCGCCTCGACAGCGGCGACCTCAAGCGGATCGAGCCGGGGGCGACGGTGACGCGGCTGGAGGCGGTGCGGCTCGACAGCGGTGACGTCGTGGCCCGGACGCTCGTCGTGGAGACCGCCGGGGCCGCCGCCGTGAAGGAGCAAGGCGACGAGAAACTGGCCAACAAGTACCGGGGTCTGTCCGACGAGCCACGCAAGGAGCCGCGGCTCATCCGCTCGGCCCACTTCGCGTTTCTCAGCGACGTCTCCGACCGCGAGGCCCGCATCATCCTCGACAAGCTCGAGCGGATGGCGGGGCTGTTGGAAAAATATTTCGGCCGCGGACCCACGGGCGTGGTCGAGGGCTTCGTCGTCCGCGATCTCGCCGCGTTTCCGCCGGGCACACTGGCGGAGCCCGCCGGCGTGGCCAAGATCCGCGAGGGGGCCGGGATCTGCTTCAACGCCCGGCTCGGCAACCAGCGGCAGGCGACGCTCTATTCGTCCGCCGACCACGGCGTGATCCAGCACGAGTGCACGCACGGCTTCTGCCACATGACCTTCGGCTCGACCGGGCCGACCTGGCTGGCCGAGGGCGTCGCCGAACTGGGCAACTATTGGAAGGAGGGTGAGGCGGCGGTGGACATCGAGCCGGCCGTGATGGGCTACCTGCAGAAGGCCCAGCCGAAGCGCGGGCTGCTCGAGATCGCGGTGCCAGGGCGGACGCCCTCCGGCACCTGGCAGGACTACGCCTGGCGGTGGGCGCTGTGCCACATGCTGGCCTTCAATCCCAACTACGGCGACCGGTTCAAGCCGCTGGCGATCGCCCTGATGGAGGAGCGGCCGGACGTGTCGTTCGAGTCGGTCTACGGGCCGGTCGCGAAGCAGGTTTCGTTCGAGTACGACCAGTTCCTGCGGCACGTGGGCAACGGCTACCGGGCCGACCTCGCCGCGTGGCCGTGGAAGGCCCGGTTCCGGAAACTTCCGGCCGGGGGGAGCCTCGTGGCGAAGGTGAAGGCGCAGGCGGGCTGGCAGTCGAGCGGGCTGGAGGTGGAGCAGGCCGCGGGCTACGCGTGCAAAACGCAGGGCAGCTGGCGGACCGCAGCAGCCGGCGAGCCGTGCACCGCGGCCGGCGACGCGGCGGGCCGCGGGCGGCTCGAGGGGGTGGTGCTCGCGGAGACCGACGCGGGCTTCACGCTCTGTGCCCCGTTCGCGATCGGCGAGCAAGGGACGTTCACGGCGCCCGCGGCGGGCCGGCTCTTCCTGCGGTGCGCCGACGATTGGACGCAACTGGCGGACAACGACGGCGAGATCGAGGTCACGCTCCGCCGACCGCCCGACTGACGGACGCCGGTGGCCCGGCCGATCAGGGGGCCGGCTCCGGGGTCCGGGGGTTTCGGAGGGCCTCGATCACCGCGGTGCGGTCGTCGGTCCAGGGCGCCGCCGTGGGTGATTCCGCGCAGGGCCGCCATGTCCAGCGGTCGCTGGTGGGCCGGGCGTAGATCGCTTGCACCGCCTCCAGTGACCGCGACAGGGCCACCCACTCCGACGGGATCCGGGCGGCGTCGGCGCCCACGTCGACGTCGCGGGCGTAGACGCCCATCCAGCCGCCGGCAGCGGCGACCGCCTCGACCACGGGCACGAAGTCGAGGTACTTGTTCGACACGTGCAGCGCGAGGACGCCGTCGGGGCGGAGCTTTCGGCCGTAGAGGGCGAAGGCCTCGCGGGTCAGGAGGTGGGTGGGCACCGAGTCGCCGGTGAAGGCGTCGACGACGAGCAGGTCGAGGCCGCCGTCGGGCTCCCGCTCGAGCGCCCGCCGGGCGTCGTCGACGACGACCCTGGCGGTGCCACGACAGTCGGCGAGAAACGTGAACCAGCGGCCGTCGGCCGCGAGACGGGCCACGGCCGGGTCGATCTCGTAGAACACGAACTCGTCTCCCGGCCGCGCGTAGCTGGCGACGGTGCCGACCCCGAGGCCGGCGACCCCCACCCTGCCGCGTCGCCCGAGGGCGTCGAGGCCGGCGAACACGCTGCCCAGTGGGCCCGCCTCGTTGTAGTACGCCAGGGGAATCCGCCGCCGTTCGGGGTCGTCGCCGAGCAACTGCACGCCGTGGCGGATGGCCCCGTGCATGAGGACGTGGGACGGTCCGTTCGGCGACGCACAGACCCGTAGCACGCCGAAGAACGTCCGCTCGCGGTGCCTGACCTGAAGCGCCGCCTCGCCGACGAAAAAAGCGGCCAGCATCAGCGCCAAGAGAGCCAGTGACCGTTCGATGCCGGCGAGCGTCACGGCCGCCACGGCGACCGCGGCCGCCAGGAGCACGATCCAGCCGGCCCGCGGCAACGGCAGCCACGGCGCCGCGGCGAGGACGACGGCGAGGAGGATGACGACGGCGACGCTGGCCGCGAGGCGCACCGAGGCGTTCAATCGGCAGACAATCGGCGCCAGCCCGGCCGCTGCGGCCACGGCTAGGGGAAACTCGTGGTGGGCGTCGAAGAAGACCGGGGCTGCGATCGCGTTGAACAGGCCGCCCGCGGCGCCGCCGACGGCCAGGGCCAGATAATACGTCGAGAGTTGGTGTGGCGGCGGCTGCTCATCGACGAGCCGGCCATGAATGACGACGCAGGCGACGCCGAACGCGATGAAATGGGCGGCGAGGGCCGAGCCGATCGGCTCATCCACGTCGGCTGCCAGCATCCAGACGACGAGACACGCGGCCAGCAGCAGGGCCCATCCCTCGAGGTGCCGCAGGCGCCTTCCCGCCGGCGAGAACACGACGACGAAGCTCGCCAGGTAGATCGCGAGGGGCAAGACCCACAACAGCGGCATCGGCGCCACCTCGACCGTCGCCCTGGTCGTCACGGCGGCCAGCCACGACGCGGGCACCGCCGCCAGGGCCGCCCAGCGCAGCCACTGCCAGCGGATGACTCCCGCCGACGGGGTGCCGCTGCCGGTCGACGGCGGACGGCGCGCGGTCACGAGCACGGTGAAGCAGCCCACCAGGAACGTCAGCACGGCCACGACGAGATAGAGCCGGGCCACCAGGTCAATCTGCCGGCCGATGCCCGCGACAGGCTCGATCCAGGTTGGGTAGGCGGCCAGCACCGCGAAACTGCCGGCGTTGCCGGCGGCGTAGAGCGATCGCGCCTGCCGTCCGTCGCCGGCGTCGGGCCACAGGCTGCGCCAGTGACCGAACAGCGGGGCGAGCGTAGCGACTGCCAGGAATGCCGGTCCGACGCCGACGGCCAGAGCCAGGATCACCAGGAGCGGCACGGGCACATTCGACTCGGGTCGCAGGTTGCCCAGGGTCGCCAAGCCCAGCGGCGTGGCGGCGGCGGCGGCCACGAAAATCATGGTTTGTACGACCACGTGGACCCAGGCCGCATGCCGGCGGATCAGACGGTCGGCGTGCCACGATGCGGCCACCAGCGCCAATTGAAAAAAGGCAAGGCAGGAGACCCAGACACCGGGCGCCCCGCCGAACTGAGGCAGCAGCACCTTTCCGGCAACCAGCTCCAGAAGGAACAGGCACGCCGAGCCGCCGGTGGCCGCCGCCATGGCCAAGGCTCCGGGCAAGGAAGCCGCCGTGGGCGTTCCGCCCCGCGTGCTCACCGCCGTCGCCGTCGCAGCAACATGCGCACGGCACAACCGGCTGCGATGATCGCGGTATTGATGGCGGTCGTGGGCTCCGGGACGACCACCATGGCCGTCGGAATATCCGCAGCCGCCAACGGCGCGTCCCAGATGCGGATCAGGGCGGCCCTACCCGAGGGGCTGAAGTCGAGGGCGTCGTCCCGGAAAAAACCCAGCGTACGGTTGACGTCCGTGCTCGCGTCATTGCTGCCGTCGATGAACGTGAAGATCGGGGAGGACGAGCCGTTGAGGTAGGCGTTGACCTGGTTGGAGACACCGTCCCGGGTCAGCACGAAGTCGACGAAGGTGTTGGCCGCAAGCGAGCCGCCCGACGGATCGACGGCGCCGTCGTAGAACTCGAATGCAGCGTTATTCACGTATTGCCCGAAATCACTGCTCTTGAACCGGATCAGCCGGCGGTAGCCGGTGACGGAACCGAGCGAGAACCGCATGCCGATCGAATAATGCCCGAACGCGGTGCCTTCGTTCGCGGGCAGGCCGCTCACCGACAGGCCGGTTCCCGGCGCGTTGGCACCGGACCAGAACCATCCTGCGTCGGTGCCGCTGGTGACGAATCCGTAGCTGCCACTCGTTGCGGCCTGGACGACGAGCGGGGGCAGGGCGGAGGTGCCACTGATCGAGTTGGCGTAGGTGCCGGCCGTCAGGTCGTAGCTGCCGATGAGCGTGCCGGCCTGCGAGATCGTCGATACCGTCGCCGTGACAAGCGCGACCGCGGCCCCCAGGAGGGTTGTCCGCGACAGGAAACTTGCGCAGCGACACATCAAGACAGCTCACCAAACTCGACTATTGGGGGGACTAAATCCTCTCAGGCTTTTGTGAGGAAAAGGTGAGCGAGCCGTGAGGATGCCGTGAGCACCAAAAGCGGGTCATTCCAGGTTCGGCGCGGCGGCTTCCGGTGGCCCGGGAAACGCCCGCAGCGGATCGAGTCCGGCTCCGGTGGCCGCGGATCGGAGTGTTTCCAGAAGCGTGGCGGGAGCCTGCTTCCGTAACGCCTCCGGCGCCCACGCCCAGATCCGTGCCCGCTCCATCACCGGCAGGCCCTCCTGCCCCATCAGGCCCGCGAACGAGTTGGCCACGACCTCGAGGAACGGCGGCAGCTTCGCCTCCTCGAGCACGAACTTCGCGTTCGGGTCGGCCGCAGCGTATCGCTTCTCGTAGGCCGCCTCGGCGATCGACAGGTAGCGGTTGAAGGCGGCGAGGTTGCCCTTGGCGAGGCCCTCGCGGAGCCCGCGGCGGATCATGGCGTCGAGGAACTGCCGCAGGTTCGAGACGTCGATCGCCAGCACCTCGGCGATCCGCACGGCGACGAACGTCTCGACCGTGTCGGCGTACATCGGGTCGTCTCCGCGGCCGAGTCGCTCCGCCAGCATCCGCAGCTTCACGAAATGCGTCTCGGCGTCGGCCCGGTCGCCGTACAGGTACTCGAGGATCACCGCGAGGTTCAGGAACGTCTCGTAGCCGTCGAGCAGGTCGGCCTCCTCGGCCGGACCGAACTCGCCCGCCGACACGCCCTCCTCCGAAGCGATGAGCGCGAGCGCCTCCTCGAGGGCCCGCTCGTAGGCGGCCGCGAACCGCGGGTCGGGCAGCAGGTCGACGCGGTGCGTGGCGGCGTCGTAGTCGACGCGGCCGGTCCGCATGAGCTCCGCGAGCATGTGCAGCCGGCTGCGGATGATGAGCAGCTCGTTGGTCTGCTCCCGGCGCCTGAGCCCACGGCCGACCGCGATTCCCTGCTCGGTCCAGTAGATGCCGTGGGACTCGGGGTGCCGCCAGTCGAGCGGGCCGTACCGCTCCATCACGGCGAGCATCGCGGCGGCGTCCATCCGATAGCGGTCCGCGAGCACCCGCCGTTGCAGGTGCGGCACGAGGTGGTCGAGGATCGCCGCGGCGGTCTCGCGGTCGCCGCGGATCGCCGCCAGGAGCGCTGGATTCGCATCGGCGGGCAGCCGCTCGGCCCCGAGAATTTTCGCGTCGACCGAGGTGGCCTGCATCAGCGACCGGCCCAGCATCCGCAGGAAGTCCTCGTCCGGCTTGGCGCCGTGCTCCGCGAGCAGATCGAGTCCCCGGCGGACGGCGGGCACCTGGGCGAGCAGCTCGTCGAGGGTCGCAGGGGCCGCGGCCACGCGGCCGAAGAGCGCGAGGGCCCCGGCCGTGGTCCGGCCGCCCGTCATGTCGCCGAGGAACTCCTGCATCTCGCGGGCGAGGCTGGCCTTGTAGAACCAGTGCTCCTTGTCTCCCTTGCCGGCGATCTTGTTGTGGAAGATCCAGCCGAGTTCCATCTGCAGCTGGGGGGCCCGGGGGTTGAGCGGAATGCCCTGGTCCCGGAGGAGTCCCACGCCCCGCTGGACCCAGGCCCAGCGCTCGGCGGGGATCTGCGTGGCCGCGGCGATGTTGTAGGCGAGGTTCCAGGCCTGGAACGCCCACACCTTCTGGAACCGTGGCTGGAGGGCCGTGATCCACTGGCTCAGCGTCTGGGCCTCGAAATACTCCCCCTCGGATTGCAGGTGGTCGGCCCGGGCCCACAGCACGTCGACCGCGAGACCGCGAAACGTTCCCAGGGCCGCCGTCACCACCGCCACGTGCGGCGGCATGCCCGCGGTGCCGGCCGAGGGGATCACGAGGTCGAGGTCTCGCCGCTGGCGGGCCAGGCCGGCGGCCAGCCAGCCCGCCGCCCCGACCGCGACCGCGAGCAAGCCCGCGGCGAACCAGCTGACCAGGCGATCTCGGGGCATGCGGTGTTCCTGGGAGGAGCTAGAAGCCCGAGACGTTGACCAGGTCGCGCCTGCACAGCAGGGCCCAGCCGCAGGCGAGCAGCACCAGCGGATAGGCGAGCCCCAGTTCGCCGACGCTGGCGAACGCCGCGGCGACCGGCAGGAGCCGGCCCGTCGCCACCTCGGTGACGCCGTCGTGGGCGCCGAAGGATGGCACGAGGGCGAGGAACGCCTCGGCCGCGAACGACGTCAGGGTCTTCGCGGCGTCCCAGAGCTCCAGCCGGTCGAGCCGCTCGAAGAGCACGGCGGCCCGGAGCCGCACCATGTCGACGAGCCCGGCTCCGGCCCGGTCGGTGCCGGTGTAGATATCGATCGCATCGGCGAGGAACCCACGGGCCACGGCCGCCACGTAGACCAAGAGCGATGCGAGCACGGCGATCGGGAACCCCAGCCAGCTCGCCGCCGCCAGCGCCGCCGCCGCCAGCATGGCGAGCTTCGCCCACAGGACGGCCAGACAGCGAAGAAAGTTTCCAGCGAACGAGCCGCTGCGATGGAGGAGCTCCAGGCCCCTGCCGGGCGAGAAGGAGATCGTCGCCGGCCGCTGCTGGCCGGGTGGCACGAGGTTGCGATTGGCGATCGACAGCCGCAGCCGGCCGTCGGCGTCGATGGCGCTCGTGGGGATCTCGATCGTGTGGAACGCGCCGCCGGCGAGCGTGTACTCCTCGTGGCGGCCATCCTTGAAGGGGAACGGGCGGTCGTTGAGCCACAGGGCGAACCGCACCGGCGCCCGGTCGATGGCCACGGCATCGGCGAACGGCTTGAGCCGCAGCTGCATCACCGGCGCCGCCGCGCGGGCCTCCTCGAGGCTGGTGAAGAGGTAACCGGCGACGGTGTCGGGTGGGACCGTGTGCCACTCGAGGACCCGCTGGGCGAGGATCCGCCGGCGGGCCCCGGAAGGGTCGGCGGCGAACGCCTGCGGGTCGTCCTTTTCGAACTGGTCGATCGCGGCGGCCACGTCGGCCTCGAACTCGGCGCCGCGGGGATGTTCCGGCCGGGCGACGGAGCGGGCCGTGAACACCTCCTCGTCGACGGCCCGGCGGTCGGCGGCGTCGGCCGCGGGCAGCCGCCGCACCGCCGTCGCCACGGCGAACACGCCACCGCCGACGAGGGCCACGAGCAGGCCGTCGAGCAGCACGATGCCCAGCCACTTGCCCAGCAGGTACTGCCAGCGGCCGAGCGGCTTGACGAGCGCCATGTGGATCCGCTGGCTGTCGATGTCGCCGCACACGCTGCCGCAGCCGAGGAACATCGTGACCAGCGCGAGCAGGAAGCCGCCCGCGGAGAGGGCCCAGGTGAGGAAGAACTGGAGGCGGTATTCCAGCCGCTCGCCCGGGTCGAGGAGGAGCGGCAGGACGGGCAGGCCGACCACCACGAGGATCACGAGCAGCACCGGCAGCCGCGTGCCGACCGCCTCCTCGATCACCGCCCGGGCGACGCCGACGACGCCGTCGCCCGCCGAGAGCAGGCGGCGCAGGCCGGCGATGCCCGCCTGGAATCCGGCCGCCAGGCCGGCGGCCACGGCCGCGACGACGGCCACCTCGGGGCGGCCGGTGAGGTGGAGGATCGCGGCTATGGCCACGGCCACCGCGGCCACGCCCCACAGCCCGAGGCGGCGCAGGCGCCGGCCCACGCGGCTCGGGCGGGGGGCGGGCATGCCGTTCGTGACGTCCATGGCAGGGGCTAGCGGCGGGTGAGGCTGTCGAGCAGGCCGGCATCCACCGTGCCCGCGCCGTCGGCCGCGGGCTTGGCCTCGTCGGCGGCGAGGAAGCCGGCGACCGGGCCGCCGGCCGAGGCGCCCGCCGTCCGCGCCCCCTCGGACTTCGCCCGCGCCACGATCTCGAGGAACAGGCTCTCGAGCGACCGCCGCGGATGCTCAACCCGCTTCAGCGCGAGGTCGTGCCGGGCGAGCACGTCGCGGACCTCCGCGACCACGCCGTCGGGCATGTCCGAGGTCTCGAGGATCGTGGCGTGCTCCTGCGTGAGTAGTTCGGCGCACGTCCCCTCGGCGCGGATCTTCCCGCCATACATGATCGCCACGCGGTCGCAGAGGTCCTCCACGTCGCCGAGGAGGTGGGAGCAGAGGAGCACCGTCTTGCCGCGGCGGGCGAGGGTCGCGATCAGGTCCTTGATCTGCCGCGAGCCGACCGGGTCCATGCCACTGGTCGGCTCGTCGAGGATCAGGAGTTGTGGATCGTTGATCAGGCTCTGGGCCAGGCCGATCCGACGCTGCATGCCCTTGGAGTACTCGCCCACGGGTCGGTGCTGCACGGCCTCCAGCCCCACCATCTCGAGCAGCATGTCGATCCGCTCCCGGCGGGCCCGGGCGTCGAGGCGGAACAGGCGGCCAAAGTAGTCGAGCGTCTCCCGTCCGGTGAGGAATCGGTAGAGGTAGGACTCCTCCGGCAGGTAGCCGATCAGCCGTTTCGTCGCCACGTCGGTGGGCCGCTTGCCGAGGATCGCGATCCGGCCGGCCGTGGGCTGGAGCAGCCCGAGCAGCATCTTGATCGTCGTGCTCTTGCCCGAGCCGTTGGGCCCGAGCAGGCCGTAGACCTGGCCGCGGCGGACCTCGAGCGTGACGCCGTCCACCGCCCGCACGCGCGGCCGCATCCAGAAGTCCTTGAACGTCTTCGTGACGCCGACGCAGGCGATGTCGACCGCCCCGCCGCCCTCGACCGTGGCCACCATGTGATCCTCCCTGCCTGTTGCTCCCGAACGCCCTCAGCGGTTCTGCTCGATCCGCTTCTGCTCCTGCCTCCGCGTGCTCAACTGCTCCTTCTGCCGCTCCTTCATCAGGTTGGGATCGCGGTTGATCTGCAGTTCGAGCTGGCCCGGCACCATGTAGAAGGTCTCGATGTCGTCGCCGGTGAGGATCTGCTCCCGGGCGTCCTCCCAGATCTTGGTGAGCACCAGCCGCGGATTCTGCTCGTACTGGGGAAGGAGCTGCTCGAAGGCCCCCGCCTCACCCGCCACCTTTTCCACGATCTGCGTGCGGTAGGTGGTGGCGGCATTGATCACCCGGGCCACCTCGCCGCCGACCGGGATCCCGTCCGCGGTCAGGTCGGCCAGGGCCCGCTCGATCGCGGCCTCCGCGGCCGCGGCCGCGGAGGCGTCGCCCCGTTCGGCGGCCTGCTCGTGGGCCGTGATCAGCCCGAGCAGGGCGGCGCTCGCCTCGCCCGCCGTCTCGCCGAGGATCCGGGCGCGATCCTGCTGGGCGGCGACGATCCGCCCGGCCCGGTCGCTCTCGGCGCTGGTGACGGCGTCGAAACTGGCGGCCACCCGCATCGGGGCCGAGACCTTGTCGAGCGCCAGCTGGTCGACGACGATCCCCGATCGCATGTCGTCGAGCCGTCGCTGCATCGTGCCGACGGCCAGTTCGCGGTCGACCACGCCCCGCAGCAGCTCCTCCGCGGCGATCCCGGCGGCGGCCTGGACGATCCCCTGCTGGGCCACGAGCCGCACGAGCTCCGTGGCCAGCGGCCGGCTGCCCACGTTGGTCAGGTAGGCGACCGGATCGGCCACCCTCCAGGTGATCGTCCACTTGGCGTGGGCGATGTTCGAGTCGCCGGTGATCAGCGACCCGTCCCGCAGCGGATGCAGGGGCAGGGCCTTGCGGGCCTGCATCTGGGCCCGGGTCATGCCGCTCTCGTCGGCCGTCGTCTCGAACCAGAACTCCCGGTCGAGCGCGAGCGTCGCCGGGCGGGTGTCGACCTTCACGATCTCCTCGATCGGGAAGGGGGCCGCCAGGTAGGTGCCACGCTCCAGCACCCGCCGGCCGGGATCCCCGACGTAATCGCCGAACCGCAGCCGCAGCGCGACCTCGTTGGAGCCGACGCTGAAGGTGCCGCTGAAGGCGTAGGCCACCAGCAGGGCCGCCATCGCCAGCTTGAGGATCGTGAAACTCACCCGCAGCGCCTCGGCCAGCGACTGCTGGGCCGGGTCGACCGGCGGCGCGAAGGGCCGGGGGGCGGCGGGGGCGGTGGAGTCGGTCATGGCGTCAGGGGGCCTTGGCGGGGGCGGGCCGGCCGGTGGCGGATTGCCCCGGGGCCTTGTTGAACCAGTCGAGGATCCCCAGGCTCTCCGCTGAGAGCACGAAGGTCGTGTTGTGGTCGAGCATCTTCTTCAGGGCGTCGACCTTGCGGAGGAAGATCGCGAACTCCTCGTTCTTGGCGAAGCTCTGGTACTGGGTCGAGGCCTCCCGGTCGCCCTGGGCGCGGATCGCCTGGGCCCGCCGCTCGGCGAAGGCCAGGATCCGCTCGCGGGCGCTCTCGGCCTCGCTGCGGATGGCCGAGGCCTGGGCCTGCCCCTCCTGCAGCGCGTTCTCCGCCAGCCGTTCCCGAGAGGCGATCATCGTCTCGAAGACCTTCGACGTCGTCGACTCCGGCAGGATGATCTTGTGGATGCCGACGCTCTCCACGCGGATGCCGTAGTCTGCCTGCGCGAGGGCGGCGTCGAGCATCTGGGCGGCATCGGCCTCGATCTGTCCGAGCTTGAGCTTCGAGCGGTCGAGGTTCACCAGTTCGTCGAAGCGGTGGTTGCTGATCAGGCCACGGACCTCGCGGAGCGATGACGAGAGCTGCTTGGCCGCCTCGGCCGGTTCCTTGAGCGTGACGTAGAACTTGAGCGGGTCGACGATCCGCCAGGTGAGGTAGGTGCGGACGATCACGCTCTTGCCGTCGGCGGTCTGGAGCTCCTCGATCTTGTCCTCGAGCAGCTGGAGCCGGCGCGGGTAGAGCGTGACCTTGTTGATCGGCCAGGGCCAGCGCCACTTGAGGCCCGGGTCCTCCTGGATGCTGGCGGCGTCGGCCTTGTCGAAGGTGGTCCGGACTGCGACCTGATCGTAGCGGACCTGGTAGAGGAACATGTGCGAGAGCAGCACGCCGACGATCGCGAGGCCGACGAGGAGGACGAACGAGTTTTTCATGGGAACGTGGCCGCCACGGGGGCGGGGCGCGGAGGAAAGGTCACTCGGTGAGGAGCGTGTCGATGGCGGAGGCGGGATCGCTGAAGTCCATGCGGAAGACGGGCGTGTCGCCGGCGTCGCCGGTGATCACGTACTTGCGGCGGCTGGAGAGGCCCTCGGCGAGCACCTCGAGGAACCGCCGCGTGCGGTAGTAGTCGGGCGAGGCCTGGAAGGCGAGCAGCTCGCCGGCGAACCGCTCGCCGTCGGCCCGCTCGCCCACCGCCCGCCGCCAGCGGTAGGCGCGGGCGGCGTGGAGCATCTCGGCCGCCTCGCCACGGGCCTCGGCCATGAGGCCGTCGATCCGCCCCTCGGCCGCGGCCACCGTCTCGGGCGCGGCCCGGCCGGAGGTCCGCAGGGCGTCGAGGCCGCGGATCTCCGCGTCGATCGTCTGGCTCAGCGCGACGGAGCCGGCGACGCGGGCGAGCTTCTCGACCGCATCCTTGCGGGCCCGCTGAATCCGCGTCTCTCGCTCCTGCATGGCGCCGATCTGGGCGTGGAAGGCCCGCGACACGCCGCCGATCGGCGGGTGGAGCGACGTGACGGCGACGCCGACGACGTCGATCCCGAGGCCGGCCCGGTCGGCCTCCGCCTGGATCGCGGCCTCGAGCTCGGGGCCGCCGGCGGTGCGGCCGGTCGCGAGCAGCGTGTCGATGTCATGGGTGGCGAAGAACCGCGACGCTTCCCGTTGGGCGATGGCGAGGAGCGTCTGCCGGGGATCGGACGAGCCCATGAGGAACGTCCGCAGGTCGGCCACCGTGTATTGCACGCTGACGTCGGCCGAGACGAGCGACACGCCGGCGCCGTCGTCGGCGGGCGCCGCCACGAAATCCTCCTGGCCGAGCTGGGAATCGCGGTCGCTGTCGTTCGTCCACAGGTTGGCGGGGGACTTCTCTGAGCGGCCGGTGAGGTCGCTCGTGACCACCAGCTGCTGCACCTGGCCGACCGGGTGCATCTCGACCGTCTCCAGCGGCCAGGGCCACTTCACGTGGATGCCCGGGGGCAGCGGGTCGCCCGCCATCGCCCCGCCCCGCAGCCGCACGCCCCGCTCGTCGGGGCCCACGATCGACAGGCAGCTCAGGGCCATCAGGAAGGTGGCGCCAAAGAGCGTCAGCGGCGTGATCGCGCTGCCCAGCAGGCGGTACAGCCAGCTGCCGGAGACCTCGACGCCGAACTGGTAGCTGATGAGGTCGGCCAGCACGCTGCCGAGCGACTCGGGCGCCGTGAGCAGGCCGAGCACGCGGCTGTCGAAGGCCGGTCGCGGGATCGCGCCCGGGACCCGTGGCCGGTAGGCCTCGAGCAGCGTCGTGAGCAGGATCTCGAGGCCGATGGCCGCCATCACGCAGGGGATCACCAGGGCCAGCGCCCGGAACGGCCAGGCGGCGCCGGCCACGGCGATGGCCGCCGCGCCCGCGAGCACGAGGACGGCGACGACGAAGCAACTCATCAGGTAGCTGGCGCCGCCGCGGAGCAGCTGCCAGTCCCGCTGCCGGGCGTAGCCGGCGAGCCAGCGGCCGCCCACGAAGGCGACGAAGGCGATCCCGGCCAGGGCGAAGAGCAGCCCGACCGGATTGGCCCGCTCCGCCAGCGCTCTGGCCGCGGCGGCGGACCGCAGCTGCACGGAGGCCAGCACGCCCCCGGCCACGAGCAGGTAGGTCGCCACCAGCAGGCTCACCGCCGGCAGGCCGTAGCGGTAGAGCGCGTCGAGCCGGCGGCGGGCGGCGTCGAGGTCGTCGCCGAGGTTGCCGAAGATGGCCGCCGAGGCGTCGGGGTCGGCGGCGAGCTTGTCGGCCGCCAGCCGCTGGACCCGCTCGGTCTCGTGCTGGTGGTACACGAGCGCCAAGACGACCCAGATCGGCAGACCGCCGAGCATGTGCCAGCCGGCGGCGTAGGCCGCCTGGCTGTCGGACCACAGGGCCACCAGTCCCGTCGCCAGCACGAGCACGACCTGGATGGCGAGGCCCGTGAGCGCCGCCGCCGTGGCCCGCTGATACACGCCGGGGTCGGCCGTGGTGGACGGCGGGGCGACGGAAGAGCGGGAGGTCGAGGCCATGCAGGGGACCGCCGGAAGCGGCGGAGAACTTCCAAGGGAGTCTAGTGTAAGCAGAACGGCGGGCCGCCGCCGCCGCACACGTGATTTTCACGATTCACCGGGTACGATGCGGAAAATGCCGATTTTCCCCATCGCCGCCAACGCCTTTCGCGAATCGATCCGCCAGCCGGTGCACGCCGTGCTGATCGCGGCCGGCCTGCTGGCGCTGCTGCTCAACGTCAACGTCGCGGCCTACACCCTCGAGGACGACAACAAGCTGCTCGTCGACATGGGACTGAGCACGCTCCTGCTCGTGGGCATGCTGCTGGCCGCCTTCACGGCCACCGCCACGCTCTCCCGGGAGATCGAGACGCAGACCGTGCTCGTGGTCGTCAGCAAGCCGGTGCCGCGGTGGACGCTCGTGGTGGGCAAGTTCCTCGGCGTGGCCGCCGCGATCGGCCTCGCCTACTGGCTGCTCGCGGTCACGTTCCTGATCACGGTGCGGCACCGGGTGCAGACGAGCGTCCGCGTGGAGGATACGTACGACGGCCCGGTGCTCGCCTTCGGCCTCGCGGCCGCGGTCCTGGCCGTGGGCATCTCCGCCGCGGCCAACTACCTGTACCGCCGGTCGTTTCCCGCCACGTTCTCCGTGGTCGCCGCCTGTGCGGCGACGGCCGCCTGGGGGCTCGTCTCGTGCGTGAGCCGCTCCTGGCGGCTCCAGCACCCGGCCACCGACCAGGATCCGCAACTGGCGATCGGCCTCGCGATGGTGTTCCTCGCCGTGCTCGTGCTGGCGGCCGTGGCGGTGGCGGCCTCCACGCGGCTCGGCCGCCTGGCCACGCTCCTCGTCGCGAGCGGCACGTTCCTGCTCGGTCTCGTGGGCGAGTATCTCCTCGCGATGACCGACGCGCGGCTCGCCGCGCCATTGGCGGCGATCGTTCCCAACCTGCAGCTCTTCTGGCCCGCCGACGCGCTCACGCAGGGCCACGCCATCCCGGTCTGGCACCTCGGCTGGCTGGCGGCCTACGCGGCGGCGCTCGTCACCGCGGCGCTGTCGCTGGCGGTGCTGCTCTTCCAGTCACGCGACGTCGGCTGACGCGGCCCGAGCCGCCTCGGCCAGCTCGACCTCCTCGCCGCAGCGGATGAGCCGCGCCGAGTTGAAGACCACGGCCAGGCCGCTGACGACGTGCAGAACCGCGGCCAGGACGGGCGAGACGTACCCCGCGCCCGCCAGCGACATGAAGACCAGGATGAACAGGCCACCGATCACCATGTTCTGGCGGATCACGGCGATCGTCCGCCGCGACAGGTCGACGAGAAACGGGATCCGGTCGAGGTTGCTGTTGAGGAGGGCGATGCTGGCCGAGTGGATCGCCACGTCGCTGCCGGCGGCGCCCATGGCGATCGAGACGTCGCCCGCCGCCAGAGCCGGCGCGTCGTTGACGCCGTCGCCGATCACCGCCACGCGGTGCCCGGCCGCCTTGAGGGCGTCGACCATCTCCAGCTTCTCGTGCGGCAGGACCTCCGCCTTGAACTCGTCGAAATGCATCTGTCCCGCCACGCGGCGGGCGACGCTCGTGCGGTCGCCCGTGAGCAGCACGAGCCGTGCGATGCCCATGCCCCGCAGCCGGTCGACGGCGCCGGCCGCCTCGGGGCGGGCGTTGTCCTCGAGACCGATCCAGCCGAGGGGCCGGCCGTCGCGGAACACGTGGAGCACCGAGAGGCCATCGGCGTCGGGCGCGGCCTGAATGGCCTCGAGCGCCGCGGTGTCCGCGCCAGGAACGGCCTCGGCCAGCCACGACGCCCGGCCGACCAGCACCGTCGCGCCGTCGGCGAAGCCGGCGACGACGCCCTTGCCGGCGAGTTCCTCGAACCGCTCGGGGGTGGCCAGCGGCACGCGGGCCCGACGGGCCATCTCCGTCACCGCCCGGGCCACCGGGTGGCGGCTGTTCTGCTCGGCCGACGCGGCCGCGGCGAGGAGGTCGGCCGGCGGCACGCCCTCCACGGGCGCGAGCCTCGTGACGGCCAGCACGCCGGTGGTCAGCGTGCCGGTCTTGTCGAACACGATCGCCGACAGGCCGCGGGCCGCCTCCAGCGTGGCCACGCTCTTGATGAGCACGCCGAGTCGGGCGGCGGCGGAGAGGCCGGCGACCATGGCGGTCGGCGTCGCCAGGATGAGGGCGCTGGGGCAGGCGATCACGAGCATGGCGATCGCCCGGTTGAAGGCCGTGTCGGGCTGGTTCTTGAGGGCGAAGAACAGCACCACGCCCACGAGCATGAGGATCGTGGGCGTGTACCAGGCGGCGTACTGGTCGATGAGCCGCATGATCGGGGTTCGCGTGCGCTCGGCCTGGAGGATCAGGTCCTTGACGCGGCCCAGCAGCGTGTCGGCCCCCGCCTTCGTGACCGACACGTCGAGCACGCCGGTGACGTTGATCGTGCCGCCGTAGACCTCGTCGCCAACCGCCTTCTCCGCAGGCACGCTCTCGCCGGTGACACTCGCCTGGTTGACGGTGCTCGCCCCGCGGACGACGCGGCCGTCGGCCGGGATCGTGTCGCCCGGCCGGACGCGGACCGTGTCGCCCGGCCGCAGGGCCGTGGCCTCGACCGCCTCCTCGCCGCCGTCGGCGGAGGCATCGACCAGCCGGCTGGCCTTCGTGGGGGCGAGCCGCACCAGCGACTCGATGCTCGCCGCGGCGCCGGCGGCGGTCCGTTTCTCGATGAGCGACGAGACGATCATGAAGAAGGCGACGGCCGCACTCTCGAGGTACTGGCCGGTGGAGAGGGCCCCGATCACCGCGAGGGCGACGAGGGCGTCGAGCCCGGCCCGGCCTCGGAGCAGATCCCGGCCCGCGGCCGCCACGAGTGGCCCGCCCAGCAATGCCACGGCGAGGACGGCCGGCACGGCCGCGAAGAACGGCTGCTTCCACAGCCAGCCGGCCACGATCGAGCAGATCAGCAGCGCGCCGCCCACGAGCGTGGCCGCGATCTGGGCCCGCAGCGACCAGCCGAGCTTGACCTCGGCGGGCTCCGCCGACCGGCGGTCGACGGCAGCGTCAACCGGGAAGGACGTGGCGGCGGCGGGGTCGTCGAGCGTTGCGGTGGACACGGTGGGACTGGTTTCGAAGGAACGCGCACCTCAGGCAAGCGAGCATAGCATCCCCAGAAAACGACCGCGGCCGCCCGAAGGCGGCCGCGGTTTTGCACGATCAGGACAGTCGGCCGGCGATCATTCCACCGCACCGCCGCCGACGCCGCCCGAGGAGTTGCCGATCTGGCCCAGGTAGATCAGCTCCCGGACCTCGTCGTAGCCGCTCTTGTTGATCTCGAACGTGCTCGCCGTCGGCACGCCGCCGGCCTTGTACGGGCCGAGCCAGCTGTCGGGGTTCTCCTGATAGCCACCCACGTCCTCCACCTTGGCCACGTGGCCGTCGGCGAAGAGCACCTGGGCGTAGCCGCCGGTGAGGAGCGTGTTGGCGCCCACGAGCGTCTTGCGGGCACCGTGGATCGGCACGATGTCGTTGATCTCGTGGATCTTCTCGTCGGCCGAGCCACCGAGAGTGGTGTCGGTGAACGGGCAGTTCATGCCGTCGGTGAACGACTCCACCATGATGGCGCCGCTGGTGATGATCTTCTGGTCGCTTCCGAAGAACGTGTTGAAGGAATCGAACACGGCCGACGTCACCAGGGCGTCCGCACCGTCGCCGTTCCGGGACGCGCCCATGAGGGCGATCCGGTCGCGGCTCACGCCACCGCCGATCAGTTTCTTCTCCGTCAGCGGGCCGTCGCCGTCGAGCGGGCACTTGGAGGGATCGCTCGAGACCGGGTCCATCTTGCCGTCGCCGTTGATCTTGCCGTCGGCCCCGGCATTCACGTCGCCGCGGCTAAAGTGCCAGGTGGTGGCGTAGTTGGAGTTGTAGCCGTCCTCCCAGAGCTTGAACTTCTGGGCCGCCGTCGGGGCGGTCACGAAGTCGGTGGGGCCATTGGCGCCACCGAAGTGGACGTTCGACGTCTGACCCTTCCAGCGGACCTTGTTGGCCTTTGTGGTGTTCAAGGCGCCGATGTAGTCGGCCACCTTCTCGTTGACCGTCGACGAATTGGAGGGGTCGAGGGCCTTGCCCGGGTTCGAGACCTTGATCTTGATGATGTCGGCCACCCAACCCACCTTGCGCGAGTCGCCGTCGCGGAGATGGTCGAAGGCCCCGGTCGAGAGCTTCGATCCCTTGTCCTCGGTGGAGAAGATCATGAAACCGCGACCGAACGTGCTGAGGTTCGAGCCGCTGCCCGCCGCCTGAGCGGAGTTACGGGCCGACGACAGGGCCGGCAGCAGGATCGCCACCAGGAGGCCGATGATGGCGATCACGACGAGCAGCTCGACGAGCGTGAAGCCGCGCCGCGCCGGGAGACGGGAATGATGGAGAGACATGACGGTAATGATTCCTCTTGAAGATTCCACGAACCGCCATCGCGGGACGTTCCGAGATGACGCTGTGAGAATGGGATGGAGACGTGAGAAGACAATCAGCAGTTTGTGAGTTTTTGATGATCGAGCGTTTCGTCGCAATCAGCCGAGCTTTCGAGCGTCACGGAGCAGGGCGTTGAGGGCGTCGGCGGCGGCCTGAGCCGCATCGTTTTCCGTCCGCTTGGAGGCGGCGTGCTTGCGTGCCGTCAGACGCATCCAGCGGCGCATGCCGACAATCTCGCGAACCACTTCCTGGGCATTGGATTTTGCGGGGACTCTCTGGCTGGGATCCGCTTTTTTCATCGCAGAGTCTCCGGTGTCGGGCGGGGCCTCAGGCAACCGACGTCCTTGTTCATCGGCGGGAAGTGTGACCGGACGGGGTGAGATGCCGATGAGCCAATTGTGAGAATTGCGTGAAAAACGACACGGCGGGCCGGGCGACCCTGTTCGCCCGACCCGCCGCCGTTTTTCAGAACGTCACGCGGCCGACCCCCCGGCCGGCCGCGGGGTGACTAGCAGCCCTTCTTGCAGTGGCCGAGGAGGCCGCCGCGACCGCTGCCGCCGTTGCCCGAGCCGCAGGCACCACCGGCCGCACCGGCCGGGACCTGCTCCTCGACGCACTTCTTCACCTTGACGCACTTCTTCTCCGTGACCTTCTTGGGCACACGGACCACGTACGACTCCGTCTTCGTCTCGTTGACGACGTCGCAGGCGCAGGCCGTGAAGGTCTCGGACTTCTGGACCGGCACCATCACCGTGTGGCAGACCTCGCGGGTCCGCTTCTCCGGCACGCACCGGTTGACCGTGATCTCACGGGTCCGGGTCTCACACCGGTTCTTGTGCACGCAGACGGTCTTCGTCCGGGTCTCCGGGACCATCTTCGTGACACAGTAGTTCCGGGTCCGCTCCTCGCAGCGGGACAGGCAGACCTTGTACGTCCGGGTCCGCTCCTCGCAGCGGCTCTTCCGCACGCACACCGTCCGCGTCCGCTCCTCGCAGCGGAACTTCTTCACGCAGTAGGTGTAGGGCACCTGCTCGCACTCGGTCTTCCACGTCGTGACCGCGATCTCCTTGGTCTCGCACGTGGGCACCCACTTGCGGCAGCAGACGACCTTCGGGCAGCAGGGATTGCCGGCGGCGTCATACTTGCCGTTCGCCGAAATCTCCTTCGCCTCGGTCACCCAGTGGCCGCCGCGGCAGGTCACGGTCTTGGTGCCCTTGACCGGCACCCGCTTCGAGACCGTGCGGAAACCCTGCAGCTGCTCGGTGTAGGGCACCCGCACCGTGTAGGCCTGCTGGACCTCCTCGGTGTAGGGCACGTTCACCTTGTAGGTGGCGGTCCGCTCCTCGGTGTAGGGCACGTTCACCTTGTAGGTGGCCGTCCGCTCCTCCTTGACCGGGACCATCACCGTGTAGGACTTCTCGACCTGCTCGGTGAAGGGGACGTTGACCTTGTACTCCACGGTCTTCGTCTCCGGCACGTTGACGTTGACGGTGTACTCGACCGTCTTCGTCCGCTTCTCCGGGACCATGACCGTGAAGTGCCTGGTCTTCTCCTCCAGGCGCGGCACCTTCTTCGAGACCTGGAACGACCGCTCGCGGACCTCGGTGGTCCACTCGGTCTTCTCCACGTCCTGCAGCTCGGTGACCCAGCGCCACCGCTTCACCGTCTGCATGCAGGGATCGGCGGCGGCCGCCTCACCCTCCGCCGCACCGGCGGCCGCAGCCGCACCGGCGAGCACCGAGCCCTCCGCCGGGGCGGCGGGGGTCTGCCCGCGGACGAACGTGCCACCGACGCACACGCCGGCAGCCGCCACCCACGGCAGGAACTTGAACGTCAAACGCTTCTTCACAGAAACCTCCAGAGGGATAGGGACAGGAAAACGTTCCGCGAAACACGTGTTCCGGAGCCGCCCGGAGGCCATCCCCAGTCGGTGGCGTTCCTGAAGGCGGGTGCCCGGCAGAGCAGCCGTCGACGAAACACCGTCCGGGCGGGCTCGTCCTTTGAGACACCGCGACCGGAAGGGTTTGCGCCGCCGGCAAACTCTCGTCAGAAGATCGGGCTTCGCCGATCGAAAAACTCAGCCACTCCCGGCTTCTGCGGGTGGTGACGGTTCCGCGGGTCGTGCGGCTTCGCGGTCACAGGGCGCACCCATCGGGCCACCCTCGCAGCAGGTCTCCAGGATCGCGCCGCACGTGCGGCACACGAGCTTGGCGCGGATCTCGAAGGTTTCACCCTGGCAGATGGGGCAGCGGCCGGTGCTCATGGGTGCCAGGATACAAAATGGACGCCCGGCGGCACGACCGCGACGGCGATCACGGAGAGCGTGTGGGTCGCGCGCCGGACCGTCCGCCGAGGGCGAACCCCCGACGGCCGATGGCCGTGCGTGCCACGATCGCGAACCTGCGATCCTCACTCCCCGTCGATCGCGGGCCGCTGCAGGCGGCTGGCCGCGATCACGTCCGTCCGGCCGTGCGAGCCGGGGCGGCGGACCATCGACCGGTCCGCCTCGTCCACCGAATGCTACGCGGCACGGAGCGGCAAGGGTCGGCCGCCGATCGTCCGCGGCGACAAATCTGCGGTCATGCGCGGGTGGACACCCGTGCCGCTCTCGCGAGGCCGCGGCGGATCCCATGCCGCCACGGGCTCAGCGGGGACGGGCCGGGGCGGATCGCTCCTCCCGGCGGGCGCGGTCGAGCATGCCACTTTGTTCCGCCAACCGCCCTCACTCGCCCGGCGGCTGGCCGCCGCTCGTGCCCGCGGGCCTGGGCAGTGTCGCATCCCACGCCCGCCAGGCGGCTTCGAACTCGGCGACGCGGGCCGGCTCATGCGCCGCGAGATCCCTCGCTTCGCCCGGATCGACTGCGAGATTGTAGAGCTTCGGCCACGTCTCGTCGGCGGCGAGTTTCTCGGTCGGGCCCCAGCAGACGAGCTTCCAGTCGCCGCGGCGAATCGCCATCTGCTCGCCGAATCTCCAGAAGAGCGTGCCGTGCGGTTCCGTTGCGACGTGGCCGGCGAGGTGCGGCAGGATGTCGATGCCGTCGAAGCCCGCGTCTTCCGCGGGGATGCCGGCCGCCGCGAGCGCCGTCGGGGCGACGTCGAGCTGGATCACAGGCCGCTCGTAGCGGGCGGGCGGCAGGGTGCCGGGCCAGGAGACGACGAACGGCACGCGGATCCCCCCCTCAAGCGTCTGCCGCTTCGAGCCCCGCAGCGGCGCGTTGATCGAGCCGTTGATCTTCGTGCCCACCATCGTCGGGCCGCCGTTGTCGCTGAAGAAGAAGACGAGCGTGTCGCGTTCCAGGCCGCGGTTCGCGAGCACCGCCCGCACCCGCCCGATGGCATCGTCCATCGCGGTAAGCATCGCGGCATACGTGCGGCGGCGCGGGTCGGCGATCGCCGTGAACCTCGCCAGGCGGGCGTCGTCGGCCTCCATGGGCGTGTGCACGGCGTTGAACGCCAGGTAGAGGAAGAACGGTCGCTCGTGCTCGCGGTCGAGAAACTTCACCGCCTCGCGGGCGAAGGCGTCGGTCAGGTATTCCGGCTCGGCCACGGCCTCGCGGTCGCGGAGGATCGCATGCTTGCCAGCCGCGTCGGGCAGATAGGCATGGTCGCCGCCGAGAAACCCGAAGAACGTGTCGAAGCCGCGGGCGAGCGGATGGAACTCGGGCTTCGAACCGAGGTGCCACTTGCCCACGAGGGAGGTCTCGTAGCCGGCGCGGGAGAACCGGTCGGCGAGGGTCACCTGATCGACGGGCAGGCCGCCACCTGGCCCGCCGGAATTGAACTCGTGGCCGAACCGCTGCTGATAGCGGCCGGTGAGCAGGCCGGCCCGCGTGGGGCTGCAGTAGGGGCCCGACACGTAGCCCTCGGTGCACACCACGCCCGAGGCCGCAAGGGCGTCGAGGTGCGGGGTGGGGATGTCGCGGCAGCCGTGGAAGCCCACGTCGGCGTAGCCGAGGTCGTCGGCCACGATCACGAGCACGTTCGGGCGGCCCGGCGGATCCGCGATCGCGGCCGCCTGCAGTGCGCCTGCCAGGCACGAGGTGACGAGAATGGTGCGAAGCGAGATGCCGGTCATCATGTGACGAAGGCCCACCGGATGCCGCCTCGGCCTCAACGGGCAGGGGCTGGTGCGGAACGCTCCTCCTGGCGGGTGCGGGCGAGCAATTCGCGGAGTTCCGCCACCCGCTCTGGCTGTGCGGCGGCGAGGTTGTGCCGTTGCCCGACGTCCTTTGCGAGGTCGTAGAGCTCGACTGGCTGGCCATCTTCGGGTGGATAGCCGTGCTTCTCGACCCAGGCCGCGGGCGCCGATCGCTGCTTCGCCTCCATCACGCCGGTCGGACCGTCGACGAGCAGCCACGCCCCGTGACGGATTGCGTACTGCTTTGGATTGGTGTTGTGGACCAGCGTGGTCCGCGGCGGCGCCGCGGACCGGCCGGTGAGCCACGGCAGCAGGTCGTGCGAGTCGGCGGCGGCGTCCGGGGGCAGCTCGCAGCCGGTCGCGGCGGCGAGCGTGGCCATGAGGTCCACCTGGGAGACGAGCGCGTCGGTCACGGTTCCCGGCTTCGTCACACCCGGCCACTTGAGGAGGAACGGCACGTGGTGCCCACCCTCGTACAGATCCCGCTTCACCCCGCGGAACGGGCCGCTCGACCAGTGGTCGAACCGCTCGTCGCGGGCGTAGGCGTAGACCTCCGCACCGTTGTCGGCCGTGAACACGACGATCGTGGTGGCGTCGAGCCCCGTTTCACGCAGCGCCTCGAGCACGCGGCCGCAGGCGTCGTCGGTCTGCGCGACGAAGTCGCCGTAGGCCCCTGCCTGCGACCGACCCCGGAACTCCGCGTTGGGAATGATCGGCGCGTGGGGCGAGGGCAGTGGCACGTAGAGGAAGAACGGTCGCGGGTCGTCACGGCGGCCACGGACGAACGCCACGGCCCGGTCGGTGAGCGTGGGCAGCACCTGATAAAAGTCCCAGTCGCTCCGTGCGGGGCCGGGGCGGCACTCCCAGTGCCCTTCCAAGGGATTTTTCGGCGCATCGGCCAGCATCGTGTCGGGTGCCGCCGTCACCCGGTCGTTCTCGATCCACGCGTACGGCGGGAAGTTGATGACGTCGTCGCCGAAGTAGGTGTCGAACCCGCGGGCGAGCGGCCCGCCAGGAATCGGCTGCGACCAGTCGAAGTCGCCGCAGGCGATCGAGTCGCGGGGCGTGCCCGGCCGGCGGATCGCGTCCCAGTCCCAGCCGAGGTGCCACTTGCCGATGCAGGCCGTCGCATAGCCCCGCCGGCGGAGCATCTCCGGCAGCGTGAGTTGGCCGGGCTTGAAGACGGGTTTCCCGAACGAGTTCACGATCCCGTGAAAATCCCGCCAGTGGTGCCGACCGGTGAGCAGCGCGTACCGCGACGGCGAACAGATGCCCGAGGAACTGTGGGCGTCGGTGAACCGCATCCCCTCCGCGGCGAGGCGGTCAAGGTGCGGGGTGGGGATCTTCGACCGCGGGTTGTTGGCACCGAGATCGCCGTAGCCCATGTCGTCGGCGTAGAGGACGACGATGTTCGGCAGCGTGGCGGGGTCAGCCGCGGCGGCGCCGCAGGCCACGGCGAGCCAGAGCACGAGTGCGACCGGTTCGAGCAACCGCATGGCGTTCATCCGACGAGCAGAACGAACAGTTCCTTCGGCCCGTGGGCGCCGAGCACGAGGATTCGCTCGATGTCGCCGGTGCGGCTCGGGCCGGTGATGAAGGACAGCATGCTCGGCAGCCGGCCGGCATGCCGGCCGCGGGCCGCATCGAGGGCGTCGGCGAGGGTGGGGACGACCTGGTCGGCCGTGGCCACGACCACGTGCACGTGCGGCAGCACGGAGAGCGCGCGGCCGCCGCAGGTCGCGCTCGAGACGAGCACCGAGCCGGTCTGGGCGACGAGCGCCTCGCAACTGGTGATCCCGGCGTCGCAGCCCTCGAGGGTGTTTTTGTCGAAGGGGCCGGCATCGACGCGGTAGGTGTCGCAGGGCAGTTCGCGGGACGCGGCCGCGACGAGCGGATCGCCATGCAGGGCCACCCGCTTCCAGCCGCGGTCACGGGCGAGCGCGCCGAGGAAGGCGGCCGCTGCGGCCGTGTCGGCGACGGCGTGCAGTTCCGCCTTCAGCCGGCCGAGGTTCTCGCCGAGGATGCGCCGGCTCTCTGCGGCCGAGTCGCCGCCGTCGGGGAGCCAGGGCCGGGCCGCCTCCAAGGGCAGCACCGACAGGCCGCCAGTCGGCGCGGGTGCGGCCGGGTGCGACTTCATGTGCGGCGGCGGTGCGGGTACCTGCAGCGCCTCGCGGACCCGCGCCAGAATCGTGTCCCGTGCCGTGGACGACAGCGGTCCGCTCATCCGCGCCGCCTCCACTGGCTGCGGAAGCTCCGCGACGGCGCCGCCGGCAGGTCGCGGGTGGCGAGCCAGGCTCCGAGCAGCGGCGGCCGCAGCACCTTGAGCAGCCCGAGCGACGTGCGAAACAGCCAGCCACCGGTGGCGAACAGCCACGGCCGCGACGCGGCGACGACGAACAGACGGTGGCCGAGTCTCTCGAGCCGCGACGGCGCCGTGCGGGCGGCGTTACGGCGGTTGTGGAGCAGGTGGTGGTGGATGTCGATCCGCACCGGGCAGGCGTCGGTGCAGGCGCCGCACAGGGAACTCGCCCCTGAGAGATGGTTCCAGTCGGCCAGGCCGCGGAGGTGGGGCGTGATCACCGAGCCGATCGGGCCCTGGTAGGTCGTGCCGTAGGTGAAGCCCCCCACGTTCTTGAAGATCGGGCACACGTTCAGGCAGGCACCGCAGCGGATGCAGTGCAGGCTGTCGCGCTGCTCGGGGTCGGCGAGGATGCCCGTGCGGCGGTTGTCGAGGAGCACGACGTGCATCTCCTCCGGGCCGTCGCACTCCCCCGCCCGCCGCGGGCCGGAATAGAGCGTGTTGTAGCAGGTCAGCGGCTGGCCCGTGCCGGCCGTGGCCAGCATCGGCAGGAGCACGGCCAGGTCGTCGAGCCTCTCGACCACCTTCTCGATCCCCGCGATCGCGATGTGCACCCGCGGCAGGCCGGCGGTGAGCCGGGCGTTGCCCTCGTTCTCGGTGATCGAGATCTGCCCGGTCTCGGCGACGAGGAAGTTGGCCCCGGTGATTCCCACGTCGGCCTCGACGTACAGCCGCCGCATGTGGCGGCGGGCGATCATCGTCAGCTCCTCCGGCTCGTTCGTGGCCGCACTGCCGAGGTGCTTCTGGAACAGGTCGCTGATCTCGTCGCGGCGGACGTGCATGCAGGGAAAGACGAAGTGGTAGGGCGGCTCGCCGCGGAGCTGCTGGATGAACTCGCCCAAGTCGCTCTCCACCACGCCGTACCCGTCGGCCTCCATGGCCTGGTTGAGGTGGATCTCCTCGCTCGTCATGCACTTGCTCTTGATCACCGCCCTGGCCCGTGCGGCGCGGAGGAGGCCGAGCACGATCTCCCGCGCCTCGTCGGCGTCGCGAGCCCAGTGGACCTGCCCGCCGTTGGCCGTGAAGTTCGCGGCGAACTGCGGCAGGAGCTCGTCGAGCCGGTTGACGGCCGACCACTTGGCGAGGCTGGCGGCGTCGCGGGCCTGCTCCCAGTCGCGGTAGCGGGCCTTCTGCGCGTCGCGGGTGACGTAGTAGCCGCCGAGGGCCTTGCGGACGAACGCCCGGTGGCCCGAGTCGCGGACGTGCTCGGCCGCGTCGTGGAGAAACTTCTTTTTCGCCAGCCGCGGGTCGGCGGCCTCGGTGACGGCGGGGGTCGTGGGTGTCATGTGTCGGCCCCCGCGAGCACCTCGGCGAGGTGGATCGTCCGCGGCCGCTTGCCCTGGCGCGACAACCAGCCGTCGAGCTGCAGCTGGCACGACGGGTCGCTGGAGACGATGTAGTCGCACTCCGTGCGGGCGAGCGACCCACCCTTCACCTCGGCCATGGCCGTGGAGATCATCGGATACTTGACGCTGAACAGGCCGCCGAAGCCGCAGCAGCTCTCCGGCTCGTCGCACTCCACGAGTTCGAGATCACGCACGGCCCGGAGGAGCATCCGCGGCTCTTCCTTCACGCGCAGTTCCCGCAGGCCATGGCAGCCGTCGTGGTAGGTGACGCGGTGCGGGAAGCGGGCGCCGACGTCGGTGACGCCGAGCTGCTTGACGAGGAACTCGCCGAACTCGAACGTCCGTGCCGCGAGGTCGAGGGCCGCGGTCTCATGCGCGGTGCCTTCCAGCAACTGGGGATAGAAGACCCGGAGCATCGCCACGCAGGAGCCGCTCGGCCCCACGACCGCCTCCGCGCCCTGGAACACGTCCACGGTGCGGATCGCGACGGCCCGGGCCTCGTCCCAGTAGCCAGCGTTGAAGCTCGGCTGTCCGCAGCAGGTCTGGGCCGCCCGGAACTCGCAGGTGTGCCCGAGCCGCTCGAGGACGGTGGCCACGGCCAAGCCCACCCGCGGCGCCATCTGGTCGACGAAGCAGGGAATGAAAAGGTCAATCCGCATGCCCAAAGTGTAGCCCCGTCACCCCCGCGCCACGTGCCGTGCGCAAAATCGTTCCCTTCACCCCCACCCCAGGCCTGGCGGGTGGGCAGTCTTCTTCTCTGTCTCCGAGAGGGCTGCCCGTGCCCCAGGAGCCGGCGTAGGTGGCCAGCGAAGCATTCTGGAGGGGGTGCCCCGATCATGTCGCCGGGCTATGGAAGCAAGCGCAGGCACGGATGCCGGAGCGCAGCGGACATGCAGTGAACGAAGGCCTGGAAGGCCGGAGAGAACGTCCGGAGACGTGATCGGGGCACCCCCGACCCACGCGAACGTTCGGCGATGGGGCATGGGCAGCCGGACCTACCGGTACCCGCTACGCCCGCCGCGCGATCGCGCGCACCAGCGCCGCCCCCATGTCCGCCGGGCTCTCCGCGATCTCGATCCCCGCGTCGGCCAGCGCCTCGAGCTTGGCCTCGGCCGTGCCCTTGCCGCCGGAGATGATCGCCCCGGCGTGGCCCATCCGCTTGCCCGGGGGCGCCGTGCGGCCGGCGATGAACGCGGCCACCGGCTTCGTGACGTGCCGCTTCACGTACTCGGCGGCCTCTTCCTCCGCGCTGCCGCCGATCTCGCCCATCATGAGGATGGCGTGCGTGTCGGGATCGGCCTGGAAGAGTTCGAGGATGTCGATGAACGAGGAGCCGACGAGCGGGTCGCCGCCGAGGCCCACGCAGGTGCTCTGGCCGTGGCCGAGCTGCGTCAGCTGCCAGACCGCCTCGTAGGTCAGCGTGCCGGAGCGGCTCATCACGCCGACGTGGCCGGGGGTGTGGATGTAGCCGGGCATGATCCCGATCTTGCACTGCCCGGGGGTGATCACGCCGGGGCAGTTGGGGCCGACGAGGCGGCTCTGCGAGGCCCCGACGACGGGCATGACGCGGGCCATGTCGAGGACCGGGATCCCCTCGGTGATGGCGATCACCAGCTCGATGCCGGCGTCCACCGCCTCGAGGATCGCGTCGGCCGCGAAGGCGGGCGGCACGAAGATCATCGTCGCGTTGGCGCCCGTCGCGTCCTTCGCCTCGGCCACGGTGTTGAAGACCGGCAGGCCGGCCACGGTCTCGCCCGCCTTGCCGGGCGTGACGCCGCCCACCATCCGCGTGCCGTAGTCGAGGCAGCCGCGGGTGTGGAACTCGCCGACCTTTCCGGTGATGCCCTGGCAGATGACGCGGGTGTCGCGGTTGACGAGGATGCTCATGGTGATTTCCTAGGACCGGCTGGCGGCGACGACCTTCTTGGCGGCGTCGGTCAGGCCGTCGGCGGTGATGATCGCGGTGCCGCTGGTGGCGAGGATCTTCTTCCCCTCCTCGACCTCGGTGCCCTCGAGCCGCACGACCAGTGGCACCGTGAACCCGACCGTCTTCGAGGCCTCGACGAGGGCCGTGGCGATCGTCGTGCACCGCATGATGCCGCCAAAGATGTTGACGAGGATCGCCTTGACGTGCGGGTCGGAGAGGATGATCCGAAAAGCCTCGGTCACTGCCTTGACGTCGGCACCCCCGCCGACGTCGAGGAAGTTGGCCGGCTCGCCGCCGTGGAGCTTGACCAAGTCCATGGTGCTCATGGCCAGGCCGGCGCCGTTGACGAGGCAGCCGATCGTGCCGTCGAGCTTGACGTACGAGAGACCCGCCGCCGCGGCCCGCGTCTCGGCCGGCTCCTCCTCGGCCTCGTCCCGCAGGGCCGCCACGTCCTTGTGGCGAAACAGCGCGTTGTCATCGAACGTCATCTTCGCGTCGAGGGCGACGAGCGTGGCGTCCTTCGTGAGCACCAGCGGATTGATCTCGAGGAGCGAGGCGTCGAGGTCGACGAACGCCCTGCAGAGCCGGCGGAAGAAGGTCTCGGCGTGCCGCCAGGCGGCCGGGGGCAGGCCGAGCTTCGCCGCCAGGAGCCGGGCCTGGTAGGCCGCCAGGCCGCGATCCGGATCGAAGGGTTCCGAGAGGATCAACTCCGGCGTCTCGGCTGCGACCTCCTCGATGTTCACGCCGCCTGCAGTGCTCGCGATCAGCACCGGCGAGCCGGCGCGGCGGTCGACGAGCACGGCGCAGTACAGTTCGCGGTCGATCGCGCAGCCGCTCTCCACGAACACCTGGCGAACCGCCTGCCCATCCGGACCGGTCTGGATGGTGACCAGCGTCTTGCCGAGCAGGCCGGCGGCGATCCGCTCGGCATCGGCGGCGGACTTCGCGAGTTCCACACCCCGCTGCTCCGAGCCTTTGACCTTCCCCTTGCCCCGGCCGCCGGCGTGGATCTGCGCCTTGACGGCGCACACGGGCGTGCCGAGCGCGGTGAACGCGGCGGCCGCCTCGGCCGGCGTGCGAGCGACCCGGCCGGCGAGCACGGGCACGCCCGCAGCCCGGAGGAGGTCCTTGGCCTGGAACTCGTGGATCTTCATGGCGGGAGCGGCCCCGGGTATGGAAAGGCAGTGGCGAAAATATGGCAGGAAACCCGCGGTTCGCAAGACGCGGCCTTCGCACCGCCGCGCGGCACGGGGCGGCGGGCCGTATGCTGATCGGCCGCCGCGGAGGGCGCCGTCGCCCGCCATCCCGCGGCCGGGAGCAGCATGAAGATCCTCGTCACCGGCGGGGCCGGGTTCATCGGCAGCCACATCGTCGACGCCCTCCTGGAGGCGGGTCACGGCGTCGCCGTGATCGACGACCTCTCGAGCGGCGTGCGGGACAACCTGCCGTCCGGCGTGCCGCTGCACGTCGTCGACATCGTCGACGGCCCGGCCGTGCAGCGGGTGTTCGCCACGGAGCGGCCCGACGCCGTCTGCCACCAGGCGGCGCAGATGTCGGTCAGCCGCTCGGTCCGCGAGCCGCTGTTCGACGCCCAGGTCAACTGCCTCGGCCTGATCAACGTGCTCGACGCGGCAGCCCGCACGGGCTGCGGCCGGTTCGTGTTCGCCTCCTCGGGGGGCGTGCTGTACGGCGACGTGACCACGCCGGCCCCGGAGACCACGCCGGCCGACCCGGTGAGCCCCTACGGGATCACGAAGTGGGTGGGCGAGCGATATCTGAAGTTCTATGCCGCGGAGCACGGCATGGCGGCGGTGGCGCTCAGGTATTCGAACGTCTACGGTCCCCGGCAGAACCCGCACGGCGAGGCGGGCGTGGTGGCGATCTTCTGCAGGAAGCTGCTCGCCGGCGAGCCGGCCACGATCAACGGCGACGGCCGCTACGTCCGCGACTACGTTTACGGCCCGGACGTGGCCCGGGCCAACCTGCTGGCCCTGACGGCCGCCGGGCCGGAGGTGCGGCCGGGGACGCTCACGAGCCTCAACATCGGCACCGGCGTCGGCACCGACGTCAACGAACTCGAGGCGGCAATCCGCCGGACGATCGCTGCGCTGTCCGCGGGCCGGACCGCCACGGTGCCGCCCGAGCCGGTGCACGGTCCAGCCCGCCCCGGCGACCTGCGGAGCAACCTCGTCGATGCCCGCCGGGCCGCC
>JBIIDT010000031.1:0-31966 GCA_044238145.1 Pirellulales bacterium | reverse complement strand
CATCACCGCGGTGGCCGTCGACTGGTGCAGGCCCGCCCGGAAGTGACCGGCCGCCACGAAGGCGTTGTCGAGGCCGGGGATCGGTCCGATCGTCGGCAGGCCGTCGGCGGATCCGGGCCGCAGCCCCGCCCAGGTTTGGGCCGGCGGCACGCGGGCGATGTCGCCGAGCAGGTCGCCGGCCAACATGCGCAGCCGCGCGATCGCCGCGTCGGTCGTCATGGGCTCGAATCCGGCGTCCTCGAGCGTCGAGCCCACGAGCAGGTGCCCGTCCTCCCGGGGCACGAGGTACTCGAGCCCCCGGTTCACGATGCGAGTCAGCACCTGCCGCGGCAGTTCGAACAGGGCGATCTGGCCCCGGATCGGCCGCGTGGCGATCTCCAGGCCCCAGGCCGCACCCAGGCCGCCCGTCCAGGCCCCCGCCGCGAGGATGTACGTCTTCGCCTCCACCGTCTCGGTCGCGCCGCCGATCCGGGCCACCACGCCCGTGACGCGGCCGCCGCTCCGCCGCACCTCGACCACCTCCGCACCGCGCGTGACATCGGCACCGCGAAGCCGGCACGACGCCTCGAGCGCCCGCAGGTGCCGCGGCGAGCGGAACGACTGTTCCTCCGGCAAGAGAAACCCGCCCACGAGCGCCCCGCGCGACACCGCGTCCGCGAGCGCCGGCTCGCAGGCGGCCAGCGCCGGGCCGTCGAGTTGCCGGCAGACCGTGCCCCGGGCGGCCCAGTCGCGGGCCGACCCGCGGAGCCGCTCCATCGCGGCCGCGTCGTGCGCCACGTGCAGGCCGCCGCACTGCCGCAGGCCGTTGTCGATGCCCGTCTCGGCACGCAGTTCGGCCGCCCACTGCCGATGCAGGCGATCGCTCCAGGCCGTGAGTGCGGCGTGCGGCGGATTTTCCGGGTGGTCGGGGGCAGGCGGGAAGATGCCCACGGCCGCCCAAGACGCCGAATCCCGCACGTCGCCGCGGGCCACGACGCGGACCGTCGCGCCGCGGCCGGCGAGTTCCCGCGCGATCGACAGGCCGACGATGCCTCCGCCGATGATGCAGCAATCGGTCATGGAAAGGCGGCGGGCGGGATCAGGCGTTGGTGGGGACGTCGGGGGAGTCGGCGATGTTCACCCACACGTGCACGTGCGGCGCGCCGCGGAAGTGCCAGACGAAGGCCGGACCCTCGAGCCGCCAATTGTCCCAGACGCCGTCGCCGCCGAGGTCGCCGTCCTTGTAGAAGGCCAGCCGGCAGCGGTCGAGGCCCCCCTGCTTCGCGAGGCAGCCGCGGACCTCGTCGCGGTCGGTCGTCCGGTAGGGCTCGAGCAGGATGGCGAGCACCTTGTCGAGTTCCGCCCGCTGGTCGGGCGAGAGTACCGCGACCTGGATGCCCGCCGGCTCCGCTCCCTTCGCCCGGAAGGCGATCGCGTTCTCCTTGGGCAGCGGGGCCACGAGCGCGGCGGCCCGCTGCTTGCCGTCGAGCATCGCGTACACCTTGTTGGCGGCCACGGCCTGCGGCCAGAACACGTTGCCCTTGTGGTTGGCCTCCTCGTTGAAGCCCCCGGCGTCGTGGCCGTAGAAGATCGGGCCGCCGAAGGCGACGTGCTCGGCCGCGTCGCCGTCGCAGCGGAGCGTCATGTGGCGGCCGGTGAGCAGGAACTGGAACGTCCCGCTGCCCGGCTCGCCGATGAGCGCGATCGACTGGTCGTGGCCGAAGCCGCCGCAGTCGTCCTCCATCTGCTTGTCGAACCGGGCGTGCCAGTCGGGCTCGATGAGCTGCTCGAAGATCTCCCGCACGAGCCGCTGCTGGTCCTTGGTGAAGAAGTCGCTCTTCACCGACGGCTCGGTGGCGTTCCAGTTGTTGCCCACGCGGGTCCGCAGCAGGCCGAACTTCGGGTGCTTGTAGTCCCACGGAAAGCAGACCTTCTCCCGTTGGGCAGGCGAGAGCGACGCGTGCAGCCGACCGGCGAGCGTCTCGGCGGTCGTGGCCGCGGGCTCGTCGCCGCGGAGGCGGCCGATGACGCCGGCCCCGGCACAGGCGGCGGCCCCGGCGAGCAATCGGCGCCGCGAGAGGATGTCGTGCGGATGGGGTGCGGCCATGATGGGGTGTCTCCGGTGCGGGTGCTGCGCCGCTTTTAACGTAGGGGATCGGCGGGTCCGGTGCCAAATATCGGGCCGCTCGGGGCGAGTGGCCACGGTTCGGGGGTGCCCGGGCCCCGTCGCCGGACGTTCGCTAGCGGACAGCCCGTCGTCCGGCCCGCTGCTGACACTGCGGACAATAAAACGTCGATCGCTGGGCTTGCACGATCCGTTCGATGGGCGTGCGGCAGCGATGGCACGGCCGGCCGTCGCGGCCGTAGACGCGGTGCCGCTTCTGAAACCGGCCCGGCACGCCGGAGGCGGTGCGATACAGCTCGTCGCCGATCGAGGAGCCCTCGTGGCGGACAGCCTCGGCGAGGACCGTGCGGGTCAGGGCGGCGAGCCGCTCCCAGTCGTCGGCCCGCAGGCGGCGACACGACGTCCGCGGATCGAGACCGGCGCGGTGGAGGATCTCGGCGGCGTAGATGTTGCCGATGCCGGCCACGGCCCGCTGGTCGAGCAGCGCCACCTTCACGGCCCGCCGCGACCGGCTCAGCCGTTCGGCCAGTTCGTCGGCCGTCACCCGGAGCCCGTCGGGACCGAGCTTGGCGCCGCCGCAGGCCCGCTCCAGGCCGCGGGCATCGAGCAGCCGGATCGTGCCCAGGCCGCGCTGGTCCCAGAACAGGAGCCGCCCGGGGGCCGCGCCGCCGCCCGCCAGCGCGAGCTCGAGCCGCACGTGCTCCGCCGACGGCGGATCGGCGATGAGCATCAGCCCCGTCATCCGCGGCTCGATGACGAGCCACCGGGCCGCATCGCCGGGCGCGGCGACCTCCAGCACGACCCGCTTGCCGCGCCGCCCGACGCCCACGATCGTGCGGCCGGCGAGCCGTCGGGCGAGCGCGGCGGGCGCGGGCGTGGTGCTGATCGGCCGCACGCGGCCGCGCGGAAGCGTGGCCGCCACGATCCGGCGGCCGACGCAGCCGGCGATCCCGCGGCACATCGTCTCGACCTCGGGCAGTTCGGGCATGGGATGCGGCCGCGTGCGAGCGGTGGAAAGCCGAGCCACCGGTGGCCGGATGGTAGCAGTCCCGCGGCGGGCTACAATCGACGAGTCGCTCGCGCCCTCGCCCCGTGCCCGCCGCCATGACGCCCGGCTCCTCCACCGCCGCCCCCGTGTCCGCCGTGCCCGACGCCCTCGGCCGCTTCGGCCGTTATGGCGGTCGCTACGTGCCCGAGACGCTGTCCGCCGCCCTCGACCAGCTCGAGCGGGAGTACGCCAAGGCGCAGGCCGACCCCGCCTTCCATGCCGAACTCGACGGCCTGCTCGCGGCCTTCGTCGGCCGGCCCACTCCCCTGCTCTTCGCCAAGCGGCTCACGGAGCATGCCGGCGGCGCCCGCATCTACTTTAAGCGGGAGGACCTCTCCCACACCGGCGCCCACAAGATCAACAACACGCTCGGCCAGGCGCTGCTCGCGATCCGCATGGGCAAGCGGCGGATCATCGCCGAGACCGGCGCGGGCCAGCACGGCGTGGCCACGGCCACGGCCTGTGCGCGGTTCGGCCTCGAGTGCGTCGTCTACATGGGGGCCGAGGACGTCCGCCGCCAGGCGCCCAACGTCCGCAACATGCGGTTCATGGGGGCCGAGGTGCGGCCCGTGGAGAGCGGCTCGCGGACGCTCCGCGACGCGATCAACGAGGCGATGCGCGACTGGATGGGGTCGGTCGAGACGACCCACTACATCATCGGCTCGGTCGTCGGCCCGCATCCCTTCCCGCGGATCGTCCGCGACTTCCAGAGCGTGATCGGTCGCGAGGCCGTCGAGCAGTGCCGCCGCCAGCTTGGCCGGCTGCCCGACACGGTCGTGGCCTGCGTGGGCGGCGGCAGCAACGCGGCCGGCATGTTCCATCCGTTCGTCGACCACCACGACGTGCGGCTCGTGGGCGTCGAGGCGGGCGGCCGCTCGGGCCAGCCCGGCGACCACGCGGCGAGCCTCTCCTACGGCAGCCCCGGCATCCTCCACGGCTCCCTGAGCTACGTGCTCCAGGATCGCGACGGCCAGACGGCCGACGTGCACTCGGTGTCGGCCGGCCTCGACTATCCGGGTGTGGGCCCCGAGCACAGCTACTGGCGCGACCTCGGCCGCGTGGAATACACGAGCGTCACCGACGCCGAGGCCCTCGACGCCTTCGACCTCGTGGCCCGCCGCGAGGGCATCCTGCCGGCGCTCGAAACCTCGCACGCGCTCGCCTGGGCCGCCCGCGAGGCCGCCCGGCGGTCGCCCGAGGAGATCATCGTGGTCTGCCTGTCGGGCCGGGGTGACAAGGACGCCGCCGAGATCGCCCGGCTCCGCGGCCTCACCGCCGACGGCTCGGGGGCGGCCCGATGACCGCGCCGGCCGCGGCCGCGAGGCCGATCGCGAAACTCGAGGCCGCCTTCGCGGCCAACCGCGCCGCGGGCCGCAAGGCCCTCGCTCCGTTCGTCACCGCCGGCGACCCCGATGACGCCACGACCGCGGAGGTGATCGCCGCGATCGCCCGGGCCGGCGGGTCGCTATGCGAGCTCGGCGTGCCCTACAGCGACCCGATCGCCGACGGCCCGGTGATCCAGGCGTCGTACACCCGGGCGCTCGGCCGGGGCATCGCGCTCGAGGGCGTTTTCGACATCGCCAAGACCGCCTCCGCGGACTGCGCCATGCCGATCCTCGCGATGGCCAGCTACTCGCTCATCTTCCGCCGCGGCATCGACCGCTTCGTGGCCGACGCCGTGGCCGCCGGGCTCGCGGGCCTCGTCGTGCCCGACCTGCCGCTCGAGGAGAGCGACGATCTCGACGCTGCCTGCCGGACCGCCGGCCTCGCGCTGGTGCGGCTCGTCACGCCGACCACGCCGCCCGAGCGGGCCGAGGCGATCGCGAAGAAGTCAACCGGGTTCCTGTACTGCGTGTCGGTGGCGGGCGTGACCGGTGCCCGCACCGAGTTGCCACCCGGCCTCGCGGAGCGCGTCCGCTGGCTGAAGACGAAGACCGACGTGCCGATCCTCGTCGGCTTCGGCATCGCGTCGCCGGAGCAGGTGCAGGCGGTGGCCGCGGTGGCCGACGGTGCGATCGTCGGTTCGGCGCTCGTGCGACTCGTCGCCGAGTCGGCCGGCAAGCCGCGCGACGCGCTCCTCGACGGCGTCGAGCGGTTCGTGCGCGACCTCGCGGCTGCCTGCCGCTGACCTCCGCCACGGCCCCGTCCGCGGGTCGGCGGGATGCACGAAAAGCGCACCCGCGGCGGATTCGTCCCTGCTCGTGCCGGATTCGTCCCTTTTTGGCCGAATTTGCTTGGCGCACGGGGAAAAACTGGTGATACCTCGGAGGTCGGGCGCCGTGGATACCCAGTTCACGGCACGCCCGACTCGTCACCGCCACCAGTTTTTCCGAGCAGTCGAGCCATGCACTCTCCCCGCCTTCGCATCGCCGTCGCCCTGCTGTTCTTCGCGAGCCTCTCGCCGGCCGTACGGGCTTAGAGCATCGTGTTCGAGATCGGACTCGCCACAGGTGCGAATCGCTCGTTCAACGTCAATGCGCCGATCACGTACAACTTCGGCGTCACGGAGGCGGGTGCGGCGGCGGGACTATCCGCAGTCCAATTCGCATTCCGCGTCGATCGTGGCGCGACGGTCACGTCCCCCGTCATCTTCAACGTCTACAACGGCCTCGGAGGTACCGGCACTTCCATCGCCTCGACAACCGTTTCCGCAACGTCGTATCCGCAGGCCGGTGGCAACCGTGTTCCCTCCTCACTGACGACGCCCGTAACTTTGGCGGCCGGCGTCTACTCGGTGCAACTGACGACGGCGGCCAATGGATCCGGCGCCAACAACTACGTGTGGAAGGACGGCCCACTGCGGCTGACGAGCACTTCCGGCATCGATCTCTCCGCCTTCTTCTACATCGAGGACAACAACTCGACCGGCACGGCGGGCACGACGCTCAACGCTGCCAGCCCGGTGCTTGCGCAGCCGTCGCTCGAGTACCAGACCGTGGTCTTTGGCAACTACCGTCCCGGGGCGACGCTGTCGCAGGTCGTTCGGCTGACGAACGCGAACCTGCCGACGGCCAACAACTATTCACAGGCGCTCGCCGCGGTGTCGTCCGTCTCCGGTGCGGCCTCGATCTCCGGCGTGCCGACGACCGCCGTCCCCCTCGGCCAGGGCTTCGTGGCGGATCTCACGGTGGGCCTCGCATCGGGCTCGACCGGACCGTCCAGTGGTGTGACGCATTTCAACTTCAGCTCGGTGCCCGGCACGAGCGTGACCTCGAGCACGACGACCGTCGGCACCGGCTCCATCTCCCTGAGCGGCACCGGCTGGAACTGGGCCCAGGCCAAGGCGTCGAGCGGCACGCTCGCCTTCGGCAACGTCCGCACCGGCTCCAGTGCCTCGAGCCAGACTGTGGCCATCGGCAACCAGACGATCACGAACGCCTCCTTCCAGGACCTGCTCAACGTCAGCGGCTCGACGAACAACGCGGCCGTCTCGGCCACTGGCTTCTCGAACCTCGCCCCCACCGCGGGCGGCACGTCCACGAGCAACGTCACGCTCGCCGCCAACACCGCCACCGCCGGCTCGCTCGCCAGCACCGTCGCGCTCACCTACACGAGCAACGCCAACAGCGTCGCCGGTCTCTCCAACGGCACGGCCACGTTCGTCGGCGGCTCCGCCCCGACCATCGCCACCACCGGCGGCGTCTACGACTTCGCCACCGCCGCCTACTCGGGCACGTCTTTCGCCTTCGGCTTCGTCCACCGCGGAGCCAGCGCCGTCTCCGGCAGCGTGGCGATCGGCAACCAGGCGATCAGCAACGCCTCCTATCAGGACTCGCTCAACGTCTCCGCCTCGACCGGCAACCCATTCGTGTCCGCGACCGGCTTCACCGGCCTCGCCGCGTCGGCCGGCGGTGCCACTCGGAACAACCTCGTCGTCGCCGCCGCCACCGGCACCGCCGGCTCGCTCGCCAGCACGCTCGCCCTCACGCTCGTGAGCAACGCCAACGGGGTCGCCGGCCTGTCCGACGGCACCGCCATGGTCGACGGCGGTGGCTCGATCACCACCTCGGGCACCGTCTACACCGGCCAGTCGACCTGGAACACGAACGGCGGCGGCCAGTGGGGCACGCTGGCGAGCGACTTCGGCACCAACTGGAACTGGTCGACGTTCGACGGCTCGCCGGGCGTGGCCGCCGGCTTCACCGACACCGACACCGCCACGTTCGGCAACGTCGTGACAGGCGGCACGGCCACCGTCACGATCACGAACGCCACCCCGAGCGTGAAGTCGGTGACGTTCGACAACTCGACGGCGGCCTACGTGCTCGCCGGAGCCTCCGGCGGCTCGCTGGCCCTGCTCAACACCGGCACCTCCGCGGCCCTGCTCACGGTGGCCTCGGGCTTCCACGCGATCACGTCCGCGGTGGCCCTGGGATCGAACGCGACGCTCGACGCGGCCGTCGGATCCCGGCTCGCGATCGACGGGATCCTGAGCGGCGCGCGGAACCTGGCGAAGACCGGCGCGGGCACCGTGGTGCTCTCGGGCAGCAACACCTACGGCGGCACCACGACCGTCGCGGCCGGCCGACTGCTCATCCACGGGAACCAGGCCGCCGCCACGGGGGCGATCACGGTCGAATCGGGTGCGACGCTCGGCGGCCGGGGCACGGCGGGCGGAGCGCTGACGGTGCTCGCGGGCGGCACGCTCTCCCCCGGCGCCAGCATTGAGTCGCTCGCGGCCGGGGCCACCACGCTCTCGGGCACGTCGACCTTCTTCTACGAACTCGACTCATCGGCCCCGCTTTCCGCGGCGGCCGACCTGCTCGTCTCGGGAGGCAACCTGTCGATCGGGAGCGGTGCGATCCTCGACCTCCTCGACCTCGCCGGGACGCCGACCGCCTTCGCGGAGGGCACAAAGTTCACGGTCATCAGCTACGGTAGCAGTGCCTGGAACGCCGGGCTGTTCACCTACCAGTCGAACGAACTCGCCGACGGCGAGACGTTCACCGCCGGGCTGAACCAGTGGGAGATCAACTACGACGACGCGACGGGCGGCTCCAACTTCACGGGCGACCAGCTGGCCGGCGCCTCGGTGACGATCACCGCGGTGCCCGAGCCGGGCACGCTCGCCATCCTCGCCGCCGGCCTTATGGCGCTGGGGCTTCGCCTCCGCAGACGGATCAGCCCCGCAGGAACCCGCGGGCCTTGAGCGTCGGGGCGTGGGGCGTGCCGCGGAGCAGCGCCGCGGCCAGCGGCGTGGCCATGAGCGTCGTGCCGATCGCCATCAGCACGAGCATGCAGTAGACCGCCGGCGGGATCACGCCCAGGTCCATGCCGACGTTGACCACGATCAGTTCCATCAGGGCCCGCGTGTTCATGAACACGCCCACCGCGGCCGCCTCGCGGACCGGCATGCCCGCCAACCGGGCGGCCAGCCCGCAGCCGCCCCACTTGCCGAGCACGGCCGCGGCGAACACCGCGGCACACCAGCCCCAGGCCTCGGGCGAGCCGAGCGCGCCGACGTTGGTCCGCAGGCCCGTGTAGGTGAAGAAGATCGGCAGGAAGAAGACGGTCACGAAGTCGGCGAAGTGGCCCGCCACGGCCTCCCGCAGCCGCGGTGACCCGGAGAGCGCGGCTCCGAGCAGGAACGCGCCGAAGATTGCGAAGATGCCGATCCGGCTCGTCACCAGGGCGGCCATGAGCAGGGCCGCCAGGAGCAGCGACAGCCAACCGAGAGGCAACCGCGGCCGGCCCGCCGCGTCCTCGACGACGGCCCGCTCGAGCCGCGGCAGGGCCAGTGGCCGAACGACGAGGATCGCGAACGCAGCGAAGCCGAGCGTCGCCGCCACCATGCGGACGATCGCCGCCGCCTCGAAGTCGCCGACCGCGAGCGCCGACACCGCCGCCAGCAGCGTCCAGCCCACCGCATCGTCGCAGGCGGCCGCCGCGATCACCGTCGCGCCCAACGGCGTGTGCTGCATTCCCATCTCGATGAGGATCCGACCGAGGATCGGGATCGCCGTGATCGACAGGGCCGTGCCCAGGAAGAGGGCAAAGGCCCGCGGGTCGATCGGAGCGACGGCACCGAGGGCCTCGAGCCGGGGAACCATGAACGCCGCCAGGCCGAGGCCGAGCGCGAACGGCGCCGCCACCCCGGCGATCGAGATCAACGCCGCCGGCCGCCCCTGGCGGCGGATGTGCGTGAAATCGAACTCGATGCCAATCAAGAACAGCAGCAGGATCAGTCCCACCTGGCTGAAGCCCGTGAGCGCCGCCTCGAGCTGGCCGCCACCGGCCGCGGTGCCCCGGAACACCATCCCGAACCATTCGGGCGCCAGGGACCCGAAGACAGAGGGGCCGAGCAGCAGGCCGGCCACGATCTCGCCGACCACGCTCGGCTGGCCGAGGCGGCGGGCCACGGCCGCTCCCGCCCTGGCGGCCAGGATGATCACGGCCAGCTGCACGAGCAGCGGCCGCAGGCCCCCCTCGGCGCCGGCGGCGAGCAGGATCGGCAGGCTGGCGGGGTGCGGATGGGGCATGGATTTGGGCTGGGCGGGACGCCCGGACTCGGCGTATAGAATGCGAGATGGCAAAGGTAGTCCACGTGCGCCGAGCGTGCGAGGCCCGCCATGTTTTCCGCCCGCGACCCGTCCGACATCGACCGCTTCTTCCGTGGCCTCACGGAATACGCGTTCCACGCGCGGCTGGGCGTCGTCGACCCGCCGCTGGTCGACTACGTGGCCCTGCTCCTCGTGCGGCACCTGCGGCTCGACCGGGTGGCGAACGTGCCTGGCGTCGGCGGCGAGGAGCCACCCGAGGTGGCGACGATGCTGATGGTGGCCCAGCGGCACGCCTCGCCCGACGAGGCCCGCGAGGAGTACCGCCGCATCGGTGACGCGACGCTCTTCTGGAGCGGCGTCTACCCCGAGGCGGTCCGCCGGTTCGAGCGGCCGGGCCGCCCCGAGTCATTGATCGGCTACCGCGAGGCGGGCAAGCGGGCCTACTGGCTGGCGGCGAGCCTCGAGCCGGACGACGCCGCCGAAGAGCGGCTGCTCTTCGAGCGGCTGTGCCACGAGTACGACCTGTGCGTGGAGGGGCTCGCCGAGGTCCGCCGCGCCTGGGGCGAGGCCGCGTGAGCGGTCAGCCGAGAAGCTGCGCCGGCCACGGGGGATCGAAGCCGGCCTGATCCACGTCGATGCCGGCCCGCACGACCGCGGCCACCACGGCGGCGAACGCGCCGCCGGATGGATCGTGCCGGCAGGTGACCGTGTCGGCGTCGGCCGCGGACGCCTCGACCACGAGCGGCCCGATCACCTGCACGGCCTCGTCCGCCCGGCCAGGGCACACGAGGCGGTGCGTCCAGGTGCGGCCGGCGAAGGCCGCGGGGTCGGCCGGCCCCTCGGCCACGAGCCGCCCCTCCCGCAGCACCGCGACGTGCGTGAAGCAGCCAGGCACGGCCGCGTCGTCGATGGCCGCGACGACCGTGCGGCCCATGAGCACGGCGTCGTCGATCAGCCGCTCGACCTGCCGCCGGGCCGCGGGGTCGATCCCGACGAGCGGGTCGTCGAGGAGCAGCACCTGCGGATCGTGCAGGAGCGCCCGGGCCACGAGCAGCATCTTCGCCGGCGTGGCGGCGAGCGTCTCCAGGGCCGCCGACCCCCGCCCCGCCAGGCCGGCGAGCTCCAGCCCGCGGCCCACGGCCGACCGCAGCCGTTCCCCCTGCAGGCCCGCCGCGTTCGCGAACAGCTCGAGGAACTCCGCCGCCCGCAGGCCCGGCCACGACGGCACCGCCGCCGGCACGTAGCCCACCAGCCGCCGCACCGCGTCGCCTTCCCGCCGCACCGACCGCCCGTCCACGAGCACGTCGCCGCCGTGCAGCGGCAGGCTGCCGGCGGCCGCCGCCAGGAGCGACGTCTTGCCCGCGCCGCCACGACCGACGAGGGCCACCGCCACGCCGGCCGGGAACTCCGCCGACACGGCCTCCACGACCAGCTCCCCGCCCCGCTCGACGCTGGCGCGGTCGAATCGGATCATGGCCTCACCCGCCCGCGGCGCCGCCGGCCCGGCCCGCCAACCTGGCGGCCGTCATCTCGATCGAGACGAGCAGGCCCTTGGCCTTGTTGACCGTCTCCTCGAACTCCTGCTCCGGCACGCTGTCGGCGACGATCCCCGCCCCCGACTGCACGTAGGCCTTGCCGCCGGCGACGACGATCGTCCGCAACGCGATGCAGGTGTCCATCGAGCCGCCGAAGTCGACGTAGCCCACGGCGCCGGCGTACGGGCCGCGGCGGACGGGCTCGAGTTCGTCGATGATCTCCATGGCCCGGATCTTCGGCGCCCCCGACACCGTGCCGGCGGGCAGGCAGGCCCGCAGGGCGTCGAACGCCGTCAGGCCCGCGGCCAGCCGGCCCGTGACGTTGCTCGTGAGATGCATGACGTGGCTGTACCGCTCGATCGTCATCACGTCGGACAGGGCGACCGAGCCGATCGCCGCCACGCGCCCCACGTCGTTGCGGCCGAGGTCGATGAGCATCACATGCTCGGCCCGCTCCTTGGGGTCGGCGAGCAGGTCGGCCGCCAGGGCCGCGTCCTCCTCGGGCGTCGCGCCCCGGCGCCGCGTGCCGGCCAGCGGCCGCACGGTGACCTCGCCGTCCACGCAGCGGACCATGATCTCGGGCGAACTGCCCACGAGCGTGCAGGCGGGGGTCCGCAGGTAGAACATGAAGGGGCTCGGGTTCACCACGCGCAGCGTGCGGTACAGCTCGAGCGGCGGCGCGGCGAACGGGATCTCCAGCCGCCGGCTGAGCACCGCCTGGAAGACGTCGCCGGCCCGGATGTACTCGATCGTCCGCTCCACGGCGGCGATGAAGTCCACGCGGGAGAACGACGACCGGGCGGTGCCGTCGGCCAGGCAGGCCGGCTCGCCCCGCGGCCCGATGTCGGCCGGCGGCGGCCAGGGGGAGGGGGCGAAGAGCCGCTCGATCGTGGCGTCGACCCGGCGGCAGGCGGCGTCGTAGGCGGCCGCCACGCCCGCCGGCGAGGGGTCGTCGATGCGGGCGAGCACGACCACGTCGATCGCCTTCGTGACGTTGTCGAACACGACCATCCGGTCGTAGAAGGCGAACGACAGGTCGGGCAGGCCGAGGTCGTCCGCCGGCGGGTGCGGCAGCCGCTCGACGTAGCGGACGGAGTCGTAGGCGGCGTAGCCCACGGCGCCGCTGGTGAAGGGCGGCAGCTCGGGCAGCCGGGCCGGCCGGTAGGCGGCCATCCGCCGCTCCAGCTCGGCGAGCGGGTCGGACGACACGATGTCCTCGGCCCGACCGTCCGCATCGACGAATTGCACCCGCTCGCCCCGGGCCTCCAGCCGCAGGAACGGCTCGGCCCCGAGGAAACTGTAGCGGCCCACCTTCTCGCCCCCGACCACGCTCTCGAACAGGCAGGCGGCCGCACCGGCGTCGATGCGGGCGAACGCGGAAAGCGGCGTCAGCGCATCGGCGAACAGCCGGCGGTAGACGGGCACGAGTCGGCTCGTCCGCGCCAGTGCGGCGAAGCGGGACCTGTCCGGGAGATGGGGCATGGTGGCGTGCGGGACGGGAGGCGGGCTCGAAACGGGTCCGCGCCGCCCAGAGATTACCCCGCGCCGCCGGGCGGTCACAATCCGCCCGCGCCGCCCGGCCGGCAGTCCGCTATGATTCGTTCGCTTTCCGAGGGCCGGACATGAAGTGCCAGAAGTGCGACAAGCAGGCGGTGTTCCACATCACGGAACTGGAGGCGGGCGAGGTGCGGGAACTGCACCTGTGCGAGGACCACGCCCGCGCCTACCTCAACCAGGCAGAGCCGGTCGCCGACGACGGCGAGCCCCAGGAGGGCAAGACCGGCGGCGCCCTGGTCGGGCCACTGGGCGTGGGCCAGACGGCCGACGAGCTGGCGCTGCTCGACAAGAAGGCCTGCGACATGTGCGGCATCACGTTCTTCGAGTTCCGCAACCAGGGCCGGCTCGGCTGCCCGCACGACTACGAGCACTTCGAGAAGGAACTCGAGCCCCTGATCGCCAACATCCACGGGGCCACGGAGCACACCGGCCGCAGGCCGTCGCGACCGTCCGGACTGCCCGAGGGGACGGCGGAACTGACCTCCGTGATCGGCATCCGGCAGGCCATGAAGGAGTCGATCGCCCACGAGGATTACGAGAAGGCCAAGGAGGATCGCGACGCGATCCGGGCCCTGGAGGAACGCTGGCTCGGTCCGCCCCGGCCATGAACCCGCCCCCGGCACGAACGTCGCACCCATGACCATCAATCTCGAAACACTCTCGCACGGCGTCGGCGAATGGCTGCGGGGCACAGGCCCCGAGTCGGACATTGTCATGAGCAGCCGCGTGCGGCTGGCCCGCAACCTCGCCCACTTCCCCTTCGTGAGCCGGGCCACGGAGCAGGATCGCGCCGAGATCGAGCGGTTCCTCCGCGAGCGGATCGCCTCCGCGCCGGTCGGCCAGGGGCTCGAATACATCGACGTCGGCCGCCTCGAGGAGGTCGACCGGCAGTTCCTCGTGGAGCGGCAGCTCATCAGCCGCGAGCATGCCGAGGCCCAGGGGGCCCGGGGCGTGGCCATCGACGGCCGCGAACAGGTGAGCCTGATGATCAACGAGGAGGATCACCTGCGGATCCAGTGCATGCACAGCGGCCTGGACTTGAAGGGCGTCTGGGAGCAGATCCGGGCCGTCGACGACCAGATCGAGAAGGTCGTGCCCTACGCCTTCCATCCCCGCTACGGCTACCTCACCGCCTGCCCGACCAACGTCGGCACCGGGATCCGCGTCAGCGTCATGCTCCACCTGCCGGCCCTGGTGATCACGCGGCAGATCGACAAGGTGTTCCGCAGCCTGCACAAGATCTCGCTGGCGGTCCGCGGCCTGTACGGCGAGGGCTCGCAGGCGATGGGCGACTTCTACCAGATCTCGAACCAGACCACGCTGGGCCGGACCGAGGAGGAGCTGGTCGAGCAGGTGGGCGACGTGGTGCCCGTGCTCATCGACTACGAGCGGCGGGCCCGGGAGTTCCTCGTCCGCGAGACGCAGCAGAACGTGCACGACCAGGTGAGCCGCGCCTACGGCATCCTGCGGACCGCCCAGACCATCACCGCCGAGGAGACGATGCAACTCCTCTCGCGGGTGCGGATGGGCGTGCTGCTCGGCCTGATCGGCGACGTGAAGATCGCCGACATCAACTCACTGCTGGTCCGCACCCAGCCGGCCCACCTGCAGAAGCTCCGCGGCGTGGAGCTCGACACGAAGGACCGCAACATCGAGCGGGCCCGCTACCTGCGGCAGCACTTCGAGTCGGGCGGCCAGGGCTCCCCGGCCAGCCACAACTGACCGTCAGCGGGCCGGCAGCTTCGCCCGCAGGGCCGCCACCACGGGCGCCGGCACGAACCGCAGCAGGCGGGCGTCGTCCGCCAGCGGCGTGATCTGCTTCAGCAGCGACGACGAGACGTGGGAATACTCGGCGTCGGCCATCAGGAACACGGTCTCGACCGCGGGGTCGAGCTTGCGGTTGGCGAGCGTCATGGTGAACTCGGCCTCGATGTCGGTCAGCGACCGCACGCCCCGCAGGAGCACGTGCGCCCCCTGTTCGCGGACGAAGGTCACGGCCAGCCCGCTGAACAGCTCGACGCGGACGTTCGTCAGGCCGGCCACCGCGGCCCGCACCAGCCCGACCCGCTCCTCCAGCGAGAACAGCGGCTGCTTGTCGGGGTTGATGCCGACGCCCACCACGAGGCCGTCGAAGATCCGGCTGGCCCGCGTGATGACGTCGAGGTGGCCGAGCGTGATCGGATCGAACGAACCGGTGTAGACGGCGACGCGGGGGGTCTTGTCGGCGGGCACGGCCTGCGGCTCCGGTCGCGGCGGCGGGACGGCCGGGGGGTCGAAATACCGCCCGGGCCGCGCCGCCTCCCCGCGCGGGGTCATTTATGGTATGGAAACGTCCGCGGGATTGAAACCGCCGCCCCCCGGAGTCCCGGACCTCGTGTCGAAGGCCCTCCCACTCATCGGAATGATCGTGTCGGGACTGGTCGTCGTCCTGTTCCTGGCCGACCTGGCCGCGGGATTCCCGTTCCAGCGGAAGAGCATCGGGGCCGACGTGGGCTTCATCGTCGCCGGGGCGATCATCGCCTACCTCAGCTGGTCGATCCTGGAGCGGTCCCGTCCCCGGGTCACGCCGCCTTCAGCACCGAACCGCTGACCGGAGCCTGGCCGCCGCGGGCCACGAGGTCGGGCAGTTCGTCGGGCGTCGCCACCCGCAGGCGGCCGCCGGCGATCCTGCGCTCGGCCCAGGCCATCCAGCGGTCGAGGCGGCCGCTCACCGGCCGCTCCGCCGCCACCCTGCCCGCCTGCAGCACGTGCAGCGAGCCGGGCCGCGGCCGCGGCATCGAGCCGTGGAGGAGCCACCGGACGAGGCCGGCCTCGCGACGCGGTTCGGCCTGGACCTCCCACAGACCCCAGACGGGGTTGCGGCACCGCCAGCCGGCGGGCGCCGGCCGCCGGCTCCCGCGGCGCGAGTCGTCGGGCGTGTCGACGACGACGACCCGGATGCCCTCCTCGGCCAGCACGGCGGCGTGCGACAGCGGCCGCGGGCCGCGGAGAACGGCCGTCTCCAGGCCGGGCACGGCCTGCCGGGCGGCGACGATCATCCGCCGCAGCGTCGACCGCGAGTCGAGCCAGGCTGGCTCGAGTGCCAGGGCCATCGCCGGCGTTGCACCGCCGGCGGCCGCGCCGACCTCGCCGAGCAGGTCGACGTCGGCGGCCCAGGTCACCGGCACCCGCGCCCGGCCGACGTCCGCCAGCCAGGCCGCACGGGCCCCGCGGGGAAACGCCTGCGGCAGCATCGCGCAGAGCACCAGCGTCGCCGGATCGGCCGACCGTCCCATGAGATGTCCCCCTTGCCGACGGCGGACAGCCGCCGGACCGGGAGGGTATCGACGCGGTTTTCGGCCGGTCTGCAATCGGCCGGCCGGCCGCGGCCTTTCCGCCCGGAACCCTCACCCCGACCGTGACGATTCTGCCGGTCGCGCGGCGGCGGCCGACTCCCAGCGGCTCATGGCGGCCACCAGGCCAGCCGCGGACGCCTCGTCGGCCTCGACCGTGACGTCGAGGCCGGCCCGGCGGAGGGCCGCGGTCGTGACGGGACTGATGCTCGCGATCCGCCACCCGCGGATCCGGTCGGCGAACAGGCGGGCGGTCGCCTCGGCGATCGACGTGCTCGTGACCGTCACCCAGTCCACGCCCGCGGCGACGGCCGCCTGCGACTCGTCGTCGAGGGCGTCGAGCGGCCGGCTCGCGTAGGCCGCCACCTCGTCGACCTGGTGGCCGGCCTCCTCGAGCGAACGCCGCAGCACGTCGCGGCCCTTGTCGGCCCGCACGAGCAGGAACCGTCCGCCGCGAGGCTGCCCCGCGAACGCCGCGGCGAGCCCCTCCGAGCGGAACTCGTCCGGGGTCAGGTCGCAGGCGAGACCGGCTGTCTCCAATGCCCGCCGCGTGGCCGGGCCGATGGCCGCGATCCGCGCGGTGCCCAGCAGCCGGGCGTCGCGACCCGCGGCCCGCAGCCGGCCGGTGAAGGCCTGCACGCCGTTGGCGCTGGCGAAGACGATCCAGTCGTAGGTGGCGGCACTGGCGAGGGCGTCGTCGAGCGGCTGCCACGACGGCGGTGCCGCGAGCCGGATCACGGGCACGTGCAGGCACTGTCCACCGGCGGCCCGCACGAGGCAGGCGAGTTCGTCCCCCTGGCCGGCCGGCCGCGTGACGAGCACCCGGCGGCCCGCGAGCGGCCCGGTCGCCGGTCCCACCGCCGCGCCCACGATCACGACGGCGGGGCTCTGCCAACCGTCCCGCTCGAGGCCCGCGGCGCACTCGGCGAGCGTGCCCGAGGCGATCCGCTCGCCCGGCCACGAGCAGCGGCCCACCACGGTCACCGGCGTGTCGCCCGGCTTGCCCGCGGCGAGCAGCGCCCGCGCCCAGCGGGCGGCCTGCTCCACCCCCATGTAGATCGCGAGCGTGCCGGGAACCGCGGCCAGGGCGTGGAAGTCGACGGGGGACTCCTTGGCATCGGCCTCGTGCCCGGTGACGAGCGTCAGGCTCGACGCGGCCGCGCGGCTCGTGAGCGGCACCGCGGCGGCGGCGGCGGCGGCGAGCGCCGCGGTGACCCCCGGCACGATCGTGACCGGCACGCCCGCCGCGCGGAGCGGCTGGATCTCTTCGGCGAGCCGTGCGAACACGGTCGGGTCGCCCCCCTTGAGCCGCACCACGTCGTGACCCTCGAGGGCCAGCCGCACCAGCAGCCGACCGGTCGCCGCGCCGGGGTCGCCGTCCCCCTCCTCCCGGGCGATCGGCACCCGCCGCGCCGCCGGGTTGACCGCGTCGAGCAGCGGCTCGGGCACGAGCATGTCGTGCACCACGACCTCCGCCTGCCGCAGGGCCTCCGCCGCGCGCAGCGTGAGCAGGTCGGCGGCGCCGGGCCCGGCGCCGACGAACGTCACGTGGCCACGGCGGGGCGGGTTCGGGGTGGTCATGGGGGCGGGAATCGGCTCCGCGGGCGACGGAAAGGGACGGTGTTTCGGGGCATGGGAGCCGCCACTACAATTGGCGACCCGAGTCGGCCGTGGGTCCCGGGATCATCGTCACACACCATGTCGAACGAGTCTACAGCCCCGCCGGGAACCGCCGCCGCCCTGCCGGTCGACCCGGCGCTCGCCCAGTCGTTCGGCAGCCTGTCGCCCGCCGACCAGCGGCGGCTGATGCAGTGCTACCGGACCGGCATGCAGGCCGCCGCGAACGTCCAGTACGCCATCGATATGTTCGCCCAGTGCGTGCTCGGCGACCCGGGCAACCCCGTCTTCCTGCACCACTTCCTGCAGGCCCTACGCCGCAAGTTCGGGGGAAAGAAGGCCGGCTCGCTCACGGCCCTTTTCTCGGGCGGTGCCCGGGGCCTGAAGAAACTCGCCGCGTCCGCCCAGTGGCGGGACGTGCTCAAGCAGGGCGTCGAGGCGCTGCAGGCCAATCCGGGAGATCAGGCCTGTCTCCTCGCGATGGCCGAGGCGGCGGGCAACCTGATGTGGCCGGACGTGCAGGGCATGTACCTCAAGGCGGCCCTCGAGGCCGATCCGACCGACGCCGAAGTCAACCGACAGTGCGCCAAGTACGCCGCCGGCCAGGGGCACTTCGACCAGGCGATCGAGTGCTGGCGACGCGTCTCGCGGGTCAAGGGGCTCACGGAGGAGGCGGAACGCGCCATCGCGCAGCTCTCGGTCGACAAGACGATCTCCGCCGGCCAGGGAATGATCGGCCGCGGCGGCACGAAGCCGGCCGCCGGACAGAACGCCACGGCGCCGGCCGACCCGATCGCCGCGCTGAAGCAGAGGATCCAGCAGCAGCCGACCGACGTCGACGCCTACCTCGAACTCGCCGACCTGCTCGAACGCGACGGCACGATCGAGGAGGCCGAGAAGGTCATGGCCAAGGCCCTCGCCGTGTCGGGCAACGACCTCAAGGTGCGTGAGCATGCCGAGGACCGCCAGCTCCGCTGGGCGCGGCACAAGGTGATGATCGCCGAGCGGCGGGTGCAGGAGCAGGACACGCCCGAGCATCGCACCACGCTCGAGCGGCTGCGGGCGAACCAGCTCAAGCAGGAGATCGACGTCTACGCGGCCCGCTGCGAGCGGTACCCGGAGAACATCACCTGGAAGTACGAGCTCGCCATGCGGCTCAAGGCGGCGGGCAACTTCACTGAGGCGATCCGCGGCTTTCAGGAGGTGCTCGGCGACGCCCGCCGCAAGGGTGCCGTGGCCCTCGAACTCGGCGAATGCTTCCAGAAGATCAAGCAGTACCAGCTGGCCATGAAGAACTACCAACTCGCCATCGAGACGCTGACCGATCGCGAGACCGATCTGAAGAAGCGGGCCCTGTACCGGGCGGGCGTGCTGGCCACCGGGCTCAACGACGTCGACACGGCCCAGAAACACCTCTCCACGCTGGCCGGCCTCGACTTCGGCTACCGCGATGTGGCCGAGCGACTGGACAAGTTGGGTCCCGCGAGGGATAACTCCTCCGAGAAGGCCGCGGAGGGCTGACCCTCCGTGCCGGCGCCGTGCCGCGGCCCGGACGACCATCACCCCCCGAACCATCTCCCCGAATCGTCACCCCGAACGTCGTAAGGATCAGGAATGCCCCATTCGGCCAGTGCCAAGAAGCGTAACCGCCAGAACCTGCGCAACCGCGAGCGGAACCGCGCCATCAAGTCGGACCTCAAGACGCAGGTCCGCAAGTTGCTCGACGCGATCGCCGCCGGCGACGCCGCCAAGGCGAAGGACGAGCTGCGGGCGGTCGCACGCAAGGCCGACCGGGCCGCGGCCTCGAAGACGATCCACAAAAACCGGGCCGCCCGCATCAAGTCGCGGCTGACGACCCGCGTGAAGAACGTCGGCGCCGCTGCCCCGGCCACCGCGAAGGCCCGGAAGGCGTCCAAGGCCTGATCCGCGTCACCACTCGATGAGCCGGGAATCGAAGACCGGCCCCTCGATGCACGTGCGGCGGTAGTCCCAGCCTCCCTGCCCGTCGCGGACCCGCGCCACGCAGGTGAAGCAGATGCCGACGCCGCAGGCCATCGGAGCCTCGAGCGAAACGTCGCAGGGGAGGCCGCGGGCCTCCGCCCAGCGGCCCACCGCGGCCATCATCGGCTCGGGGCCGCAGCAGGCCACCCGGGTCGTCTCCGGCCCGGGCAGGCCCGCCGGGAACAGGCCGTCGAGCAGGTCGATCACCGTGCCCCGCACGCCGGCCGAGCCGTCGAGCGTGGCCAGGTGCACGTCGCAGCCGGCCGCGCGAAAGTCGTCGGCGTCGCCGAACATGCCGGCATGCCGCGCGCCCCAGCAGAAGGTCACTCGCCGGGCCGGCGGAGCCGACCGCAGGGAGGACCCGTAGCGGACCCGGCCGAGCCGCTCGCGTGCCAGGGCCAGCAGGGCCGTCTGGCCGATGCCACCGGCCACCAGCAGGAGGTGATCCGCGGGCGCGGTGCCGAACCCGTTGCCCAGGGGTCCCCAGGCGACCAACTCGGCGCCTGGACCGAGCGCCTTCAGGGCCGTCGTGAACTTCCCGTGGACGAGGTAGATGAAGTCGACGAACCGCGGACCGGAGCCGTCGGCCACCGTGTCGTAGACGGCCAGCGGCCGGGCGAGGAGCGGGTCGGATCGATCCGGGATCCGCAGCATGGCGAACTGCCCGGGCGTGGCGGCGCGGGCGATCGCCGGGCAGTCGAGCCGGATCCGCCAGGTGTCCTCCGCGACCCGGGCGTGGGCGACGATCGGCGCCCGCAGGTAGTCGGCGTGGTCGGCATGGCAGGTGACGGGTGCGGCGGGCGCGGCCATCGGCTCACTCGCCCCCCACGCCCGGCCGTGGCTTCCGCCACGTCGAAGCCTTGCCGGCCCGCTTGCGGCGGACGGGCCGCTTGCCCTTCACCGGCTTGAAAGGCCGCGGCCGATCCTCGTGGCCCGTCGGTGCGGGGCGGTCGCCCCGGGGCGCGGGCCGTCCAGGCCGTCCAGGGCCGCGGCCGCCGAACGGGCGGCCACGCCGCGGCGGGCCGGCGGGGCGGCGGGGCGGCTCCCGTTCGCCCTCGGGCCCCACGGCCGCCAGGGCGTCGCGGCGGAGTTCCTCCACCTCGCTCCACGCCAGCTGCCGCCACTGCCCGGGCAGCAGGTTGCCCAGCGAGAGGCGGCCGACCGCGACCCGCTTGAGCTGGTGAACCTTGTGGCCCAGGCGGGCCAGCATCCGGCGGATCTCCCGGTTCTTTCCCTCGTCGAGCACCATCTCGAGCACGGCGCTCTGCTTGTGCTGCGAGCGGATCGCGACCCGCTTGGCGTGCACCTCGCCTTCGGCAAGCCGGATGCCGCGCCGCAGCTTGTCGAGCAGGTCCTCGGTGGGCACGCCCGCCACCTGCACGTGGTACTTCTTCTCCACACCATACCGCGGGTGGGCCAACAGGTTCGCGAGCCCGCCGTCGTTCGTGAGCAGGATCAGCCCCTCGCTCATCCGGTCGAGGCGGCCGACGGCGAACAGTCGGTGGTCGCCGGGCACGAGGTCGACGACCCGTGGCCGGCCGGAGGGGTCGAAGTTGGTCGTCACCACGCCCACCGGCTTGTTGAGCACGAACACGACTCGCTTCGTCCGCGGCAGCCGCTCGCCGTCCACGCGGATGTCCTGGGCCTCCGGGTCGACCCGCGTGCCCAGTTGCGTGACGACCTGGCGGTCGACCTCCACGCGGCCCGTCGTGATCAACTCCTCGCAGGCCCGGCGACTGCCGAGGCCGGCGGACGCGAGCACCTTCTGCAGCCGCTCGAGGCCGTCGTCGGCCGGCACCGTCCGGGCCCCCTCGTCGGCGAAGACCGGGGCCGGCGGCACGTGGCCGCGGCGGGAAGTGATGCGGGTCGCCCGCTCGGGCCGCGGCTTCCGCGGCGGACGGGGCGGACGCCCGGGACGGGTACCGCGGCGCTGGTCTGGCATGGGAGAAGATCCGGGTGGGGTGGGCGGCGAGAGGCCGCTGGCGTCGCCCAGATCATACACGCCCTGCCGTCACCGCGCGGGCTGCGACCACCATCGCGGCCGGGTCACCTCCGGCAGCGGCTCCGAGTAGTCGCGCGGCCGGCTGCCGTCCATGGTCGAGAGCTGATCGTGACGGACCTCGGTCTGCAGGAAGGGGTCGAACCGCACGGCCCGCCGCTGCTGGTTGCGGACCGGGCCGGGGTCGAGCCAGGCCGGCTTGCCGAGCGACGCGCAGCCACCCGCGGCGCAGGCAACGAGGGCGGCTAGGGCGATCGCTGGGCGGGAGACGGGCATGGGGCGGCGTCCGCAGGGGGGCGGGAGTCTAGGGATCCGCGGCCGGCGGCCCAAGGGCGGTTTCGCCGGGCGGCCCGCACCGGGCTCACGGCAGGGCGACGTGCAGCAGGCGTGCTTGTCGACCGCCCGCGGGCTCGGCGACGAGTTCCTGGCGGCCGGCGGCGGCGGGCAAGAGGCAGCAGCCCCCGTGCGACAGCGGCGGCAGTCCCCAGTGGTCGGCGAAGTGGATGCGGCCGGAGATGACGGCGAGAAAGTGACAGCGGTCGTCGCCGCCGACGGCCCAGCCTCCCGCCGGATCCACTTCGTCGAGGAGAAAATAGTCGCTCGTCACGAGCCGGTGGACCGCGGGATCGTCGGTCGCGACCGGCCGCACCGGTGCCACGGGTCCCATCCGCGTGGTCGCCTCGAGACCGGCCTCCACGTGCAGCGGCCGCGGCCTGCCGTCGGATCCCGTGCGGCCCCAGTCGTGCAGCCGGTAGGTGACGTCGCTCGACTGCTGGATCTCGGCGACGAGCAGGCCGGCGCCGATCGCGTGCACGGTGCCGGCTGGCACGAAGACGCAGTCGCCGGCCCGCGGCTCGAAGGCATGGAGCACCTCCGCGCAGCGTCCGGCCCGAACCGCCGCGGCGAAAGCGGCCGCGTCGACGCCGGACTTCAGCCCGACGTAGATCCGGCTGCCGGGCTCGGCCGCGACCACGTACCAGGCCTCGGTCTTGCCGAAGTCGGGAGGCGTGAGCCGCGCCGCTCGGGCGTCGTCGGGATGGACCTGCACGGACAGGTCACTGCAGGCGTCGAGAAACTTGAAGAGCAGCGGGAAGGCCGCCCGCGGCGCGTGGCGGCCGAGGAGTTCGTCGCCCCGCTCCCGCACGAGCGTGCCGAGCGTCGTGCCGGCGAGCAGCCCGGCCGCGACCACGCTCTGGTCGGCGCCGCGGTCGACGAGTTCCCACGACTCGGCGTAGTCGTCGCCGGGCGGCAGTTCGCGGCCGAGGGCCGTGGCGAAACGGCGACCGCCCCACAGGTAGCGGCGGTAGAGCGGGCGGAGCACGAGCGGGGGCATCATGGGCCGGCGTAGCCCTCGAGGATCCGGCCGATCCAGAAGCAGCACACGGCCGCCACGAGCATCATCAGCATCTGCCCGAGCGAGATCCGGTGGTTGAGTTCGAGGAGGATGGCCAGCGCAGGAAGACCCAGCCCTGCCCACTGCCCTGCCCTGCCGATCGCCCGCATGTCGATTTCCTCGCGGTCGACATGGTAACGAACGCGGCCGCCGGCGGGCCCGCCACGGTCGGGAAACCCCCGCGCCGCCCCCGTTTTCGTGGATCGGCTTGCCGAACGGCCGCGGCCGACAATACTGCCGTCGTCGCTCAGTCACGCAATCCCCGAGGAGGCTTTCGCATGGGTCGGCACGGCGCGGTCACGTTCAAGGGCAACCCGCTCACGCTCGTCGGCGAGGAGGTCAGGGTCGGCGCCGCCGCTCCCGACTTCACGCTCGCCTACTTCGAGGGGGGCATGAAGCATCTGACCAAGGCCGACCTCGCCGGCAAGCCCACGATCATCAGCGTGGTCCCGTCGCTCGACACGCCCGTCTGCCAGGTGCAGACGAAGACCTTCAACCAGCGGCTCGCGGCCCTCGGCGACAAGGTCAACGCGGTCACTGTGAGCCTCGACCTGCCGTTCGCCATGAACCGCTTCTGCGGGGCCGAGTCGATCACGTCGATGCGGACCGGCAGCGACTACATGGACCGCAACTTCGGCACGGCCTGGGGCGTGCTCATCGACGAGCTCAAGATCCTCGCCCGGGCCGTGTTCGTGCTCGACAAGGCGGGTGTGGTCCGCTACGCCCAGGTGGTGAAGGAAGTGGCCAGCGAGCCCGACTACGACGCCGCCCTCGCCGCTCTCGAGAAGCTCGCCTAACCGGGCCCGGCGACCCGGGCCCAGCGCCGCGACTGGCTCTTGAGCGTGCGGACGATGACCGCCATGGGATCCCCACCCCGGCTGGAGATCAGGCCCCGAGCCGTTGCTCGATCGACTTCCGCGCGGCGTCGAGCGCCGCCGGGAGCTGGTCCGCGAGCTTGCCGCCGGCCTGGGCCAGGTCGGACCGGCCGCCCCCCTTGCCGCCGACGATGGCGGCCGGTTCCTTGATCCAGTCGCCAGCGGAGAGCCCCCGCTCCTCGAGCTCGCGGGAGATGCCGGCCACGAGCGTCACCTTTCCGGCCTCGACGCTGCCGAGCAGGATCGCGATCGGGCTCGCCTTTCGCCGCAGCAGGTCGATGGACTGCCTCATGGCGCCGGCGTCGCTTCCCCGCGTGTCGGCCACCACCACCCGCGTGCCCGCCACGTCCACGGCCGCCGCGAGCAGCTCGTCGGGCGTGGCACCCCCGGCCGCCGACGCCGCGGGCTTGGCCTTCTTCAGGTCGCGAAGCTCCTTGGCGACCGCGGCCAGCCGGTGGGGCAGTTCGCCCACGGGCACCTTGAGGGCCGCTGCCGCCTCGGCGAGCGTCCGCTCCGCCTGCCGGAACCGGTCGAGGGCCTTCGCGCCGGTGACGGCGGTGATCCGCCGCGTGCCGGCCGACACGCTCTCCTCGCCGACGATCCGCACCAGGCCGATCTGGCCGGTGCTCGACACGTGCGTGCCCCCGCACAGCTCGCGGCTCACGCCCTCCATCGACACCATCCGCACGACGTCGGGATACTTCTCGCCGAACAGCATCATCGCCCCGGCGTGACGGGCCTCGGCCAGGGGCAGGAGCCGGGCCGTGACCGGCGCCGCCGCGAACACGCCCGCGTTCACCATCCCCTCGATCGCCCGTAGCGTGTCGGCGTCGATGCCGCTGGTGTGGGAGAAGTCGAAGCGGAGCAGGTCGGCGTCCACCTTCGAGCCCTGCTGCACGGCGTGGGAGCCGAGGTGGTGCTGGAGGGCGGCGTGCAGCAGGTGCGTGGCCGAGTGGGCCCGCCGCAGGGCGGCCCTCCGCTCGGTGTCCACCGTGGCGGTGACGGTCGCCCCGAGGTCGAGGCCACCCGTCCGCAGGTGGCCGATGTGGAGCATGAAGCCCCCCTCCCGCTGCGTGTCGACGACCTCGAACTCGCCACCGGCCCACGCGAGCCGGCCGGTGTCGCCCACCTGCCCGCCCGATTCGCCGTAGAAGGGAGTGCGGTCGAGCACCACGGTCACCGGCTGGGCGTGCCCCACCTCCTCGATGCGGTCGCAGAGCGCCCCCTGCGCGATGATGCCGATCACCTTCCCGGCGGCCTCCGTGGCGTCGTAGCCGACGAACTCCGAGCCGTGCATCGTCTTCTTCAGGGCGTCGAGCGGCCCCGACGTGAACACCTCCACGCGGGTGCCCGCCCCGGACTTCAGGCCGTGCTCGTCCATGGCCGCGCGGAAACCCTCCCAGTCGAAGCCGCAATTCCGCTCGGCGGCGAGCGTCTCCAGGAGCTCCGGGGGGAAGCCATAGGTCGTGTACAGCTCGGCGGCGTCACCGCCGGGAACGACGGCCTTGCCCGCGGCGCCCAGGCCCTTGAAGAGCTTCTCGATGCGGTCGAGGCCGCCGTCGATCGTCGCCAGGAACGACGCCTCCTCCCGCTCGATCACGCCCCCCACCCGGCCGACCGTCTCGCCGAGTTCGGGATACGGCTTCTTCATCATGTCGGCCACCACCGGCGGCAGCCGGTGGAGGAACGGCTCGCGGACGCCCATCTGCCGGCCGTCGAGCACGGCCCGCCGCAGGAGCCGCTTGACGACGTACTTCTCCTCGTTGTTGCCCGGCAGCACGTTCTCGTGGATCGCGAACGTGCAGGCCCGCACGTGGTCCGCGATCCGCCGCATCCGCCGGCCGTCGTCGGTCGCCGGCTCGTACTTCCGGCCGCAGACCTCCGCCACCGCCTCGACGAGCGGCCGAAGGATGTCGATGTGGAAGTTGGAATCCACGCCCTGGAGCATGGCGCAGGTCCGCTCCAGCCCCATCCCGGTGTCGATGTTGCGGCTGGGCAGCGGATGCAGGTTGTCGGGGGGCGGGCCGACGCGGTTGAACTGCGTGAACACGAGGTTCCAGATCTCCACGTCGCTGCCGTCCGGCATCCGGTAGAAGATCTCGCTGCACGGCCCGCAGACGCCGTCGGGGCCCTGGCTCGGGGCGCTCGCCGGCCAGAAGTTGTCGTCCTCGCCCATCCGCGTGATCCTCGCGGCCGGCACGCCGATCTCATCGGCCCAGATGCGGAAGGCCTCGTCGTCGTCCTGGTAGACGGTGACCGAGAGCTTCTCCGGGGGCATGTCGAGCCAGTTCTTCGCGGTGAGGAACTCCCAGGCCCAGTGGATCGCCTCCCGCTTGAAGTAGTCTCCAAACGAGAAGTTGCCGAGCATCTCGAAGAAGGTGTGATGCCGCGGCGTCCGGCCCACGTTGTCGATGTCGCCCGTCCGCAGGCACTTCTGGCAGGTGGTCGCCCGGGTGAATTCCAGCTTGCACTTCCCCAGGAAGTGGTCCTTGAACTGGTTCATGCCGGCGGGCGTGAAGAGCACCGACGGATCCCACCGCGGCACGAGCACGTCGCTGGGCCGGCGGATGCAGCCCTTCGACTCGAAAAAGGCGAGATAGGCTTCGCGGAGGTCGTCGGCCTTCATGTGAAACGGGTCTCCCGGAAATCCTCGGGGGGCGGCAGGCCCGCACTATACACGCCCCTCACCCTCCGGCGAGCGGCGGTCCACGGACCGGCTGCGAGGGCGGTTCAATCAGCCGGACGAAACGGCCAGCGGCTGCGGCGCCGTCCTGGCAACGACGAGGAGCCGTCGCCGTCGTCTCCTGAGCCGGAGCCCCATGCGAAGCCGAAGCCGAACACGCCGCCCCGGCCGAGGAATCCGGCCCACGTCGAAGCCCGAGGCCCGTCGGGCGAGCCGGCTGCGGGAGCCGGGGCGGTCGGGGCGACCGGGACCGGTTGCGCGGTCACGGCGACCAGGACCGGTTGCTCGGCACCGGCGTCCAGCACCCAGCCCGCCACCGGTTCGTCGACCGGATCTGTCGTGGTCGATTGCCCGACATCATCCGGAGCGCTGGTCGGGGTGTCCGCATCGCCTTCCACGGCCGTGTCGACGGGCAGCGGAATCGGATCCTGCGGCTCGGGACTCGGGCCATCAAACTCGGACCAGTCGACCGGAGTCGGGACAAACTCATCGCCCGGTGACGACTCGTCGTCCGTCGCATGCGTATCGGCCGGCTCCTGATCCGAAAGATCTTCCTCGAGATCCAACCGGTCTTCCTCGAGAGCCAACGGATCCTCGTCGAGGACATCGCCGAGAGCATCTTCGGTGCCATCAACGGGGGCATCGGATCCGCCCGCGTCTTCGGGCCAGACACCGCCTAATTCGGCTTCCACCTGTAGTTCGTCGGGCGGAGTCACCGGGTCATCCACGGGCGCGACGACGTCGTCCTGCTGGTCGGCATCTCCGACTTCCGCATCGGAGCCGGTCCCGGACGTCTCCTCCGCCGGGTCGCCGACCGGCTCCTCTCCGACCCATCCCCCGGCATCGTCGCCGTTGACCTCCGGTGATGGATCCTCGGGCACGTCGTCGGTCGTGGGCCAGCCCGCGTCGAACTCGCCGCTGAAGTCGTAGCCCCACTCGTCGCCCGGCAGGACGCCTTCGTCCCACGATTCCGGCGGTGCCGGGTCTTCGACCCACCAGTCCTGGTCCCACCAGGCGGTATCGTCGAGCCACCAGTCGGTCGCGGAGAGGAGAAACCGGCGCTCCAGGGCATCGAAGCCCAGTCCACGCCGCCGCGGCCTTTTCTTTTTTCGGGCCATGCCCAGATCCCTGTCCGCCAGCCGTCCGTAATCGTTGACGAATCGACCTTGTAGGACGTTTCCCTGAAATCACCCCCCCGACAGCCGCCAAAGACCGCGTAACCGGCCGGAACCGGGCCGCGGGGCTGGGTACGAAAACGACGCCACCCACCGGCGACCGCTTGGGACGGCCGCCCGTGGGTGGGTGTGGGGGAGCGTCGGTGGGCGGCTCACTCGCCGCCGTCGGCCGCCGAAACCGCGATCACGGCATCCTTGCTGGCGAGGATCTTCTCGCGCAATTCCTGGGCGACCTGGGGGTTCTCCTTGAGAAACAGTCGGGCCTTTTCCCGTCCCTGCCCGAGATGCACCTCGCCGTACCGCAGCCACGTGCCCGTCTTGTCGACGAGCTTGGCAGCGATCGCCAGGTCGAGGAGGTCGCCCTCCACGCTGATCCCGTCGGCGTGCATCATGTCGAACTCGGCCACGCGGAACGGCGGGGCCACCTTGTTCTTGACCACCTTGACCTTCACCCGCTGGCCGACGACGTCCTCGCCGTCCTTGAGCGTGCCGATCCGGCGGACGTCGAGCCGGCACGAGGAGTAGAACTTCAGCGCCCGGCCGCCCGGCGTGGTCTCGGGGCTGCCGAACATGACGCCGATCTTCTCGCGAATCTGGTTGATGAAGATCACCGTCGTCTTCGCCTTGGCGATGGCCCCCGTGAGCTTTCGCATCGTCTGGCTCATGAGCCGGGCCTGGAGGCCGACGAACGAGTCGCCGATCTCGCCGTCGAGTTCCTTCTGCGGCACCAGGGCCGCCACGGAGTCGACGACGATGATGTCGACGGCATTGCTCTTGATGAGCATCTCGCAGATGTGCATCGCCTCCTCGCCGCTGGTGGGCTGACTGACCAGCAGCCTCTCGAGCGAGATGCCAAGCTTCTTCGCCCAACTCGGGTCGAGCGCGTGCTCGGCGTCGATGAATGCCGCGATCCCACCGGCCCGCTGGGCCGCCGCGACGGCGTGCAGGGCGATCGTCGTCTTGCCGCTCGACTCGGGGCCGAAGACCTCGATGATTCGCCCCCGCGGAAAGCCCTTGCCGCCCAGGGCGAGGTCGACCGACAGGCTGCCCGAGGAGATGCCCTCAATCGGGGCCTGGGCGTCGACGCCCAGCGGCATGATCGAGCCTTCGCCGAACTCCTTCTCGATCTGCGCGAGCGTGTTTCGCAGCGCCGGATTGTCGTCGAGAAACGACGGCCCCGGCTTGGCCCCCTTCTTCCCGCGGGCCTCGTCGAGCTTGGCCTCGCGGCCACCCTTGTCCTTCGAATCCTTGGCTTCCTTGGCCATCCGTCCGTTGACTCCTGCCGTTGCCGTCACCATGGCGACCATCTCCCACGCTTCCCGGCGCCTCGTCGGGGTGGTTGCTTCGCCACCATGAATCGAGCGATTTGCCGCGGAACCGAACAGTGAACGCGGGTATACTATCGGCAGCCGGCCGGCCTGGCAAGCAGATTTTCTGGACGGCCGTACAGATGACCCGCGGCAGGCCAATCGGCCGTTCCGGGCCGCCGTCCGGTGGTCAAAACGTCAGCATCTGCCGATATTCGGCCACGCGGCGGTCGAGGTCGCCGCGGTCGATCCCCGCCAGGCGGTCGAGGCTGAAGTCCTCGACCGTGAAGCTGGCCGTGATCACGCCGTAGGCCAGGGCCTCCTTGAGGGCCTGCGGATCGTAGCGGTCGAGGGCGGCGAGGTGCCCCATCATGCCCCCTGCGAAGCTGTCGCCGGCGCCCGTGGGATCGACCACCTGCGGCGTCGGATAGGCGGGCATGACGTACATCTCGTGCTCGCTGAAGAACATCGCGCCGTGCTCGCCCTTCTTGATGACGACGAACTTCGGCCCCATCGCCCGCACGGCGTGCCCCGCCCGCACGAGGTTCTCATCCTCTGCGAGGAGCTTCGCCTCGGCGTCGTTGAGCACGAGCCCGTCGATCCGCCGCAGGAGCGTCTCCAGCTCGTCCCGCTGGATGTTGATCCACAGATCCATCGTGTCGGCGACGGTGAGCTTCGCCCCGGGCACCTGGTCGAGCACCGAGAGCTGCGTCACGGGCGAGGCGTTGCCGAGGAACAGGAACTTGCTCTCGCGGTGGCCGCCGTTGAGCTTCGGCTTGAACTCGCCGAACACGTTGAGGTGCACCTCGAGCGTCTCACGGTCGTTCATGTTGGGCAGGTAGCGGCCCCGCCAGCGAAAGGTCTTGCCGCCGGCGATCGTCTCGATGCCGGAGGTGTCGATGCCGCGGGCCTCGAGGAACCGCGTGTGCTCGGCCGGCCAGTCCTGGCCCACCGTGCCGATCATCTTCACGGGCGAGAAGAAACTCGCGGCATAGGAGAAGAAGACGGCCGAGCCGCCGAGCACGTCGTCGCGGCTGGCGGTGGGGGTCTCGACGCAGTCCAGGGCGACGCTTCCAACGACGAGCAGGGGCATGGGGAACCGGCCTCCGGGGGACGCTGTGCGAACGGGCCCGGATCGTACGGCCGCCCGCCGTGGCCGTCCATGACCGCGGCTCCACGGGCGGGCCGCCCGGCGCGACGGCGGCGGACCACGGCGACGCCGCAGGCCAGCCCCGCCGCCGCCAGGGCGGCGGCCGAGGGCTCAGGTACCGCCACGGCGGTCCAGGAAAGGCCGTACGACTCGGCCGTCACCGGCGTGGCTCCCACGTCGTAGATCATCGCCGGCAGCGTGACCCGCAGCCCGTAGTCGCCCGCCGGCAGCGTCAGCCGCAGCATCTCCGCGTTGTTGTAGAGGCTCGCCGACTCGGCCACGAGCGCGGAAAAGCTGCCGCTCGTCACGCTCCAGACCTGCAGGTCGAGGTTCGCGAACGACGTCCGGGTGCCGGTGTAGCCCGCGGCGTCGAACGTGCCGCCGGTGAACCAGTCCAAGGCGACCTGGAGCTGCGTGGTGCCCGTGAAGCTGGTGCCGAAGGCATAGTCGGTCGTGCCGCCCACCGGGACCGTCCCGAAGTCCCAGCCGGAGTTCGTGATCGCACCGCCCCCGGTGCCGCTGACGTCGATGGTGGCGGCATCGATGTAGGTCAGGGCTGCGGCCGTGAGGTCGACGGCCCCGGCGCCGGTGCGGTAGTCGAGGGCCTGGGTCGTCCGCACGACACCCCCCACCTCGGCCTGCCCGTTGTTCCAGCCGACCGTCTCCTTGGCGGTGGCCATGAGCACCGCCTTGACGACCCGCGAGTCGAGGGCGGTGGCGGGCTTCGTGAAGTACTTCGCCGCGTCCTTCATCAGGGCGACGCCCCCGGCGACCACAGGCGACGAAAAACTCGTGCCGTCCTGGTTCACGAAATATTGATCCGTGGGGGATGGGTCTTGCGTCAGGTTCGTGAGCGGCACGAGCCCGCCGGTCGGCCCGAGGTAGGCGGCGAGGAACTGCTGCTCGCCGGGCGCGGCGACGTCGACGGCGGCCCGCACGCCGACGAGCGTCCCGCTGGTCTGCGGGTTGTAGAAGTCGACGGGCCCGTACGAGGAGAAGCCGGACGGCACGAGCCCCCCCGCCCCGCCGACGCTCCCCACGGTGATGCCGTTGTAGACGTCGCCGGGGGCGAACACGGGCGTGACATCGTCGTTGCCGGCCGAGGCCACGAACGTGACCGTCGGGTTCTCCCACGCCAGCGCGTCGATCGCCAGCGACTCGGGTTCGAGCGCCGCCGGGTCGGTGTAGCCGAAGCTGCTGTTGACGACGTCGGCCCGCGTACCGCTGATCCCCTGGAACATCGACTGGTACACGGGCACCGTCGAGGCGGGCGTCGTCGAGAAAGCCCCGATGCTCGTGGTGCTCGTGGAGTAGGCCGTGGCGATGGCCCCCGACCACATGACGGCGGCGGGGGCGAGACCGGCGGCAACGGCGGAGAACGTGAACGCACTCGTCCCCGTGGCGGGAATGTAGCCGGAGCCGGCCAGCACGTGACCGACCATCGTGGCATGGAAGTCGAGCTGGCCGGTGTTGCCCGGCGCGGCGATTTGCTGCGCGACGGCGGGGCCAAACCCGGAGCCGGTGCGGTCGAAGACCTCGTGCCCACCCCAGACGAAGCCGGCCTCGACGTTGCCGATCACGGTTCGCTCCCCGTAGAGGCCCGTGTTGTAGAAGATGCCCCCGCCGACCGCGGTGTTGATGAGCGTGAACGGACCGCCCGGATACGGACCGGCGACGAAGTCGCCACGGG
>JBIIDT010000095.1:0-10794 GCA_044238145.1 Pirellulales bacterium | reverse complement strand
TGGGATTAGAAATCCCATGCTCTATCCGACTGAGCTACGGGCGCGAAAGCGGGGTGCGACAGGCCGGTGAATTACCTCCCAGAGCATACACCGCACCGCGGGCGGGCGGGGGCCCTCGATCGGCCGCAACCCCTGCCGCCGCGGGGCTTCAGCTCGCCGGGATCAGCGGCTTGCCGCAGGTGGGGCACTTGTAGTTGCCGGGCCGGTCGAAGGTGAACACCTGCCGGCACTTCGTGCACTTGTACTTCCGCTCGGCCTTGCGGGCCACGGTGTCGGCTTCCGCACCGCCGGCCAGCGTGGCGGTCGGTGCGACGAGCCCGAGCCCCGTCACCATCACGGCGGCGCAGGCGGCGGCGAACAGGCACTTCGACATCGTGGTCATCGGAGAGGCTCCAGGGGATGGGAACGGCGGCTCGCGGGGCGGCGAGCCGAGGACTAGACTCCCGTTCGCCCCGCACGCCCTGACCATACCCGTTAGAGGGGGGTGCGCCTACCCAGTGGCCCGGGAGGAGACGAGTGCCGACGCCGTTCGGATCCGCAGTTCGACGGTCGCCCGCGCCGTGGCGGTCGCTCCGGGCTCTCGCCGTGGCCCTCGTGGCGGCGGCCCGGCTCACCGCGGCCGTGGCGGACGATCCCGTCGACCCGCGGGCCCTCTTCGAGGAGGCCGTGCGGCTGTTCTTCGCCGCCGAGCCCGCCGCGTCGGCCCGCACGTTCGATCGGCTCGTCGCGGCGGTGCCGGACGCGGAGCCGGAACTCTGGCAGCGCGGGCTCGCCCTCTACTACGCCGGGCGTTTCCAGGACGGCCGCGTGCAGTTCGAGCGGCATCGGACGGTGAACCCCGACGACGTCGAGAACCCGGCCTGGCACTTCCTCTGCGTGGCCCGACTCGACGGACCGGAGGCCGCCCGCAAGGCGCTGCTGCCGGTCGGCGCGGACGCCCGGGTGCCGATGCGGGAGATCCTCGCCCTCTACGCCGGCCGCGGCACGGCCGCCGACGTGCTCGCCGCTGCCGAGCAGGGGGAGGGGGCGGCCCGCCGCAACCATCTCTGCTACGCCCACCTGTACCTCGGGCTGCACGCCGAGGCGACCGGGGACGACGACCGGGCCCGCGAGCACATTCTCCAGGCGGCCGGGCCCTTCCGCATGGACCACTACATGGGCAAGGTGGCGGTGGTGCACGCCCGACTGCGCGGCTGGGCCGACGCCGAGGCCCCAGCCCTAAAGCCTCAGCGGTAGCGGGCCATCAGGGCCTCGAGGGCCTTGGAACCCGGACAGAGCCGCTCGTAGGGGAGGTCGACGAGTGGCGTCTCGGGCGTCTTCAGCAGGTCGTGCATGTCGCGGCTCTGCTCGTCGACGAACAAGAGGCCCGTGGCGATCTCGCCCCGCGACTGGCAGGCCCGCACGTGGGCGTAGGCGCTGGTGCGGTCGGTCGGGTCGTAGTCGGCCGCCGTGGCCCGGAGGCGGACGGAACTGCCGTCGTGCATCTGCACGACGCGGACCGGGTCGGCGCCGTTCGCGGCGTCGGGCAGCGTGATCTCGGTGTGCAGCGGCACGTAGTCGGCGTGGACCGCCTCCACCTCGTGCTCGCGGGTGAACTTGTAGCTCTTCGTCGAGCCCTCGTGGTCGTTGAACGTCACGCAGGGGGAGATGACGTCGACGATCGCCAGGCCCTTGTGGGCCAGGCCCGCCTTGAGGATCGGCACGAGTTGCTTCTTGTCGCCCGAGAACGAGCGGGCCACGAAGGTCGCCCCGATGGACAGGGCGAAGAGCACCGGGTCGATCGGGGCCTGCTCGTTGGCCTCGCCCCGCTTCGAGGTCGAACCCACGTCGGCCGAGGCCGAGAACTGGCCCTTGGTGAGGCCGTAGACACCGTTGTTCTCGATCACGTACAGCATGTTCACGTTGCGGCGGATGGCGTGGGCCATCTGGCCGATGCCGATCGAGAGCGAGTCGCCGTCGCCGGAGATACCGATGTAGGTCAGGCCGCGGTTGGCCGCCGCCGCCCCGGTGGTCACCGACGGCATCCGGCCGTGCACGGAGTTGAAGCCGTGCGATTGCTTCATGAAGTAGGCCGTGGTCTTCGACGAGCAGCCGATGCCGCTCATCTTGGCGGCCCGGTGGGGCTCGAGCTCGAGTTCCCAGGCGGCCTGGACCAGGGCGGCCGTGACCGAATCGTGGCCGCAGCCCGCGCACAGCGTGCTCATCACGCCCTCGTAGTCGCGGAGCGTGAGGCCGAGGCGGTTCTGCCGGAGGCTCGGGTGCCGGACGGGAGGCTTGGCGATCGAGGTCATGCGGGCACTTCCTCCCGGGAGCCGGTCACGGCCTCGACCACGACGCGGGCCGTGAGCGGCATGCCGCCGTAGTCGAGGATCGGGATCATGTCGGCGGGCGGGATGCCCAGTTCGATCGTCAGCAGCGACCGCAGCTGGCCGTCGCGGTTCTGCTCGACGACGAACACCTGGTCGTAGGACTCGATGAACTCCCGCACGTCCTCGTCGAAGGGGAAGCCGCGGATCCGCATCACGTCCACGCGGATCCCCTGGGCCCGGAGCTTGTCGGCCGCCTCGCGGACTGCGGCGTCGCACCCGCCGATCGTCACCAGGCCCACCTCGGCACCCTCCTGAAGCGTGAAGGCGGGCTTCGGCACGAGCGTGGCCGCGTGGGCGAACTTCCGCCGCAGGCGGTCCACGAGTTCCGTGTAGGCGTCGGAGTCCTCGGTGTAGGCGGCGTGCTTGTCGTGGCCGGAGCCGCGGACGAAGTAGGCGCCCTTGGCGCCGACGCCGGGCAGCGTGCGGGCGGCGATGCCGTCGCCGTCGACGTCGAGGTAGCGGGAGAACTTCTTCACCTTTTCCAGGGCCGCCGCGTCGAGCACCTTGCCGCGATCAGGACGGTAGGTGTCGTCCCACTCGAGCCGCTTCACCATCCAGTCGTTCATGCCGATGTCGAGGTCGGTGGCCACGAACACGGGCGTCTGCAGCCGGTCGGCGAGGTCGAAGGCCTGCACCGCCATCTCGAAGCCCTCCCGCGGGTTCGCCGGGAAGAGGATCGGGTGCTTGGTGTCGCCGTGGGAGGCGTACGCCAGCGAGATCAGGTCGGCCTGCTGGGTCCGCGTCGGCATGCCGGTCGCCGGGCCGCACCGCTGGATGTCGAAGAACACGGCCGGGATGTCGGTGTAGTAGGCGAGGCCGAGGAACTCCTGCATCAGCGAGATGCCCGGGCCGGAGGTGTTGGTGAACGCCCGGGCGCCCGCCCAGCCGGCGCCGATCACGATCCCGGCCGCGGCCAGCTCGTCCTCGGCCTGGAGGATGGCGTAGTTGCGGGCACCGGTCTCCTTGTCGACGCGGAACTTCTCGCAGAAGGCCTTGAAGGCCTCCATCAGCGACGTGGCGGGCGTGATCGGGTACCAGGCGCCGACGGTCGCGCCCGCGTAGACCGCACCCAGGGCGCAGGCCGTGTTGCCGTCGATGAGGATCGAGTCGCCGGTGGCGTCCATCTTCTCGAGGCGGAAGGGAAGCGGGCAGGGGCAGTGCCGCTTGGCGTAGTCGTGTCCCAGCCGGATCGCCTTGTGGTTCGCCTCGAGGAGCTTCGGCTTCTTGCCGTAGGTCTGCTCGAGCAGCGCTTCGACCACGCCCATGTCGATGTCGAGCAGCGCGGTCAGGGCGCCGGTGTAGGCGATGTTCCGTAGCAGCGTCCGTTCGCGGTCGCCCTCGAAGGCCTCGACGCACATCCGGCCGAAGGGGATGCCGAGGATCGTGATCCCCTGCCGCTCGAGCTCCTTGGGCAGCGGCCAGGAGGAGTCGTAGAGGAGGAAGCCTCCCTCCCGCACCGTGGCCACGTCCTTGGCGTAGGTCGCCGGATTGAGGGCGACGACGAGGTCGACCTCCGAGGGCCGGGCCATGTAGCCGTCCTTGCTGACCCGGATCTCGTACCAGGTGGGCAGGCCCTGGATGTTCGACGGGAAGATGTTCTTGCCGGAGACGGGGATCCCCATCCGGAAGATGGCCTGCATGAGCAGGCCGTTGGCACTCGCCGAGCCCGTGCCGTTGACGGTGCCGATCTTGAAGGCGAAATCGTTGATGCCGTTCATGCCGTGACCAGCTCCTCCCGCCCGCAGGCGGCCCCCGCCACCGGCTTCACCAGGTCGAAGAGCCGCATGTCCCAGGCCGCCGTGGGGCACCGCTCGGCGCACAGGCCGCAGTGGAGGCAGACGTCCTCGTCCTTGACCATCACCCGCTTCGTCTGCGGCAGCGACTCGGAGACGTAGATCTCCTGCTGCGGGTTCAGGGCGGGGGCCGAGAGCTTCGTCCGCATCTCGGCCTCCGAGCAGCCGTCGGTCGTGATCGTGAGGCAGTTCGTCGGGCAGACGTCGATGCAGGCGTCGCACTCGATGCACTTGGGCGGGTTGAAGTGCGTCTGGATGTCGCAGTTGAGGCACCGCGACACCTCGGTCGCCACCTGCTCGGGTGAGAAGCCGAGTTCGACCTCGCAGTTCAGGTCGCGGAACCGCTTGGTGAGTTCCTCGTGCCGCATCACCTGGCGGCCTGACGGATCGTAGTCGTTGGCGTAGGCCCAGCTGTGCAGGCCGTTCTTCACGCTCACGAGCGTCATCCCCTCGGGGGGCCGCTCGGTGACCGACTTGCCGTTGCAGACGAGGTCGATGGAGATCGCCGCCTGGTGGCCGTGAGCCACCGCCCAGATGATGTTCTGCGGGCCCCAGGCGGCGTCGCCGCCGAAGAACACCCGCGGGTGCGTGCTCTGGTGGGTGGCGCGGTCGACCACCGGCATCCCCTTGGCGTCGAACTGCACCCCGGCGTCCCGCTCGATCCACGGGAAGGCGTTGTCCTGGCCGATGGCGAGGATCACCGCGTCGCAGGGGATCGTGGCCGTCCGCACGACCCGGCTGGAGGCCTTCCCCGACGCGTCCTCGGTCCATTCGAGGACGTCGAACTCCAGGCCCACGAGCTTTCCATTTTCGACGAGCATCCGCTTCGGGGCGTGGTTCTCCACGATCTCGACCTGCTCCTCCTCGGCGTCCTCGAGTTCCCAGGGGGAGGCCTTGAAGTGCTTCCGGCCGCGGCGGGCGATCACCTTCACGTCGGTCGCCCCGAGCCGCTTGGCGGTGCGGCAGCAGTCCATCGCCGTGTTGCCCACGCCGATGATGATCACGCGGGGCTCGATCTTCTCGACGTGCTTGAAATGGACGTTCGCCAGCCAGTCGATGCCGATGTGGACCTGGCCCGGGGCGTCGTGGCGGCCGGGGATGTCGAGATCCTTGCCCTTCGGGGCCCCGCTGCCGACGAACACCGCGTCGTAGCCCTCGTCGAGCAGGGCCTTGAGGCTCGTCACCGGCGCGCCGTACCGCATCTCGGCGCCCATGTCGATGATGTAGCCGCACTCCTCGTCGAGCACGTTCGCGGGCAGGCGGAAGGACGGGATGTTGATCCGCATCAGGCCGCCCGGCTCGTGGTTCTTCTCGTAGATCACGACCTCGTAGCCGAGGGGCAGGAGGTCGTTGGCCACGGTCAGCGAGGCCGGGCCGGCACCGACGAGCGCGACACGCCGGCCGTTCTTGACCTCGGGGGCCTTGGGGAGAAAGGGCCGGATCTCGTCGCGGAGGTCGGCGGCCACCCGCTTCAGGCGGCAGATGGCGACGGGCTTCTCGTCCACGCGGCTGCGGCGGCAGGCGGGCTCGCAGGGTCGGTCGCAGGTCCGGCCGAGCACGCCGGGGAAGACGTTCGACTCGCGGTTGAGCAGGTACGACTCGGTGTACCTGCCCTGGGCGATGAGCCGGATGTAGGCGGGAACGTTGGTGTGGGCCGGGCAGGCCCACTGGCAATCGACGACCTTGTGGTAGTACCGCGGGTCGGAGACGTCGGTGGGTTCCATGTCGCGGAGCGGATTCCCGGGTGCGGTCTCTGTAGACAGGCCTGAGGGCCGTGAGTTTCGCCGACGGCCGCGGGGCTGGCAAGCACGAAAAGCGGTGTCTTTATCCGGTTCGTTCGCCGGCGGTTCGTCGCGGCCGGCGGCGCCGCCCGAGTGCGATTTCGCCCGGGGACACCCCGGAATACGGCACAGCCGCGGGGGGCGTCTGGGCAGGGTTCGCGACCGCCCGCACAATCCGGTCCTCGAGACCCTGCAGGAAATGACCATGCGCACCCTCCGCCTGCTGCTGATCGTGGCCCTCTCCGCGACCGGCGTCCCCGCCGCGGTGGCGGCCGGCACGGCCGACGTCGTCTACGTCGGCGGCGACATCCTCACCATGCGTGGGCCGACGGCCGAGTACGCCGAGAGCCTCGCGGTGAAGGACGGCACGATCCTGTTCGTCGGATCGCGGGCCGACGGCGAGAAGCTCGCGGGCCCGGACACGCGGGTGATCGACCTCGGCGGCCGGACGCTCCTGCCCGGCTTCATCGACACCCACGGCCACTTCGTCTACTTCGGCAAGAACCTCGTCGACGCCAACTTGTTCGGCTGTACCGGGATCGACGACCTCGTGACGCGGATGCGGAAGCAGGCCGAACGGACGCCCGCCGGCGGCTGGATCGTGGGCTTCGGCTACCAGGCCCGGGCCCTGCAGGAGGGGCGGCCGCCGACGAGCGCGGAGCTCGATCGGGTGTCGGCCGATCGGCCGGTGATGGTGGTCGACTCGTCGGGCCACCTCGGCGCCGCGAACGCCGCCGCGTTCAAGGCGGCGGGAATCACGGCCGACACGCCCGACCCGGCCGGCGGGATGTTCGCTCGCCAGGCCGACGGGAAGTCGCTCCTCGGGCCCATGGAGGAGACGGCCTTGAACGCCGTCCGCAGCCGGCGGCCGCCGTTCACCGGCGAACTGGCCGCGCGGGCGATCACCGGGGCGGCGGAGGTATGGGCCAGCCACGGCCAGACCACCGCCATGGAGGCGGGCCTCGGCCTCGGCAACGACGACATCGGCATCGTGATCAACGCGATCGACGAGAAGCTCCTGCCGATCGACCTGTACGTCGCCGCCAAGGACTCCGCGCTCGACGACACGCTCGCCGCCGCCTACACGGTCGCGACGCAGTACGACCCCCAGGCCGGCGGGATCGTGGAGAAGCTGCGGGCGGCCCGGCCCGACCTCGACCGGCGGTACGTGAACCGCGTCCGGCTCGGGGGCGTGAAGTTCTGGCTCGACGGGAGCCTCGACACGGCCTGGTTCACCCGGCCCTACGCGCAGAACCCGCCGGGAAAGACCGGGGCGTTCGCAGGCTATCGCCAGATACCCGACGAGGTGCTCGACGCGGTGTTCGACAAGTACTGGCCGACCGACCTGCAGATCCACATGCACATGAACGGCGACGCCGCCGCCGACCAGGCCCTGGCCGCGATCGCCAAGGCGGTGAAGAAGCACGGCATGCACGACCACCGCCCCGTGTTCGTGCACGCGACCTGGCTGCGGCTCGACCAGATCGAAAAGATGAAGGCCTGCGGTGCGATCCCCAGCTTCCTGACCGCCGGCATCATCCCCGGCGGCGACGCGGTGGTGCGGCTGTGGGGGCCGGAGCGGTCGGCCGGCGCCATGGCGTCGCGGACGTTCCTCCGGGCTGGCCTGCCGTTCACCTATTCGCACGACGCCCCGGTGTCGCCCGTGCCGTCGATCCTCGCGCTGGTGGACGCCGGCGTAAACCGGCGCTCCGGGAGCGGCCAGGTGGTCGGGCCCGACGAGCGGGTGTCGCCGTACGACGCCCTGCGGGCGGTGACGGCGACGGCGGCCTTCCAGCTCAAGGAGGAGAAGACGAAGGGCACGCTCGAGGCCGGAAAGCTCGCCGACCTCGTGATCCTCGACCGCAATCCGCTGCGGGTGGAGCCGACCGCGATCAAGGACATCGCCGTGGTCGAGACGATCAAGGAGGGCCGCACGGTCTTCCGGGCGGATCGGCCGGGGCGGTGAGCCGGGCCGCCCGTGGACCATGGGGGGCAGGCGGCGTGGTCCGGCCGTGCGGAGCCCCGGCCCTGCGTCGGCGGGCGACAATGGCCGTGTTTCGGCCGCTGGGCTATGCTTTCTGGTGACGAAACACGGCCCAAAAGCCCCGCCCCCCGCCGTCGCCTCCCCACTGGGTGCAGCCATGCCCTCCCTCCCGCTCCCTGCGGTGCGTCTCCCGCTTCGCCCCCTCGTCGCGTGCTGCCTGGCCCTCGCCGGCGGCTGTGCCCGGCAGTCACCCCCGCCGCCGCCCGCGGCGGCCGCACCACCGCGGCCCACGTTCGAGTGCCGGTTCACGGAGGACCCGATCACCATCGACGGCAAGGTCGATGACGCCGCCTGGCAGCGGGCGGTGGTGGTCGACTCCTTCACCATTCCCTGGGAGAAGGACGCCCCCAAGGCCCGCCGGGGCACCCGGGCCCGGCTGCTCTGGGACCGCGAGAACCTTTACGTCGCCGCCGACATGGACGACACGGACCTCTTCGCGCACGTCACCGAACACGACGGCAACACCTGGGAGAACGACGTCTTCGAGGTGTTCCTCAAGCCGTCGGCCGACAAGCCGGCCTACTACGAGTTTCACGTCAACGCCGCCAACGCGGTCTTCGACCTGTTCCTGCCGCGCCGGGGGCACGTCGGCCGCTTCAAGCGGGACGGCGAGTTCCACATCGAGTCGGCCGTGGCCCTCCGCGGCACGCTCGACACGTGGACCGACAAGGACGAGGGCTGGTCGGTGGAGATGCGGATCCCGTGGGAGTCCCTCGTGCGCACCGGCGGCCGTCCGGAAGCCGGCGACGAGTGGCGTCTCGCCCTGTGTCGCTACGACTTCGACGTCGAGCAGGAGGCCCCGGAACTCTCGTCGGTGGCCCCGCTCTCGCGGCGGGATTTCCACCGCCACGAGGACTACGCCGCGGTGCGGTTCGTCGGCCCGCAGGCCACCGCCCAGCGGCCGTACGGCATCCCGAAGATCGTGCCCGTGTCGACGTCGAAGGTGGCCGGGTCGCCCGAGCCGCCCCTGCCGTTCACCATCGAGCGGACCCTGCCGCTGGCGAAGGTGTCGTGCCCGATCACGGTCGCCCATCAACCGGGTAGCGACCGGCTCATCTACTCCAGCGAAGGCTGGTCCTACAGCCCGTCTCAGGTCCTGCGGATCCGGGACGACGCCGCGACGTTCGAGCCCGAGGTGCTCATTCCGGCCGACGATGCGACCGTCCACTACGCGATCACGTTCCATCCCCGGTTCGCCGAAAACGGCCACGTGTTCATCGGCTCCAACGGGCTCAAGAGCCCGGACGGCCGCGTGCCTGAGGACGGCAAGAAGCGGACGCGAATCACCCGCTACGTCATCGACCGCGAGCCCCCTTACGCCTTTCATCGCGACTCGGCCACCGTGATCATCGAATGGCCCTCGGACGGCCACAACGGCGGCGATATGGCCTTCGGCGCCGACGGGACGATGTACGTGGGCAGCGGCGACGGCACCAGCGACTCCGACGCCGACCGCGTCGGCCAGGACCTGACCACGCTGCGGGCGAAGATCCTGCGGATCGACCCCGACCACCCCGACGAGGACGTGCCTCACGACGGCCGGCACTACTCGGTGCCCAAGGACAACCCGATCTTCGACGCGGACAGCCCGATCGCCACGGTGCCGGGAGCGCGGCCGGAGACCTGGGCCTACGGCCTGCGGCAGCCGTGGCGGATCGTCAGTGAACCCGAGGCCGGCCGGCTGTGGGTGGGCAACCAGGGCCAGGACCTGTGGGAGCAGATCTACCTCATCGAGCGTGGCGCCAACTACGGCTGGAGCGTCGTCGAGGGCACGCACAAGTTCAACGAATCGCAGCCGGCGGGGCCGACGCCGTTCTCGAAGCCGGTGGCCGAGCACCCGCACGCGGACGCCCGCGCGATGACCGGCGGGCTCGTGTACCGCGGCTCCGCCCTGCCCGAACTGCGGGGCGCCTACCTGTACGCCGACTATTCGACCGGCCGCATCTGGGGCATCCGCCACGACGGCTCGCGGGTCACCTGGCACGAACTCATCGCCGACACGCCGCTGCAGATCACGGCCTTCGGCACCGACTCGAAGGGCGAGATCCTGATCTGCGACCACCAGCCGGGCGACAAGGGGGGCTTCTACCGTCTCGTCCCCGCCCCGCCGGCCGCCGCGGACGCCCCGCCCTTCCCGCGGAAGCTCTCCGAAAGCGGCCTGTTCGCCGACGTGGCGGCCCACCGCATGGTCGAGGGCGTGATCCCCTACGAACCGGCCTCGCCTCTGTGGAGCGACGGCACGCACAAGGCCCGGTTCTTCGCCCTGCCGCCGGCCCGCGACGCGGCGGGCGCGACCGTGCCGGCGAAGATCGGCGTCACCGACGCCCGCGGCTGGAACTTCCCGAACGGCACGGTGCTCGTGAAGTCGTTCGCCATCGACGAGGTCGAGGGTGATCCCGCCACCCGGCGCTGGATCGAGACCCGGTTCATGCTCAAGGAGCAGGGCGAGTGGGTCGGCTACAGCTACGAGTGGAACGACGAGCAGACCGACGCCGAGCTGGTGGCGGCCGGCGGCAAGGACCGTGAGTTCACGATCCGCACGGCCGGCCTCGCCACGGACGCCGCGGGCACGAAGACGCAGCAGTGGCACTACCCGTCGCGGACGGAGTGCATGGTGTGCCACAGCCGGGCGAGCAACTACGTGCTCGGCCTGTGCACGGTGCAGCTCAACCGCGACTACGACTACCAGGCCGTGCTCGGCGCGGGGCACGCCGTGGACAACCAGCTCCGCACGCTCGAGCACCTCGGGCTGCTGGAGGTGAACTGGTGGGGCGACGCCGTGGGCCGCCTCCTCGGCCGGGCCGCCG
>JBIIDT010000094.1:0-10966 GCA_044238145.1 Pirellulales bacterium | reverse complement strand
GTCCCGGCTACATCGGCACCGCGGCCGCCTACGGGGAAGGGGGCTACGAAGTGCAGCGCACGACGTCGTTCGTGGACGCGCGGGCCGAGCCGGTGCTGCACGAGGCGATCCGATCACTCCTGGAGGCACCGCGATGAGACTCTTCCGCCGTCGACTGTCGTCCATGGTCGGGGTGCGGCTCGCCATCGCCGTGCTGACGGCGGCCACGGCCGGCGCCGTTCCCGGAGAGGAGCGGGCCGACGACCTGGCGGCGGAACTGCCGCGGCTCGAACCGCTCGACGCGGCCGCGGCCCGGGAGTCGCTCCGGGTCGCTCCCGGCTTTCGCGTGGATCTCGCCGCCGGTGAGAACCTGCTCGCCAGCCCCGTGGCGATCGCCTGGGACGAGGACGGCCGGCTCTTCGTGGCCGAGATGCGCGGCTACAGCGAGCACCGCGACGAGCGGCTCGGCCGCATCCGCCTGCTGACCGACACCGACGACGACGGCGTCTACGATCGGGCCGACGTGTTCGCCGCCGGCCTCGCCTGGCCGACCGCCCTGTGCTGCTTCGACGGCGGCCTGTTCGTCGGCGATGCCCCCGACATCGTCTACCTGAAGGACGCCGACGGCGACGGCACCGCGGAGGTGCGGCGGGCGGTGTTCACGGGCTTCGGCACCCACAACGTGCAGGGGCTGCTCAACTCGTTCACGTTCGCGGCCGACAACCGCATCCACGGGTCCGCAAGTTCGACCGGTGGCCGCGTGCGGCGGCCGGAGGCGGAAGCCGTTGTCGATCTGTCGCGCCGGGACTTCTCCTTCGACCCGCGGTCGCTCGACCTGCGGGCGGAAACCGGCGGCTCGCAGCACGGCCTGTCGTTCGACGACGAGGGGGCCAAGTACGTGTGCAACAACAGCAACCAGGCGATCCGCTGCATGATCGAAGATCGGCTGTTGGCGCGGAATCGCTTCTTCCCGCCGCCGGATGCCAAGGCGAGCATCGCCGCCGACGGGCCGCAGGGGGAGGTGTTTCGCTCGAGCCCGGTCGAGCCCTGGCGGGTGCTGCGCACCCGGATGCGGGCGGCCGGCCTCGCGCGGGGGCCGATCGAACACGGTGGCAAGGCCACCGGCTACTTCACCAGTGCCACCGGCATCACCGTTGTCGGCGGCGACGCCTTCGGGCCGGAGCTCTCGGGCATGCTCGTGATCGGCGACGTGGGCAGCAACCTCGTGCACCGCAAGCGGCTCGTGGCGGAAGGGTGCGGCGTGCGGGCTGAGCGGATCGACGCCGGCAGCGAACTCCTCGCCGCGGCCGACAACTGGTTTCGCCCCGTGCAGTTCGCCAACGGACCCGACGGCGGCCTGTGGATCATCGACATGCAGCGCGAGGTGATCGAGCATCCCGACGCGTTCCCTCCCGAGATCAAGCGGCACATCGACCTCGACAGCGGCCGCGACCGCGGCCGGCTGTGGCGGCTCGTGCCCGGCGAGTTCCGCCGCCGGCCCACGCCACGGTTGTCGCGGGCCACGACGGTCGAACTCGTGGAGCTGCTCGGTCATGCGAACGCGTGGCACCGCGAGACGGCCCAGCGGCTGCTCTTCGAGCGGCGCGATCCGGCTGCCGTGCCACTGCTCGAACGGCTGACCCTCGATGCCGCCGCCGAGCCCCGGGGGCGGCGGCGGGCGCTGTGGCTGCTCGACGGCCTCGGCGGACTCGAGGCCCGCCACGTGCGTGCGGCCCTCGATGCGAAGGACCGGCAGGTGCGGATCGCGGCCGTGCGGCTCTCCGAGCGGGTCGTCGACGCCGGCGACGACGGCCGGCAGGTTGCCGAGAGGCTGGTGGCCATGGCGGCGTCGGAGCCCGAGGCGGCGGTGCGGCTCGAACTGGCCCTCGCCGCGGGCTGGCTCGACGACGACCGTCGCACCCGCGTCGTGGACGCGGTGCTGCGACGCGATGCGGCCGATCCGTGGTGCCGCGTGGCCGCCTTCACGTCGCTCAGGGACGGAGCCGGGGGGCTCTTGGTGTCCTGGCTCTCCGATCCGCCGCTCCTGGCGCGGGATGGCGTCACGGACGTGTTGACCGGCCTGGCCGCGCAGGTGGCCCGCCGCGGAGACGCCAGCGAACTCGAGGCCGCCGTCGGGGCGGCCACGCGACTGGCCGCCGAGGCTGCGGAGGGCGAGGCCGCTCGGGCCTCCGCCACGGCGGTGCTCGTCGGCCTGATGGGCGCCGGTGAGTCGACCGGCCGGAGCGTCGCCGTGCTGCTCGGCACCGCGGAGCGGCGCGGCGACCTGGAGCGGCTCGTGCAGTGGAACCGGCAGCGGGCACTCGACGAGCGGACACCGGTGTCCGCGCGGCTGGCCGCCATCCGGGGGCTGTCGATCGCACCTTTGGCGGGCGTGGCCGACGCCTACGCCGCGTTGGTGGCTGCAGGGCAGCCAGAGGAGGTGGTGCGTGCGGCCGTCACGACGCTCGACGGACTGCGCGACCCGGCGGTGGCGAACGTGCTGATCGCCGCGTGGGGCGGCCTGACCACCGACGGGCGGACGCAGGCCGCCGCGGTCCTGGCCCGCAATCCGCAGCGGATCGCCATCTTGCTCGATGCGGTCGCCGCGGGATCGGTCCCCGAGGCCGACCTGCCACGAACCCTCGTCGACAACCTGCGGGGATTTCCGGTGGCATCCGTCCGCACGCGGGCCCGGGAGGTGTTCGGGGAATTGCCCGCCGTGCGCCGCTCGGCCTTGCTCGAGGCCTACCGGCCGAGCCTTGCCGGCGGCGACGCCGCGTCCGGCGGGCGGCTGTTCATCCGGCACTGCGCCGGCTGCCATCGCGTCGAGGGCGTCGGCCGCGAGATCGGACCGAACCTCGTGGCCATGCAGGCCCGCGGTGCGGAGGCGATCCTCCTCGGCGTCCTCGATCCCAATCGCGAGGTGCAACCCCAGTACGTGGCGCACACGGCGGTCACCGCCGACGGCCGGGTCGTCACGGGGCTGGTCGTGGCCGAGTCGGAAGGCAGCGTCACGATCCGCTCGGCGGACGGCGGCGAGCAGACGATCGCCCGCGACGACCTCGACGAGTTGTCGAGCACCAAGAAGTCGCTCATGCCGGAGGGCTTCGAGCGGGAACTCGATGTCCGCGGGATGGGCGACCTGCTCGCCTGGCTTATGGCCGCGAAGTAGGTTACGTCAGCAGTTCGCGGAGAGGGCCGGCGAGCCGGGGGTTTTCGCGGTCGGGGCCGATGAGGTTGAAGTGCTCCCGCGGGGCGCCCACCGCGTGGAGGAGCGTGTTGTAGAGGGCGTTGATCACCGGGTTGTCGTCCGCCGCCACCATGATGCGGTTCGGCGTGCCCTCGTAGGTCGGGCTGTCCTTCGTGATCGGGTAGACGACCAGTTGGCCGGTCTTGATCCGCCCGCCGAGGTTGCCGAGGAGCACGAACGGCCAGTTCTCGCCGTGGGAGTGCTGGCGGTTGGCGCTGTCGCTGGTGAACACCACGAGCGTGTTGTCGAGCATCGTGCCACCATCCTCGGGCGTGTCGGCGAGCTTCTTGAGCAGGATCGCGGTCTGCTCGGAGATGTGCCGCCGCACCTTGGAGAGGACCTGCAGGCCGGTGAGCTTGAGCGTCGGGTCGGTCTCGTTGTGGCCGATGCTGTGCGTGCCGCCGTCCGAGATGCCGGTGTAGTTGCCACGGATCGTGCACAGCTCCGACGTGATCGTGACCACCTGCGTGAGGCCGGCGACGAGCGCCGCGGCCGCGATGTCGAACTGGGCGGTGACGGTGTCGGTGAACTTCACGGGGAACGGCGTGGGCAGCGTGGGAGCCGTCTTCGCCAGCCGGCCCGCGGCGAACATGGTGGCGAGCTTCTCCTCCCGCTTCCCGAGCGACTCGAGCGCCGCGATCTGGTACTCGAGCTGGTCGAGCTCCGTGCCCCGCAATTGGCCCCGCAGTTCCTTGACGTCGTCGCGGAGGAAGTCGAGGAGGTTGCGGCGGATCGCGAAGTCGTTCCGCGTCGCCCCGATGCCGCCGAACAGCGACTCGTAGGCGAGTTCGGGCCGACACTGGGCCGCCAACGGCTGGCCGGGGCCCCAGGCCGACGAGCAGCGGATGGCCTTCGTGTTCGGCTGGCCGGGATCGATGCCGAGGTTCAGCAGCGGATAGATGCCGGGGAGTTTGCGGGCCACGGCGGCGTCGATCGACTCGGCGACGACGTTCCGCCGCTTGTCGTCCCCTGCGCCACCGTTGATGCCGGACAGCGCGGCGAAGCCGGCGCCGTGGTCGGGGAGCACGAGTCCGGCCCGCAGGCCGTGGACGATCGCCAGCCGGTCCTTCCAGGGGGTGAACGGCTCGATGTCGAACGGGAGCGTCATCTTCTCCAGGGCCAGCGTCTTCGTCTCCGTTCCCTGCAGGCCGGGGGCGGGCACCTCCAGGGGGATCGAGCCCGGCTCGTGGAAGCCGTTGCCGAAGAGCACGAACACGACCCGCTTGGGCGTCTTGTAGGTGCCCGCCTCCTTGGCGGCGAGCGTGTTGAACAGCGGCGCGAACGCGATGCTGCCGGCACCGGCGGAGATCGATTTGAGGAGCGTGCGACGGGGGAACATGCGGCGGTCTCCGGAAGCGGGGTCAGTCTTCGAGCGTGCGGTAGAGGAAGGCGTCGGACGACAGCAGCGACGTGAGCAGGGCCTTCATGCTGCCGCCACTCTCGCGGTAGGCGTGGTGGGCGGCGACGAGCGTCGGCCCGTCGGCGAGTGTCTCGTTGCGGCCGAGGAAGTAGCGGAAGGCGTGTCGCACGAAGACCTGCTCGACGTGCTCGGACTCGGCGAGCCGGCGAATCAGTTCGAAGGGGTCCTTGACGGGGCCGTCGAGCTTCGGGTCGATGGCGTCGGTCACGGCGCCCGAGGTATCGAGCGGCACCTTCTTGTAGAGCCGCTGCTTCGGCGCCCCGGTGTTCCGGTCGGCGTTCTTGGGGGACTCGGTGGCCTCCTTGTCCACGACCTGCTCCTCGGTGCGGAAGCGGCCGAAGTGGTCGAACTGCTCGAAGGGCAGGCCGAGCGGGTCCATCATCTTGTGGCAGTTCCAGCAGTAGGCCTCGCGGGTGACCTGCATGCGGTCGCGGAGCGTGCGGTGGGGCTCGTCGGGGAGCATGGCGTTGACGGTGATCGGCACGTCGGGGATCCGGCCGCCGAGGAGCTTCTCGCGGATCCAGCGGCCGCGGTGGATGGCGTGGTTGTCGAAGTTGCCCGATTGGGCGATGAGCCAGGCGGGGTGCGTGAGCAGTCCCAGGCGATGCTCGGGGGGCAGGTCGTACATCCGGTTCGGATCCCAATCGGCCCGCTCCTTGATCGGCACCTCGTAGATATCGATCGCGGCCTGCTCGAAAGACTCGAAGTTCTTCTTCTTCAGGCGGTATTCGTCCTTCCTGGTGGCCGTCTGCCGCTCCGGAGCCTCGGTCATGATGTAGCTCTCGGTGGTGGTCAGCAGCGTGCGGAGCACCTCCTCGTCGTCGGCCAGCACCGCCTGCACGATCTTGTCGGCGTCACTGACGAAGTAGTTGGCTTCGAATATGCCTCGGAAGCCGTTGCTCTTGCGGGTCGCCTCGTCCTTGAACACGCCCGGCGCCTGCGGATAACCAAAGTACTCGCCGAAGAACCGCACGATCCGCGGCTTGGGCGTCTGTGCGTCGTCGAGGATCCGTCGTACCTCCGCGCGGACGCCCTCGGGCGTCGCCAGTTGGCCCGCGGCGGCCGCCTTCTTGAGCGGCTCGTCGGGTGGGTTGTCGGTGAGCGTGAAGGCGATCGAGCGGGCCAGGGCGGAGGGGGCAAGCCTGTCGCGTGAGTGGTCCTGCGTGGGAACCTCGATCCGATAGATCAGGTCGGGCTGGCAGAGGAGGAGGACCAGGAACTGCTTGCCCACCTCGGGGCCGCCGAGATCGGTCACGTTCGTGCGGAGGAAGGCCGTATACCGCTGCTCCTCCTGCGCCGTCGGCGGCCGGCCGAAGAGGGCCTGGAACATCGGCTGCAAGGTCGCCACCGCCTGCTCCGGAGTCGCGGCGGCGCCGGCCTTGCAGAGGGTGTAGAACTCGGCGATCCCGGTGCTTGGCTTGGAGCCCGAGTGCCGCTTGACGAACGCGTCGGCGAGGAGCGCCGCGTTCCGCATCAGGAACTCGATCTCCGCCTCCCCCACGCGGTGGGCCGAAGAGTAGTCGGCGAAGTCCCGCTGGGGGGTGAAGTTCCACGGGGCCACGAACTTGTGCTCGCCGTAGTTTCGCAGGCCGAGCGAGAACCTCTTGATGAGGTCGTCCACGAACCGCTCGTAGGCCGCGGCCTGGAGCCGCCACAGCCGGGCCCGGGTGCCGGTCGGGTCCGCCGGCTTCGCATCGGAAAACAACGCCTTGTGATCGACGTAGTTGCCCTTCGCCGGCGCGAGCCACTTGCCCTCGTCGAGCGTGACGCCGGCGGCGGTGAGCGCGGCGGTGAGCCAGCGGCCGGCCCGCTGCCGCTCGGTCTCGCTCGGCTGCTCGGCCTCCGCCGGCGGCATGTCGTGGCTCTCAATTCGGTCGAGCACGGACTGCCAGATCCGGAGTTCCTCGGGCTTCGCAAGATCGCCCGTCAGGCCGGCGAGCGACATGTTGCCCTCGGGATCCTTCGTGCCGTGGCAGTCGACGCAGTACTGCTTGACCAGTGGCGCGACCGCCCCCGAGAAAGGCTCCGTCTCGGGCTTGGCGTGGGCGGTCGTGCCGGAGGCCATGAGGGCCATCACGGCCGCCGCCGCGTGAAACGGAGTCCGGATGCCGCCTCGGGGGCTTGTCATGGCCGCCTCGCTGTCGTGCCGTCGCCGGCCCGCTCGCCGCCGGGACCGCTACTGCCCGCCATGGTTACTTTATCGTATCGGCCGGCGTCCCGTCCATTCTTCCGGCCAAGCGGGCAGGATCCCCGCCGGCCGGCTCACGCCAGGAAGCGGAACGTGGCCCACAGGGCCGCCAGCAGGCCGAGCACCCAGGCCCAGCCGAGGGCGAATCCGACGAGGTCCTCCCGGTAGGCACCGAGCCCTGCGCCGTGGGCGCCCCGGCCGGGGGCGAGCATGTTCACGATGATCGATTGTTGTCCGGCCGCGGCCGACTCGCGGGCCAGCGTCGCATGGCTCGCCCCGGTGCCGAACGGATCGCCGTCCCGTCCCGGCAGGCTCGAGGGCGTCTGCAGCCGGCCGAAGAACGAGGCCGTGGCCTCCTCCGGCTCCGGTGGCGTGAGCAGGCTGACGACGACGAGCGTCGCGATTCCCGCGGCGAGCGAGATGCCGAACACGTCGGGATCCCAATGGTCGAGCCGCTCGCCGCGGACGGAGTAGCCGATGAAGTTGGCGGCGAAGGCGACGACGAGGCTCGCCAGCGCCCCCCAGCGGTTGGCCCGGGGCCAGATGATCCCGCCCAGGAGGCCGATGCCCATGTAGGTCGACATCGTCTCGGTGAGCAGGAAGGCGTGCAGCACCTTGTCGACCAGGAAGAAGGCGTACAGCACGCCGAGCATCGCGATCAGGAACCCGCTCAGCCGGCCGACGAGCAGGTAGTGGGCATCCGGCCGGCCCGGGGCGAGGTGGCGGCGGTAGAGCCCCTCGGTGAACAAGGCCCCGCTCGAGACCATGAAGGCCGAGGCGGTCGACATGTTGGCGGCCAGCACGCAGGCGATGAGCAGGCCGAGGGCGCCGGGGAAGAGCAGGTGGCGGCAGGCGAAGCCGAAGGCCTGCTCCTGGTCCTCGAGCCGGTCGATGCCGAACGTGCCGCGGACGAGGAGCGCGGCGACCATCAGGCCCACGATCGCCCAGCCCACGGTGCACACGCGCTTCACGTAGTTGCCCCAGAAGAATCCCTCGCGGCAGGCCAGCTCGTCGCGGCCGGAGCCGACCGCGGCGATCTGGTGCGGCTGGGCGAGGATGCCGATCAGGCCGTTGAGCGTGAGCATCGCGATGTACCACACGGTGATGCCCTGGGGCGTGGCCAGCGAGAACATGTCCGGGCCGAGCGCCGCCTTCATGCCGGCCAGGCCGCCGACGTGATCCCAGCCGAGCGGGATGAGCATGAACGACAGGGCGATGATGAGGAATCCCTGGAAGAAGTCGGTCCAGGCCGAGGCCACCAGGCCGCCGATGAAGCTGTAGGCGATGAAGGCCACGGTCATGGCCACGATGATCTGGTCCGCGTTGACCTGTCCGCCCGCCGCCTGGCTGATCACCTTCGCGCCCCCCTTGAGCATGCCGGCGGAGCCGATCGTGAAGAACAACAGCGCGAACACGATGTACAGGCCGCTCATCCACCGGCCGTAGCGGTCCTCCGTCATCTCCGCCGTCGTCGTCCGCCGGACGCGGCGCAACAGCGGCGCGAACAGCCAGTAGAAGGGGGTGGCGAACAGGTTCTTCCACTGGTACCAGATGCCGGAGATGCCGACCTGGCTCACGGCCCCGGCGAGCGACACCGGCATCTCGGCGTGCGTGCCGACCCCGAAGCTCTGCCCGATCATCAGCCAGCGGCCGAAGCCGCGGCCGCCGAGGAAGTAGTGGCTGCTGTCCTTGACCCGCATGCCGGCCACGATGCCGATCGCCGCCACGGCGACGAAGTACAGGGCGATGACGATCCAGTCGGCGGCGGCGAGTTGCATGGGACGCATTCCGTGCGGGAGCGGACGAGGGGCGAGATCACTCGCAGTCTGGTCGGGCGGCGGCCGGCGGTCAATCCGGAGCGCGGGTTCCGTCCCGGCCGGCCGGGTGCAGGCCGCGAAGCCACCAGATCTTCGTGCCGGCGCCGTCCTTGTTGAACGTGCCCCCCGTGTAGAGCAGGTCCATGACGCCGTCGGCGTCGAGGTCGCCCAGCCCCAGTCGCGTCGCCGCGGCGGCGTTCACGGCGAGCGTGGCCTGTCGGACGCACGTGCGGGCGGTGCGGTCGAGATGGTAGAGGTTGACGTCGCATTTTCGGGCCGCGTAGTCGGCCGTGGCCTCGTAGTCTGGATGGTGCATCACGGCGACGATCTCCGTCACCGCGGAGTCGCGGCCGTGGCGGCCGGAGAAGTTCCAGGCGCAGGGCGTGGCGGCGAACCACGCGGCATTCGTGCCACCCCCGCGGTAGGCCTCGTGGCCCACGATCGTGTAGTCGGCCGAACTCAGCCGTCCGCCGTCGAGCCTCACGCCGCCGTCCGGCTGCCGCTGGCCGAGGTGCACGGTCCACTCGTACCGATTGACCGGATGCGCGTAGTCGGGCACGCCGTCGCTGTTCCAGTCGCCGCACCCGGATCCCTTGCCGTGATCCTTGATCGGCCAGAGCACGTCGCCCGGCTCGAGCGCAGGGCGACCGCCCCGCTCGCCGCCGAGAAACACCCGCACGCCGTGCGGCTTCCAGAACGTGTCGACGATCAGGTCGGTGCGGCCGTCGCCGTTCCAGTCCCAGGGGGTGACCTCGAAGGCGCCGCCCGACTTGCAGCCGCACGAACCGCCGAGCAGCGAGCACGACTCCGGGGCGGCGTCACGCCCCGCCGCCAGCGCGGGAAGGCGCGGCCAGGCATCGTCCGCGGTGGTCACGACCACCCGCTCGCCCGTCGGCCAGGTGAACCGCGGCGTCGCGGCGACGCCCACGTTGCGGAGCACGAGGATGCCGGCGTCGGCCGTGTTCATCGACTCGTGACAGCCGAGGAGCAGATCGTTGTCGCCGTCGCCGTCCCAGTCGGCCACGGCGGGGTGTCCGGCGGCGCGACGGGTGACGATCGGCTCCCCGGATTCGTCGACGACCGCCACGGGGGCGGCGAACAGGCCGACGAGGTCGACGGGCCGGCTCTCCCCCGGCGGCACGTCGAGGCCCAGGCCGGTGCGCGGCGGCTCGGCGGCCCGGAGTAGGCCCGCGGCCAGCAGCAGCGTGATCACGGCGGCAGCAGGCGGACGGACCGGCATGGCTCGACCTCCGCGGATCAGCCCGTCAGGGAGTCGATCGATTCGGCCCGTGGGTTCGCGCGGCACCGGTCGCCGAGGGCCACCCTGAGGGGATCGTCGTCGTCGCGGCCGGAGTAGCCGAGGTGCAGGTGCCGCCGCCAGCCCTCCGCGTGCTCGAAGCCGCCCGACATCCGTCCCACCGCGCGGCTCATGTCGCCGAGCACGTCGACGAAGTCGGCCGCCCCCTGGGAGGCGTCGAGCCAGGCCTGCTGGCTGGCGTGGGCCGCCAGCGCCCGCCGCTGCGTCTCGAGCACTTGCGTTGTGTCGACGAACAGGTCGGGCTCGACCGGTCGGCGGAGCGGGTCGCGGAGGCCGTGGGGCATGGCGTGGTAGACGACGACGTCGTCCTCGTAGCCGGGCTCGGGCGGGTCGGTGTCGAAGTTTGGCATCCCGCGGGTGAAGGCGGCGGTGACCGCCAGCCGGGAGACGTTCATGTGGTCTTCCATGTAGTCCTGCGGCGCGTGCGTGAGCACGATCCGCGGCCGGGCGCGCCGGACCACCGCCGCGACCTTGCGCAGCAGCGGCTCGTCGTAGAAGATGAGCATGTCGGTGGCGAGGCTCTCGTGGTGCACCGCGCCGAGGATGGCGGCGGCTCGCCGCGCCTCCTCCGCCCGGATGGGGGCCAGCTCCGCGCGGCCGTGCACGGTACTCCCCTTGTCGCCGTTGGAGACGTTGAGGTAATGGGTCTCCCAGCCCAGCTGCCGCAGCAGCAGCAGCGTGCCCCCCGCGAAATACTCGATGTCGTCGGGATGGGCGAAGATCGCCAGGACGCGGGGCGGGGGCGCAGGAGCGGGCACGCTGAAGATTTTCCGGGGGCGGCGCGGGGCATCATTGGCGGCTCCACAGCTGAAAACTATAGCGACGGGAACTCGGCCGCGTCAACGAGCCACGGCGTCCGCAGAGGGAGGTGGCGATGGCAAATAGGGTCGCTGGCATGCGAAATCACGTCCTCTCGGGGCCGCCTGCGACGAGTATACCCGGATGCCTTGGATGGTCGGTCGGTCACGCCGTCGGAGCCCGTGGCGAGCGGAAC
>JBIIDT010000027.1:0-34536 GCA_044238145.1 Pirellulales bacterium | reverse complement strand
CCGGCGACGAGCAGCACCGCCGTCACCACGCCCCCGAGCGTGAACGAGCCGTCGGTCGTGATGTCGGGAAACGAGAACAGCCGGTAGCTGACGAACACGCCGAGGGCCACGAAGCCGAGCGCCAGGCCGAACGTCCAAGTGGAGAGGAGCGTGATCATGCGGCCCCCGCGCGGATGTCGAGCGGGGCGAACCACAGGCCACCGCGGACGAGTTCCGGGCGGCCGCTGCCGAGCACGGGCTCGGGGTCGGCGAGCAGGTGCATCACGGCGAGCGGCTCGGAGCCGGCGAGGTCGGCGACCGTCGCGGCGAGGTCCACCGCCGAACGCCGCAGCGGCCGCAGGGGAAAGACGGCGGCGTGGAAGTGGCCGTGCAGGTCTTCGGAGCCAAGCGGCCGCACGAATGCGGCGAGGTGACCGGTGGGTGGCCGCCGGGTGGCGACGCCGACGATGAGCGCCGTCCGCCGGGCATGCACCGGCTCGCGGGAGAAGGAGAGCCAGCGGCCGGCGGTGTCGCGGTCGGGCAGGCCCGGCCGGTCGGTGGCGGTGGCCTCGGCGAGCGGCCGGATGAGTTCCGCGCCGACGAGCCCGTGGATCTCGCCGACCGCCACGACCGCGACGATGTCGGCGGCGGCGTGGTCGAGAGCCGCCGCCACGAGATCGTCGAGCGCGACGGCCGGTGCGTCGTCGGCGGGCTCGAAGCCGGCATGGCCGGAGGGGAGCCCGTGCCAGAGCAGGCCCGGCGCGAGGCGGGCCGCGGGCACGAGGTCGCCCGTGCCGACGAGGTAGTCGACGGCCGCGAACGGCTGGGGCGGACGTTGGAACACGGCGCCGCAGGCGGCCACCAGTTCGCCGTCACGCGTCGCGATGTCGTCGTCGGCGAGGGCGCCGAGGCCGAGGCCGAAGGCGTGTCGCGGAAAGGCGTGCCGCGCAGCCGTCGCGGAGCCGGCATCGGCCGCCACCAGCAGGCCGTGGAGCGGTCCGCCGGTCGGCCGCGCCAGGCCCACGAGCGTGACCCCCGCGGCGTGCAGGGTGGTGGCCGTCGCCCGCGCGGGGCCGGCCGCCGCGGCGGTCCCGCCACGGCCCGCCATGAGGATCGGCGTCAGCCGCGTGAGGTCGAGCACGCGGCGGATCGGCTCGCTCGCGGTGCGGATCAGGCAGCTGCCGCCGGCCGTCTTCGCCGCCCGGTGCGTCTCGAAGAGCACGCGGATGCCGGCCGAGCTGAGGAAGTCGACGCCGTCGAGGTCGAGCGAGATTTCGTGGCGGCCGCGGCGGAGTTCCTCGGTCACGGACCGGGCGAGTTCGGCGGCGTTCTCGGCGTCGAGCCGGCCGGTGACGGCCAGTTCGACGGCGTCGCCGCGGTCGTGCCGGTCGATGGTCAGTTCCATGTCGTTTTCTGCGAGCGACGCGGCGCGGCCGCAGCCATGCCACCGGTCACACGAGTTTCGTCCTACCGGGCACCGCATGGCTCGGAGGCGACAGGGCGCCGTCCCAGGCGAGATGCGCGGGGAAGAGATCGAGCTTCGACTCCTTCGCCAGGAAGTCGAAGGTCACCTTCTGGCCCGTGTAGGCGGCCACGCGGCCGAGCACGGCGACGAGCGAGCTGTCGGCCGTCTGCTTCAACTCCACGATCGGCCGGCCGGCCCGGATCGAGTCGATCAGGTCCTTGTGCTCCTGCTTGTAGGCGTCGGAGATGCTGCCCTTCGTTTCCCAGACGGTGTTCCCGGACCGGTCGAGGATGCGCGAGCCGCCGTTCATCGCGGCGATGAAGCAGGATCCCTGCGTGCCGTGGATCACGCTGCCGTTTTCCGACTGCGCGCCGGGGATCTGCCGGCACATGAACGACACGAGGCGGCCGCCCGGGTACTCGTAGTCGACGCTCATGGAGTCCCACATCTCGCTGTCGTCGGGACGCGTGAACCGGCCGCCCGAGCCGAACGCGGAGACGGGATTGGTGCCCATCACCCAGTTGATCGCGTCGATGTTGTGGACGGCCTGCTCGGTGATCTGGTCGCCGCTCAGCCAGATGAAGTGCATCCAGTTGTCGAGCTGGTACTGCACGTCGCTCGCGCCCGGCTTGCGGGGACGGTACCAGATGCCGTTGGCACAGTAGCGGCTCGAGGCGGCGACGATGTCGCCGATCGCCCCGCCGCGGATCCGCTCGACCGCGGCGACGTAGTTCGTCTGCCGCCGATACTGCGTGCCCGTGACGATCGCCAGCCCCTTCTCCACGGCCCGGTCGTGGGCTTCGAGGCAGATCCGGTAGCCGGCCGGGTCGACGCAGCTCGGCTTCTCCGCGAACACGTGCTTGCCGGCCTCGATCGCGTCCCGCACGTGCCGGGGCCTGAATCCCGGGGAGGCCGTGTGCAGCACGACGTCCACCTGCGGGTCGTCGAGCAGCCGCCTCCAGCCGTCGAGACCGACGTAGATGTGGTCATCCTCGAGGGCGACCTTGCCCGGATGGGCCGCGGTGATCGCCTTGCGGAGCTGCTCGCACTTGGCGCCGTGGAGGTCGGCGGCCGCGACGAGCGTGACCCCCTCGTTGATCGACAGCGAGTCGTCGACGGCCCCCGCCCCACGGCCGCCGCAGCCGACGATGCCCAGGCGGAGCGGCCGCTGCTCCGCGGCGGCGGCCACCGAGGAATGAACCATCAGGCCCGCGGCCGCGGCCGCCGTGGCCCCCGCGCCGAGGAAGTCCCGGCGGCTGGCGGCCGGCACCGGCGGCGATGAACGGGCGAACGCGGGGGGCGTGAACGCGGGCATGGTGATGGCTCCCGGGCCGCGGGGCTCTTTCAGGAGGTATGTTTGTAGCACACCGTACGGCTCGTCGTGACGAACGGACGCCGGGTCGGTGCCCGGAGATCCACGATGCTGCAGCGACGTGAACTGCTGGCCGCGACGGTCGCCGCCGGGGCGGCGGCCCTCTCGGCACGGGCCGAGGAGGCGGCGGCCCGGCCCACGGCCATGCCGCTGCCGCCGCATCCCGAGCAGGGGCTGCTCTTCTCATGCAAGTACTCGATGACCAAGGGGGGCTCGCTCGAGGAGCGCCTGGCCTCGGCCCGCGACGCCGGCATGGACGGCGTCGATTTCGACGATGCGGCGGCGGTGACGCCCGAAGGCCTGCAGGCCGCGGCCGCGAACACGGGCGTCTTCATCCACAACGCGATCAATCACGCCCACTGGCAGACGCGGCTCACGAGCCCCGACGAGGCGACGCGGGCCCAGGCCCTCGCCAACCTCAAGCACTGCATCCGCGTGTCGCATGCCGCCGGCGGCAGCGCGGTGCTGATCGTCGTCGGGAAGGCCGACGACGGGCCCGAGGGGCCGGATCGGGCCCGGGCGGAGATCGCCAAGGCGATCCCGCTCGCCGCGGCGCTCGGGCAGCGGATCCTGTTCGAGAACGTGTGGAACGGACTGTTCTACAAGGACGATGGTCCGCGGGATCAGAGCGTGCAGCCGTTCGCCGACTACATCGACAGCTTCAAGAGCCCGTGGGTCGGCGCCTTCTTCGATCTCGGCAACCACGCCCGCTACGGCGACGTGGCCGCGTGGGTCCGGGGCCTCGGTCCCAGGATCGCGAAGCTCGACATCAAGGGCTATTCCAACGCCCGGGCCGACAAGGAGGGCAGCCGCAAGGGCTTCGTCGACATCACCGCCGGCGACATCGACTGGGCCGCGGTCCGGGCCGCCCTCAGGGACATCGCCTTCACGGGCTGGGTCTCGGCGGAGGTCGGTGGCGGCGACACGGCCCGACTGAAAGCCGTGCTCGAGCAGATGAAAGCGGCCCTCCTTGGCTGAACGACGCCCCGAGCCCACAATTTTCCTGAAGCCCGCGCCCGCATCCCGAGGAGCCCGCATGGCCAGCCAGCCGCAGTCCGCCGCCTCCGCCCCGATCTACCGCGGCCCGTTGCCGCACGTGACCACCGTCGAGCGGGTGCCCGTCACCGTCTACGACCAGCCGCGGGACGCCAGCCGGGCCGTGGCCCGCGAGATCGCCGACCTGATCGCGGCCCGGTCGGCCGCCGGCAAGAAGACCGTCCTCGGCCTCGCCACCGGGAGCACGCCGGTGGGCGTGTACGACGAACTCATCCGCCTCCACGAGGAGGAGGGGCTGTCGTTCAAGGACGTGGTCACCTTCAACCTCGACGAGTACTGGCCGATGCAGCCCGACGCGCTGCAGAGCTACCACCGCTTCATGCGGGAGCACCTCTTCGACCACGTCGACATCCCCGCCGACCAGGTCAACATCCCCGACGGCACGCTCGCCCGGGCCGACATCATGGCGGCCTGCGTCCGCTACGAGGAGCGGATCCGCGCAGCGGGCGGCATCGACCTGCAGATCCTCGGCATCGGCCGCACCGGCCACATCGGCTTCAACGAGCCGGGCAGCCCGCTGGAGAGCCGCACCCGCCTGATCACGCTCGACAGCGTGACCCGGGGCGACGCCGCCAGCGACTTCTTCGGCGAGTGGAACGTGCCCCGGCAGGCGATCACGATGGGCGTGGGCTCGATCCTCGACGCCCGCCGGGTCGTGCTTCTCGCCTTCGGCGAGCACAAGTCCCCGGTGGTCCGCCGGGCGGTCGAGGAGCCGGCGTGCGTCCACGTCTCCGCCAGCGCGCTGCAGCAGCACGCCGACGCCCGGTTCATTCTCGACCGCGCCGCCGCGGCCCGGCTCGCCCGGTTCGAGTCGCCCTGGCTGGTGGGGCCGCTGGAGTCGATGGGCCTCGAGTGGACCGACGCGCTGACCCGCAAGGCCGTGATCTGGCTCGCCCTCAAGCTGGAGAAGCCGATCCTCAAGCTCACCGACGAGGACTACAACGAGCACGGCCTGCAGGACCTGCTCTCGGCCCGCGGCCGGGCCTACGACATCAACATCGACGTCTTCCGCTCCATGCAGGACACGATCACCGGCTGGCCGGGCGGCAAGCCGGGGAAGCCGCGGCGGATCCGCGGCGTCGAGGCGACCGCCGGCGGAGCGCGGCCGCGGGCCGACGAGTTCCCGAAGCGGGTCGTGGTCTTCAGCCCGCACCCGGACGACGACGTGATCAGCATGGGCGGAACCTTCATCCGCCTCTGCGAACAGGGCCACGAGGTGCACGTCGCCTACCAGACCAGCGGCAACATCGCCGTCTGGGACGAGTCGGCGGACCGGCACGTCGACTTCGTCGACGAGTTCTGCCGGGCCTTCGGCGGCGGGGCGCAGGGCGGCGAGATCGTGGAGAAGATCCGCGGCTTCCTCCGGGCGAAGGGGGCGGGCGCCGTCGACATCCCCGAGCTGCAGACCGTGAAGGGCCTGATCCGCCGCACCGAGGCCCGGGCCGCCGCCCGCTACTCCGGCGTGGATCCGGAGCGGATCCACTTCCTCGACCTGCCCTTCTACGAGACCGGCCGGGTGCGGAAGAAGCCGATCGGCCCCGACGACATCCGGATCACGCGCGACCTGCTCGCGCAGGTCAAACCCCACCAGGTCTACGCGGCCGGCGACCTGTCGGATCCGCACGGCACCCATCGCGTCTGCCTGGCCACGGTCACCGCGGCCCTCGAGGAACTCCGCGACCAGGAATGGGCCCGCAGCTGCGAGCTCTGGCTGTACCGCGGCGCCTGGCAGGAGTGGGAGCCGCACGAGATCGACATGGCGGTGCCGCTGTCCCCCGACGAGGTGGAGCGCAAGCGGCTGGCGATCTTCAAGCACGAGAGCCAGAAGGACCGGGCGCTCTTTCCCGGGGCGACGGATTCCCGCGAGTTCTGGCAGCGGGCCGAGGACCGCAACCGCGAGACGGCGCGTCTCTACGACAGGCTCGGGCTGCCGGAGTACGAGGCCATCGAGGGCTTCGTCCTGTGGCGGGGCTAGGGCGGCATCCGCGTACCGTTTCGCCACATGGATGGTGCCGCCGGGGGCGGTGAAAGCCTCGGCTTCGGAGGCGAGGATACGCCAACTCGCCTCGACTTTCCCCGACCCCCGGCTCCCGTCCGGCGACGGGGCATGGGCAGCCCCGACGGCGTCACTCGCGCACGCAATACAAGGCGTCGGAGGAGCGGATGAGGAGGGCGTCGCCGGCGACGGCGGGGGAGGCCCAGAAGACCTCGTCGCCCGGTCCGAGCGTCGACTCGCCGAGGACCTCGAACGCGGGGCCGGCCCGGAGGACGAGCGTCGTGCCCTTCTCGTTGACGACGTAGATCCGGTCGCCGACCACCAGCGGTGAGCCGACGCAGGTCGTGCCGCCGGGCATCCGCTTGCGGAACTTCTCCGTCCCGGTCCGCTTGTCGAGGCAGGTGGCCTTGTCTCCGAAGAAGAACAGCAGGTCGCCGGCAACGACCGGCGACGGCATGCCCGCGCCGCTCTTCGTCCGCGACCAGCGGATCGCGGCCGTCTGCGTCGCGCCCTTCGGCGGCGTCAGGTCGCCGAGGTTGCCCGGGGCGATCGCGGCCGCGGGCGACCGGCTGCCCGGGCTCGACGTGCCGAAGTAGACGCCCTCCGCGTCGGCCACCACGGAGCAGGCGAAGGAGGTGTCGATGTCCTCCAGCCGCCAGCGCTCGAGGCCGTCGGCCAGCGCGTAGGCGATCAGGCTTTTGTCGCCGGCGGCGAGCACCTCGGGCGTGCCGGCGTTGTTCCAGACCACCGGCGTGGCCCAGGAACTGCCCTTGGAGCGGTCGGCCTTCCACTGGTCGCGGCCGGTCGCGGCGTCGAGGCAGACGAGCGTGGCCGACTCCTCGTTGTAGAGCTGCAGGACAAGCCGCTCGTCGTGGAGCACCGGCGACGAGCCGGTGCCGAACTGGTTGACGATCTTCTGCGGCCCGAACTCCCGCCGCCACCGCTCGCCCCCGTCGCGGTCGAGGGCCACGAGCGTGCCGGTGGCGCCGAAGAACGCCCACACGGTGTCGGCCGCGGCGCAGGGCGTCTCGGTGGCGTAGGTGTTGGAGGCGTGCTTGCCGAACTCCGGCTTCCGCTCGACGACCGTCCGGCTCCAGAGCATGCGGCCGTCGGCCGCGTCCAGGCACAGCACCCGCCATTCGAGAGCGTTCTTCGGCAGCGTGGGTCGGCCCATGGTGCTGAAGTCCCAGACGCCGCTCGTGGAGTTCTTGGGCCGGTCGGCGCCACCGGAGACGGCGGTCGTGACGTAGATCCGGCCACCGGCCACGACGGGCTGCGACCAGCCGCTGCCCGGGATCGCCGTCCGCCAGGCGAGGTTCTTGTCGTTGCCCCAGACCAGCGGCAGGCGGGCGGCGGCGTGGCCGAGCGCCGGGCCACCGCGAAACTGCGGCCAGTCGGCCCGGGCGGCGAGAGTCGTGCAGATCAGGGCGCTGGCGAGAACGAGGCGCATGGCGGTCCTCCGGTGACGACACCCAGTATCACCGAACGGGCCTGAAGCCGCCTACCGGCGGCCGCCCTGCGCGGGGAGCCCGAGTTGGGTGCGGCGCTCGTCCATCGCGCGGCGATACTCCGTGCGCCGCGCCCGCGCGGCGGGTGACGATCGGTCGATGCTGGCCTTGCTGCGGGCGTTCCGCTCGTCCTCGGTCGACGACCGCCCGCGCCGCCCGGGTGGGGCTCCCGGTGGGCCGCCGCCCCCGCCGCCCGACTGGGGGCCGGCCTGCGCGGGCCGCTCGGCCGTGCGGCGGGCCCGTTCCGCCTCCCGCGCCTTGCGGCGGGTCTCCTCGGCCTGGATGCGCCGGTCGAGTTCCGCCTGGCGGCGCTCGGGCGGCATGTTGAAGAAGGACTCCATCTCCGCCCGCTCGCGGGCCTCGAACAACCGGCCCACCTCCCGGCCCGCCACGCGTCGCACCTCGGGGGGCAGGTCCCGCACGCGGTCGAGCACCGCGCCGAACCCCGGCGATTCGTACGACAGCGGCACCTCGTTGCGGGCCACCCGCTGCAGTTCCACGATCTGCTCGTCCACCAGGCCGCGAATCTCGCGGACGTCGGGGTCGAGGCTGAAGAAGCCCGCGAGCCACAGGCCGCTGAGCGACAGGAGGACGAGGATGAGCAGGGCACCCGCCGCGCGGCCGAGCGTTCGCGCGGACGACCGCTCGGCGTCCCGTTCGCGGACGAGGGCGGCGAGGGCGCGACGGCGGTCGGAGGAGACGGTGGCCATGGGGTCGAGGCCCATCTTAAACGGCCAGCGGCGGCCGGAGTTTCGCCAGGGTCGGCCTCGCCCGGACCCGCGGATGGCGGCGGTCGCGGGCCGCTCAGGCCGCCCGGCGGTGGGCGACTTCGGGGAACGCCTCGCTGAAGGCGTGGCCGGTCTTCGAGCGGATGGACAGCGCCGTCAGCAGCCGGCGGCGGACGGTGCGGAAGGGCACGGCGACGCAGCGATGGGCGCGGATCCACCACGGCCGCAGCCGATTCATGTCGGCCATCGAGAGGCCGATCTGGTCGGGGCGGTGCTTCACGCGGTGCTTGAGGAGGTGGTACTGGTCGCACCGCTGCAGCAGCCGCAGCAGGCCGCCGAGAACCACGCGGCTGACACGGCCGTCGGCCGGCAGGCCGAACGAGATCTGGTAGTCGATGAGGTGCGGGCGTCCCGCGGTGTCGACGAGCAGGTTCTCGCGCTTGTGGAGATCGACGTGGGCGACGCCGCGGCGGTGCACCGCCCCGAGGATCGCCTCGAGCGCGGGAAAGAACAGGTCGTCGACCCGCTCCCCCTCGGCGAGCGCGTGCCCCTCGATCCAGGCATGGGCCACGGCGTTGTCCAGCGGCCGACCGTCCACGCACACGTCGCCGAGCGACTCGGGAATGCCCTGGATGCCGGCCAGACGGTCCGTGAACCAGCGTTCGCGGCCGGCGAGCAGCCGGCCCAGCCAGGTCATCGGCAGCAGGAAGATGGCCTGCGTGCGGTTGAACTTGCACTTCGCGGTGCGGGTGGCCGAGCGGTAGACGGCCGTGGCGGCCCACGAGTCGTGCTTGAGCGTCTCGACGTGATGGAAGGTTTCGCCGTCGAGCTCGACGCGTGGCGGCGGCTCCGCATGGCCCAGAGCCCGGAGCACGGCGGGCCGGGGGCGGGTCCGGCCCGCTGACGAGCCATCGGCCAACGAAATGCTTCCCACGCTCATGCTCGCCCCTCCGCCGGGAACGCGGACGGTGCCACCGCGCGGCCGCACCCGTCCGCAGACAGGGATCGACGCGACCGGGTGGGCGAGGTGTGCCGCTCGGCGGCGCGCGGGCAAGGTCGATCACCTCCCCGCCCCTCCCCCGACCGGCAGCCGGCCCGCAGATCGCCCGTCTTATCGCGGCGCCCGTCAGGCCGGGCGCTCGCGGCGGCCGCGAACACCGGCGGCGAGCCGCTCGAGGAGACGGACACTCTCGTCCCAGCCGAGGCAGCCGTCGGTGATCGACTGGCCGTAGACGAGCGGCCGGTCGGCGACGAGGTCCTGCCGGCCGCCCACGAGGTGGCTCTCGACCATCACGCCGACGATCCGCCGCTCGCCCGCCTCGAGCTGCGCGGCCACCGCGTCGGCCACGGCCGCCTGCCGCTCGGGCTGCTTGGCGGAGTTGCCGTGCGAGGCGTCGATCATGAGCCGTTCCGGCAGGCCGTGCCGGGCGAGTTCGGCGCAGGCGGTGGCGACGCTGGCCGCGTCGTAGTTGGGCCGCTGCCCGCCGCGAAGGATGATGTGGCAGTCGGCGTTGCCCTTCGTGGCGACGATCGCCGTGTGGCCCCCCTTGGTGACGGAGAGAAAGTGGTGCGGCTGCCGCGCTGCCTGGAGCGCCTCGGCGGCGATTCGCACGTTGCCGTCGGTGCCATTCTTGAAGCCCACCGGGCAGGAGAGACCCGAGGCGAGCTCGCGGTGCACCTGGCTCTCGGTCGTGCGGGCGCCGATCGCCCCCCACGATACGAGGTCGGCGATGTACTGCGGCATGATCATGTCGAGGAACTCGCAGCCGGCGGGCAGGCCGAGGGCGGCGATCTCGGCCAGCAGCTCGCGGGCCACCCGCAGGCCGTGGTTGATGCGGAACGTGCCGCTCAGGTCGGGGTCGTTGATCAGCCCCTTCCAGCCGACCGTGGTCCGCGGCTTCTCGAAATAGACCCGCATCACGATCTCGAGGTCGACGCGGAGCCGCTCCCGCTCCACCCGCAGGCGGCGGGCGTAGTCGAGGGCCGCGGCCGGGTCGTGGATCGAACAGGGGCCGATCACGACGAGCAGCCGGTCGTCGTCGCCGGCGAGAATCGCATGGGCCGCCGACCGGCCGCCGGAGACCACGTCGCCGATCGGTCCCGTGCAGGGAAACTCCCGGATCAGGTGGGCCGGGGGGAGGAGTTCCTTGATTTCTGCGATCCGCAGGTCGTCGGTGCTGGCGGTCATGGGGCGCGGGCGGCAGGGGAGGGCGGATTCATCGCCCAGTGTAACCGCCGCCCGGCCCGCTGCGGATTCAGGTCGCCAGGCCGCGAACCGCCAACTGGTCGTGCCGCCAGTGCTCGCCGAGCTTGACGAGCGCGGCCCGCATGCGGCTCTTCACCGTGCCCACGGGGATCCCGATCTGGCGCGACACCTCGCGGTACTTGAGGCCCCGCTGGTAGACCAATTCGACCACGAGCCGCTGGGGGGCCGTGAGGCCGTCGACCGCCGACCGGACCTGCTGCCGGGTCTCCTCGCAGGACGCCTCGTCGTCGGCCGTGGCCTCCCGGGCCGCGAGGGCGGTGACGAACGATTCGCCCTCCTGATCGCCATGCCGGCGGTCGAGTTCGACCATCCGGTGGCGCCGATTGCGGCGCTGGGCGTCGATCGCCTGGTGGGTGGCGATCGCGTAGAGCCAGGGCCGGAATGGCCGCCCCTCCTCGAACGAGTCCTTCTTGAGGTGGACCTGGAGGAACGTGGCCTGGAAGACGTCCTCGGCCATCTCGGCGCTGCGGAGGTAGCGCCGCAGGTAGCCGAACAGATCGCCTTCGTAGCGGTGGACGAGCGTCTCGAAGGCGGCCTGGTCGCCGGTGCGACGAAACCGTCCCAGCAGTTCCTCGTCGGTGACTTCCAGCGGGGTGGCGGCGGCGATCATGGCTGTGTCTCCTTGGACCTTCCTTGCCGACTGCGGCCGCGAGTCCATCGCGGCCGCCGGCGGCCTGTCGAGAACCCCTTCATGCAGGTGCCGTGCCAATTCCTAAAAAACCGATATCAGCCCTGTTTTTCGATGAAAAGTGCCTGAACACCGGAAAAATCAGCCCCAGGGGCGGGCCGACCTGGAGCATTTTGCATCGCCCGGTTTTGCATAATGCCGCAGTCGCTCCGGAGGCGGCGCGTTCCCGCACTCGGCGACCCCATGGCCGAACCCGTCGCCGAGCACCCGGACTACCTCTCCCGGCAGCTGATCACCTGCCTCGGCAACAAGCGGGCCCTCCTGCCACAGATCGCCGCGGCGGTCGGGCGTGTCCGGCGGCGGCTGGGGGGGCGGCGGCTCCGCTGCCTCGACGCCTTTTGCGGCTCCGGCGTCGTCTCCCGGATGCTGAAGGCCCATGCCGAGCGGCTGGTGGCGAACGACCTCGAGGACTACGCGGCCGTGGCGGCCCGCTGCTTCCTCACGAACCGTCGCGACGTCGACGGTCCCGCCCTGGCCGCCTGCGTCGCCGACCTCACGGACCGCGCGGAACGCGAGGCCTCGCCGCCGGGCTTCATCGAGGAGATGTACGCCCCGCGCGACGAGTCCCGGATCACTCGCCACGACCGGGTGTTCTACACCCGGGAGAACGCCCGGCGGATCGACGCCTACCGCCGGCTGATCGAGGCGGCGCCGGCGGCCTGGCGAGACCTGCTCCTGGGGCCGCTGTTGAGCGCGGCCTCGATCCACGCCAACACCGCCGGCGTCTTCAAGGGCTTCTACAAGGATCGCCGCACGGGGGTCGGCCGGTTCGGCGGCACCGGGGCCGACGCGCTGGCGCGGATCCGCGGGCCGATCGAGCTCGCCACGCCGGTGTTGAGCGCGTTCGACTGCGAAAGTGCCGTGCTGCAGGGCGACGCGAACGAGATCGTGCGGTCCGTCCGCGGCCTCGACCTCGCCTATCTCGACCCGCCCTACAACCAGCACCCCTACGGCTCCAACTACTTCATGCTCAACCTGGTGGCCACCTACCGCCGGCCGGACCAGGTGAGCCCCGTGTCGGGGATCCCGGCCGACTGGCGGCGGTCGGGCTACAACGTGCGCGGGCGGGCGGCCGCCCTGCTCGTCGATCTCGTGCGGCACGTCGACGCGAGCCACCTGCTCGTGTCGTTCAACGACGAGGGTTTCGTGCCGCCGGCCGAGATGCGTGGCCTGCTCGCCCGCGAGGGGACGGTCACGACGGCCGAGGTGCCCTACGCCGCCTTTCGCGGCAGCCGCAACCTCCGCGGCCGACCGCTGCGGGTGACGGAGCACCTGTTCCTCGTCGAGCGGTGAGCCGGGCTCACGTCGCGGCCGGGAGCTTCGCGGCCAGCCAGCCCTTGAACCCGCCCACGAGGTCGTGGACGTCGGGCCGGCCGAGTTTCTGCAGGAGGCTGGCGGCGATCGCCGAGCGGTAGCCTCCCTCGCAGTGGACGACGACGGGACGGCCGGCTGGAATCTCGGCGCTCCGTTCCGCGAGGTGCGACAGCGGGATGCTGAGGCTGCCGGGAACGTGCCCCCCGGCGTGCTCGGCGGCGGTTCGCACGTCGACCACGACCGGCTTTGCGGCCAGGTCGGGCCGCCCGCCCGCGAGCCACTCGGCGAGGGCCGGGGCGGTGACCCGGGCGGTTCGTTCCACGAGGTCGTCGCGGGCGGCGAGCGCGTTCATGCCGCCCGCCAGGTAGCCGGCCACGTTGTCGAGCCCGATCCGCCCGAGCCGCATCACGGCCTCCTCCTCGCCCCCGTCGGCGGCGATGACGACGATGGGCCGATCGCGGGCCAGAAGCGATCCCGCCCAGGTGGCGTACTTGCCGCCGAGGGCGACGTTCAGGCTCCCCCGCAGGTGCCCTCCCTCGAAGTCGATCCCGTCGCGCACGTCGAGCACCTGGGCCCCGGCCCGCTGCATCGCGAGCACCTCGTCGAGGGGCAGCGACCGCAGCGTCCGCTGCATGGCCGCGTCGAGCGAGGCCCGCTCCTGCCGGTTGAGGATCGCGTCGTGGACGAAGTAATCGGGCGCCTCGGGCTGGTCGGCGGTCACGAGCCGCTTGAAATCCTCCCGGCTCATCGGCTGGAGCGCGTAGTTGAACTTCTTCTGCTCGCCGATCGTCGACACCGTCTCCTTCGAGAGGCTCTTGCCGCACATGCTGCCGGCGCCGTGGGCCGGGTAGACGAGCGTGGCGTCGGGCAGCGTCACGAGCCTGGTGGTGATGCTGTCGTAGAGCATGTCAGCGAGTTCGTCGGCGGTCACGCCGATGCTCGCCAGCAGGTCCGGGCGGCCCACGTCGCCGATGAACAGCGTGTCGCCCGTGAGCACCGCCAGCGGGGCGGTGCGGCTCGCGGCAAGGTCGTAGACGAGGATCGAGATGCCTTCGGGCGTGTGGCCGGGCGTCTCCATCACCTCCAGCCTCACGTCGCCGAACTCCACCGCCTCGCCGTCCCGCATCTTCACGCAGGCGAACTCGGCCTCGGCCCTGCGGCCGAGGTGGATCGTGGCCCCTACGCGATCCCGCAGCTCGATGTGGCCGCTCACGAAGTCGGCGTGGAAGTGTGTGAGAAACACGTGGCGGATCGTGTAGCCGCCGGCCGCGGCGTCGGCGACGTACTGTCCGACGTCTCGCTGCGGGTCGACGACCGCCGCCGTCTTCGTCCGCTCGTCCGTGATCATGTAGGAGGCGTGCGACAGGCAGGCGAGGTAGTACGGGTGGATCTTCACGGGCGTGGTCTCCGGGGCGTGGCGGTCGGGCCGCGCCGGCCTCAGCGGCCGGTCGCGGTGGGGAAGCCGGCCTTTGCGAGCTGCGGGTAGCCGGGCTTGAGCGGACGGACGTCGTAGCCCATCGGCTGGAGAATGGCGGCCGCGTCGAGGCAGCGTCCGCCGGCGAGGCAGTGGCAGTAGATGATCCGGTCCTTGGGCAGGATGCCGGCGACGTCCTCCGGCTTGACGCCCTGCTCGAGCCGGCTCAGCGGCAGGAGCGTGGCCCCCCTGACGTGCCCTTCCGCCCACTCCTCGGGCTCGCGGACATCGACGAGCACCGCCTTGTTCTCGGCCAGCGACTTCTTCACCGTGTCGAGTGAGTCCTTGGTGTGCTCGGCGCGGGCAGCCCCAGCGAGGCCGCAGGCGACCACCACCGCGAGCAGGGCGCGGGCGCAGGTCGACCCGGTGCGGCCGGCCTGGTTCCAGGGCATGCGGGCGATCAGCATCGCCATGCCGCAGGTGTCGGTGACGCCGGCGAACACGAGGCCGCAGCCGATGAAGCCAGCCAGTCCGGCCCCGATCTGCCGCCAGGTGTCGTCCGGGCCGAAGGCCGCGAGGGCGGCGCCGATGGCGACGAGCGCGCCGGCGGCGATCCGCACCTGTCGTTCGAGCGACATCGCCTTCCGGCCGCGGACCACGGGAAGGCCCGCCGCCTCGCAGGCCGCCGTCCCCCCCTCGACGCTGACCATGTCGCGGAGGCCGGCGGCGAGCAGCTTCTCGCAGGCCTTCTGGCTCCGGCCGCCGGACCTGCACACGAAGTAGACCGGGCCCGCGGCGGCCGCCCTGGCGACGTCCTCCGGACCGAGCCGGTCGAGCGGGACGTTGTGGGCGAACTCGACGTGGACCTCGCCGAACTCGGCCGGCGTGCGGACGTCGATGAGCGTGACCTTCTCGCCGCGGCGACGGAGATCGGCGAGAGACGCGGGGCTGATCGTGGCGACCATGAAAACCTCCTCTGAGAAACGGGACGGGAATCGGGCAGGTGTGCGGGCTGGCCGGTGGCCGTCCGTGAGTTTTGCATTCCCCACGGATTTCGGCGACATTATTCGCCTCTGCCCGGCCAATTTCCCAATCCCCGCACCATGCCCGCGCCGGTCCGCTCCGCTGCCGCGATCCTCGTCCTGGCAGCCTGCGGAGCCGTGGCCACGGCCCAGGACCGGCCCGGCGACCTCCGTTCCGACCCCGCCTGGGTCCGCTCCCGGTACGGTGGCTGGGGCGGGCCAGGCGTGCAGCCGGAGGCCGGGCCGATGGACGGCGTCGCGGTCAAGGACTATGCCCCGCAGCCGTCGCTCGTGCTGCCCGAGACGGCGATCGAGCGGGCCCGGTTCCCGGTGATCGACGTCCATGCCCACGTCCTCGCCGACACGCCCGACGAGGTGGCCGATTGGGTGCGGACGATGGACGCCGTCGGCGTCGAGACCACCGTCATCCTCACGCGGGCGGTCGGCGCGGATTTCGATCGGCTCGCCGAGCTCTATCTCCGGTCCCACCCGGGGCGGTTCATCCTCTTCTGTGGCCTCGACGTGCGCGACATCGACGCGGCCGACTATCCCCGCCGGGCCGTGGACGAACTCGTCCGCTGCCATGCGATCGGGGCCCGGGGTGTGGGGGAGCTCACCGACAAGGGCGTGGGCCTGACCCGTGATTCGGGCCTCGCCCCGGAGCAGCGGCTCCACCCCGATGATCCCCGGCTCGCCACCTTCTGGGACAAGTGCGGCGAGCTGCGGATGCCCGTCAACATCCATGTGGCCGATCATCCCTCCGCGTGGAAGCCGCTCGACGTCTACCAGGAGCGAACGCCCGACTTCCAGGGCTTCAATCTGCACGGCAAGAACGTCGCCTCGTGGGACGACCTGATCACCCGCCGCGACCGGATGCTGGCCCGTCACCGGGGCACGGTCTTCATCGCCTGCCACCTGGGGAACCAGGGGCACGACCTGGCCGCCCTCGATGCGGCGCTCGAGGCGCATCCGAACCTGTACGTCGACATCTCGGCCCGCGACTACGAGATCGGCCGCACGCCGCGATCCTCGGCCCGGTTTCTCGCCCGGCGCCGCGACCGCGTGCTCTTCGGCACCGACATGACCCGCGAGGCGGGCATGTACCGGGCCTGGTGGCGGCTGCTCGAATCGGCCGACGAGTACATGCCGGGCCGCGTGCTGTGGCGCTACTACGGCCTCGACCTGCCCGATCCCGTGCTCGAGAGCCTGTACCGCGGCACGGCGGTGCGGATCCTGGGGCTCGCCGACGATGGTCGCCCCGCGGCGACGCGGCGTCTTGAGCAGGCACCCGACACCCCGTAATCTGCTGGCGGCCGGGATCGCCCCGGCGCCTCTCGCCGTCGTACACGTGTCACGCTGAAGCCCTCGTCGTCCAACACGCTGCTGCTCACCGGGGCCACGGGCCTGCTCGGCACCTACCTCGTCCGCGACCTGGCCGTCGGCGCACGTCCGCTGGCGGTGGTCGTTCGTGGCACGGCCGGCCGCTCCGCCTGCGCCCGCGTCGACGCCATCCTGGACCACTGGGAGCAGGTGACGGGCATGCGGCCACCGCGTCCGACGGTGCTGGAGGGCGACCTCACGCAGCCCGGATGTGGGCTCGACGCCGACGCCTGCCGCTGGATCGCGGACCACTGCGACGAGATCGTGCACAGCGCCGCGAGCCTCACCTTTCACGGGGCCGATCGCGAAGGGGAGCCGTGGCGAACCAACGTCGCCGGCACCGCGCACGTGCTCGACCTCGCCCGGCGGACGGAGGTGCGGCACGTGCACCACGTCTCCACGGCCTACGTGTGCGGCCTCCGCACGGGCCTCGTGCTCGAGGACGAACTCGACCTGGGCCAGGAGTTCGGCAACGACTACGAGCGGAGCAAGGTCGAGGCCGAGAAACTGGTGCGGGCAGCGCACCGCGAGGCCGGCGGGTTCCTGGAGTCGACCACGATCCACCGCCCCTCGATCATCGTGGGCGACTCGCGCACGGGCTGGACGTCGTCCTACCACGGCCTGTTCGCCGCCGTCCATCTGGGCCACACGCTGCTGACGCGGGTCGCCCTGGGGTCGACGAGCGGCGCGGCCCTGCTCCGCCTGATGGGCGTGGCCGCGGGTGACGCGAAGAACTTCGTGCCCGTCGACTGGGTGTCGGCCGTGATCGCCCACGCGGTGGCGACGCCCGCCGCACGGAACGCCACCTACCACCTCACCCATTCCGAGCCGCTCGCGATGCAGGAGGTCGCGGACCTCGTCCAGCGGGCGGTGGAGACCTTCTCGCAGGCGGCGTCGCCCGACGACCCGGATCGGTGCGACGAGGCCTGGTTCGCGGACATGCTCTGGTCGCAGTTGGAGATCTACCGCAGTTATCTGCGAAACGACCCCGTCTTCGACCGCAGCCGCACCGCCGCCCTGGCCGGCCACATCCCTTGCCCGCCGCTCGACATGCCCCGGCTCATGCGGATGGCCAAGTTCGCCGTCGACAACGACTTTGGCAAGCGACGCCGGAAATCCGTGCACGGCCGCGACGGTCGCCGGCTCGTCACATGATCTCGCATTCCGAATGGATCGCGTGACGGGGAGGACGCCAGGCACATTCACCATGGACACGCACCCACTGGCCGACGTCGTTTCAGGCCAATACGAGAAGTGGGTCTATCCCGAGCCGATCGTCGACCTGCCGGCCTGGCTGGCCGGCAACTGGCAGTGGTTCGATCCCTCCCACGCCTACCGGCTCTTCTGGCCCGACCGCGACTACCGGCCCGACCTCGAGATCCTCGTCGCTGGTTGCGGCACGAACCAGGCGGCCGTGTTCGCCTACACGAATCCCGGCGCGCGGGTCGTGGCGATCGACGTCAGCGGTGCGTCGCTCGACCACCACCGGTTTCTGAAGGAGAAGTACGGGCTCAAGAACCTGGAACTCCACCGGCTGCCGATCGAGGAGGTCGCGTCGCTCGGGCGTGACTACGACCTCGTGGTCTCGACCGGGGTGCTCCACCACATGGCCGACCCCAAGGCGGGGATGCGGGCCCTCGCCGCGCGGCTGCGGCCAGACGGCGTGGCGGCGATCATGCTCTACGCCCGCTACGGCCGGATCGGCGTCGAGATGATGCAGGGGGTGTTTCGCGACCTGGGGCTCGCGCAGGACGAGCCGTCGCTGGCGGTGGTCAAGGCCACGATCGCGGCCCTGCCGCAGGATCATCCGCTGCGGAGCTACATGAGCGTCGCCCCGGATCTGCAGTTCGACGCGGGGATCGTCGACACCTTCCTCCACGGCCGCGACCGCAGTTACACCGTCGCCGATTGCCTCGACCTCGTGGCCTCGGCCGGTCTCGTGTTCCAGGACTGGTTCCTGAAGTCGTCGTACGAGCCGGCGGCTTCCGCCGGAGACCCGTTTCTCACCGCGGTCGCGGCGCTCCCCGAGGTGCAGCGGTGGGCCGTGATGGAGCGGGTGAACCACCGCAACGGCTGCCACTTCTTCACGGCCTGCCGCCCCGAGCGGCCGGTCGAGGCCTATCGGATCGACGTCGCGGGCGACCGCTGGCCCGACGCCGTGCCCTTCTTCCGCTACCGCTGTGGGCTCACGGGCGACACGATCGCACGCCCGGGCTGGAGCACGGGGCTTACGCCCGAGCAACTGGCCCTCGTGCGGCTCGTGGACGGCCGGCGCACGATCCGGGAGATCGTGGCCGCCGCGGCGACGGGCGGCTGGCTCCCGGGCCGGAGGCAGGCGGAACTCGAGGCCCTCGGCCGCGGGGTGTTCCGATCGCTCTGGCAGCGTGACTTCCTGGCGATGGGGCTCCGCGCATGACCGAGGGCGAGCGGGCCACGCCGGGAGCCAGGCCGCGGATCTGCCTCGCCATGATCGTGCGAAACGAGGCGCACATCATCCACGAGGCCATCGCCGCGGTCGCGCCGTCCATCGACTGCTGGTCGATCGTGGACACCGGCTCGACCGACGGCACGCAGGACCGGATCCGGCGGCTCATGGCCGAGCGGGGCATCCCTGGCGACCTTCACGAGCGGCCGTGGCGTGACTTCGGGCACAACCGCTCCGAGGCGATGGCGCTCGCCCAGGGGCGGGCTGACTACATCTGGGTGATGGACGCCGACGACGTCGTCGAGGGCACGGTCGATTTCAGCGGGCTCACGGCCGACGGCTACGCCATGCGGTTCAACGACGGCCTCACCTATTGGCGGTCGCAGCTGTTTCGTGACGGGGTGCCCTGGCGTTACCGGGGCGTGCTCCACGAGGTGGCCGTGTGCGACGTGCCGCACACGGAGGCCCGCCTGGAGGGCGCCTATCACATCCACTCGCGGCGGCTCGGCGCACGGAACCTCGATCCCCACAAATACGCCCGCGACGCCGAGATCCTCCAGGCGGAGGTCGATCGCAACCCCGACGACGCCAGGTCGGTCTTCTACCTCGCCCAGAGCTACCGCGACGCCGGGGATTTCGCCCAGGCCCGCACCTGGTACGCGCGGCGGGCGGCGATGGGCGGCTGGGACGAGGAGGTCTCCCACGCGCTCTACCAGGCTGCCAGCGCCATGGATCGCCTCGGTGAGCCGTGGCCCGCCGTGCAGGATGCCTACCTGCGGGCCTGGAACAGCCGGCCGCAACGGGCCGAGCCGCTGCACGCGATCGCCTGCCATTACCGGAAGGCGCGGGAGTATCCGCTCGGGCACCTCTTCGCCCGCATGGCCGCAGAGATCCCGCTGCCGGCGGCCGACAAGCTCTTCGTGCATGCCGACGTCTACGCGTGGCGGGCGGTCGACGAGCAGGCGGTGTGCGCCTCGTGGCTGGGCCGCTGGGCCGAGACGTTCGACCTCTGCCACACGGCGAACACGTTCCAGGGTTTTTATTACCAGGTGGGCGGGGTCACGGAGGTCACGAAGCTCGCGAACCAGGGCCAGGCCAGTTCGCTCGGGGCACCGAGCAACGCCACCGAGAACCGCGTCTCGTTCGGCTTCAACGGCTCCGGCGGCGGCACACTGCGGTTCATCGGCTCCGCCGCGAGCACGAGCGACCGCGTGTTCGTGCTCGCCGGTGGCACGGCGGCCTCGAGCAATGTCATCGAGGCGTCAGGAGCATCGGCCGCCGCCACGCTTACGCTCACCGGCTCGCTTTCCGCCGGTCGCGCCGGCAGCTACGCAGCCACGCTCGGCGGCACGAATGCCGGCGTGAACGAGTACGCCGGCGTGATCGGCAACGGCTCGGGCACGGTGTCGCTCGTGAAGGCCGGCTCGACCACCTGGGCGCTCACCGGAACGAATACCTACTCGGGCTCCACCACGATTTCCGGCGGTCGGCTGTCGGTGAATGGGGCGATCGGCAACGCGCCGGTCACCGTCCTGGCCACGGCGGAACTCGGTGGGTCGGGCTCCATCGCCGGCCCCGTGAGTGTGGCGTCCGGCGGCACGCTCTCGCCGGGCAACAGCATCGCCTCGCTGGCCGCGGGCGCGACGAGCTTCGCGATGGGGGCCACGTTCGAATATGAGGTCGACTCCAGTGACGTGAACGCCCTCGGCACCGCCGCCGATCTGCTCGTCGTCAGTGGCAACCTCGATCTTGACGCCGGCAACGGCACGATCCTCACGTTCACCGACCTGGCCGCGTCGCCGACCCCGTTCGTGGACAACACGACGATCTTCGCCCTCGTCAACTACTCCGGCGTCTGGAACGGCGGCCTGTTCACCTACGGGGGAACCGTGCTCGCCGATGGAAGCCAGTTCCAGGTGGGCAGCCAGTTTTGGGAGATCGACTACAACCGCACGTCGGTGGCAGGTCTCGACAACTTCACGAGCGATTACGTCAGCGGCAGCTTCGTGACGGTCACGGCCGTGCCCGAGCCCGCGACGCTCCTCCTGGCCGGCCTTGGCATCGCCCTGGCGGCGGCCCGCCATCGCCGCCGCGTGTTCGACTGGCGGCTTGCGGTGCAACGCAACATGCAGGAAGGGCGATGCCGGGAATCCTTGCGCGACTGATCGGCGGCGATCTCGCCGCGCTGACGCACGATGCTTGCGGCGAGTTCGTCCGCCGCTCCCGACAGGGGGGGGTCGTGCCGCTGCGGATCGGCCTCGCGCGGGGACATCTCGTCTCCGACCCGGCGCTCGTCCGGCACGTGCTGCTCGACAACATCGACAACTACGACAAGCACACCCCCGCTTTCGATGCCGTCCGCATCGTGCTCGGCAACGGCATGCTGACGAGCGGCGGCGCGTTCTGGAAGCGGCAGCGGCGGATCGCACAGCCCGCCTTCCACGGCGAGAGCGTTCGCCACTTCGCGCCGATCATCTCCCGGCTCGCGCTCGAGACAGCCGACGAGTGGGGGCGGGCCGCCGCGGCCGGCGACACGGTCGATGCCTGCACCGACATGATGCGGGTCACGCTCCGGATCGTGTCCGAGACGCTCTTCGGCGACGACCTCGCGGCCGACGCCGCCGAGATCAACCGCGTGTTTCCGGTGATCCTCGCATGCCTCGCGGTGCGGGTCACGAGTCCGATCAGGCCGCCGCTCTGGGTCCCGACCGCCAACAATCGGCGGCTGCGGCCCGCCCTCGCGTCGCTCGACTCGATCGTGACGCGGCTGATCGCGACGAAACGCCGCCGCCTCGCCGCGGGTGACGCGTCGCAGGGCGGCCACCGCGACCTGCTCACGATCCTCATGCTGGCCCGCGATGCCGAGACGGGCGAGACCATGAGCGACGCCCAACTGCGCGACGAGGTGATGACGCTCATGATCGCGGGTCATGAGACCACAGCCAACGCGCTGTCGTGGCTGTGGTATTTGCTCGATCGGCACCCCGACGAGCAGGAACGGCTGCGAGACGAACTCGCCGCGGCGACCGGCGGCCGGCCGCCCACGGTGGAGGACCTGCCGCAGCTGCCGCGGATGAAGGCCGTGATCCAGGAGACGCTCCGTCTCTATCCCCCCGTGTGGATGTTCGATCGCCGGGCACTCGGGCCCGACGACCTCGGCGGCACCAAGGTCCACAAGGGCGATCTCGTCATCTTCTGCCCCTACGCGATCCACCGTCTGCCGGAGCTCTGGAGCGACTCCGAGGCCTTTCGCCCCGAGCGATTCGAAGCTGGCCGCGAGGAGCAGAAAAACAAGTTCGCCTACCTGCCGTTCAGCGCGGGCCCGCGGACGTGCATCGGCAACAGCTTCGCGATGATCGAGTCGCAGATCATCGTGGGCACGCTGTTGTCGCGTTTTCGTGCCCGGCTCGCCGATCCGGCCCCGATCACGCCCAAGCCGCGGGTCACGCTCCGCACGTCGCGACCGGTCGAACTCCGCCTCGAGCGGGCCCCCCTCGTCTGAAAGCGATCGCATGCACATCGGCCTCACCTGCCCGGAACTCTCCGGCCACCTCAACCCGATGACGACGCTCGGTCGCGAGCTCGCGCGGCGTGGCCACCGCGTGACGGTCGTGGCCCGCCCGGACGGCGAGTCGAGGGCGGTCGCGGCCGGCCTGGGCTTCGCGGCGATCGGGGCCGCTGAGTATCCGCGAGGGGCGATCTCGGAGCAGGCGAAGACGCTCGGGCGCATGACGGCTCGCCAGGCCCTTCGCTACACGGTCGACATGATGCGGCTCGGTGCCGAGGTGACGCTCCGCGACCTGCCGGCCGTGATCCGCCGCGAGGGGCTCGACGCATTGGTGATCGATCAGGTGAACCCTGCCGCCGGCACGACGGCCGAGATCGAGCGTTTGCCGTACGTGCAGGTCTGCAACGCGCTGGCCCTTAACCGCGACGACGCCTGCCCGCCGGCGGTGCTTCCCTGGCGGTATCGGCCGGGGGTTTTCGGCCGCCTGCGGAACGGGCTCGGCAACTGGTTTCTGTTTCGCGTCACGGCGCCGGTGCGTGACGCGATCAACGCCCACCGCGTCCGGCACGGCCTCGCCCCGCGGTTCGGTCAGAGCGTGCCGGCGTACCTCGCGGAGATCGCCCAGCAGCCGGCGTTCTTCGATTTTCCCCGGAAGGAGCCCGAGCCCCGGCTGCACTTCACGGGGCCGTGGCACGCGGTCGGCAACTCCAGCGACGTGCCCTTTCCTTGGGAACGACTCGACGGCCGGCCGCTCGTCTACGCGTCGCTCGGCACGCTGCAGAACAGGGTCGTGGACATGTTCGCCACGATCGCCGCGGCGGTCGCGCCGCTCGACGCGCAGCTGGTCATCTCGCTCGGTTCCGCCGATCAGGATGTGGCGGCCGTGGCGGCCCGCTGCCCGCGGGGCACGCTCGTGGTGCCCGTGGCACCGCAGCTCCGGCTCCTGGAGCGGGCGACGCTCGCGATCACGCACGCCGGCCTCAACACGGCGCTCGAATCGCTCGCCCGCGGCGTGCCGATGGTGGCGATCCCGATCACGAACGACCAGCCGGGGGTGGCCCGCCGGATGGAGTGGCTCGGGTTGGCGGAGGTCGTTCTGCCGCGACAGTTGACCGCATCGCGGCTGCGTCGGGCTATCGAACTGGTGCTCGGTGATCCGGGCTACCGCGAGCGGGCCCGCGCACGGGCCGCGGAGATCGCGAGCCTCGATGGCGTCGGCCGCGCCGCTGACATCGCGGAAGAAGCCTTCCGCACGAACAGGCCCGTGCTGGCGGGCCGGTGAACCGCCCGCGGTCTGGAACCCGCGGCCGCTTCAGCGCACGGCGCGATTGCGGCCCAAGGCCGCCCGCTCCTGCCAGCGGAGCAGGAGGATCGTGATCAGCGTCGCCGCGAGGATCTGGGCGAGGAGCGCGGCGTAGGGAATCCACAGGGCCGGGTCGTAGGTGCCGAGATTCTGCCAGTAGACGGGCACGCCCTCCCCCTCGCTGCGGCAGCCGCGATGGGCCCAGTAGAGGGGCGAAAAGAGTTTCGCGAGCACGGCGAGCACCCCGCCCTTGATCGGCAGGATCGTGGCCCCGAGCAGGATCTGCGGCGTGATCAAGAGCGGCACCGCGAGCACGCCTTTGTCGGTCGAGCGGACGCAGGTCGAGACGATGAGCCCCATGGCCGCGCAGGCCACGGCACCGAGCCAGTTGAAGGTCGCCGACACGACCGCCCCACGCCGGTAGATCTCGGCGGGCGTCTCGCCGCCGATCGCTTCGCGGAGCATGAAGCCCAGTTCGACGGTGGCGCGGAAGATCGCCCCCTGGAATGCGAGCACGACCGCCAGCGCCAGCACCTTGGCGATCACGTAGGCGGCGAACCGCAGGCCGTGCCGCCGCTCGAGGTCGAGCATCGGCCGCTCCTTGACGATCTCCCGGAAGCCGGTCACGAACCCGAGGATGACCATGCAGATGCTCATCAGCGAGAGCCACTTGAACGTGCCGCCCGGGTCGATGATATCGCGATCCGGCGCGACCGGGAGCGTATCAGTCAGCGCATCGCGGACGATCCGCTCGGTGGACGGCTCCCGCAGGTGGGCGAGCAGCTTCGGCTGGCTGTCGAGGAAGACCCGGATCTGGCCGGGGATGCTGGCGTCCTGTTCCGACACCGATTCCGTGGCGATCGCCTTCGACACCTCGCCCCACACGTCCGCGAGCACGTCCTTCTCGCCGGGGTCGAGGAACCGCGTGAGCATGAGTGGATTCCGGAAGCGAATGTCGGAGAAGCCGATCAGCACGGCGGCCCCGAGCACCAGCGGCAGGAGCGCTGCCATGACGAGTCCCACGCGGTCGCGGACGACGGTCTCGAGTTCCCGGCAGAAGAACGTCGTAAACTGGCTCCCGAATCCCGGAATCGAAACCGCCGCCAGCGATGCCACCCGATCCGTATCCGCTTTGGCCGACCGGTCGCCGGCCGCGGCCCCGTTCGGCTCCGCGAGCCGGCGGTCTTCGGCCTCTCGTTCCCGCCAGCGGGCCGACCAGAAGCCGCGCGGCTTGTCTTCGATGGCGACGTACACGTCGGCCAGCCGATTCACCCCGAAGTGGCCGAGGGCCTCGACGCGTGAGCCGAACCACACCAGTTCGCCGTGGCCGAGGATCAGGAGTTTGCCGGCCTTGTCCACGTTGTCGAGATGGTGCGTGACCGCGATCACGGTGGTGCCGGCCCGCGCTCGTTCCGACAGCAGTGTCATGATCCGGGACTCGGTGGCTGGATCGAGGCTCGAGGTCGCCTCGTCCACCACGAGCAGGCCCGGAGCGGCGAGCAGTTCAGTCGCCAGGGTCGCCCGCTTCATCTCGCCCCCGGAAAGGCTGCCGATCGTTCCGTGCCGCACCCCGTCGAGGTCGACGTCGGCGATCGCCCGGTCGATCGCCGACCGGCGGTCTGCGGCCGACGCCTCCGCCGGAAGCCGCACTTCCGACGCATAGTGGAGCGCCCGCTCCACGGGCAGGGACGGGGGATTGACGTCGCGCTGCGGGACGTACCCGATCGCACCACGGAGGGCGTCGGTGTCGTGAAATGCGTCGTGCCCGCCGACGAGCAACCGGCCGGCGGCGATCTCCCGCTCGCCCAGGATCGCCCGTGCGAGCGTGCTCTTGCCCGCCCCGCTTGGCCCGAGCACGCAGACGAACTCACCCGGCTCGATCCGAAAGCTCACGTTCTCGAGAAGCGTCTTCCGGACCGCACCGCCGCTGGCGTCGGGCACCGACACGGTCAGCGCGTCGGCCACGACGGAGAGGCCGGCCTGTGTTTCGGGCGTCATGCGCGGAGCGTCCTGGCTCTAGTAGCGGTGATCGTCGGGATCGAAGTCGGGTGAGATGCGTACATTGCCCTTCGGATCGGCAACGTGCTTGTAGCGATGATCCACCAGCCGCCGCAGAAACCGCGCCCGCACGACCGACGAGTAGAACTTCCTGAACGTGTCGCCCTTAGGATCGAGTGGCTTCTCGGAGGTAAACGTGAACATCGGCAGCAGCATCTCGTCGTGGATCGTCTCGTTGTGCCAGACGTCTTGCGGTGGATCGAATGGATTCCGCGGATTGGCGGCGGAGTTGTCGTAGGCAACCTCCGCCTCGAACCGTGTGCCGGCCGGGAACCGCATGGGTTTCTTGAGGTCGTAGGGCGACTGCCAGTTGTAATCCCACTGTGGCACCCGCAGGAGCAGGAGCGGCTTTTCCTGGCCCGGCACGTGGGCCCTGATCTCCACCCAGCGGGCCAGTTGGTGCGCGTGAGGGATGACGCCCACCATGTCCGCGTCCTCGGGGAGCGTGTAGTTGCCGGTGACGCGGAAGTCGGTGACGCCCGCGGGCACCACCGCAAAATCACCGGACAGGTAGATCATGGTCGTCACCGCGCGCGGCGGCTGCTTCTCGAGCCAGATCCCGACACGACTCGAGTCGGTCTCGAGCTTCCCAGTGCGAACGTAGTGCGCCTGCACCACGATGTCGCAGCCCGCCGGGATCACCACGGCCGCGTTGGCAGGGGCGGCCACCGCCCGCACCCCCGGCACGAAGCCGCCGACGAACGAGGCCCGCGGCTGCCCGTCGTCGCGCACCGGCGGTACCCGAAATCCGATGCCGTGCGGATCCTGAAAACCTCCCGCCCGGTCGGCCGGATGGCTGAAGCCCTCCCGCCCGCCATGGTCCCGCACCGCCTCCTCCACGGTCTCCCTCGGCAGGTGGCCGATCAGGGCATGGTGCACGACCTTGCGATTCCCGGGCAGAAACTGGATCGCTCGCAGCCTCGAATCCTCGGGGCGATTGAGCGGAAAGATGATGTTCCGATAGACGTCGTTGCCGTGCGCACCGAGTTGCGTCGGCTCCGCCTGGTCGATCACGATGTCGGGAGGGCCGAGGTCCTCCTGGAAGGCCGAGTAGTCGGGCAGCGGCTCGAGCTTCGGCGCCTGGGCGGGATCCCCCTCCGGCTTCCCGGCCGCGACCCACGCCCGCAGCATCGCCACCTCCGCCGCGGTCGGGTGCTTCGTGCCCTGAAAGTCGAGGTCGCTCTCGATCTGCGCCGGGGGCATCCGCCGGGCGGCGATCTCCTCGAGGCCGGTCTCGATCCAGTCCACGGCGTCGTCGTAGGTGAGCAGGTTGAACGGTCCGGCCTGATTGGGGCTGTGGCACCGTTGGCACTGGGCGTGCAGAAACGGCAGCACGTCACGGTGGAACGTGACGCTCGCCTCGCTCGGAGCCGCGGACGGCGCCGGCCGCTCCGGGCGATCGAGTGGGCAACCCGCCGCCTCCGTCCGCGGCTCGCGGATCTCACGGCCGGCGACGAGGTCGAGGATCGCCGACCGCAGTTCCGGATCCGGATCGCCGGGCGTCATGACGCCCCGGACCTTGTAGCGGTCGTCGATCCGGCCGGCGTAGCGAATCACACGGTCTCGGTCAACGAGCACCACCTCGGGTGTGACGGTCGCATCGAGCGCCTCGGCGAGCGCGAAGTCGGTGTCGACGTGGATCGGGAACGTGATCCCGAACTCGCGGCGGTAGGCCTCGACCTCGCCGGCGTCATCGAGTTCACAGACCACGCCCACGAAGCGGATGCCTTTGTCGGCGAACTCCTTGGCGAGTGCGTCGAGCACCGGACCATATTCCTGCGCCAGCGGACAGGCGGGATGGAGAAACGCGAAGCAGACGGCCCTGCCGTCGGAGCCAAGTGACTCGGCGAACGGAATCGCATCGCCGGCGAGCGATCGAAGACTCAGGCGTTCCCCAGGGATCGGCGGGCCGTCGCCAGACCGCATTGAGGCCGAGTCGGAAGCGTCGGTAGCCAGGAGCATGCCGCTGACCAGCCACGGCAGCAGCCACAACCCGCGGTTCTCTCGGTTCATAACCGCAGTGTAGGCGATCGTTGCCATCCACTGCCACGCTTGATCGGCGGCGGGCCGAGCATTGGGGCATGCGCGACGGCCGGTTCCGCGCCCCCTCAACGTTCCTGCCGTGGCGTGCGGGTCATCCGATCGTCGCCACGACGTTGCAGAGATACTGTTCCAGGTCCGCCGACAGGCCGCCGGCCCGTACGGCTTCGTCGACCTGCGTCCGAAGCGCCTCCACGCACTCCGCGGGCGTGGCATCATCGGGCAGGTCGATCACCGCGTCGAGGCTCACGTGCGAGTCGCCGGTGAGGTAGCGGAGAAGTTGCGTGATGGACGCGAGCCTGCGTTCACCGGTCCGCGCAGCAGCGTCGTCGAGCAGCGTGCCCACGAGGGCCGAGTTGATCGCCAGCCGCCGCTGCACCTCGGCAGCCGTCGCCGCTCGGAAGCCCGACTCGCCCTTCAGCGACTCGAACCGCTCTCGGTCGATGACCAGCAGCTCCAGCCGGGTTGGATTCTGCGAGAGCACCGTGGCCACGGCCGGCTGGCCCCGCCACATGCTGATCTCGCCGAGCACCGTCGGGGCTGCGAGCGTCGCGACCTGCTGCGGCGCACCGCCCGGCTCCGTGGCGCGAACGATTCCAAGCGGCGCGGACGTCGAGAGCACGACGTACATCTCGTTCAGCCGTTCTCCCTGTCGGATCAGCGGCTCTCCAGCCGCCAGGTCGAGCGACCGTCGCTCGAGCGGCCGGAGAGAATCACTGGCGTGGTCGATCTCGTGGAGCAGGATCGCGCCGATGAGTCGGTCGTCGATCTCGTCATCGGTGTTGACGGTGACGGCGTCGCGGTAGGCCTGCCGGAGCGCGGCGACGTCGGGCCGGTTCCAAATCTCCTGTCGTGCGGTGGGCCGCCGTACCGAAGGCGAGAGCGCCCTTGCGCGGATGCGTTGCAGCCATTCGTCCCTCTGCCGTTCGAGCTCGGGGGCGATGTCGCCGCCGGGGAAGAGAAAGTCGGCGGTTTCGGGGTCGAGGTGCCGACCGACGTGTTCGCGAACCGTCACGTTCGCGCCCGCGGCCGTTCGTGGGACGATTCGCCGGGCGATCTCCTGGGCCATCCGCCGGACCCGCGGCGAGGGCGGATGTTCCCGGAGCCGGCGGTCGAAAGCGTCGCGGAAGCGGTCGTGGGCCGCGAGGTCTCGAGGCCCACGGGTGAGGCCCGTGTAGCCGGCGAGCTGGTAGAGGATCGTGGCGACCTGCCCGGCGATCCTCCTGCCGACCGGGCTCTCCGGCGGCAGGCCACAGAGCCGCAGGCCGCGGCGGATCGATTCGATGAACGCGGTGGCGACGTAGGCGTAGTCCGCCTCGTAGCCGTCAATCACGCGGACCTCGTCTTGCCCGGCAAGTCGGACGACACCGGCGACGTGATGACGCAGGTTCACGACTCCGAGGATGTCGCGGAAGGCGGCGGACGTCTCCGGCAGCAGGAAGCCGCCCGTGAAAAAGTCGCTCGTGCCTCCGATCCGCTCGCCGGCCCGGAAGTGGCCCTCGTTGCGGAAGGACGTGGTGACGATCGAACTGACGAAGAGCGAGCGGTAGATGCCGCCCCAGGCGAACCCGAGCGCATCGTTGACGAATCGCCCGCGGTGGGCGAACAGATTTCGGAGGGTGCAGAACCGCCAGGCAAGCGACCGGCTCGCGGATGTGCGAATCCCATCCCAGTCCGGGCCGGCGAGCGGCACGATCGCCGCGATGTCGTCGGCAGAGAGATACTCGTCGAGGGTACCGAGCCGACGGCGTGCGGCGGAGGGAGCGGTGGTCATCGCCAGCGATGAAGTGCCTGAATAGGAGGGCCGGGCGGCGACCTGAAGGATAGGACGGTCAACGGGCTTCCCACAAGCGAGCCGCGACCGCGGCCGCGACGGCTGACCTGAAGGTGCGCCATGCCGGTCCCGTGTCTCAGGTGCGTCGCGGGGCGAAGCTCCAACCGTCCTCTCCCTGCGACACGACCTGGCAGCGTGTCGCGACCCTCCAGAGTGCCCTCGGGATCGGAGTCGGATCATGGCGATAGAGGTCGGGAAAGTTTTCCCGCAAGGCCCGCGTCGCCTTCACCGCGTGGTAGTGGGGGATCCGTGCATCCATGTGATGGGCGACGTGCGTGCTGCCGATGTGATGATGCATGAAATCGAGAACGCCGCCGTACGGACGATCAACCGTCATGAAGGCCCCCTTGACCCACGTCCAATCCTCGTCGTCGAAGTGCGGAATGTCGACGTCGGTGTGCTGGAGCCAGGTGTACAAGACGAGCCAGACGTTCACGACCAGGTAGGGACCGACATAGACGGCGAGCACCGGGAGAAACCCCGCGGAATACGTCCACCAGCCGAGCAGGCCGAGCATGACCACGACGCCGATGTCCGACAGCCAGACCTTGCGGCGCCACTCGCCCGGGAACAGCGCCGCGGAGAATGGCCATCCCGGCCAGAAATGGTTGGTCACCCCCCGGGCCGGGCCGCCCGTGACACCGGTCAACAGGTAGAGCGGCCATCCGACCAGGAATCGAAGAACGATCACGATGATGGCAAACGCTTCATCGCCGAAGGTTTCCTGCCACCGCCGCCACGCTGCGCCGCCGGGCGTCGTGTCGCGGAGCGGCACGTGCGTTTCATCGAAATCGAGGTGATTGGTGCGGGCATGATGCACCGCGTGACTGCGTTGCCAGGAAAAATAAGGCACCAGCAAGCCGCTGTGCAAACAGTAACCGATCGCATCCTGGAGCCAGTTGTATTTCGCGAAGGCGCGATGCCCGCACTCGTGCGCCACGACCCAACACCCCGTGCCGGCGGTCCCGGCCACGATGGCGTAGGCGATCCACGCGGGCAGCCATGGCCAGGTGAGAGGGATGAATGCGTGCGCGAGGACTCCACTGCCGACAGTCATCGCCAAGGAAAGGAACAAGGAGAGCGACGACCTGAAGAGGCTGCGCTCGAAGCATTCCTTGGGAATGACAGCGAGGACTTCCCGTTTGGTCGGATACCGCTTCCTCGTGGCGGTGCCAGAGGCCGCGTCATTGTCGCGAGGTTCCGAGGGCGGGCGATTCTCCAGTGCGCAGATACTCGGCACGACGTCCTCTGTCGCAGGGCAGCACGGAATCCAGCCAAAAGATAGGTCAGCCAACGGCCGTTCAGCAAGCGGCAGTCGCGACGAGCGGATCACGAGGCGCTTCGCGTCGCCGGGCGAGCCGCGGAGGCGGCGTCAGCCGGCTACCGCACCGCATCCGCCAGTCGTACCCGCTCGGCCAGTCGACGCTCCGTGGCGACAAACTCCGGGCAGGCTTCGGTGACGGCCGTCTCCGTGAGACCGAAGTCGGCGAGACTGTAGCGATGGACGCCATGCCGGCCCTGCGAATGGTCCGCGATCGAGCGATGAACGGATGCCTCCACCTCGGCGCTCCAGGTGAGACCTGCCCGCTCGTATATGCTCCGCACGGCGTCGACCGGATCCTTGACGAGGGATTTGTAGTGCACGTTGATGACACGCTCCGAATGCCGCTCGGCGGCCCGCACGGCCGCCCGGGTGTCGCGGGCGAGCGCATGCGCGACATCGCGGCCATCCGCGACGGGATCCCACACGTCGCTGAACGCCGACCGCATGACGGTCGTGAGGCTGCAGAGCGATCCCGCGACCTCCCGGATGTCCCGGTAGGTCTGGACGAAGATCGCCGTGGGCAGCAACTTCGCCAGCGTCTCCAGCCGCGGTGCATGGAGCGGACACTTCAGCACCCAGTGCCGGTCCCGCATGCCGCCGTCGAGCAGATGCAGGAGCGCGAGGTGCTCGCCGTAGGCCTGCTCCCAGGCGGTCTCCGGCCGACCGTCGAGCCAGTCGCGGTAGCCCCCCACGCGCCACTGCATCGGAAATGCGTGCGTGACCAGCGACGCCATCGTCAGCCAGTGGCATTCTTCGGGCCCATTTGGGTCCGTCTCGTGGATGCCCGCGAAGGCGGGAACGAGCTGCCTGGTCTTCTCGACCGAGAGGACGCCCCATGCACGCCGCGCGCTCGCCGAGCGGCTTGCCGGCCCCTGCTGCGCGATCATCAGCGGATAGGCCGATTCCCAGTAGAGGAGTGGCCGGCTTGCCGGGTCCGCGGCCAGGAGTCGGTGCAACAGGGTGGTGCCCGTGCGGTGCATGCCCACGATGACGATCGGAGGCCGTGCAGGCCGCAGAAGATCGCCCGGGCCGGGAGCGGCCGCGCCCCAAGACTCCTCCAGGCAGAGCCGCGTGACGAGATGCTGAACGAGCCCCATGGCCGTGAATCCGCGGCCCAGAGGGCTGAGCCGCGCCTCGGCGTGCAGGCTCTGCAGCAGCACATCGAGCGGCTCGCGAAACGCCGATCCAAGAAATTGTTGCCGTCCGGTGATGTCGAGCGCGCGGCGCTCCATCTCCGAGCGGTCGAGCGGCATGGTCGTCCCGAGTCGCTCGGTGAGCCAGCAGGCCGCCCACGTCAGGCGGTAGGCAAACGGGCGGCGAAAGGGAGCGAGAGCGGTCGACGGGGACATGACGACGAAAAGCCGGATCTCTGAATTCGGCGTGGGCGGGGGTCGTCTCAAGCCTATGGAGAACGAAGGTACTTAGGCAATCGCGAATCCATATCCTGCTTCCTCGCTCACGCCTTCTTCACGAGGGCGTCCGGGCCGCGACCCATGGCAGCAGCCACAACCACCATTTCTTTCGGCTCATGCCCGCGAGTCGAGCCGATCATCGCAGTCCGCTGGCGGGCTCGGTCCGCGGCGGCCATGCCGCGGTTGCGCCGGAACGCGGGCCGTTGAGGATCCGGCCGATGAACGTGGGGCGGACGCACCACCGGTAGGACACCAGCAGCAGGGCGATCACCGCGGTGAGGATCAACAGGAATTTCACCTCACCCGGGAGCGGCCAGTCGCGGACGGCCATCTGTGCCGCGAGCACCAGCGGCACGTGCGCGAGATACATCCAATACGACGCGTCGGCGAGCCAGGCGATCCGGGCACTGGGATGCGCAAAGAACCGGTGAAAGAGGCCAATCAGCGTGATTGACATCGCCCAGGCGTAGGCGGGCTGGAGCACGGCAGCGGCCGGCCGCAGACCGATCGTGAGGATTCCGGCAACGAAGAGCGCCGTCGCCGCGGGCAGCAAGAGCGGCCAGCGGTCTCCGAGCCGCGTCTCCATCCCTTCGGCCGCGAACGTCGCAGCGCCGAAAAAGAAAAAGCAGGCGTAGAAGACGAGCAGGTGGGGCAGCGGCAGGAGTCCGAACGACGTGTCGGCTCCGAAGAACCCCGACATCGACTGCCCCATGAACAGCTGCGGCACGACCGACAGCGGCACCAGCCACCAGCGGTAGCGGCCCGTCGGCAGCAGGTTCACCAGCGCGAGCCCCGCGAACGCCGCCACGAGCCAGCACAAAAACCACAGAAACCAGAGGTGGTCGAAAATGTTGGTGTCGAAGAGATGGAACGGCGTGCCGCCGAGCCGGACCTGCCAGCGATCGGAGCCCAGGAAGCGCCAGTAGGCGAGTACCGCTCGGTCGAGCCCGCCCCCGACCGTCATTTCGACGTCACCAAGCAGTTCACGGATCCGCCCGCGGCCCCGGGCGATCTCGTCCGGAGCGAGCGGCGGCAGGCCGAGCAGCGGGGCGTAGTCGGCCGCGAGTTCGGGCGAAAGGAGCGCCATTGCCCGACACGTTCGTCCAGACCGGTTCGCGATCCGGGGATCGGCGCCTCGGTCGAGGAGCACCGCCACCGCCGAGTCACGTCCGTAGGCGACAGCCTCGTGGAGCGTGGTGTCGCCAAGCCCGCCCCGGGCGTTGACGTCGGCACCGGCGTCGATCACCGCCGCGACGACTGCGGGGTGGTTCGAGCATGCCGCCCACGACAGCATCCTCCGCTGAAACACGGCGTCGCGGCCGTTCGCGTCGGCTCCCGCGGCGAACCGACGGCGGACGGCATCGACATCGCCGGCGAACATCTCGGCGATCGCCGGCTCGGGCCGGGCCGAGCGGAAGGCATGCCGTTGCAGCATCCCGTCGAGCGGCCCGATCGTGGCCATCGCGAGCACCAGGGGCACGGCGATCCGCGCAAACCGCTGCTCGAGCAGGCTCTTGAGGCCCCGGCGGTGATACACGAGCATCGTGAAGTAGCCGCTCAGCAGGAAGAACAGGTGCATGCGGAAGCCGTGAACGGTGAGGAGCAGGAGCGGGAGCAGGCCGCTCGTGCGGGTGTCGTGCACGGGCCATGGTGCCTGGAAGAAAGCCAGGCTCGCATGCAGGGCGACGCCGAGCGCCATCGCGAAACTGCGGAGGGCGTCGAGGTCGTTGCGACGTGCGGTCATGGCGTGGCTCCGGCGGGCCTGCACGGCAGGCCGGTAGATGGGCATGCCAAATCTACCAGCCGGGGGAGCACGAACGGCGACCGGTCACCAGCGGCGTTCGACACCCAGATTGGCGCCGTGGAGAAACAGGCAGCCGCCGCCCACGAGCGACGTGCCACTGTCGGCCGTGTTCGTGAAATCCCACTGGTCCGGGGCCAGGGCGAGGCCGTCCAGCCAGATCAGGTTGTAGCCGGCACGCAGGCCCCAGTGGTCGGTGAGCCGGTAGACGGCCGTCAGATTCAGCATCGAGAGCAGGCCCACGCTGCCCGCGGAGGCCGACGTCGGATCCCGATAGATCACGCCCGGTGCCAGCGTGGACGTGATCGGCCCGGACGACTGCGACAGGACGTTGCCCGCGAGGCCGACCTTCGCGGTGCCCTCGAGGGCGAACCGTCGCCAATCCGTCCGCCGGCGAAGGCCGATCTGGCCGCCGATGAGGTTCGACGACGACTGCACGCGGTACGGTGACGGCGGATCGCCCTCGCAGCAGGTGACGTTCAGGCTGGCCTGCTCCTCGAGACCGGCCCAGAACGCCCCCACCATGAGGTCGGTGCAGCGGCAGTAGCGGTCGCAGCCACTCGTGCAACCCTCGCAGCAGTTCCAGCAGATGAGGTTGCCTTCGACGATGTTGAGGGCCGAGGCGTACGTCGCCTGCACGTTG
>JBIIDT010000026.1:0-34714 GCA_044238145.1 Pirellulales bacterium | reverse complement strand
ACCATGATGGCCTGGGTCAGGCCGCGGATGTTGAAACTGCACCCCGTGCGGCGGGCGGCCTCGCGGGCCGACTGCACGGCAGGCAGGAGCAGACCGATCAGCGTGGCGATGATCGCGATCACCACCAGGAGTTCGACGAGGGTGAACCCCCGCCGCTTCGGGTTGTTCTTTGCAAGGGACATGATGACCTCCGCCCTCTCGGGCACGAATGAAGGAAATGAAACACGATGGAAAACACGAGAACCGGAAACCGGCCGGTCAGAGAGCATCAAAATAATGAGAAGATATTCCCTGCCAGCGCGACCCCGACTCTTCTGTAAGAATATCGGTCGGACTCCCCTGCCGTCAACGTTCGAAACCCTCCCATGGCCGCGATTTCCTGCGATCCAGAAGCCGCCCGCCGGTTCGCCGTGACCGTGGTCGAAGGGCTGCGGCAGGCGGGCTACGAGACCTACTGGGCCGGGGGGTGCGTTCGGGACGACCTCCTGGGGCGGATTCCGGCCGATTACGACGTGGCTACAGCGGCCCGGCCGGACGCGGTGCGGCAGGTTTTCGGCCACCGGCGGACCCTGGCCGTCGGGGCCGCCTTCGGCGTGATCACCGTGTTGGGGCCCAAGGGGGCCGGGCAAGTGGAGGTGGCCACGTTCCGGGCCGACGCCCCCTACACCGACGGCCGGCACCCCGCAGGCGTCACATTCTGCTCAGCCCGCGAGGACGCCCAGCGGCGGGACTTCACGATCAACGGCCTGTTCCTCGACCCGCTCACCGGCGCGGTGCACGACTTCGTCGGCGGCCGGGCTGACCTGGAGGTGGGCGTGGTGCGGGCGATCGGCGTGCCGGCCATGCGGTTCGGCGAGGACCATCTGCGGATGCTGCGGGCCGTGCGGTTCGCCGCCTTCTTCGACTTCGCCCTCGACGGCGAGACGCGGGCGGCCGTCGAGCGAATGGCGTATCTGGTCGCGGGCGTCAGTCCCGAGCGGATCGCCGCGGAACTGCGGGCGATGGTGTCGCGACCGGGCCGCCGCCGGGCGCTCGAGCTGCTCGATGAGACCGGCCTCGCCCGCGAGGTGCTGCCAGAGCTGGCGCCTGGGCCCGGCGCGGATCCGGGTGGCCGTGACCGCTGGCAGGCCGCGTCGGCGACTGTGGCCGCCCTCGACGAGCCCGACCTGCCGCGGGCCCTGGCGATCCTCGCGGTCGATCGCTACGGCGAGGTGCTGTCGCATGTCGCGAGGCGGCTGCGGCTCTCGAACCACGAGGCGAAGGCCGCGGTCTGGATCCAGGCCGGCGTCGCGGCGCTGGGTCGGGAGTCGGCCGCGGCCCTGCGGGCGCAAAAGTGGTCGGCCCTGCAGCCCTGGCTCGCGGACGAACGGGCTGGCGCGCTCGTCGACGTCCTCCGGGCCCGGGCGGGGTGCGGGGCGGGTGACCCCGAGGCCGCCGCCTGGCTGACCGCGCAGGCCGCGCGGCCGCGCGCCGAGCTCGATCCACCGCCGCTGGTCACCGGTGACGAACTGCTGGCCGCCGGCGTGCCGCCCGGCCGGGCCGTGGGCGCGGCGCTCGCCCGGATCCGCGGGTTGCAGCTCGATGGCGCGATCGCCACGAAGGTCGAGGCGTTGGCCGCCGTCAGCCCGGCGGCTCCGTCGGCTCCGGGAGGTCCGCCAGGGTCTCGAGCTTGAAGACCTCGAGGAACTTGGGCGTCGTGCGGTAGACGGCCGCGCCGTCCTCGCCGTCGTGCCGGAGCTCGAGCAGGCCGCGGCGGACGAGCTGCCGCAGCGTCGCGGGCCGGGCGTCGCAGCCGAGCTCCACGAGCCTCTCGCGGGGCACGGGCTGGTTCCAGGCCACGAGCGCGAGCACGTCGAGCGCCTCCGCGTCGAGCCGGACGAGCCGCGCCCGGCTTTCGAGAACGTTGCCGAAGCGGGCGAACTCGGGCCGCAGTCGCAGGAGCCAGCCGTCCTCCTCGCCGGCCACCTCGTAGGGGCAGCCGTCGGCGGCATAGCGGCGGCCGAGCTCCGCGGCGAGCTCGTCGATCTCCTGCGGCCGCACGCCCCGCATGAGGGCGGCGACGGCGCGGCTCGAGATCGGCCGCCCACCCGGCAGGCCCACGAAGAGCAGGGCCTCGAGGATCGACGAGGGATTGACGCGGCAGGCATCGTCGGCGATCGCGTCCCCCTCGTCGAGGTCGGGCGAGGCGTCGACGTGGACGACGTCGGCCGCCGGCGCCGCGGCCGACTCCGGGTAGGGGTCGGCGGCGCCCATCATCGCCGCGAAGGCCTGGGCGAGCCGGTCGATCGACAGGCCACCGTCGGCCGGCGACGCCTGGAATCCGGTGGCCGCCTCCGGGGCGGGATCCGGCTTGCGTTTCGCCACGGCCGCCCCCTTCAGCGCCAGCGGCTCGCGACCTGTCGCCGCATGAACGCCAGCGAATCGCTCGCGAGCTGGTCTTCCGACGGGAACATCTTCCGCCAGATCTTCGTGGCGGCGACGATGTTCGGCAGCGCCAGGCCGAAGGCCTCGACCACCAGCCAGCCGTCGTAGCCGACCGCGTGCAGGGCGTCGAAGGTCTCGTCCCAGTGGACGTGGCCGGTTCCCGGGATGCTGCGGTCGTTCTCCGAGATGTGCACGAGCACCGTCCAGGGCGCCGCGGCGCGGATCGCCTGCGTGAGGTTCTTCTCCTCGATGTTGGCGTGGAAGGTGTCGTACATCATCCGCACGTTGGGGTGGTCGACGGCCTGCACGAAGCGGACGGTCTGCTCCACGGACGTGAGGAAGTAGTTCTCGAACCGGTTGAGGTATTCCGTGGCGATCGTCACGCCGGATTGGGCCGCGTGGCGGGCCACCTGCTGCATGGTGTCGACGCCCCAATTGAACTCGTCGTCGGTCGGCCCCTTGCCCGTGAACTCGCCGATCGCGGAGTGCACTGGCCCGACGAGCGTCTTCACGCCCGCCGCGTGGCAGCAGTCGAGCGTCCGCTTCATGGCGTCGACCGCGGCGGCCCGGACCGTGGCCGACGGGCTGATGGGGTTGTCACCAGGGCCGCGGACCGTGACGGCCGTCCGCTCGAGGCCGAGGGCATCGAGCTTTTGGCCCCAGCGACGGTGCAGCGGCTCGTCGAGCTCGAAGATCGGGATCTCGACGCCGTCGTAACCGAGGGCCTTGATCTTCTCGACGACGGGCACCATGCCGTCGTGCATGCGGTCGGTCCAGAGCAGGAGGTTGAGTCCGTATTTCATGGCGGGTTCCGGGGAGAGCAGGGCGGCAACGAGGCCTCGGATTCAATCACGAAAGGGGCCCGGGAAACAAGCCCGTCGGCGGCCGCGCGGCCGCCGGCTATTTCCGGTCACGGGCCGGGGCGGCCCCGCGCCTCGGGGCGGCGCCGCGGCGGCGACGAAGCCGCCGCCCGTCCTTCGTGGCCGGGCAGCTCTTGAGCGGCTCGGGGGCGCCGTCGAGCGGGTCGCCGCCGGCGATCGCGGCGAGCCGCTCCTCGATGCGGGCGGCGTAGGCCTCCGAGAGCTCGACGCCGAGGAACGAGCGGCCGAGCTTCTTGGCCACGGCGAGCGTGGTGCCGCTGCCACCGAAGGGATCGAGGACCACTTCGCCGGGGTCGCTGCAGGCCCGGATGATCCGCCCCAGCAGCTGCTCGGGCATCTGGCAGCCGTGCCAGCCGGACCGTTCCTTGAACGTGCCGCAGACCCGCGGGAAGTACCAGGTGTCGCCGTCGGCCGCGAATCCCTCGGGCAGATCCTGCGGCCGGAGGATCCAGGTGTCGTCCGGCAGCCGGCCCCGTGCGTCGGCCCGACGATCGCCGTAGACGAGCTCGCGGGCGCTCGGCACCCGGATCGCGTCGACGTTGAAGGTGAACCGTTCCGGATCCTTGACGAAGTGGAAGAGGTGGGCGTGGGAGCGGCTGAACTTGTACTTGCAGTTGACACCGAAGGTGTAGTACCAGACGACCCAGCTGCGGCAGGTCAGGCCCAGTTCCCGGGTGGCGAGGACCTTGAGTTCCGCGGCGTACTCGTCGCCGATCGCCAGCCAGAACGTGCCCGAGTCCTTGAGCACCCGGATCACCTCGGCCATCCAGCGCCGCGACCATGCCAGGTAGTCGTCGGCGGGGCGGGTGTCGTCGTAGGCGTCGTACTCGTAGCCGATGTTGAACGGCGGATCGGCGAAGGCGAGGTCGACCGAGCCGGATGGCACCCGGGCGAGCACATCGAGACAGTCGCCCCGGTGGACGCGGTCGTGCGCGAGCGAACGCTGGATTCCATTCCCGGCCATGCAGGCTTTATACGCCGCAGCCGTCGTCAGCCGCCAGTGGCCAGGAGGAGGGCCGCCCGGCAGGCGTTCTCGAAGGCCGCGAGGTCGAGCCGCTCGTCGGTGGTGTGGATGTCCATCTGGCCGCAGCCGAGCGTGACGGTGGGCACGCCGTTGGCGAACATCCAGTTGGCGTCGAGGCCGCCGTTGGAGATCTCCTGCCGGGGCACGAGGCCGATCGCCCGCACGGCCGCCTCGGCGGCCACCACGCACGGCTCGTCGGCGGCCAGACGGAAGGCCTCGTAGTCGAGCCGGCCCGAGAACGTGACCTTGCCCGTCCGGCCGTCGCTCGAGCGCACCTTCTTCACCGCATCGGTGAACGCCTTCTCGATGGCCTTGACGATCCGGGCCCGGAAGCCGGGGTCGTGGCTGCGGGCCTCGGCCTTGATCGCCGCCGCCTCGGCCACGACGTTGGTCGCCGCCCCGGCCTGGATCACGCCCACGTTGGTCGTGGCCCGCTTTCCGTCCTGTTCGACGAGGCCGTGCAGCCCCTGCTCGACCAGGTCGGCGACCGCCAGCGACGCGATCGCGATCGCCGACACGCCCTTCTCGGGCGCCACGCCGGCGTGGCTCGGGATGCCCGCGATGGTCACGTCCATGCGGTAGCCGCCGGTGGCGCCGACGGTGATCTTCTCGGCCGCGCCGCCGTCGAAGTTGAACGCCAGCTTCGGCCGGCCGAGGTCGGCCACCTTGACGAACCGCGCCCCGTACAGGCCCACCTCCTCCTGGATCGCGAACAGGAACGTCAGCGGTGGGTGGGGCAGCTTCCGGCGCAGGATCTCGAGGGCCGTGGAGAGCACGACCGCCACGCCCGCCCGGTCGTCGCCGCCGAGGCCGGTCTTTGGATCGGCGCTCCGCACGAACCGCCCGGTCACGACCGGCTTCGCCCCGAGGCACACGGGCACGGTGTCCATGTGGGCCATCAGCAGGCGGCGCGGTCCGGGGAGCGTTCCCGGCAGTTGCACGATGAGGTTGCCACACTCTCCCTTGATCGGCGTCTTCTCGTGGGCCTTGTCGAACGCGATCGCCGCGGCGGGGCAGCCGGCCTTCCGCAGCCACTTCACGATCCGCTCGGCGACGGCCTTTTCGTGCCCCGAGACGCCGGGGATGGCGAGCAGGTCAAGCACCACCTCGCGGGCCCGGGCCAGGTCGGGCGCGGCGCCGGGCTCGGGCTTTGCGGCCGGGGCCCGTACACTGCGGCCGGCGGACCGCGACGTGGCGGCGGACTTCGGAGGGCGTGGCATGCGGATTTTCCTGGCTGGGATCATGCAGGGGTCGCACGTGGCGGCCCTGGTGCACGATCAGACCTATCGCAACGTGATCGGCGACCTGGTGCGGGCGCACTGGCCGACGGCGGAAGTCTACGATCCATTCTCCAACCATGCCACGAGCATCGGCTACGACATGCGGCGGGCCCGCGAGGTGTTCCTCGGCCACGTGGACATGTGCCGCGTGTTCGACCTCCTGGTAGCCTACGTCCCGGAGGCCTCGATGGGCACGGCGATCGAGATGTGGGAGGCGCACCGTCACGCCCGCCGGGTCGTGACCGTCACGCCGCTGGTCCACAACTGGGTGGTCCAGTTGACGAGCGACGCGGTGTATCGCGACGTGGACGAGTTCGCCCACGCCCTGCACAGCGGCGCGGTCACCCGGCTTTTCGAGTGAGCTCAGGGCCGGCGGCGGGCCCGGCGGCAGGCGATCGCGATCCGCGTCGCGGCGTCGGGCCCGAGGCCCCAGGTTTCCAGGCGGGCCTCCGCGTCGGCGGCGTCGGCCAGCCAGTCGGCCGCGAGAGCCACGGCGACCGCCTCGTCCGCGGCCACGATCACCGCACTCGAGCCGATGGCGGAGGCCACGAGGTTGCGGAGCGATGGGCGGCGGGCGGCGGCGGCCAGATCGGCCGCGGTGACGTGCACCACGACCGGCGCCCCCGTCTCCACCGCCAGGTCCGTGAGGATGCCGGCGTGGAGCACGAAGATCACGTCGGGATAGACGATGTCCACCGCCTCCGCGAGCGCCTGCCGGGCGGTCTCGCGGGCCAGGCCGAGGAGCCGCGCCGGCACGCCGGCCGTGGCGACGAGCAACGCCTCCGGCGTGCCGTCCTGCACCGCCGCGAGGAAGGCGCGGGATGCGGCGGCCACGTCTCGCAGGTGGATGCCGAACATCCCGGGCGGCTGTTCCTCCAGGCCGGGCACGCTCGAGGGGCCACAGACGGCGGCCGCGATGCCGAGCTGCCCGAGGCCGCCGCGGATGACGTGCACTCTGGCCAGCGGTGGATCGCAGCGGCCGTGGTCGACGAGAAGGACGCGCATCGGATCGTCGCGGGGAAGCGGTCCTGTCAGAGCCAGCCGAGCCAGCGGGCCGCGGCGAGGCCGGCGGCGGCATAGGCGGCCGCCGCCCAGTCGTCGGCCATGATGCCCAGGCCCGTCGGTAGCCGTTCGCAGCGGTTGCAGGGAAAGGGCTTGGCGATGTCGAAGACGCGAAACAGCGCGAACGCCACCGCCAGGACCGCGGGCGTGCGGTCCGCGGGCGGCACGACGAGGAGCGTGGCCGCCATGGCCGCGGCCTCGTCGAGCACGATGCAGCCGGGATCCTTGCCGCGGCCCAGGGCCGCGGCGGCCCGCGAGCAGATCGGCACGCCGGCCAGGCAGATCGCGGCGACGAGCGCGGCCTCCACCGCGCGGGGAGCGGCCTCCGTTCCGGGGGCCAACAGGCCGGCGGCCCACGCCGCCCCCGCGGAGACGGCGAGGGCCATTGCCAGGCCCGCCGCCGCGCCCCAGGTGCCCGGCGCGAAACCCGCGCGGCCGAGCCCGCCGAGCGTCGCCACGAGCACGGCCGGATCCCGCCACGGAAGCGGAGAAAGGTGGTGAGAGGATGTCATTCGCCGGCGATCGTACCAGCGGCCGGGCGGGGCCGCAGCCGCCGGGGTATGATGCTGTCGCCGCGGCCGACCGGGGAGGTCGGGAGGCGGCACCCGATGGCTTCCCATGGACACTCCGTCGCCGGCCCTCGACGACTCGATCGGCCGGCTCGAACTCGTCGAATACCCGCACCCCGCGCTCCTGCGGCGGGCCCGCCCGCTGGCGCGCATCGACGCCGCCGTGTGCGCGGCCGTGGCGCGGATGTTCGACATCATGTACGAGGCCCAGGGGATCGGCCTGGCCGCGAACCAGGTCGCCCTGCCCTACCGGATGTTCGTGGTCAACACCGCCGGCCGCCGCGGCGACGGCGAGGAGTTCGTGTTCATCAACCCCACGCTGAGCAGGCCCCGGGGCACGGCGTTGCAGGAGGAGGGCTGCCTCTCGCTGCCCGGCGTGCGGATGGACGTCCGGCGGCCGGAGCGGATCGTCGTCGATGCCTGGTCGCTCGCCGGCGAACCGATCCACATGGACCTCGACGGGCTCCTGGCCCGCGTCGTGCAGCACGAGTTCGACCATCTCGAAGGGCGGCTGTTCACCGACCGGCTGCCCGAGGCGGCGGCCCTCGAGGTGCGGCGGGAGCTGGAGACGTTTCGCGAGATGTTCACGGGCCGGCAGTCGCGGGGCGAACTGCCGGGCGACGCGGCGCTCGTCGCCGACCTCGACCGGCTCGAGTCGGCCCGCTGCTGACGCCCCGACCGTGCCGCCCGGGGCCGACACGATGACACCGCTTCGCATCGTCGTCATGGGCACGGGGCCGTTCGCGGTGCCGATGTTCCACGGGTTGCTCGCGTCGCGGCACGAGGTCGTGGCGGTCGTGACCCGACCCGACCGGGCGCCAGCCGGCCGCCGGCCGCCGCCGAATCCGATGCGCGAGGCGGCCGTCGCGGCGGGCATCGGCATCCTCGATCCGGACGACGTCAACGCACCCGCCGCCGTCGCCACACTCGCCGCCCTGCGGCCCGACCTGTTCGTGGTCTGCGACTACGGGCAGATTCTCTCGCGCGACCTGCTCGCCGTGCCGCCGTTTGGTGGCGTGAACCTGCACGGCTCGCTTCTGCCCCGCCACCGTGGCGCGGCGCCGGTGCAAGGGGCGATCCTCGAGGGGGATGCCGTGAGCGGCGTGAGCGTGATCCACATGACGCCCGCGCTCGACGCGGGCAACGTGATCGTCGCCCGGGCGACGCCCGTCGGCCCGCGGGAGACCGCGGCGGAACTCGAGCCCCGGCTGGCGGCGATCGGCGTCGAGGCCGTGCTCGAGGCCGTGGAGCGGCTCGAGGCCGCGGTGGCGGCGACAGGATCCGCAGCGGGCGTCGGCATCCCGCAGGAAGCCGCCAAGGCCACGCGGGCGCCGCGGCTTGCCAAGGCCGACGGCGTCGTCGACTGGTCACAGCCGGCCCCGCGGATCGAGCGGCTGCGGCGGGCGCTCGAGCCGTGGCCCCGCGCAGCCACGTTCTTCACCCCCGGCGCCGGCCCGCGGCAGCGGCTTGTGCTCGCGGACGTCGAGGTCGCGGCCCATCCACAGGTGGCGTCGGCGGCGGCCGGCACCGTGCTCGACACGGCCTCCGGCCGGATCGTCGTGGCCTGCGGGCAGGGGACGGCGCTGGCGATCACGCAGGTCGTGCCCGAGGGGCGGCGGCCGATGGCCGCGGCCGACTTCCTCCGCGGCAGCCCGCTCCTCCCGGGCATGCGTCTCGGCTGACCGCTGCTAAACTGCCGTCATGACCAGGCGCCTGTGGATCGAGACCGTCGGCTGCCAGATGAACGTGCTCGACAGCGAGCTCGTCGTGGCCGCCCTGCGTCGCCAAGGCTGGGAGATGGCGGCCGCGGCGGACGCCGCCGACGCCGTCTTCTACAACACCTGCTCGGTTCGCCAGCACGCGGAGGACAAGATCTATTCGGCCCTCGGCCGGATCCGCGGCGTCAAGGCGAAGCGGCCCGATGTGGTCGTGGGCGTGCTCGGATGCATGGCCCAGAAGGACCAGGATCTCGTCCGCCGGCGGGCCCCGTGGGTCGATCTCGTCGTCGGCCCGGGGCAGCTGCACCAGGTGCCCGCGCTCGTCGAGGAGGTTCTCGCGGGCGGCGGGCCGCGGATCGAAGTCAGCCTCGACCGCAAGGCGGGCAGCCGTGACGCCATCGCGCGGAGCTTCGAGAGCTACGATCCCGACCGCGATCCGGCGATGCGGCCCACGCCCTTCCAGGCCTTCATCCGCACGCAGACCGGCTGCGACAAGTTCTGCGCCTTCTGCGTCGTGCCGCACGTCCGCGGCCCGGAGCAGGCCCGGGCGCCCGACACGATCGTCGCCGAGGCCCGCAAACTCGTCGCCGAGGGCTGCCGCGAGATCACGCTCATCGGGCAGACCGTCAACAGTTACCGCTGGACCGACGGCGGTCGGACGACCCGCCTCGCTGACCTGCTCGTGCTCCTCGACGCCATCGACGGCCTCGACCGCATCAAGTTCGTCACCAACTACCCGCGGGACATGACCGACGACCTGATCGCCGCGGTCCGCGACCTGCCGAAGGTCTGCCGCTACCTGCACGTGCCGGCTCAGCACGGTTCCGACGCCGTGCTCGGGCGGATGAAGCGGGGGTACACGATCGGCGAATACATGGAGATGTTCGGCCGGGTGCGGGCCGCGCTCCCGGAGGCCGCCGTCACGAGCGACTTCATCGTCGGCTACTGCGGCGAGACCGACGCGGAGTTCCAGGCCACGCTCGACCTCGTCAAGACCGCCGGCTTCAAGAACTCGTTCATCTTCAAGTACAGCCCGCGGCCCGGCACGAAGGCCTTCGACCGGCTGCCCGACGACGTGCCGGAGGAGGTCAAGAAGGAGCGGAACCGCCTCCTGCTCGAGGCCCAGGAGGAGGCCAGCCTCGCGGGCAACCGCCGCTTCGTCGGCACCCGCCGCCAGGTGCTCGTCGAGGGACTCTCCTCGCGGGACGAGAAGCGGGCCGTGGAGCCGGGGCCGGACGGCGTCGCCCAGCTAAGCGGTCGGACCACGTGCGACCGGATCGTGGTCTTCGACGCCCCGGTGCGGCTCGTCGGCCGGCTCGTGGACGTCGACATCCTCGCCGCCGGGGCCTGGTCGCTCTCGGGCGTCGTGGCCGACGGACTCGCCGACGCGGCGCCCATCGAGGGCCTGCGGCATGCGGGCGAGGAGCCCGACCTCTACGGAATCGCCGCGTTGCCCGCCCGCACGGAGACCTGACGTGCCGCCGCGTTCCGGCCGCCGCGCGGCGAACTCGACCGGCGCCGACGGCGTGCCGCCGACCGCCGGCTCGGGAGCGGTGCGGCTGGAGGACGTCCGCCGGGTGCTCGCCGACCCGGAGGCGGCCGTGGCCTGGGGCGTGGCGGCCGGCCTCGCCGAACCGCAGGCCGCCCAGCGGGCGATCGCCGGGTTCGCCGCCGGCGGAATATCGCTCGACCTCGTCGCCACGCTCGTCGCCCGGCTGGCCGCGCGGCTGCCGACGACACCCGACCCCGACCGGGTGCTCGCCACGTTGGAGCGTTTTTTCGCCGCCGTCCGCAGCCCGCTGGCCGCCGCGGCGCTCTTCGACCGCGATCCGCGGGCGTTCGACACGCTGCTCGACATCTTCGCGGCCAGCCCCTACCTCGCCGAGATCGTGCTCGCGGATCCCGAGGCCTGGGAGGAGGTGCGGCGCGGCCAGGGGCGGCCCGAGACCAGTGCGGCGCTGGCCGCCGCGCTGGCCGCCGAGATCGGCCCGCCACCGCCGCCGGACGCCCCGCCGGCCGACCTCGAGGTCATGGCCCGGGCCCTGCGCCGGTTCAAGCGGCGGGAGACGCTGCGGATCGCCTTCGGTGACATCGTGGGCCGGCAGCGGCTCGAGATCGTGACCGGCCAGATCTCGCACGTGGCCGACTGCATCGTCGCCGCGGCGCTTGCGGCCGCCCTCGACAAGGTCGAGCGGCAGCGGGGCGTGCCTCGTGGACCGGGCGGCGAACGGGCCACGGTCGCCGTCATGGCGCTGGGGAAGCTCGGCGGCTGCGAGCTCAACTATTCCAGCGACATCGATCTCGTCTTCGTGCATTCCGCCGACGGCCGGGTCGACGGCCCGAAGCCCTGCACGAACCAGGAGTTCTTCGACCGCGTGGCCCAGGAGACGGTGCGGCTCGTCGGCGAGCAGACCGACCTCGGCATCGGCCACCGCGTCGACCTGCGGCTGCGGCCGCACGGGTCGGCGGGGCCGGCGTCGCTGGCGGTCGAGCCGATGCTCCAGTACTACGAGCAGGCCGGCCGCACCTGGGAGCGGCAGGCCTGGGTGAAGGCCCGGTGCGTGGCCGGCGACCTGGCCCTGGGCGGCCGGCTGCGGGCGGAACTGGAACCCTGGATCTACCGCCGCTGGCTGTCGCGGGCCGACATCAGCGGCATCAAGGCCCTCAAGCGCCGCATCGAGAAGCGGTCGATCCGCGAGGGCACCGACGCCTCCGACGTCAAGCATGGCCGCGGCGGGATCCGCGACGTCGAGTTCACGATCCAGTTCCTGCAGCTGCTTGGCGGTGGCGACGCGACCGAGGTCCGCACCGGCAACACGCTCGAGGCGATCCGTCGCCTGGCCGCGACCGGCGGGCTCACCGATCAGGAGCGGGAGATCCTGGAGCGGACCTACACGCTCCTGCGGACCGTCGAGCATCGCCTCCAGATCCTCTACGATCGGCAGACGCACGTCCTTCCGGCGGACGACGCGGAGCTGGGGCGGCTGGCGGCCCGGATGGGCCACACCGGTCCGGACGGCGCCGAGCGGCTGCGGCGGGAGCTCGCCGAGGCCACGGCGCTGAATCGTCGGATCCTCGACCACCTCCTCCACGACGCGTTTCCGGAGGACGCCGACCCGGAGCCGGAGGTCGACCTCGTGCTCGACCCCGATCCGTCGCCCGCGTTCGTCCACGAGGTGCTCGGCCGGCACGGCTTCCGCGACGTGCCCCAGGCCCATCGCGGCCTCGCGGCCCTCGGCGAGGAGAAGGTGCGGTTCCTCTCCACCCGCCGCTGCCGCCACTTCCTCGCGGCCATCGCGCCGGCCCTCCTCGCCGCGATCGGCCGCACGCCCGACCCCGACGCGACGCTCGTCAACCTCGGCGCCGTCGCCGACTCGCTCGGCGGCAAGGGCGTGCTGTGGGAGCTGTTCAGCTTCAATCCCGCCTCGCTCGACCTCACGGTCCGCCTCTGCGCGTCGAGCCCGTTCCTGGCCCGGCTGCTCGTCAGCAACCCCGGCATGATCGACGAGCTGCTCGACAGCCTGCTGCTGGAGCGGCTACCGACGCCCGCGGCGCTCGAGGCGAGCCTCGAGGAGCTGTGCCGCGGCGCCGTGGAGGCCGATGCGATCCTCCACTCGTTCAAGGCCTCGCAGCAGCTGCGGGTGGGCGTCCGCGACATCCTCGGCCGGCAGGACGCCGAGACGACGACCGCGGCGCTCACGGCGATCGCCGAGGCGGCCGTCCGCGTGGTGGTCCGCCGCGAGGAGGCGGTGCTCGTGGAGCGGCTCGGCGTCCCGCAGGGGGCGGGCGGGGTGCCGGCCGGGCCGGTCGTGCTCGCGATGGGGAAATTCGGCGGCCGGGAGATGAACTATGCCAGCGACGTGGACGTGGTCTTCCTCTACGACCACGAGGGCTGCGCCGCACCGCCGCGGGGCCGCGGCGAGGGGACGACCAACGCCCACTTCTTCGGGGAGCTGGCCCAGCGGACGATGCGGATCTTCAACACCTTCGGGCCGCAGGGCCGGCTCTACGAGATGGACTCGCGGCTGCGGCCCAGCGGCAGGAGCGGCCCCCCGGCCGTATCGCTCGACGAGTTCGCCCGCTACTTCGCGGCCGACGGCCCGGCCGCGATCTGGGAGCGGCAGGCGCTCGTCAAGGCGCGGCCCGTGGCCGGGAGCCCGGCGGCGGTCGAGCGGCTGCGGGGGATCATCGCGACGGCCACGGTCGCCCGCGACTGGACGGCGGCCGAGGTCGAGTCGATCCGGCGGATGCGGTACCGCATGGAGCAGGGGGCACGGGTGACGAACCTCAAACGCGGCCCGGGCGGGGTCGTCGACGTCGAGTTCATCGTGCAGATGCTGCAGCTCGTGCACGGAAGGAGCGTGCCGGCGGTGTGGACACCGGAGACGCTCCGCGGCCTCGTGGCCCTGCACGAGGCGGGGCTCCTGCCCGACGAGCGGTTCTCGTTCCTGGAGCGGGCCTACCGCACGCTGCGGGCGATCGAGGGCCGGCTGCGCTTGCTCGATGCGGCGGCCCGCCACGATTTTCCCGCCGCTCCCGACGAGCAGCGGAAGCTCGCCCACCTGCTCGGTTCCGAGCGGCCAGACGCCCTCGTGCAGGAGGTGCAGGCGACGACCGCCCGGATCCGCGCCGAGTTCGAGCGGATCTTCAACGAGACCGAGACCCGGCTGGGCCGGTGACCCATTGCCGCGTGGGCCGCCGCGGCCGTTCCCGGGTCAGCGCACGAGGCAGGGCCGCTTCGGTTCGAACGACCAGCCCGGGACGAGGAACTGCATCGCTGCGGCGTCGTCGCGGGAGCCGGCCGGGAGCGACTCGTAGAGGGCGTGGGCCGCGGCGAGCCGCTCAGGGTCGAGATCGATGCCCAGCCCCGGCCGGTCGGTGAGGGCGACGGCGCCTCCGCAGATCACCGGCGGCTCGCGGGTCAGCCGCTGGCCCTCCTGCCAGATCCAGTGGGTGTCGAGCGGTGTGATCGCGCCCGGTGCCGCCGCCCCGACGTGCGTGAACATGGCCAGCGAGATGTCGAAGTGGTTGTTGGAGTGCGAGCCCCAGGTGAGCCCGTGTTCGCGGCAGGTCTCGGCCACGCGGATCGAGCCCCGCAGCGTCCAGAAGTGCGGGTCGGCCAGGGGAATGTCGACGGCGCCCAACGTGAGGGCGTGCCGCAACTGCCGCCAGTCGGTGGCCACCATGTTGGTGGCCGTCGGCATCCCCGTGGCCGCGCGGAACTCGGCGAGGATCTCGCGCCCGGAGAAGCCCTGTTCCGCGCCGCACGGATCCTCGGCGTAGGCGAGCACGTCGGCGAGGCCGCGGCAGGTGGCGACCGCCTCCGCGAGGCTCCAGCAGCCATTGGGATCGAGCGTGATCCGCGCCGCCGGGAAGCGGGCCTTGAGCGCCCGTACCGCCTCCGCCTCCCGCGCGGGCTCGAGCACTCCCCCCTTGAGCTTGAAGTCGGCGAAGCCGTAGCGGTCGCCGACGGCCTCCGCCTGCCGCACGATCGCCGCGGTCGTGAGGGCCGCCTCGTTCCGCAGCCGGTGCCACTCGATCGTGGAGTCCGACTCGTCGCGATACGGAAGCGGCGTCCGCCGCCGGTCGCCCACGAAGAACAGGTAGCCGAGCATCGGCACCGAAGTGCGGGCGACCCCGTCGCCGAGGAGGGCCGCGACCGGCAGGCCGGCGTGGCGGCCGAGGAGGTCGAGCAGCGCCGCTTCCAGCGCCGTGACCGCGTGGATCGCCACCCGCTGGTCGAAGGTCTGGCTGCCGCGGCCCGCCGCATCGCGGTCGGCGAACGCGGCCGCGACCGCGGCGAGGATGCCGTCCATCTCGCCGATGCGGCGGCCGACGACGTGGTCGCGGGCGTCGTCGAGCGTGCGGCGGATCGGCTCGCCGCCGGGCACCTCGCCGAGCCCCGTGCGGCCGGCGGAGTCTTCCAGGATGACCACGTTCCGGGTGAAGCAGGGGGCGTGCCCGCCGCTGAGGTTGAGGAGCAGGCTGTCGTGGCCGGCGACCGGCACCACCCGCATGCCCGTGACCCGCGGGGTATCGGCGGCGGTGAATGCGGCGAGGCGGCTCATCGGACGGCGGTTCCGGCGGGGGACGGCACGGGGCGGCTGCGGGCCAGGAACACCAGGCCTGCCGTGGCGGCGGAGGCGGCGGCGAGACCGAGGAGTCCGCCGCGGATCGAGCCGGTGTGCTTCTCGAGGAGGCCGAACACGGCGGGGGCCACGAAGCCGCCCAGGTTGCCCACCGAGTTGACCAGCGCGATGCCCGCGGCGGCGATCCGCCGGTCGAGGTAGCCCTGCGGCAGCGGCCAGAAGAGTGACGCCGCCGACTTGAAGCCGAGGGCCGCGAAGCAGATCGCGAGATAGGCCACGACCGGCCCACCGGTGGTGGCCGCGATCATGCCGGCCGCCGCGACGAGCAGCGCGACCGCCACCCAGGCCTGCTGGAACCTCCACCGGGCGGCGGCCCGGGCCGCCGCCACCATTCCCACGATGGAAACGATCCATGGAACCGAATTGAGCAGTCCCACCTGGAGATCGGTGAGGTCGCCCTGCCCGCGGATGATCGACGGCAGCCAGAACGTGACGGCGTAGATCGTGAGTTGGATGGCGAAGTAGATGCCGCAGAAAAGCGGGACTTGCGGATCGCGAAGAAGCGACGAGAAGCCCGGCCGCGGGTCGGCGGGCCCGGACGGGCCCCCCTCGCGTGCGATCGCGGCTTCGAGGGCCTCCCGCTCGGAGGCGGAGAGCCAGGCCGCGTCGCGGGGCCGGGCGTCGAGCCACCAGCCGGCCACGAGCCCGACCACGACGGCGGCGAGACCCTCGAGGAGCAGCATCCATCGCCACCCTGCAAGGCCGAGCCCCTCGATCCGCATCAGCAGCCCGGCGAGCGGCCCCGAGAGGATCGAAGCCAGCGCCGAGCCCGACAGGAACACGGCCATCGCGCCGCCCCGCTCGGCCTGTGGCAGCCAGCGGGTGAGGTGGTAGACGACGCCGGGAAAGAATCCCGCCTCGGCCGCGCCGAGGAGAAAGCGGCCGAGGAGAAACTGCCATTCGGTCCTCACGAAGGCCAGCGACGCGGCGACGAGGCCCCAGGTGATCGCGATCCGCGCCAGCCAGATGCGGCCTCCGAACCGCTCGAGCGCCAGGTTCGACGGCACCTCGAAGAGCAGGTAGCCGATGAAGAACAGGCCGGCCCCGAAGCCGAAGGCCGCCGCGTCGATGCCGAGGGCGGCCGCGAGCGGCTCCTTGACGAAGCCCACGTTCACGCGGTCGAGGTAGTTGACGACGAACATCACCACGAGCACGGGCAGCACGCGGCGGCGCACCTTCGCCACGGCGGCGGCGAGCGGCGTTGGGGCGGAGAGGCCGTCGGCGGCGGGCGAGGCGGCCTTCATGACTGCGGTCCGACCGCGTCGATCAGGGCGGCGAGTCGCTCGGTCTCGTCGGCCGTGAGGTCGACGAGTGGCGGCCGCACCGGGCCTGCGGCGCGGCCCACGATCCGACAGCCCGCCTTGACGATGCTGACGGCGTAGCCCGGCGAGCGGTTGCGGATGGCGAGGAGGGGGAGGAAGAACGCATCGAGGAGCCGGCCGACGGCGGCCTCGTCGCCGGCCGTCACGAAGCGGTGAAAGTCGAGGGCCGTGCGGGGGACGAAGTTGAACACCGCCGACGAGTAGACGGGCACGCCCAGCGCCCGGTAGGCGGGCGCGTAGACCTCGGCCGTCGGCAGGCCGCCGAGATAGGCGACCCGGTCACCGAGCCGGCGGCGGATCGCCACCATCAACTCGATGTCGCCGAGTCCGTCCTTGAAGCCGACGAGGTTCGGGCAGCGGTCCGCGAGCCGGGCGAGCTGGTCGGGGCCCAAGCGGCACGGCCCGCGGTTGTAGACGACGACGCCGATGCCGACCGCGTTGCAGACGGCCGCCACGTGGGCGGCCACCCCCTCCGGCGGCGCCTCGGTGAGGTAGTGCGGCAGGAGGAGCACGCCGGCGGCACCGAGCCGCTCTGCCTCGCGGGCGCGATCCATCGCCACCCGCGTCGGCCCGCCAGCGCCAGCGATGATGGGCACGTCGCCGCGGCAGGTGGAGACGGCCGTGCCGACGACACGCGGATACTCCTCCGGCGTGAGCGAGAAATATTCGCCCGTGCCCCCCGCCGCGAACAGGGCTGCGGCGCCATAGGGGGCGAGCCACGCGAGCCGCCCGGCGTAGCCATCGGCGTCGAAGTCGCCTGTGGCCGTGAAGTCGGTGACGGGAAACGAGAGCAGCCCCGAGCGGAGCACGTCGCGCAGATCGGTCGGCTTCATGGGTTTCCCGTGTGGTGACGGACGCGGGGAGTTTACCGTGCCCGGCCGTTCAGAGTGGGGGCGGCGCCCGTTCGGCGGCGGACCGCGAGCAGTGCCACGGCCACCGGCACGGCCAGTGACGCGGCGAGCACCCACGGCAGCGAATCAGCGGAACGGCCCAGGCTGCCGGCGAGGCTCCAGGCGAAGGCGATCGCCAGGTTTCCGCCGGCGGCCGCGGCGAGGAACGTGGGCAGCGGCATGCGGGCCGCGCCCGCGAACAGGGCCGTCGCCTCGGCGACGAGCGGCAGCGGCCGCGTGAGCACCACGAGGAGCGGCCCGAGCCGCCGTTCCTGCCGCTCGAGGGCGGCGCGGTCCGTGGCGTCGAGTGACTCGAGCGACCGACCGGCCGCGGTGCGGCCGAGCCACCAGCCGGCCGCCGCGCCGATCGTCATGCCCGCCCAAGCGCACAGCGTGCCGACGACGATGCCCAGCGAAGCCCCGCCCAGCGTGGCCACCATGCTCGACGGCACCGGCAGGAGCAGGTCGGCCGCGAGCACGCCGACCTCGAGGGCCGCGAGCAGCGGCGGGGGCGGAAGCGGGTCGAGCCAGTCGGCGACGAGCGTGTCGATCCGGGTGCCGCAGGCGACGAACGGCACGAGCGGCACGGCCACCGCGGCGACGGCGAGGAGCAGAAGCAGGCGGAGCGAGCGACGCATGCCGCCATCGTACCCGTGTCGGCTGTCCCCTAAAGCCGCGGTGTCCGGCCACCGGCCTGGTCGCGGATGTCGACGCCCACGGCCGCCGACCACGCCTGGAGCAGGCTGCGAAACACGGGTCCGGGTCGGCCGCCGCCCACCGGCCGGCCGTCGAGCCGGGTGGCGGGCAGGATGCACGAGGGCGTGCTCGTGAGCAGGATCTCGTCCGCGGCCGCCAGATCCGCGGCACCGAGCGACGCTTCCCGCCACGGGATGCCGAGGTCGCCCGCGAGCCGCCGCGCGAACGTGAGGCTGATGCCCGGCAGGGCGTCGGCGGGCGGCGGGGTGACGACCGTGCCCCCGCCGACGATCGCGATGTTCGCGGTGGAGGTCTCGCTGATCCGGCCGTCGGCATGGGCGAGGATCGCCCGGGCGGCCGGCTCGCGGCCGCGGGCCTCGCGGTCGGCGAGAAAGTAGTGCAGCCGGCTGCGGACCTTCGCCCGGATCGGCCAACAGGCCTCGGGCACCTGGGCGACCGACACCATCCGCAGCACGACGCCGGCGTCGTAGGCCTTGGCCCAGGTCGAGAAGGCGAGTGGGAACGAGTGCACGACGGCCCGGGGTGTTCCCGGGCGGCCCTCGTGCTGGGCGGGCAGGTCGCCGGGGGTGACGAAGGCCACGACGCCGAGGTCGGAGCCCGCGTCCCCGAGGGCGTGATTGTGGGCGGCGACCTCTGCCGCGGCCCGCATGATCTCGGCCACCGGCACGGTCGGCTCGATGCCGACGAGCGCCAGCGACTCCGTGAGCCGCCGCGCGTGCTCGTCGGGAAGGAACAGCTGGCCGCGGAACGTGCGCAGTTGCTCCGTGACGGTGGCCCCGAGCACGAACCCGGCGTCGCCGATGGGGAGCGCGAGTTCGGCGCGGGGCACGAACGCGCCGTCTATCCAAGCGATGTCACCGGTCATCGTGGGCTTCCGACGCGGTGGGGGCTAAAGCGCATTCTGTTTTGCTGTAGCGACGAGTTGGCAGTTTGCGAAGGAGAGGCGAAGGGGTCGGCGAATGCTCGAGGAGCCTATGGCCGCCGCGGCCATCAGCGACAATCTGCAAGACCGCGTAGCGGCGACTTTTGCCGCCCCGAAGCCGGTGCAACACGTAACCCGAGTGCACTCCAGGCGAGCCCTTCGAGGAGCCTGCCGGGGCCAATGCGGGACCGGCGACCACCCAACTGCTCGCCCGGAAGGCGAGCCCTCGAAGGAGCCTGCCGGGCATGGGGGACCGGCCACCACCCAACTGCTCGCCCGGAAGGCGAGCCCTCGAAGGAGCCTGCCGGGGCCATGGATGGCCCGGCAGGCGTAAAGTGGAGGATAGGGGATTCGAACCCCTGACCTTCTGGCTGCCAGCCAGACGCTCTCCCAATTGAGCTAATCCCCCGTGTGTCGCGCGACTCGCGGGGCCGAGCCATCAATCGGAACGTATCGCGGCCGCAGGGCCGTGTCAACGCGTCCAGCGGGGCGGCCTCGTGACGGACGTGAAAAACCCGACTGGCGGCGCCGCCGACGGGGAAGCACACTCGGAACTCGTCGTCCTGCCACATGCGCCGTGAACCGATGGCGGTCGCCCACCGTTCCCCGTCCACCGCCCCGCGCGGTCCGTCCGACACCGTGAAGGCCGCCGTCACGGCCGGCCTGCTCGCGTACCTCGTCGCCCTCGTGCTGACGATCCTCGGTGACTCGTCGAGCGGTTCCTCGACGCTCGTGCGGACGCTCAAGGGGCGGTTGTTCGCGCCCGTGCTCGTGCCGGCCTGGCTCGATCTGGGCTTTGACCATCACCTCACGCACGGCCTGCCCGAGGATGCCGATCACGCCCTGGAACTCCGGCCCTTGGGCGGTGGCCCCGACGACGAGATCGAACTGCCGGGTGCGGTCGGTGGTGAGCGGGCCGCCCGCTGGCGGCGGCTCGCGAAGGCGATCGCGGCGGGCGGTGCCGGCGACCCCGCCGTGCTGGCGGCGGCCGTGGGCCGCGGGGCGTTCGCTGACCTGGACCGTGAGGACGTCCGGGTGCGGGTCGTGCGGTGGCCGCTGCCGGAGCGGGATGATCCCGCGACCGCCACCGAGCCGGTGCCGGTCTACACCGCCCGCGTGCGGGTCGTGGACGGCGAGGTGCAACTCATCAAGAGCGAGCCCCGCGGCGAACTCGCGCCGCTGCTGCGGGCCCGGGAGGCGGCGCCATGAGTGAGGTCACGACGGAGGCCGACCGCGTCGCCGACCGCTGGATCGCGTTCTGGTTCACGCCGGCCGACCCGCGGCCGCTCGCCGTCGTGCGGATCCTGGCCGCGGGGATCGGCCTCTGCCTGCTCTGGAGTTACGCCGCCGACTTGCTGGCATGGTTCGGCCCCGGTGGTCTGATCGATCCCGCCACGGCCGCCGCCTGGCGGTCGCCGTTCGGCTGTTCGCTCTACGACCTCGCGACGTCGGCCGTGGCCGTGCGGCTGCTCTTCGGCGTAACGGCGCTCGTGTTCGTGCTCCTGCTCGCAGGCCTCGGCACCCCGGCCGTGTCGCTCGCGGCGCCCGTGCTCTGGGCGTCGCTGCTGCATCGCGGGCCGATGCTCGCCGGGCCGGCCGACGACTGCCTGGCGGTGCTGCTCTGGTGCCTCGCCGTCGGCCGTGCCGGCCGGGCGTTTTCGGTCGACCGCCTGCTCGCCGACCGCACGGGCGGGCCGGCGGCAGCCGCCTCGATCCGCTGCCGGATCGCGGAGGGCCTGCTGCTCGTGCACGCCTCCGCGATCGCCATGGCGGCGGCGTTGTCCCAGCTCAAGGGGGACGTCTGGTGGGACGGCACCGCGGCCTGGTGGCTCGCCGCGCGGCGGGAGTCGCGACTCCTCGACCTCACGGGACTCTACTCCCGGTCGGAATACCTGATGAACCTCGTGACGCACGCGATCCCGCTGTTCGAGATCGCGTTCGCGGTCGGGCTCTGGCCGGCCGTCACGCGGCGGCCCGTCGCCCGGATCGGCCTCGTCGCCTGGCCGCTCCTTGGATTGCTCGCAGGCGAGCCGTTGTGGGGCCTGGCGCTCGCCGCGACCTGCGTGCCCGCGGCGGCGACGCCGATCCAGCGACCACGGTGACGGAGCGCCGGGCGCTGCGTCACCCGCGGCCGAGCAGCCTCTCGAAGGCGGCCTCGTCGATGACCGGCACGCCGAGTTTCTCCGCCTTGTCGAGCTTGCTGCCGGCCTCGGCGCCGGCGACGACGTAGTTGGTCTTCTTCGACACGCTCCCCGCCGCGCGGCCGCCCGCCTGGCGGATCGCCTCCTCCGCCTCCTGCCGCGAGAACCGTTCGAGCGTGCCGGTGACCACGAGCGTCTTGCCGGCGAGCGGGCCGTCGGTCGCCACCCGCTCGGACGCCGGCACGTCGAGCCGCACGCCCGCCGCCCGCAGGCCGTCGATCGTCCGCTGCCCATACGGGCTCGCCAGCCACTCGTGGACGCTGGCCGCGATCACGTCGCCGATGTCGGGCACCGCCGCGAGTTCCTCGACCGACGCGTCCCGCAGCGCGGCGATCGTGGGGAACCGCGCGCAGAGCAGCGTGGCCACCCGTGGGCCCACGTGGCGGATGCCGAGGGCGTTGAGCACGCGGACGAGCCCCCGCTCCCGGCTGGCGGCGATCTGCTTCACGAGCGCCGCGGCCGACTTCTCCCCCATCCGCTCCAGCGGCTCGAGCCGGCCGGCCTCGAGGGCGTAGAGGTCGGCGTAGTCCTTCACGAGGCCGGTCGACACGAGCTGCTCCACGAGCTTGTCGCCGAGGCCCTCGATGTCCATCGCGCCGCGGGAGGCGAAGAACCGCAGCCGCTCGCGGCGGCGGGCCGGGCAGTCGACGTTGGGACAGCGGATGTAGACCCCCTCCGGATCGCGTTCCAACGGCGTGCTGCATTCGGGACACTGCGTGGGGAACGTCCACTTTGCCAGCCGCCGCTCGCGGAGGTGCTTCTCGACGCGGACGACGTGGGGGATCACCTTGCCGGCCTTCTCCACCACCAGCACGTCGCCGATCCGCACGTCCTTGCGGACGATCTCGTCGGCGTTGTGCAGGCTCGCGCGGCGGACGATCGTGCCCGCGAGCTCGACCGGCTCGAGGTCGGCGACCGGCGTGATCGTGCCCCCGCGGCCGACCTGCACGCGGATGTCGACGAGCTTCGTCGTGGCCTCGAACTTCTCGAACTTCCAGGCGATCGCCCAGCGGGGGCTCTTGGCCGTCGTGCCCAGCCGCCGCTGCTGGTCGAAGCGGTCCACCTTGACGACGAAGCCGTCGACCTCGAAGTCGAGGGCGTGGAGCTCCTCGATGAGTTCGGTGCCGCGCTCGACGAGCGCGTCGAGCGACGCGAAGACCTGCGTGCCGGGCGCCACGGGCAGGCCGGCCTCGACGGCCCAGGCGAGGAGGCCGCTCTGGGAATCGGCGCCGAGGCCCGTGGAGTCGCCGACCCCGTGGCAGAAGAACCGCAGCGGCCGCTTCGCGCACTCCCGCGGGTCGAGCAGGCGGATGCTGCCGGCGGCCACGTTCCGCGTGTTGGCGAACGGGGCCAGGCCCTGCCGCGCCTGCGCCTCGTTGAGGGCCACGAGGTCGGAGTTGGTCATGAAGACCTCGCCGCGGACCTCGATCGACTCGGGCGGCCGCGCCAGGTCGAGCGCGAGCGGCACGCCGTGGATCGTGCGGACGTTGTGGGTGATGTCGTCGCCGGTCACGCCGTTGCCGCGGGTCGCGGCCAGGGCGAGCCGGCCGGCGTCGTAGGTGAGCGACACGGCCACGCCGTCGATCTTCAGCTCCAGCACCCAGGCGATCGGCGCGGCGGCGTCTTCCCCCTCCCGGAGGAGCTTCTCGACCCGCCGGCCCCAGGCGGCGAGGTCGTCGGCCGAATACGTGTTGTCGATCGAGAGCATCGGCACCCGGTGCCGCACCGGCACGAGTTCCGGCACCGGTTCGTCGCCCACCCGCTGTGTCGGGCTGTCCGCCGTGACGAGGTCGGGATGCTTCGTCTCGAGCTCCCGCAGTTCCTCGACGAGCCGGTCGTACTCGCGGTCGGAGATCTCCGGGGCCGCCTCGACGTAGTAGCGGCGGTCGTGGTGCCGGATCTGCTCGCGGAGCCGGGCGATTCTCGTGGCGGCGGACGCGGTCACGGGTCAGCGCCCTTCGTCACGGTGGTCGAGGGCCACGGCGCCGGCGGTCGCGACCGCGAGCACGACGAGTTCGACCGCAAGGATCGCGGTGCCGTGGCGGTCCATGACGGCCATCAGCCCGGTGCTTGCGACCCGCGAGGTCTCGGGGCGGACGCCCCGCAGCACGGAGAGGCAGTAGCTCGTCGCCGTGACGGTGAACGCGAAGCCGGCGATGCCGAGCAGGGCGTAGAACGGGTTGCGGCGGCGGCGGGGCATGTCGCGGGCTCGATGCGGGATCGGCCCGGCAGTATATGCCGCCCGGTCAGGCCGCCTGCTGGCGGGCGAGCAGCGCGTCGGCCGCGGCCAGGACCTGCTCGACGGTGATGCCCGCCATCGAGGCGGTGTCGCTCTTGCGGTCGTCCCACTTCGGTCGCAGGGCCGCGGGCGGTTCGACGCTCACGTGCTGTGGGCCGTAGGGGCCGTTCCGCGCAGCCGGCACCGGGCCGAAGAGGCCGATGCAGGGCGTGCCGACGGCGGCCGCGAGGTGCAGGGGGCCGGTGTCGGAGGAGATGAAGAGCTTCGCCAGGCGGCAGAGTTCGCCGAGATCCTGCAGGCTCGTGTCCGGGGCCACGATCGCCGCGCCGAACGAGTCGGCGGCGATCCGCTCGGCGGCCTGCCGCTCCGCGGGGCCGCCCCAGACCACCACCACCGGCTGCCCGTGCCGCCGGTGAAGGCCGCGGGCCGTCGCCGCGAACCGCTCGACGGGCCAGAGCTTGGAGGCCCAGCCGGCGCCGGGATTGAGGACGATCGGCGGCCCGGAGAGCCGCAGCGCGGTGACCCACTGCCGCACCCGCTTCCGGCTCACCGGCCAGTCGGGCATGGAGAAGGTCGGCCGCGGCACGTCGATGCCGAGTGGCTCGAGGAGCTGGCAGTTGCGTTCGACCACGTGCGCCGCCGTCGGTCGCACCGGGTGCGTGTACGCGAGCCAGGCGTGCTCGCGGGAGACCGGCTTCGCGGGCCCGATCCGCAGCGGCGCCCCGGAGAGCCAGGTGGCGACACCGCTCTTGAGCAGGCCCTGCATGTCGACGGCCACGTCGGCGCGGAAGGCCTGCAGTTGCCGCCGCAGGGCGAGCACCGCCCGTGGCTGGGTGAGCCATCCGCGGGGCAGGCGGAAGAGGTGGTCCACCGCCGGGTGGCCGGCGAGCACGTCGGCCGCCCGGCCCTCCACCGCCCAGCCGATGCACGCCTCGGGAAACGCCCGCTTGAGGGCCACGGCCGCGGGCACGCCGTGCAGGACGTCGCCGATGGCGGAGAGCTTGACGACGACGATGGAGCGTGGGCTGGCCATGGCCGCGGATCCGTAAGAATGGGGCGGGAGAGGATCGCGGGCCGCCCACCGCGCCGCAAGGCCAGTTTTTGGCCCCCGGGCGGCGTCAGCCGAGTCCGGCCAGCTCGCAAAGCACCGTCGAGGTCACCGCCTGCGGGCAGCTCCAGACGAGGAAGAAGTGCGCCTCGCGGACGAGCCGTTCGGCCGGATGCCCGCGGACGAAGCCGGCCCCCTTCGCGGCCGCCAGCGCCGCCTGCGCCGCCCGAACCACAAGCCCGTTGGCATCGGCCCGCATACGGTCGCGGTCGGCGGCGTCGATGCCCCCGGAGGCGGCGGCTGCGAGGCGGCTTCCCAGGGCGTCGGCCTCCGCGGCGAGGCCCGCGGCGACGGGCCCGAGAAACGGTCGGTCGGCGGCCTCGGCGGCGAGCAGCGACACCGCCGCCCGCATGGCGCCGAGGGCCAGGGCCGTCGTCGCCACGCCGCCGGTTCGCGGCCCGCCGGCCGGCGGGGTGATCGCCGCGGCGACCGGGGCGGCCGTGAACCGCACGACCGAGGTGCGGCTGCCCGAGAGCGCGAGCATCTCGAGCGGCGGGTCGATCGTCACGCCGACGGCCCGGGCGGGCACGAGGAAGAAGGACTGCCTGCCGTCCGCGGTCACGCCCCCCGTCACGATCGTGTCGACGGAGTCGGCGCCGGTGACCCACGGGCACAGCCCGTCGAGCCGCCAGCCGTCCGCGGCCCGGGATGCGACGACCGCCGGCGCGGTGTGCTGGCGGCTGGTCGTGAGCTGCGAGATGCCGACCGTCGTGAAGGTCTCGCCCCGGACGAGCGACGGCAGGACGGCCGCCCGCAGCGGCGCCGGGCCGCCGGCGATGATCCGCACGGCGCTGGCCCACTGCGTGATCGCCAGGGCCGTCGTCAGGCACCGCTCGGCGATCGCCACGAGCGCGGCGGTGATGGCCGCCTCGGTCGCCCCGGTGCCGCCGTCGGCGACGGGCACGAAGCCGGCCAACAGTCCGGCCCGCGCCAGGGCCGCGAGCGCGCCGCTGCGCCATGGACCGTCGGCGCGGGATTGCGGCGCGGCGGCCGCCACGGCGGCACAGGCCGCGTCGAGCGTGGCCGCATCGGGCTGGTCGCGGTCGGGCGCGAACACGGTCACGGCTCCGGCGCGGTTGTCACGGGGCGCAGGGTCGCGAGTATACTGCGCGCCTTCTGGCAGGCGTCCCACCACCTCCACGTCCCGTCCGGAGTTCTCCCATGAGCCACGCCGAAGAGATCTCTCCCCCCCGCGCTATCGCCCGCCCTGCCGGCACGCCCCCGGCCCTGCCGCCCCTGCGGCTCGACGAGCTCTCGCCGCAGAACCTGCACGACAAGTGCATGGCGTTGGCGCGGAACCTGTGGTGGAGCTGGCACCCGGAGGTGACGAACTTGTTCCGGGAGCTGGACCCGATCCGCTGGCGTCAGCTCGACCACAATCCGATCGCGCTGCTCGCCGAGTTCACCCCTGAGCGGCTCGAGGCCCGGGCGGCGGAACTGGTGCTGTACAGCCGGATCAACCAGGCCTACCGGCGACTCAAGGAGTACCTGGCGGCCGAGTCCACCTGGAGCAACGTGCACGCGGGCGTGCTCGGCTCCAAGCCGGTCGTCTATTTTTCGGCCGAGTTCGGCATCCACGAGTCGGTGCCGATCTACTCGGGAGGCCTGGGCGTGCTGGCCGGCGACCACGTCAAGAGCGCCAGCGGCCTCGGCATCCCGCTGCTCGCCGTGGGCCTGTTCTACGACCAGGGATACTTCCGCCAGCAGCTGGACATCGACGGCTACCAGCACGAGGAATACCTGCAGTCGCGGGTCGAGTCGCTCCCCATCGAGCCGGCGACGGGCGTCGACGGGCAGCCGGTCACCGTGCGGATCGACACCCGCGGCGGCCCGCTGCTGGCGAAGGTTTGGAAGATGGCGGTGGGCCGCGTCAGCCTGTTCCTCCTCGATTCCGACGTCGAGGGCAACTCGCCCGAGGACCGCGAGCTCACCAGCCGGCTGTACGGCGGCGACACGCGGACGCGGATCCGCCAGGAGCTGATCCTCGGCGTCGGCGGCGTGAAGGCGATCCGGGCGATGGGCATCGTGCCGGGCGTGTACCACCTCAACGAGGGGCATTCGGTGTTCGCGACGCTGGAGGCGGTCCGCGGGCGGATGGAGCGGGACGGCTTCCCGTTCGACGACGCCGTCCGCCGCGTCGCCCGGCAGACCGTGTTCACGACGCACACGCCGGTGCCCGCCGGTCACGACCGTTTCGACGGCGGCCTGATGGAGGAGCACCTCGGCCCCACCCGCGAGGCCCTCGGCCTCTCCCACGAGCAGCTCATGGGGCTCGGCCGGGTCGAGCCGCACAACCATGCGGAGCCGTTCTGCATGACGGTGCTGGGGCTGAAGATGTCGCGGCGGGCCAACGCCGTGAGCGCCCTGCACGGCCACGTCAGCCGGCGGATGTGGGCGGGCCTGTGGCCCTACCGCGTCGAGGAGGAGGTGCCGATCGGCCACATCACCAACGGCGTGCACGTGCCCAGCTGGCTCTCCTGGCAGATGCTCCAGCTCTACGATCGGATCTTTCCCGCGAACTGGTTTCGGCGGATGGGCGAGCCCGACATCTGGCAGAAGATCCACGAGTGCGATCCGGGCGAGCTGTGGGAGACGCACTACGCCCTCAAGAATCTGCTCCTGCAGTTCGTGCGGCGCCGGCTGGCGCGGCAGTGCCGCCGCCGGGGCGAGTGCGACGAGGCGGTCGAGGTGGCGCGGACGGTGCTCGATCCGAACGTGCTCACGATCGGATTCGCGAGGCGGTTCGCCACCTACAAGCGGGCCGACCTGCTGATCGCCGAGCTCGACCGGTTGCACGCCCTCGTCACCGATCCCGATCGGCCGATCCAGGTCATCTACTCCGGCAAGGCGCACCCGGCCGACGAGCCGGGCAAGGCGCTGATCCGCAAGATCGCCAACCTGCGGCACGACCCCCGGTTCGCCGGCCGCGTGGTCTTCGTGGAGGACTACGACATCAACGTCGCCCGGCATCTCGTGCAGGGCGTCGACGTGTGGCTCAACAATCCGCGCCGGCCGCTCGAGGCCTCGGGCACCAGCGGCCAGAAGGTGGTGCTCAACGGCGGCCTCAATTGCTCGATCCTCGACGGATGGTGGGCGGAGGCCTTCGACGGCCGCAACGGCTTCGCGATCGGCCGCGGCGAGACGCACTTCCAGGATGCGATCACCGACGAGCGCGACGGCCAGGCCCTGTTCAGGGTGCTCGAGCAGGAGGTGATCCCGCTGTTCTACGACCGCGACTCCGACGGCCTGCCGCGGAAGTGGATCACGATGATGATGAACTCGATCGCCTCGCTGGCCTGGCGGTTCAGCGCCCACCGCATGGTGATGGACTACGCCCGGGCCTGCTACGTGCCGGCCGCCGGCGGCGTGTCGTGCGACATGACGAATCGGTAGGGCATGGCAGCCGGGGCGGCTGTGGCGCCCGGGGCTTGGCGGGGCGTGGCCGCGGCCCGGCCCGACGCTCCCGGCGCGGGCCGGGGGTTCGGGGGCTTCGGGGGGCCGGATCGCCGTTCGCGCCCGCCGCGTCGCCGTGGTACCCTCTTGCCGGCCCGCCATCGCGGGTCGCTTCAAGGGAGTTTTCCAGATGCCGCGCCGTTCCCTGGCCATCCCGTCGACGCTCTTCGCCGCCCTTGTCGCGGCTCTCGGCCTCGCCGCCGCCGCGCGGTCCGAGGACGCCGTGATCGTGAACATCACCGGCCCGCTGTCGGGCAAGGTGGGCGATCGCGTCTCGTACGACGTCGAGATCATCAACAACGCGGGCCGCGACCTGCCGCGGCTGCGGGTCGTGGACTACTTCGACGCCGGCTTCCACCACGAGGCGTCGAAGAGCCCCATCGAGCAGAAGGGCACGATCGACCTGCCCGCCAACACGAAGCGGTGGATCAAGCTCGATTTCCTGCTCGACGAGCCCGGCCGGCAGTGCCACCGGGTCGAGATCCTCGACGAGAAGCGGGCCTTCATGGGAGGCGCGACCGAGTGCTGCCAGGTGGCACCGAACCCCGCCGCCGTGCCGCCGGCCACGACCGGCACTGCCGCGGCGGTCGCCCCCGCCGCCACGCTCGCCGCCGCCGCGCCGCCGCTGGCGACCACGACGGCGACCGCCGTCCCCACGCCGGTCGTGCCGCCGGCCGCACCGGCGATCGCGCTCGATCTCACCGGACCGCTGGCGGCCGAGGCGGGCACCGTCGCCTCCTACGTCGTCACCGTGAAGAACACCGGCAACGCGCCGACCACGCCGTCCACGCTCGAGATCTCGTGGGACGACGGGCTCGCGCCGCGGGAGGCCTCCGAGAACTTCAGCCTCGCGGGGTCACGGGTTTCCTGGAACCTGCCGATCGTCGCGGCCGGCAAGGAGGAGAAGCGGCAGATCAATCTCCTCGCCCAGGGGCCGCCGGGCACTTACTCCGACTCGCCGCCGGCGCGGGCCTGCGTGCGGGCCGAACTGATGACCGCCGGGCTCGGCCCGATCGGCGACCACGAGTGCCTGCAGATCCGCTCCACCACGCCGCGGCCGCGGCTGAAGACGCCCGCCGAGGCGGGGCTGCGGCTGGCGCTCGCCGACCTCGACGATCCGGTGCGGGTCGGAGACGCGACCACCCTGGTGTGCACCGTGTTCAACGACGGCGCCGCCCCCTCCGGGCCGCTGAACCTCGTCATCGACCTGCCCCGGGGCGCCCGGCCCGTGGGGGACGCCCGCGTGCGGATCGACGACGGGCGGGTGTTCTTCGACCCCATCGATCTCGCCCCCGGGCGGCAGCAGTCGTTCGAGCTCACCTACAAGGCGGCCGACGCCGGCCGGGCGACGGCGGGGGCCACCCTCTCCGGCGCGAGCCTCGACGGGCGGCTGGACCGCAGCTGCCAGACCGAGTTCCTCGGTCCCTGACGCCGGCGCATCCGGCACCACCGGCACGTTCGCCGCGATCCCGCGCGGCCCCCCGGCCCGCTGTCGATGACAGCCTGAGGGAAGCGTGCCATGCTCGTCGTCACCGCCAACTGGGCCGTCGCCGACGGGTCGCTCGTGATGCGGTCGCGCCACGAGCAGGTGGAATGGCTGGCCGCCGTGCGCCGGGCGGCGATCCGCGCCGGCGTCCGGGGCGACGGCGGGTATGCGCCGCTGGAACGGGTCGACGTCGTGCTCGCCGGCGACACGCTCGACGCGCTCACGAGTTCCGCCTGGCTGGGCCGGGTGCGGCCGTGGCACGAGGGGCGGAGGGCCGCCGAGATCGCCGATCGCGTGCTGGTGGCGGCCGCCGCCCGCGGCCGCCGGCTCCTCGGCGGCCTCGCACGCTGGGCGCGGGAAGGGCTCGTGGTGCCCGCGGCCGACGGCCGCGGGCGGCCCGACTGGTCGCGGCTGCTGCGTGTCCCGGTGCACGTCGCGGCCCTGCCGGGTGATCGCGATCGCCGCATCGCCGCGGCGCTGCCGCGGCTCGCCCGTCGGGGCATCAGCGTGGCGGCGACCTGGTCGGGGGCGGGGATCACCGTCTGCCACGGCGCCGAACTCGATCCCGCCTGGTGCGGGGGCGGGCCGCCCGAGCCCGGCCGCCCGACGCTCGGTGAGAGCCTCGCGGTGGACCTCGTGGCCCGGTTCGGCGCGGCGCTCCACGGCGACGCGACGTGGCCCGCGGCCCGCGGGCTGGTCGCCGGGCTGGCGTCGGCTCCGCCACTCGATCTTCCTGCGATCGTCTCCGCCTGGATCGCCGCGGCCACGCCGCCGGCGGCGCTTGCCGTTCGTGATCGGTGGCTGGCGGCCGTCGCCGGCTGGCGGCGGGCGGCGCGGCTTGCGGAGCCGGCCTGTGCCGCGGCCTGCGATCCGCTCGATGCCGTGGCGGCGTGGCTCGAGGGCTGCGGCGGCCCGGGCACCGCAGCCCGGGAGATCGAGCCCTTGTTCGCGACCACCATGCCGCCGCAGGCGGGCGCCGCGCTCGTGCTCGGCCATCCGCCCAGCGCGCGGTCGGCCGGGGCGGTGGTCTGCCTCGGTGGGCCGCGAGGTGGCACCTTCGAACTCGAGGCACGCGGGGCCGCCACGGTCGCGTGTGTCGCGCCCATGCGGGCCGCCGGCGGACCCCTGCACGTCGTCTTTCCGCGGACTGGCACACCCGCCGTCTGGACGTGGCTCGGCGGTGACGCGGCCGCGGACGCCACGGCCTCCATCGGCTCCCCGGCCGCCGCGCGGATCGTCGAGGCGGCGTAGACTGTTTCCATGGCAGTGGCATTCGCGGGCGACGGGCTGGTCGAGATCCGCACGACGTTTCCCACGCGGGACGCCGCCGAGGCCTGCGTGAAAGGCATCGTGGAACGGCGGTTGGCGGCCTGCGGCCAGGTAGACGGACCGGTCGCGAGCACCTACCGTTGGCTGGGTGCCGTCGAGTCGGCCGTGGAGTGGCGGTGCACGTTCAAGACCACCGCCGCGCGATCGGCGGCCTGCCTGGCGGCCGTCGTGGCGGCGCATCCGTACGAGAACCCCGAACTGCTCGTGGCCGAAGTCGCGGCCGCGCCCGCCTACGCCGCCTGGGTGCGGGAGAGCGTGGCCACGGCCTGAGGACGAACTGCCCCGCTGGCGGAGAGAGCGATGCCCGGCGACGACCTGCTCGCGTTCGACATCTCGCTGCACTCCCTGGCGGCGGAGGCCGTGGCCGGCGGCCGCCACCGCGACGCCTGGGGCGACTGGCCGGTGCTGCAGGTGCCGCACGCCGCGCTCGCCGCGCCGCTCGCCGTCGCCTTCGACGACGCCTTCATCCGGCTCGGGGACCTGGAGCGGATGTTCGCGGAGCCCGACGGCTCGTTCGTCTGGACGAGTCCGCGGGAGGGTTGCACCTGGCAGGTCGACGGCAACGCCCTCGAGCGGGGCGGTCGGGTGCTCCTCGTGGACCTCAAGGGAACCTGCCCCGAGCACGCCTTCGACCGCCTCCTGGCTGCGTTCGGCTGGCCGGAGCAGCGGCTCATGATGCAACTCGTCCGTCCGGCCGTGTTCCTCGACGAAGCCACGTTTCGGCACCATGCCCGTTGCCGGGCGGCTGCCCAGCATGGGAAAACCCTGCGGTCGGAATGAGGTTCGGGTCGTGCCGATTGTGCCGGCCCGGACGCCGGGGCCGGGGATGCCCGCTGGCCGGCGTCCGATGAACCCATGCGGTCGATGGCACGAGCAGGGGAGGCAGCGATGGCCTGGATAGGAACGGGGTTCGGCGCCGTGCGTCGTGGGCTGGCGCTCGCCGCCTGCACCGGTTTCTTGGCCGCGGTCGGTGGCGTGGCCGCCGCCCCGCCGACGACCGACAGCCTGCCGCTGGCGGCCGCCTACGGCGACGGCGTGCATGCCTACTTCGCCGGCGACTTTCAGCGGGCCTACGAGGACCTCACCCAGGCCATCGAGGCCGGCACCGAAGATCCGCGGGCCTTCTACTTCCGCGGGCTCGCCGCCCTGCGGCAGGGTCGCAGCGACGAGGCCGAGGCTGACTTCTCGGCCGGCGCCGACCACGAGTCGCGGGGCCTGGGAGGCTGGCCCGTTGCCCGGTCGCTCGAACGCATCCAGGGGGCGGAGCGGCTGCAGCTCGAGCGGCACCGGATGCGGGCCCGCGTGGCGAACCTGCAGCGGGTGCGGGAGGCCGAGCGGCTGCGGTATTCCCAAATCGAGGCGGCGCAGCCGGACGTGCTCCGTCGCCGCCGTCCCGTCGCGCCGCGCGGCGGGGACGAGGGCAACGTGTTCGAGGAGCCTAACCCGGCCGAGCGGCCGGAGCCGGCTGCCCCCGCCGAGCCGATGCCGGCGCCGGCCGCCGAGCCTGAGGCGACGGAACCGGCCGAACCGGCTGAACCATCTGAGCCGGCCGCGAAGGATCCCTTCGGTGCAGACGCAGCCAGCTCGTCGAAGGCCGAGCAGGTGGAGGAACTCGCCGCCGAGCGGGAGGACGTCGCCGCGCAGCGGGACGAGCAGCAGGAAGCGGAGGCCGCCGAGGCCGAGGACGCCGAGGCCCAGGCCGATCAGCAGGCCGAGCAGGCGGCCGCCGCCGGCGACCAGTGAGCGGCGTCAGCCGGCTGTCCGCCAGCCGGCCAGCGCGAGGAGCAGCCAGCCCGCGATCAGAAGCAGACCCCCGATCGGCACGATCGCACCCAGCGGCTTGACGCCCGTGACCGCGAGGGCGAACAGGCAGCCGCTGAAGATCGCCGTGCCGGCGAGGAAGCACCATCCGGCCGCCGCCAGCTGGGGCGCGGGACGGATCGCGGCCAGGGTGCCCACGAGGACGATCGCCAGGGCGTGGCTGAGGGCGTAGCGGGACGCGGTCTCCCAGTTGCCCGCCTGGCCGTTCGCCTCGAGCAGGGCCTTCAGGCCATGGGCTCCGAAGGCACCGGCCGTGACGGCCAGCCCGCCGAGCACCGCTCCGGACGCGAGGAGGAAGCGGCTCACGGGCGGCTCTCGCCGAGGAGCTTCTCCTCCTCTTCCTCCTGGATGATGATCCGCGGCGTCACCATCAGCATCAGGCTGTCGGTCGTGCGGCCGAGGCCGACGTTCTTGAAGAGGCGGTTGATGTAGGGGATCTTCGAGAGGATCGGCACGCCGAACTCGTTGCGGCCCTCGCGGAGCCGCTTGATGCCGCCGAGCAGCACGGTGCCGCCGTCGGGCACGCTGACGGTGGTGGTCACCGTGGTGAAGAGGAACTCGGGGAGCTGGATCGTGGTGCCGTTCGACTGGAGCTCGAGTTCGCCCGTGCTCGCGGTGCCGTTGGTCAGGCCCACCAGGCCGTCGGCGCCCGGGATGCGGACGTCGGTGCCGGACTTCTCGTCGCTGCTCTTCGATTTGGTCGACCGCGAGCCCTCGAACTGGAACTCCTCGACGCGGCCGATCTGGGAGAAGAAGGGCACGAGCGTGAGCCGCACGAACCGCCGGTCATTGGAGACGACGGCCTCCACGTTGACCGCCGTGCCCTCGTTGAGGACGGTGATCACCGGCTGCTGGGCCGCCGAGAAGTCGCCCACGACCGGGATCACGGCGGTCACGAAGGGCCGCTGCCGCGTGTCGGAGACGAAGGCGTTTTGGCCATTGAAGAGCGTGACCTTCGGCGCCTGGAGGATGTTGGAGCGGGTGTTGCCCTGGGCGGCCTGGATGAGAAAGTAGGCCTCGATATCGGAGAGGATCGCGAATCCAAAGTCGGCCGCCGAGGAGGCCGGAGAGGGCAGTCCTGGGAACGAAGGAACCGTCGCCGCACCAAAACTATTCTGCCGGAAAGGGACGGAAAAGAAGTTCCCCGTTCGCTGCGCGACGCCGCCGGCGGCCGTTCCCGTCGCCGGCCCGAGCGCCACGCCGGGTTGGCCGGTGTTGTCGATGCCGATAACCTGCGAACGGTTGCCGGGTTGAGCCGTTAGACCTAACTCGGCAGGATTTTGTGAGCCGTTGCCCGAGGTCGGGACCGCGGTCATGTTGAGCGGCTGGTTGACCCCAGTCTGGATGTTGAAGTCGAAGTCGACGCCGATCCGCTCGAAAAAGGTGTCGTTGAGCTGGATAAACCGCACCTCAATAGTCACCTGAAGATCTTGGAGACGCCGCAGTTGCTCGAGCAGGTCGGCGATCTCCTCGTGCACCTCCTGCGTCTGGCTGACGACCAGCGAGAGATTTGTGTCGAAGGGGCGGATGGCCCCGTTGCCGCCACCGTCCGCCCACGCCCCTGGACCGCCGACGGTGTTCTGGATGAGGTCGATGAGCGACTGGAAGTCGGCCTGGCCGCCACCCACCGCTGGCGGGCCGAAGGGGACCATGGGCACGGAACCGGTGGCCGGCGGGCCGCCGCGGCCCTGCAGCTGGGCGAGCGACGCCGCGTCGACGGCCGCGCCGCTTCCCGCCCGCGCTGCCCGGTTGAGGGCGTCGGTCGGGGGCTCGACCTGGACGGAGAGCGAGTTGCGCAGGGCCTGGGAGTAGCCCTTGCTCAGGGCGCTCTCGATGCCGAGACCTTCGGACGAGAAGTTGGGGATCGGCTTGACGAGGTCGCCGACCTGGTAGGTGACGCTGTAGTAGACGCCCTTCACGGCCCGCGGACTGGTCACCTTGAGCACCTCGTCCTGCACGATGGACCGCAGGTGGAGCGGCTCGAGGAGCAGCTTGAGGGCGCTCTTCAGGGAGATCTGCTGGCCGTCGAGCGAGAGTGTGACTGGCGTGTCGCTCGCGACCGCCTCCTGCTCGAGGCCGACCATGTCGAGGTGGATCGGCACGCCGGCCTGCTTGGCCA
>JBIIDT010000093.1:0-11210 GCA_044238145.1 Pirellulales bacterium | reverse complement strand
TGGAGCTCACGATGGAGTGCGACCTGGTCGAGCGGCCCACGAAGGAGAAGCTCTGGTACCAGGTCACGATCCTGCTGGCGCACGCCTCCGGCGAGGACGAGCACAACCGGGCCCTCGGCGTCCGCATCGATGCGCCGTCGCGGATGGTGCAGATCGCCCCCTGGGGCGTTCGCGGCGTGCCGGTGGATGCGCCCGAGGCGATCAAGGAACCGGTCGCGGTCAAGGGGAGGAATGTCCTGCGGATCGTGCTCTGGGGAGGCCGCCTCTCCGTGTTCGTCAACGGCAAGAAGGTGGTCGACAAAGCCGAGGTGCGGCCGGAGTGGCTCGAGGGCGGCCGGCTGGGCATCGTCGAGAACACCATGGTGCGGATCCGCAAGCTGCGGGCCCGCAGGCTGGACGTGCCTCCGGACGACATGTGATTGGACGGCAGCGGGTCTCGGGTAGGATGCGTCGCATGAGCATTCGTGACGCCACCGGATCGACGGGCCGCGTGCCGGCGGCACTTTTGCTCGTCGTCCTCACGGCGGGCTCCGGGCCGCGGGCCGACGAGGGGATGTGGACGTTCGACGCCCCGCCGCGGGCGCGGCTCGAGCGGGATCACGGGATGGCGCCCACGCCCGAGTGGCTCGGCCACCTCCAGCGGTCGAGCGTGCGGTTCAGTTCCGGAGGATCAGGCTCCTTCATCTCCCCCGACGGCCTCGTGCTCACCAATCACCACGTGGGCGCAGGCGCCCTGCACAAGCTCGGCGACGAGAAGCACGACTACTACCGCGACGGGTTCGCGGCCACGAGCCGCGAGGCGGAGCTCAAGTGCCACGACCTGGAGCTCAACGTGCTCGAGTCGATCGAGGACGTGACCGCCCGGGTGCAGGCGGCCGTCAAGCCGGGGACGACGGCCGACGAGGCCTTCGCCGCCCGCCGGGCCGCGATGGCGGCGATCGAGAAGGAGTCGCTGGCCGCGACCGGCCTGAGGAGCGACGTCGTCACGCTGTTCCAGGGGGGCGCCTACCACCTGTACCGCGCCAAGCGCTACACCGACGTGCGGCTGGTCTTCGCGCCCGAGCAAGCGATCGCCTTCTTCGGCGGGGACGCCGACAACTTTGAGTTCCCGCGCTACAACCTCGACATCTGCTTTTTCCGCGCCTACAAGGACGGCAAGCCCGCGCGGGTTCCGCACCATCTCGCCTGGGGCCGAAAGCCCGTGGCCGCGGGCGACCTCGTCTTCGTGTCGGGCCATCCGGGACACACCGATCGGGCAAAGACGGTCGCCGAGGTCGTCGCCATGCGGGACCGGCAGGTGCCGCTCGACCTGCAGGCGATCAACCGGCTCGAATCGCTGTACAGCGCCTTCTGCGACGAGGGGCCGGAGGAGCGGCGGCAGGCGTCGGCCGCGCTGTTCGGCGTGCAGAACGGCCGCAAGGCGCGATCGGGCATCCTCGCCGCGCTCCTCGATCCGGACCTGATCGCGCGAAAGCGGGCCGACGAGGCGGCGGCCCGCCCGCTCGTCGCGGCGGCCCTCGACGGCCGGCCGTCGCCCTACCTGCGGATCGAGGAGGCGCAGGCCGACCTCGATCGGATCGCCGTGCGTCACCGGATGCTCGAAGGGGCGGCCGGCTTCAACAGCAAGTTCTTCTCCAACGCCCGCACCATCCTCCGGGCCGCCGCGGAGCGGGCCAAGCCCGACGGCGAGCGGCTCCGCGAATACCGCGACTCCAACCGCGGGCCACTGGAGCTCCAGCTGTTCTCGGCCGAGCCGCTGTACGACGGCTTCGAGGCCGCGAAGCTCGCCGACTCGCTGACGTGGCTGGCGACGACGCTGGGGCCCGACGATCCGCTCGTCGAGGCGGTCCTCGCGGGGAAGCCGCCGCGGACGCGGGCGGCGGAGCTCGTGGGGGGCACGACGCTCGGCTCCAGGCCCCTGCCGGAAGGAGCCCAGGCGGCGCCACCCGATCGGCGACGGGAACTCTACGACGGCGGCGCGGCGGCCGTGGCGGCGAGCGCCGACCCGATGCTCGCGCTCGCCGGGCTCGTCGACGAGGAGTCGCGGGCCCTGCGGAAGGTGGCCGAGGCGGCGGGCGAAGTGAAGCAGCAGGCCCACGCCGAGCTGGCGCGGGCCCGCTTCGCCCGCGAGGGGAAGTCGACGTATCCCGACGCCACGTTCACGCTCCGGCTGGCCTACGGCGTCGTGAAGGGGATCGAGAACGCCGGCCCCGACGACTGCCCGGCGATCACGACCTACGCCGGCCTGTTCGCCCGGGCCCGGATCAAGCAGGACAGGCCGCCCTTCCACCTGCCGCCGCGGTGGGAGTCGATGCGGAAGGCGCTGGACGCCGACGCGGCCTTCATGCAGACGCCGTTCAACTTCGCCTCCACGGCCGACATCATCGGCGGCAACTCGGGCAGCCCCGTCGTGAACCGGACCGGCGAACTCGTGGGCCTGATCTTCGACGGCAACATTCACTCCCTGCGTCTCGACCTCGTGTACGACGACCGGTTGGCCCGGGCCGTGTCGGTCGACGCGGCCGGCATCCTCGCGGCCCTGCGGCGGGTGTACGCGGCCGAGGCCCTCGTGGCCGAGATCGAGGCCGCCCGGTAGACTCCGGGCTCGCGGACGGGACACGTCCGCGTCGTGAAAAGGGTGAATCCATGCGTTCCCTGTGGTGGGCGATCGCGGCCGGCATCGCGGTGGTGGCTCCGCTCGTCGCGTTCTCGGCACCGGCGGCTCCGGCTGCCGAGTGGCGGTCGCTCTTCGACGGCAAGTCGCTCGGCGACTGGAAGCTGTCGAACTACGGCGGCGGCGAGCCGGAGATCGTGGCCGGCGCGATCCGCATCCCGATGGGCGTGGACCTCAACGGCATCACTTGGACGGGCGACTTCCCCAAGGAGGACTACGAGATCGAGCTCGAGGCCCGGCGGGCCGACGGCAACGACTTTTTCTGCGGCCTGACGTTTCCCGTGGGCGAGGACCCGTGTAGCTTCATCGTCGGCGGATGGGGAGGCGCGGTGGTCGGCCTGTCGAGCATCGACGGCGAGGACGCCGCCAACAACGCGACCACGCTCGTGCGGGCCTTCAAGACGGGGCAGTGGTACGCGGTAAGGGTGCGGGTGACCAAGGAGCGGATCGAGTGCTTCCTCGACGGCGAGCGGGTGGTGGACCAGCCGCGGGCGGGCCACACGATCTCGATCCGCGACTCGGTCGAGCCGTCGCGGCCGCTGGGGATCGCGACCTACGCCACCGTCGCCGAGGTGCGAAACATCCGCTGGCGGCCGGTGGCCGGGCCGCCGAAGCGATGAGCGACCGGTCCGACGACAAGCTGCGGCGGCGGATCGCGGCGGCCGCCGCCCGCGGCGTGTCCCGCGGCAGCGACGCGACGCGGGCCGTGTTCCGCGCGGCCCGCCGCGTCGCCGGGGGCTGGGTGCCGGAGGACGGCCTGCCGACCGCGGCCGAGGTCAACGACGAGGTCGCCCGCACGCTCGACCCGGCGACGGCCGCCGCCCGGATCACGGGTGACCGGTTCGACCAGATCGCGGCGGTCGTGGGCGTTTTGGCCACGGTGCGGCAGGATCCCGTGAAGCACCCCGAGGGCGACGTGCTCGAGCACTCGCTGCAGGTCTTCGACCGCGTCCACGCGGAGCGGCCCTACGACGAGGAACTCCTGACCGCCGCGCTCGTCCACGACGTGGGCCGGGCGGTCGACCGGGGCGATCCGGTGGCGGCGGGGCTCGAGGTCCTCGCCGGCCTCGTCACGCCGCGGACGGCCTGGCTCGTGGAGACGCTGCCCGCGGCGACGGCCTATCACGACCGGACGCTCGGGCAGCGGGCGCGGCAGCGGCTCGAGGCCCACCCCGACTTTCTCGACGCGCTTTTGCTCGCCGAGGCCGACCGCGGGGCACGTGTCCGGGGCTACGATGCCCCGACGCTCGACGAGGCGATCGCGATTCTCCGCGGGCTGGAGGCCGACGGCGAGCCGGCGGCCGGCGGCCGGCCGTGAGCGATGCGGTGGCGGAGGTGTCTGGGGCGCCACGGCGGCCGTGGGCCGGGGGGCATGTGGTCGGGAAAAAAGTTTTTTGCATCCAATCCCGGGAAGCCGGCGAATCCCAGGCAGTTCCGGGATCTGGTGATCCCGGCTGGATCCTCGGTTCGCATGAAAAAGGAATCTCCCATGCTTCGCCGCTCCCTCCCCCTGGCCCTCGTGGCCGCCCTCCTCCTGCCGATGGCCACCTCGGCCGTCGCCGCCGACTGCCCGCTGGCCGCCGCCAAGAAGGCCCAGGCCACTCATCACGTGCAGACCGTGGCCCTCAAGGCCGACAGCAAGGACATCGTCGACACCGCCGTCGCAGCCGGCAGCTTCAAGACGCTCGTGGCCGCCGTCCAGGCCGCCGGACTGGTCGAGACGCTCAAGGGCGACGGGCCGTTCACCGTCTTCGCCCCCACCGACGAGGCCTTCGCCAAGCTGCCTGCCGGCACGGTCGAGTCGCTGCTCAAGCCGGAGAACAAGGACAAGCTCGTGGCGGTGCTCACCTACCACGTGGTCCCGGGCAAGGTGAAGGAGGCCGACGTCGTCAAGCTCACCGAGGCCAAGACGGTGCAGGGGAGCATCGTGAAGATCAAGGCCGGCAACACCGGCGTCATGGTCGACAACGCCAAGGTCGTGAAGACCGACATCGAGACGAGCAACGGCGTGATCCACGTCATCGACGCGGTGATCCTCCCGCCCGCGGGCAAGTAGCCGCGGGTCCGGCCGCCACCGAGGCGGCCGACTTTGAACGGTGGTGCGCTGGTTTCGTAGGATCGTGACGCCCCCGGGCCCGTCGGGCCCGGGGGCGGTCATCGTCGTGTAGAGGCCCGACTTGCAAACCCTGCTGCTGCCGCGGATCGCCGCCGGAGATCAGGCGGCCGTGCCGGAGTGCCTGGCCCGTTACGGCGGGCTCGTCTGGACGCTCGCGCGGCGGCGGCTCGGCAACGAGCAGGATGCCGAGGACGCGGCGCAGGAGGTGTTCGTCGACCTGTGGCGGTTCGCCGATCGTTTCGATCCGCAGGTCGCGGAGGAGATCACGTTCGTGGCCATGATCGCGAGGCGGAGACTGATCGACCGGCTGAGGCGGCGGGCGCGGCAGCCTGTCACCACGTCGCTCGACGCCGCCCCGCCGTCCGCCGTGGCCGGCGACGTCGGCCGGGGCCTCGAACTCGGCGAGGAGGCGCGGATCGTCGGCGAGCGGTTCCGCGAACTCCGGCCCGAGGAGCAGGCGGTCCTGCGGCTCTCGATCTACGACAGCCTGTCGCACGCGGCGATCGCCGAGCGGACGGGGCTGCCGTTGGGCACCGTCAAATCGCACATCCGCCGGGGGCTCGACAGCCTGCGCCGGACGCTCGCCGCGCGGCGCGGCCGGGCGGTCGACGCGGCTTCCACGGCGCGGGCCGGGGAGGGTGAATCATGAACGCGATCGACGACCGTTTCGAAGAGACGCCCTGGGAGGCGGGCCCCGGAACGGCTCCCAACGAGTGGGAGCTGGCGGCGGCGGCCTGCGAACTGGCGCTGCTCGCCGGTGACGGAACCGCGGTGGCGACGCTGCCGGCGGCGGTGCGGGAGCGGATTGCGGCCGCCGCCGCCGACCATCTGCCGCGGCCGCACGCCGGCACGGTCAGGCCGCGGCCGGCCCGTGCGGCGGCCTCGCGGCGGTTCTCCGCGGCGGGCTGGTGGGCGGCGGCTTGCCTGGCCGTGGTGGTCGCCTGGCTGGGGGCGACCACGCCCCGCGACGGCCGGCCGGGCGGTGTAGCGGTGGCGGCGACCGGGCCGGCCGAACTTCGCCGTCGGCTCCTCGCCGAGGATCCGGCGGCCGTGACCGTGGCCTGGAAGGCCGGCAAGGATCCGGCCATCGCCGCGGCGGGGAACGATCTCGGCGACGTGGTCTGGAGCCCGAGCCGGCAGCAGGGCTTCATGCGGATCCGCGGCCTCGCGGCCAATGATCCGACCGTCGAGCAATACCAGCTGTGGATCTTCGACGCCGAGCGGAACGCGGACCATCCCATCGACGGCGGCGTGTTCGACGTCGCAGCCGACGGCGAGGTGGTGGTGCCGATGGACCCGCGGCTCCCGGTGGGCCGGGCGACGCTGTTCGCCGTGACGGTCGAGAAACCCGGCGGCGTCGTGGTCTCGTCGCGTGAGCGGCTCCCGCTCCTGGCCGCGGTGCAGTGACCGTGGGCGGGCGGGCGTTCGCGCCCGTGGGGCTCAGTGGCCGGCGATCAGGTGCCCGCCGCACTTGCTGATGACCGCCATGTTCGGCAGGAACGACACGCGGTAGATCGGCCAGTTCGACCAGGCGTTCTGTTTCAAGGCTACGGTCGACTGGGTGTAGTCGGCGAGCTGCTTGACTAGGCCCACGATGCCGTGCTGGTGGCTGGGGAACACCTTCGGCATGCCGTCGATCCCGATCTCCGTCGCCAGGAACGGCGCGTCGTCGAAGTCGCCGCAGCCGGTGAACGAGGTCGCGATGTCCTCGATCACGTAGGTGCCCCCCGGCTTGACCAGCGGGAACAGGCTGCGAAAGCTCTTGCCGGTGTAGAAGCCGATGTGCGAGGCGTCGTCGATCACGGCGTCGAGCGGGCCGCCGGCGAGGTCGCCGATCATCTGTCCGAGGCGGGGGTCGTTCTGGTCGGCCTGGACGAAGTGAAACCGCGGCTCCTCGGGAAACGTCGCCGGCTTGTCGGCGACGTCGACGCCGATGATCGTGGCGGCGGGAAAGTACTCGCGCCACATGAGCATCGACCAGCCGCCCTGGACGCCGAGTTCGACGATCTGCAGCGGCAGGTGACGGATGCGATGGAACAACCGCTCGTACTCCTCGAGGTAGCAGGTGGGCTTTCGCGACGGCGCGTGGATGCCCTGGTAGAACCGCACCGAGAGCTCGCGGAGGGTCGCGCCGAACGGCCGGCCGAGGGCGTCCTGGTTCTGCGGATCGGCGGGGTCGTCGAAGGACGGCAGGTTGGGGTTCATCGCGGGTCTCCGGCGTCGAGTGGCAGCGGATGATGGCATCCAGGGCCGCGGGCCGGCAAGCGGACAATCGGCGCCGGCGCGCGGCGGGGACGTCCGCGACCCTCACTCGGGAGTGCGGCCGTCGAGGGCGTCGCGGACGGCGTCGCGGGCCGCCCGCCATCGGTCGCGAACCGTCCGCTCGGAGCAGTCGAGCAGGCGGGCGATCGTCTTCTGGTCGGCCCCGAGGTACCAGACGAGGTGGAACATGTCACGGCCCTCCGCCGGCAGGCTCGCGATCGCCTCGTGAAACAGCGACCAGCGGTCGAGCGCCGCCGGCGGCGCGGCGGCCCGCTCGACGTGAAACTCCGGCGCGTCCGGGTCGCGGCTTTCGCGGACGACGTTCGTGTCGTGGTGGCTGGCGTGCGATCGCGGCCCGGCGTAGCGCCGCGCGAGGTCGAGCAGCTCGCGGTGGATTTGAGTGGCCGCCAGGGCCATGACCGCCCGCGGGTTCTCGGGCCGGACCTCGGCGAGCGCGCGGTGCAGCCGCAGGGCGGCGTTTTGGAAGACGTCGTCGGTGTCGTCCCAGCGGCGGACCCGCGGGAAGCGGTCGAGCATCCGGCTGGCGAGCACCCGAAGCCGGGCCGCGCAGAGTTCGAGGATTCGCTCGCGGGCCGCGAGGTCACCCGCCGCCAGGCGGGCGAGGCAGTCGTCGACGGTGGCGGCGTGGGTGAGGTCGGGTTCGCTGGGCATCGGGTTGCTCGCCGGCGGCTCGCCGGGGTGGGTGCCGCCGTCTCTCTCGGGGTTGTATAACCGCCCGCATGGGTGGAATCGAGCCGCCGACCGACGCAGACGCCGCAGGCGGCGGCCCGGCCCCCTTGTCGGGCGCGTCCGATCACTTCGGCCTGGCGGGCGGGGCGTGGGCGGAGTGGCAGGATGCGGATCTCGCCCCGGGCACCGACCTCGGCGGGTTCGTGATCGTGCGGCTCGTGGGACGGGGCGGGATGGGCGTCGTCTACGAGGCGCGGCAGTTGTCACCGCCGCGGACCGTGGCGGTGAAGGTGATCCGCGCGGGTCTGCTCGCGGCCGCGACGCTGCGGCGGTTCGAGCACGAGGCCCGCGTGCTGGCCCGGCTCCAGCATCCGCACGTCGCCCAGATCCACGCTGCCGGCACGTTCGTCTCGGCCCGCGGACCGCGGCCGTTCATCGCCATGGAGATGGTGGAGGGGGGGCGGGCGATCACCGAGCACGCGGCCACCGCGGCCCTGCCAATCCGCCGGCGGGTGGCCGCGTTCCACAAGGCGTGCGCCGGGGTCGCGCACGGCCACCGCCGGGGCGTCATGCATCGCGACATCAAGCCGGGCAACATCCTCGTCGACGCGGCGGGAGAGCCGAAGGTGATCGACTTCGGCGTGGCGCGGCCGCTCGATGCGGACACGACCGCGGGAGGCGGCACGACCGCCGGTGACATGGTCGGCACGCTCCGCTACATGAGCCCCGAGCAGCTCGGGGCGGAGCCCGACGAGGTCGATGCCCGCACCGACGTCTACTCGCTGGGGCTGGTGCTCCACGAGCTCGTGGCCGGCAGCCTGCCGTACGAGCTGCGCGGCCGGACGCCGCTCGAGGCGGCGCGGATCCTCGACGGCCGCACGGCGGCCCCTGCCGACGCGGTGGTGCGGGCCGTGCGGGCCGAGGGACGGATCGCCGGCGACGAGGGGCGCAGCCTGGCGGCGATCGTGGCGAAGTGTCTCGCGCCGCGGCCGGCCGACCGCTACTCCACCGCCGCCGAGCTAGAGGCCGACGTCGGCCGCTGGCTGGCCGGGGAGCCTGTGCTCGCGCGGCCGCCGTCGGCCCGCGAGACGCTCCTCCGGCTGGCGCGGCGGCACCGGGCGGCGGCGACCGCCACGATCGTGGCGCTCGTCGCGGTGGGGCTGGCGGCCGTGGGCATGACCGGGCTGTCGTGGCGGGCGGAGACCCAGCGGCGGCTCGCCGTCGAGGCCGGCAGGGTCGCCGAGGAGCGCCGGCAGGAGGCCGATCGCCGCGCGACCGAGGCGCGGGAGCAGCTCTACGTGTCGAACGTCCTCCTCGCGGCCGAGGCCCGCGACCGCGACAACCTCGGCGAAGCCGCGCGGCTACTCGGCGCCGCCCGCGGCCTCGCCGACGCGGCCGGCACGCGGCATCCGCTGGAGCTCGACTGCCTGGCTGCCTCGCTCGACGACGCGTTGGCCGTCGTGCCCGGCCATGGAGGCACCGTGACCGCCGTGGCGTGGGCGCCCGACGGGCGGCGGCTGGCCGGCGGCACGGCGGACGGGAAGGCGTGGATCGTCGCGGCGCCGCCGCTGGCGGCCGATGCGACGCTCATGCTCGCCGGGCACGAGCAGGAGGTGTGGGACGTGGCCTTCGATGCCGAGGGCCGCGTGCTCGCGACCGCCTCGGCCGACGGCACCGCCCGGCTGTGGGATGGTGTCAGCGGTCGGGAGATCGGCCGGCTCGCCGGCCACGCCGGTCCGGTGTACGCGGCAGCCTTCTCGCCCTCCGGTCGGCTCCTCGCCACGGCGTCGCGCGATCGGACGGTGCGGCTCTGGGAGACGGAGACCCTGCGGGAGCGGGCCGTGCTCCGCGGCCACGAGGGCACGGTCTACGGGGCGACGTTCTCCGCCGCCGGCGACAGGCTCGTGACGGCGTCGCAGGACGGCACGGCGCGGGTGTGGGACGTGGAGACGGCCACGACGCAGGCGGTGCTCGCCGGCCACGAAGACCGGGTCTTCCGAGCCGCCTTCTCGCCGGACGGGATGCGGGTGGCCACGGCATCCCTCGACGCCACCGCCCGCATCTGGGACGCCAGAGACGGCCGGCCGATCGCGAAGCTCCGGCACCCGTTCCGCGTCAACGCCGTCGCCTTCACTGGGGATGGCGGACGGGTCGCGACCGCGTCGGGCGACGGGCTCCTGCGCGTCTGGGACGCGGCCACCGGCCGGGAGACCGCCCGCCTCCGCGGCCACGCGGGCCATCTGTGGTCGCTCGCGATCGCTCCGGGAACCGCCCGGGCGGCGACCGGCTCCGACGACGGCACCGTGCGGGTCTGGGATCTCAACGGCGACGAGGCGCCGGTCGTACGCGGCGCGGAGCGGATGCTCGCCGTCGCCGCATCGGCCGCGGGGGACGAGTTCGCCGTCGGCACCGCCGCGGGGACGGTGTTGCTCTACGACGCGGCGACGCTGCGGCCGCGGGCCACGCTCGCCTCCGGCACCGGCCGGGTCAACGCGGTGGCGTACGCGGCAGACGGACGGACGCTGGCGGCCGCGGGGGACGACGGCCGCATCCGGCTCTGGGCGCGCGAGGCGGCAGACCAGCCGGACGTCTTCGCTGCGCACGACCGCCGCGTGTACGCGGTGGCGTTCTCGGCCGCGGGCGATCGGCTGGCGACGGCCGCCGAGGATCGCACCGCGAGGATCTGGGATCGCGGCACGGGCGCGGCCGTTGGGTCGCCGCTGCGGCACCCACGGCGGGCCTTCTGCGTCGCGTTCTCCTCCGACGGCCGCCTGCTCGCCACGGCCTGCGAGGACGGCGCCGCGCGGCTCTGGGACGCGGACTCCGGCAACGAGGTCGGCCGCTGCACGGGCCACGCCGCCGCGGTCAATTGGCTGGCCTTCGCGCCAGACGGCACTCGGCTGGCGACGGCCTCGTCCGACGGCACGGCGCGGCTGTGGAGCGTGCCCGACGGCCGGCCGCTGGCGACGCTCACCGGTCCGGCCCGCCAGGTGTGGAAGGTAGCGTTTTCACCCGACGGCACGCGGGTGGCCGCGGTCTCGGCCGACGGCACCGCCCAGCTCTGGGACGCCGAGAGCGGCCGCGCGGTGACGACGCTCCGCGGCCACGCCGACCAGGTATGGGGGGTCGCGTTCCCGCCGGACGGTCGGTCGCTCCTCACGTCGTCGTGGGACGGCACCACGCGGCTGTGGGGCGTGGCGGCGGCCGAGTTGGCCCGCCGCCGCGGATCGTCACCCTGAACCCGCCTGTTCCGCCCGTCGAGTCCATAGAGCGGCGTGTTCCATTTCACGGTCTTGCGCACGTCAGGAACTGTTCTGACGATGAGCCGATCGAGCCGCCGCCCGATGTCGCGCTTCCAGTCAGGCATCGAGGCGATAGAGGCCCGCACAGGGGCGTCGCCATCGGCCTTCGCGATCTGCGGATTCCCGCCAGAGAGCAGAACTGGCTTGGCGGACTTCTTGGCCATCG
>JBIIDT010000092.1:0-11225 GCA_044238145.1 Pirellulales bacterium | reverse complement strand
CGGCGGCCGCCGCTCGCTGGACGAGGATGTTCGTCACCTGGCGCGTTTTGGGTTCCAGATCTTCCAGCCACCAGCCTGGTTCGGTGAACACATCGAGCCGCTGACCGGCATCGACGTCTTCGCACACCCGCTCGCGGCTGATGGTTCGTGCCGGCTGGCGAACGACTGGTGCGACCTGCTCGTGCTGTCCTACGAGCGGTTGGCCACCCTCGAGCCGGTCATCTCGCAGTTCGTGGAGCGGCCCGTGCGGCTCACCGCCTGCAATGCCACGGCGGGCAAGCCGTATGCGGGCGAGGTCGCCGCGATGCGGCGGCTCGTCGCGCTGCCGGCGGCGTTGACCGACATCCTGTGGGACACCCCGTACTGTCGGCATTTCGCCTACGGGCCAGGCGGTCCCCGGAACTGAACGGCGGGGCCGTTGCCGACTCGCGGCCGTGAAGCCACGGCCCGACGAACCGCCGCCTCCCGCAGATCCCGCTGCCGCGACAGCACGTGTCGCACGCGGCAATGCTCCCGCGCCAGGCGGCCGGCCCGCTCCCGGGCTCCGGGATCGTCGATCAGTTTCGCCAGCGCGTCGATCCACGCCGTCTCGTCGTTCTCGACCAGGAACACCCCGTGATCTCCTCCGAAGGCCGCCTCGTACTCGGGATGCCGGGAGGCGACGGTCGGCAGGCCGCACGCCGCGTATTCCATCGGCTTGATCGCCGACTTGCACAGGTTGAATGGATTTTCGATCAGCGGTGACACCGCGATGTCCCACCGCTGGCGGCCGAACCATTCCACGAAGCCGGGATAGGACGCGTTGGCGGCGTCCCCTTCGGGCAGCCGCCTGTCGAAGCCGGCCGGCAGGGCCCGTGACGTCACGCCCACCACCTCGAAGCGAACCCGCGTGCCGTACCGTCGTCGCAGCGCCGCAGCCACGGGCGTGAGGAACGCCAGCTCACCGTCGTGCGTGGCTGTTCCCATGTAGACGATCCTGACGAGGCCATCCGTGGGCGGCGGAGCGGGCTGCCAGAGCCGGTCATCGAGGGCGTTCGGCACCACCTCGGCATCGGGCCGCAGCTCGTGCAGCCGGTCGGCGAGGGCCGGCGTCGCCACCCACAGCCGGTCGGCGGCCAGCACCAGCCGCCGCACGACGGGGGCGAGGCCGCACAGCCGTTCAGCCTCGGGATGGTCGTCGGGAACGGTGAGCAGATCGTCGTCGAGGTCGTACACCATGCGCATGCCATGCCGACGGCAGTGCTCGATGAGCCGGTCGGCCTCGGCAACCGTGGCCACCGCGTGCCGCTGACAGACGAGCACGTCGCCCACCCGATGGAACACGCTCCGGCTGTCGACCTGTTCCACGAGCAGGTCGGCGGCGACTTCCGCCAGCGCGTCGAAGGGCTGCACGAGCCGGATCGAGCCGCAGGGGGAGATGCGGCCGTCGGCATGCCGGTCGGGGAGCACGAGCACCGACACGAGGCCCGCGCGCGTGAGCGTGCGGACCGACCGCCGGGGAAGTTCACCCCGCGGGCCGGGCGGCTTCACGTAGGCCGCGGCGTAGAAATCCCCGCCGGTCGTCTGCCGCGGACCCTCGGCCGGCCCGGCGGCAGCCTGCTCGAGCGTGTCGCGGACTTCCGCGAACAGCCGCCCCAGGGCGGCCGTGTCGGTGGTCGGCTCGGCAGCCCAGGTCAGTGGCCGGCCGACGAGCCGCTCCGGGAAGGCACCCATGGGCGGCGCGACGATCGGCAGCCCGGCGGCGATGGCGGCGGAGAGCGTGTAGCTGTAGGTCTCCGGCCAGCGGGCCGGGAACCAGACGACATGCACACCCGACTCGGCGATGAGCCGGCCCAGGTCGGGATCCTGGTAGGGGCCCGTCTCCGTCACGGCGCGGCGCGCCTGCCGCGGCAGTGGCAGCTCGCACGAGCCGATGACCACGAACTCGTAGCGGTGCGGATCGACCCCCGCCGCGGCGACGAGCGCATCGAACCCCTTGTGACGGGCCACGACCCCGAGGACGCCGATCCGCATTCGCTCGCCGGGCCGGAGCGGCGGGGCGGCGACCCGCCAAACATGCTCCGTGACCGGTTCGTGAGGCACGGCCAGGAGCGGAGCGTGCGGGGCGTAGCGGCTCATCCTCCGCCTGGCATCCTCGCTCGGGCAGATCACCCGTTCCGCCTCGTTCAGCAACCAGGCCGTGCGGCTCCGCCAGCCGGTGATGTCGGTCAGGCCATGGTCGGAGCGGGCGGCGATGCAGGCGTTGCATGCGGCGGGACCGGGTTCCCCGCAATAGCCCATGCCGGGAGCGCGGATCAGATTGATACGGGGACAGATCGAGTAGTAGTCGTGCACCGTCACGTCAAAGGGAACGCCCACGGCGTCGACGAGGTGCCGCAGATCCATCCCCAGCCCCACCCAGTGATGGACGTGGATCCGATCGATGCCGAAGGAGCCGAGCAGATCGGCCAGCTGCACCACGCCCTCGGCATGGAAGACGGGGGCAGGCAGTCCTGCAAGTCCCGGCACGGAGAGCCGCACCCCGCCCTGGCCTGGCTCGAGCCGGAGGAAGTTGACCCGGCTGCCGACGGCGGCCACGAGGTCGCGGATGTGACGATCCGTGCCCCCGCCGAAGGCGTGCGTCACAAGCAGCACCACGGGCTGCGGAGCGGCCTTGAACAGCGCGGCGGCCGCAGCGAGGCGGGCCGGGGCGGCCGGGTCGGCGGCGCAGTGGCGGGCGACGGCGGCGGAATACCCCGGATAGCGCCGCGTGAGAACGTCCCAGGCGGTGGCGCGATGCGGCGAGTCCTTGCCGAAGCTCGTCTCGCCCGCGTGATACACGAAGGTGTCGCAGGCCAACAGGTGCTTCCAGCCCGCGGCCTGGGCCCGCATGCAGAAGTCGTTTTCCTCACCGTAGCCCCGACCGAAAGCGGCCTCGTCGAAGGGCCCCACCGCGTCGAGGCAGTCACGGCGGATGTACATGCAGAAACCGACGGCCGTTGGCAACTCGACCTGGCGGCCCGCGTTGGCGGCGCTGCAGGCGGCATCGACGGCGGTCGGCGACCAGCCTGGCGGCAGGGCGCCGCCGGGCATCGACGGCCAGCTGCAGATGGTGGCATTGTTCGAAAACGGCGTCACACTGCCGACGCGGCCGCCGGAGTAGGCGTGGCCGACGAGCCGCTCGAGCCAGTTCGCCGGCACCTCGGTGTCGCTATTGAGCAGCACCACGTCCCGCCTGCCCGCCTGCCGCATCCCGCGGTTCACGCTCGCCACGAAGCCGAGGTTGGAGTCGTTCCGCAGGAGCGTGATGCCGCCGCGGGTGGCGAGGTCGTTAAGCCAGTCGCGGATCTCGGGCTCCGGCGAGCAGTCGTCGACGACGATCACCTCGACCGGCACTCGGCCACGGTGCGCGAGCACCGACTCCAGGCAGCGCCTCGTCTCGACGATCCCGCGGTACACGGGGATCACGACGGCGACGGCCACCGCGTCCGGCACCGGCCAGGCGGCCGTCCGCGACGGGAGGTAGGGGTCGATGGCGATGCGATCGGCCGCCGCCGGGATCACGACCGAGCCCGAGGGCAGCCGGCGGCTCCGGATGCGATCCCGCAGCCGGCTGGCAAGGGGCCCGAGCAGCGGCAGCCGGACGGCGATCTCGCCCAGCATCCATCTCAGCCTCAAGGTGCGTGCGCCCTCGCTCTGCGTGCGGCCCGCGTCGATGTCGATAGATGCGGATCGCACGGGAGTATACTCACGCCAGGAACGCATGCTCGACCGAGGCCGCGGCCGTCTTTCGCAGGGCGTTTCCCGATCACTGCCGACTGTATGGAAACCTCGCCGCCCCGGACCGCCAGCCTGTCGCCGGCCCTCGTGGTCACCGGCATGCACCGCTCGGCGACGTCGCTGACGGCGTCCATCCTGGCCAGCGCCGGCGTCGACATGGGAGACCGGCTGTTGGGGGCCGACGCGGCCAATCCCCGCGGCCACTTCGAAGACGTCGATCTGCTCCTCTTCCACCAGCGGGCCCTGGCAGCCAACGGCGTGTCGGCCGACGGCTTCATCGCCGACGGGGAGCCCGAGGTGCCCGCGCTCATGCGCGCCGAAGCCCACGACATCGTCGCCGCCAGGCGGAACAAGCAGCGGCTGTGGGGCTGGAAGGAGCCGCGGACGGTGCTGTTTCTCGACTTCTGGGAGCGGATCCTGCCCGAGGCCCGCTTCCTGTTCGTGTTTCGCCGCCCCTGGGAAGTCCTCGATTCGCTGTTCCGTCGCGGCAACGCGGAGTTCCTCGCCGAGCCCCGTCTCGCGCTCCGGGTGTGGAGGCACTACAACGAGCGGATTCTCCGTTTCGCCCGGCGGGCCGCCGACCGGTGCCTGGTCGTGGAAGCGTCCCAGGTGGTCGCGGACCAGGCCGGCGTTGCCGCCGCCGTCCGCCGGCGGCTCGACCTGCCATTGAGCGTTCCCAGCGCCGAGTGCGAGCCTCGGCTCTTCCACAGCGACCACGCCTCCTGGCGGCCGTGGCTCGTGCGGCAACTCGACCCGCTGGCCCACGAGTTGTACCTGGAGTTGCGGTCGCTGGCGGGCTCCGACTCCCCGCTGCCGCCGCTGGGCGACGAGGCCGGGGGCATGGAAAATGCGCTCCGCGTGGCCCTCGCTGAATGGTCTCGGGCCAGTGCGCCACGGTAGACTCTCGATCCCCTTTTAACCCCCTGTCACGGAGCCGATCCGCATGCCCCGCCTCACCGCCTCCCGTCGCACGTTCCTCGCCGGCAGCGCCGCCGCCGTCGCCGTGCCGTACTTCGCCTGGCAGCCGCGGACGCTTGCCGCCGAGACCCGCTCGCCCTCCGACCGCATCGCCCTGGGCCTCGTCGGCGCCGGCAGCATCTCCCAAGCCAACCTCAACGCCGCGAAGAAGTGGATCGACGTCGTCGCCATCGCCGACGTCGATTCCGGCCGCCGCGACGAGGTGAACCAGAAGTTCGCCGGCGGCAAGGCGGCGGTGTTCGACGACTACCGCAAGGTGCTGGAGCGGAAGGACGTGGACGTGATCCACGTCGCCACGCCCGACCACTGGCACACCAAGCCCGTCGTCGAGGCGATGCTCGCCGGCAAGGACGTGTACTGCGAGAAGCCGCTGACGCTCACGATCGACGAGGGCAAGATCATCCGTCGCGTGCAGAAGGAGACCGGCCGGATCGTGCAGGTCGGCACCCAGCAGCGAAGCACGTTCCATCTTTTCGTGAAGGCGCTGGCCCTGGTGGCCGAGGGGCGGCTGGGGAAGATCTCCCGCGTCGAGGCCCGGATCGGCGCCCCGCCGACGAGCCCCGCGATCCCGGCCGTCCCGCCGCCGGCGGGCCTCGATTGGGACCGCTGGCTCGGGCCCGCCCCGGCCGTCGAGTACCGCTTCATGAAGGAGGGCAACCAGGCCAAGACCAACTGCCACTACGAGTTCCGCTGGTGGTACGAATACTCCGGCGGCAAGCTCACCGACTGGGGCGCCCACCACGTCGACATCGCCACCTGGGCCCTGGCCCTCAACGGGCAGACGGCCGGCCCGCTCTCGATCGGCGGCACGGCGAAGCATCCGGTCGCCTTCAAGGACGGGATGCCCGTCGAGAAGGACCGCTACAACACGGCTACCGAGTTCCACTTCACGGTCGATTTTCCGGGGGGCACCCAGATGGTGATCCGCCACGACGAGGACAACGGCGTGCTCATCGAGGGGGACAAGGGCCGGATCTTCGTCAGCCGCGGCAAGCTGTCCGGCAAGCCGGTGGAGGACCTCGCCGACAACCCGCTACCGGAGGACGCGCTGACCAAGGTCTACGCCAGCAACCTGCCGCTGTTGGAGAACGAACGGTCGGCCCACTGGGCGAACTTCCTGCTCTGCACGATCAACCGCCGGCCGCCGATCTCGGACGTCCACTCCCACATGAAGATGCTCAATATCTGCCACCTGGCCGGCATCAGCGCCCGGCTCGGCCGCGGCCTGAAATGGGACGACGCGGCGGAGCAGATCGTGGGAGACGAACAGGCCAACGCCATGCTCGCCCGGCCCTACCGCAAGGGCTACGAGATCGAGATGGGCTGAGGCCCCATGGCAGCGACCACGATCGTCTGGTTTCGCCACGACCTCCGGCTCGACGACAACCCCGCGCTGGCGGCGGCCGCCGCCCGGGGCGCGGTCGTGCCGGCCTTCATCTGGGCGCCGGACGAGGAAGCGCCCTGGGAGCCGGGCGCAGCCTCGCGGTGGTGGCTCCACCAGTCGCTCGAGAAGCTCGCGGCCGCGCTCGCCAAGGCGGGAAGCCCGCTCGTCGTCCGCCGCGGCGGCTCGCTCGCGACCCTGCGGAAACTCGCCGGCGAGGTCGGCGCCACCCACGTCACGTGGAACCGCCGCTACGAGCCGGCGGTGGTGAAGCGCGACACGGCGATCAAGAAGGCCCTCGCCGCCGACGGACTGGCGGTGGAGAGCTTCAATGGCGGGCTCCTCCACGAGCCGGCCCATGTGGCCACGAAGGAGGGCCGGCCCTACCAGGTGTTCACGCCGTTCTGGCGGGCCCTGCTCGCGCGGGACGAGCCGGCGGAGCCGGTGGCCGCGCCAAAGAAACTCGTTCCCGTCGGCAAGCCGGCGGCGAGCCTGGCGATCGACGATCTCGACCTTCTGCCGAAGATTCCCTGGGCCGGCACGATGGCGAAGACCTGGTCGCCCGGCGAGGCCGGGGCACGGAAGCGGCTCGACGCCTTCCTCGATCGGGCCCTGAGTCACTACGGCACCGAACGCGACCGCCCCGACCACGCGGGCACGAGCTGCCTCTCGCCGCACCTGCACTTCGGCGAGCTCTCGCCGCGCCGCGCGTGGCATGCGGTCCGCGACGCCGCGGGCGGGAAGCCGGCGGCGAAACTCGCCGGCAGCCCCGAGGTCTACCTCCGCGAGCTCGGCTGGCGGGAGTTCGCCGGCCACCTGCTCTACCACTTTCCGCACACCTCCGACGCACCGCTGCGGGCCGACTACGCGCGGTTCCCGTGGGCGAAGGACCCCGTCGGCCTGCGGGCCTGGCAGCGGGGGCGGACCGGGTTCCCGATCGTGGATGCCGGGATGCGGCAGCTCTGGGCCACCGGCTGGATGCACAACCGCGTGCGGATGATCGTGGCGAGCTTCCTCGTCAAGGACCTGCGGATCACGTGGCTCGAGGGTGCCCGGTGGTTCTGGGACACGCTCGTCGACGCCGACCTGGCCGCCAACACGCTCGGCTGGCAGTGGGCGGCCGGCTGCGGCGCCGACGCCGCCCCGTACTTCCGGGTCTTCAATCCGACGAGCCAAGGGGAGAAGTTCGACCCCGAGGGCACCTACGTCCGCACCTGGGTGCCCGAGCTGGCGAAACTGCCGGCCGACGACATCCACGAGCCCGCGGAGGCCGACGCGTCCGACCTCGCCAAGGCCGGCGTCACGCTCGGCCGCGACTATCCCGTGCCGCTCGTCGACCATGCGGAAGCCCGCAAGCGCGCCCTCGAGGCCCTGAAGGCCGTGAGCAAGGGAAAGGCGTGAGGCGCAGCCTCGCCCGTCTGGCGCCTTCACGTTTCTATTCGCTACCCCAAGAGGGGTTGCCCGTGCCCTCGAGCGGGCTGTGGGAGCAAGCGCAGGCAGGGATGCCGAAGCGCAGCGGACACGCAGTGAACGGAGGCCTGGAGGGCCGCAGTGAGCGTCCGGCGAGAGGGCACGGGCAACCCCTCCCCACCCAGGACGCGACTACTTCTTCCGCTCGACCGCGGACTGCGCCTGGCGGACCTTTTCCACGGCGTTCTTCTGCGCCTCGGGGTCGGGCACCTGCATGGCCGACTTCTCCGCCAGCTTGAGCAGGGTCGCGGCCGCCTTCGTGTCGCCGGCGTTGGCATAGGCATTGGCGACCGCCAGCAGGGCGTAGGTGCGGTTCTCCGCCGCGATGCCCTTCTCGGCGATCGACTTCGCGGCCTCGGCCGCCCCCTTCAACAGCCCGAGGGCCGCCTCCTTGTCTCCGGTCTGGGCCCGGACGCTGGCCGCGGCGGCGAGGGCCTCGGCCTGGGGCCGGGGATCGGTGAGCGCCTTGGCGCTCGTCTCGAGCTCCTCGACGACCTTGCCGGCATCCTTGGCGAGTCCCGCCTGGGCGTAGCCCATCGCGATGGCGGCGAGACCCTGGGCCTTGAAGCGATCCTCGACGCCGCCGGCGAGCTCGACCGCCGCCTCAAACTGCTCGCGGGCCGCCTTCGCCTCGTTCAGCCCGCCCGTCTTGGCGCCGTACAAGCCGCCGGCGTCGGCGAGCAGGCGGATCTTGCTGATCGGGTCGTCGATCTGTTTCGCCATGTCGACCGCCTGACCGAGCGTCTTGCGGGCCTCCGCCCGCTTGTCGATCTGCACGTAGAGCTCGGCGATCTCCACGAACCGCGGACCCCAGGCCGCCGGCGACGCCCCCTCGGGCAGTTCGTTTCGCGCCCTGGTGAGCGTCTCGGCAGCCCCCTTTTCGTCGCCCGACTTGATCTTCAGCCGCACCACCTCCAGGTACTCGCGGGCCCGGGCCTCGGGCGACGGCGCCTTCTCGGCCAGCTTCTCCCGCTCACCGACCGACATCGTCTTCTTGGTCTTCTTCTTGGAGCCGCAGCCGATGCCGGTCAGGAGCACGGCCAGGGCGACGAGGCCGCAGGCGAGCGGACGGGACGAGGCGAGGAGGCGAAGCATGCGGGTACTCCGGGGCGTGATCAGAACTTCAGGCGGGCCCGCGTCAGGCGGGCATGGGTCTCGGCCATGAGGTCGTCCTCCGCCGCCTCGTCCTCCGCCTCGTAGGTGGCGGAGAACCGCAGGAAGGCGCCGCAGTCGTCCCACGGCACGGTCGAGATCGAGAGGTCGTGGATGAGGAACTGGCTGGCTTCCTGGGCGGTGGCGAAGGCCCGGTCTCCGGCCCCCTTGGGCGACCGCGTGTAGAGGAAGTAGGTGCCGCCGGGCATCTCGCAGTCGAAGCCCACGGCCCGCAGCACACCGACGAGCTTCTCCAGCCGGCGGCGGTACTTCTCCCGCACCCGGCGTGGAATCTCGGGGTCGGCCAGGGCCGCGGCTCCGGCCTTCTGGATCGCCATGAACTGTCCCGAGTCGCAGTTGTCCTTGACGTCGGCGAACGCCCGCACGATCCGCTCGTGGCCGCACACCCAGCCCAGACGCCAGCCGATCATGTGGAAGCCCTTCGACATCGAGTGGACCTCGACGCCCACCTCCTTCGCCCCGTCCACGGAGAGGAACGACAGCGGCTCGTCGTCGTAGGAGAGCATGATGTGGGCGGCGTCCTGCACCACGATGACGCGGTGCCGCAGCGCCCACTCCACGACGCGGGCGTAGAACTCCCGGGTGGCCGTCTTGCCGGTGGGGCTGTTGGGATAGCAGAGGACGAGCATCTTCGTACGGGCGAGGACGTCGGCCGGAATGCCGTCGAGATCCGGAAAGAAGTCGTTCTCGGGCACCAGCGGCAGTCGGTGGACGGTGCCGCCGTACCAGCGGGTGGCCGTGCCGGCGACCGGATAGCCCGGCACGGTCATGAGCGTCACGTCACCGGGATCGATGAACGCCGCCGGCAGCATGGCGTAGGCCGTCTTCGAGCCGATGCAGTGGTTGACCTCCTTCACGGGGTCGAGCGTCACGCCGAACTCCCGGGCCATGAAGGCCGCGGCTGCCTCCTTGTAGGCGGCGATGCCGTTGTCGGCGTAGCCGCGGTTCTCCGGCCGGTCGATCTCCCGCCGCATCACGGACCGCACGCTCTCCGGCGCCATCTCGTCGTTCTCGCCGATTCCAAAGTCGAGCATCCGCCGCTCGGGATGGTCGGCGAGCGCCTGCCGCTTGGCCCGCTTGATGAGCTCGAACTTGTAGATCTCCGTGCCCTTGCCGTAGCCCGCCCCGCCGATCCGCTGGGCGAAGCGATCCTGGAACCAAGGGTCGGCGGCGGGCGAAGAGGTGGCCATGGGTGCTGGGTAGGGGTGAGGGCGGGACGGCAGGCGAACTCGGAAATCGCCGACACGATACCGGCTTTTTCCGGGCTTTCCAAGCAAGCCGGCTCGGCCCGGCCGCGTCAGTCGTGGTGGCCCAGCCACTGCGCGAGGATCCGGTCGAGCACGCCGTCCTCCCGCATCTGCAGGATCGCGGTGTTCATGGGCTTGCGGAGCGGGCTGCCGGTGGGCACGGCGAACCCGTAGTCGAAGGAGTCGAAGATCGGGCCCACGAGGCGGATGTCGGCCCGCGGCCGCCGGTTGACCGCGTGCATGAGTTGGTGGTTTTCCGCGACCACCGCATCGATCATGCCGAGGGCCAGCGCATCGAGGGCCCCGGCGAGGTTCGCGAACTCCTGCGCGGTGCCGCCCCGCTCCCGCACCGAGTCGACCCCCACGAAACCCTCCTGGCACCCCACGGTGCGGCCGGCGATGTCTCGGGGCCCCTGGATGGAACCCGTCACCCGCTCGACGGTCATCTCGGCGGTGAGCACGCTCGTGAAGGAGGCGAGGAGGACGATGCCGCCGATCATCCACGCGAAGGCGAGCCCACGGCCGAGCGGGCTGTCGACGTGCTTGTCGTCGCAGCCGCCGGTGACGATCGTGGAGGCGATCCACCAGATGGCCTCGAAGACGCCGCGCGGGTAGTCCGGCGGGAACGACCGTGGGTTGCCTCCGCGCTCGAACCACCAGAGCAGGTGCCCCGACGCCACGGCCAGGGCCAGCACCGCCGCCAGCAGTTGCAAGACCCGCCACGAAAGAAACGACGCCAGCGCGTCGGTGAAGCCCGTGCCGGCCCGCTGCCGGACGGCGATCCGCAGGCCGGAATGGGAGATCGCGTGGGTCAGGTCGACGACCCGCTCCCGGGATTCGGTGATCGCCACCGGCCCGAGGGCCACGTCGGCGGTGCCCCCAACGCGGACCGAGCCGAGCATTTCGGCGATCGTATTCACGCGGACGAACTCGGTGTCCACGCCGATCTGGCCCGCGATCTTGTCCCACACGTCGACCGCGACGCCCGTGGGCCGCGGCCCGTCCCACTCGAGGATCGCCGCCAGCGGCATCGCCGCCACCCGGAGCTTTTCCCTCGGGGCGGACGGCGTCGGTGCGACGGCCTCGTCCACGGCCCATGCGGCCGCCATGGGCAGGCCGAGCCCGATCACCGCCAGCACCGCCAGGCACACCGCCCGCATCGCGAATCCCTCCGCGTTCCTCAGGCCATCGGCCGCCTCCGCGGGCCGCGGGTCGCC
>JBIIDT010000025.1:0-34759 GCA_044238145.1 Pirellulales bacterium | reverse complement strand
CGGCATCGCGGTGGCCGCACACCAGGGGACGCTCGACTCAACTGCGGGCCATCCTCTCGCATCGCCCGCCCGTTGCACCACCACGGACGATGCCGCACCAACCTGAAGCGCCGCCGAGCCCATAACAATTATTAGGCGGAATCTTCGCCGTCATAAACGGGTTGGGTCGCCGCCTAATCCGATCCGGGTGTCCGGATAAACCGACTTCGATTCCGGATAACACGGCACCGGCCATGACCGATCGTAGTGGCGGAAGTCCCGTCACGTCAAAGGTTTAAGGGCCGGCGAGGGGATCGGCTCATCGCCCGGACGTCCGTGTTAGGCGGCAAAGAGGGCGGCGATTCGTACGGCGAAGAAGGCGGCGAAGGCTCACGGCCTCGGCGGGCCGTGAATGGCGTGGGGCGAAAAGAACACGATTGACAGAAGGGGTTGTTTTATCCCGGCTTGTCCAGCCCCTGGACCATCGCCTGCTTGACGTCGCACGAACGCGTGGATCGGCTACGATCAGGTCATGATCGACCGCCGCTTCGCCGCCTGGTGCTGCATGGTGCTCGCCGGCACGTCCGCCGGTGCCGCCGAGTCGTGGAACCAGTTTCGCGGGCCCACCGGCGACGGACGGACGCAGGCCCGGCTGCCGCTCGAGTGGAGCGAATCCCGCAACGTCCGCTGGAAGACGCCGCTTCTCGGCAAGGCGTGGGCCTCGCCGGTCGAGGCCGACGGTCGGATCTGGCTCGCCAACGCCACCGAGGACGGCCGCCGGCTGTCACTCGTCTGCGTCGCCGCCGCGACCGGCCGCGTCGACCGCGACATCACGCTCTTCGAGCCCGCCACGCCGGCCTTTTGCTACCCCTACAACAGCTACGCCAGCCCGACCCCGGTCGTGGTGGGCGGCCGCGTGTTCGTGCACTTCGGCAGCGCGGGCACCGCCTGCGTGTCGGCCGAGTCGGGCGCGATCCTCTGGTCGCGTCAGGATCTGCCGTGCAACCACCACCGCGGGCCGGGGTCGTCGCCGATCCCGTTCGAGGACCTGCTGATCGTCAACTTCGACGGCTTCGACGTGCAGTACGTCGTGGCCCTCGACCAGGCGACCGGCCGCACCGTCTGGAAGACGGATCGGTCGATCGACTACGGCACGGCCGACGGCGACCTGAAGAAGGCCTACTGCACGCCCGTCGTGTTCGAGCACGCCGGCCGCCGGCAGCTGGTCAGCCCGGCCGCCGTGGGCACCGTCGCCTACGACCCGCGGACCGGCCGCGAACTGTGGAAGGTGCACCACGGCGGCTACAACACGGCGGCCCGGCCGCTCTACGCGCACGGGCTCGTCGTCATCAACATGGAGGGGGGCGACAGGCTGCTGGCCGTCCGGCCCGACGGGGAGGGAGACGTGACGAAGACCCACGTCGCCTGGAAGTACGGCAAGGCGACGCCCACGCGGCCCTCGCAGGCGATCGTCGGCGACCAGCTCTACATGGTCAACGACAAGGGGGTGTTCACGTGCCTCGACGTGGCCACGGGCAGGGCCCGGTGGCAGGAGCGGCGCGAGGGGCGACACTCGGCCGCGCTGCTCGAGGCCCGGGGTCGGCTCTACGTCTGCGACGAGGACGGCACGACGCTCGTGGTGGCGGCGAATCCGGAGCGGTTCGAGCTGCTCGCCGAGAACCGGCTCGAAGCCGGCTGCATGGCCTCGCCGGCCGTCGTGGGCGACGACCTCGTGATCCGCACGAAGACGCACCTCTACCGGATCGGCGGCCCGGCGACCCCGTGACGGCCGGCCGCAGCGGGCGATTGGGCGGCATGCCGCGGCCTGATCGATCCACACCGCCCGCACGGCCGCCTCGTCAGCCGCCGGCGAGGACCTGGTCGAGCGTCTCACGCAGCACCGCGGCGCTCCGCTTCAGGCCCTGCGTCTCCTTGGGCCAGAGCTCGATCTCGAGCGTCTTCTCCGCCCCGCCGCGGCCCACCACCGTGGGCACGGAGAGGGCCACGTCCCGCAGGCCGTGGCAGCCCGCCTGGACGGTCGACACCGGCAGCACCCGCTTGGCGTCGAGGGCGATGGCGTGGATCACCTCGGCGATCGACACGCCCACGGCGAAGCCGGCGCCGGTCTTCTTCTTGATCATCTCGGCGCCCGAGGTCTTCGCCCGCTGGAAGACCTCCTCGCCGAGCTTCAGCGTGAAGCCCGGGTACTTCTCCAGCGGCAGGCCTGCGACGCTGGCGCTCGACCACACCGGCACCATGCTGTCGCCGTGCTCGCCGAGGATCATGGCCTGGACCTGCGTGGCCGGGGCCTTGAGGTTCATGGCCAGCAGGCTGCGGAACCGGAGCGTGTCGAGGAGCGTGCCCAGGCCGATGACGCGGCCCCGCGGCAGGCCGAGTTCCTTGTCGGCGATGAAGGTCAGGATGTCGACGGGGTTGGAGACGACGAGCACCGTCGCGTCGGCCTTCAGCCCCTTGGCCTTGATGTCGCCGAGGATCGACCGGAAGAGCACGACGTTGCGGTTGATGAGGGCCAGCCGGCTCTCGTCGGGCTTGCGGCGCAGGCCCGCCGTGATGCAGATCAGGTCGGCGTCGGCGAGGCAGCCGTAGCCGCCGGCCCGGATGACCTGGTCGGCGATCGCCGCCGTGCCGTGGAGCATGTCGAGGGCCTGGCCGTCGGCCAGGTCGGCGTTGGCGTCGACGATCACGATCTCGTGGACGACGCCGCCGAGTTGCAGGGCGAAGCCCGCGGAAGAACCGACGATCCCGCCGCCGCCGATGATGCCGACTTTCATGGGTGCTCGATGACTCCGCGGTGGAATGAGGGTGTCAGCTGGCCGTCGCGTCGCCGTCAGGCGGCGGAGATCCCCAGCTGCTTGCAGACCTGCTCGGTGACGATCCGGACAAGGGCCTCCTGGTCGAGGCCCGCCGGGGCGACCGGCCGCGTGGCGTTCTCCGGGTCGGCACCCATCGGCGGCGGCGCGTCGAAGGCCTTGCGTGTCACGCCCGTCGTGCCCCAGCTGGCACGGAACACATCGTTGGCGCAGATGTCGCAGTTCTCCATGTTCTTCTCGAGCCGCGGGTCGGTGTAGCCCCACTTGGCCTTCAGGTCGAGGAGTTCCTTCGTCTCCTGCTTAGTGAGGTAGGTGACGCGGCCGAGGTCCTTGGCGAGCATCAGGATCCGGCAGTAGGCGTCGAGGATCTCGGTCCACCAGTAGGCCTTCTCGACCGTCTCGCCGAAGCTCACGGTGCCGTGGTTGGCGAGGATCACGACGTTCGACTTCTTCACGAACGGCTTGACGGTGTCGGCGAACTTCTGGCCGCCGGGCGTCTCGTAACGGGTGATCGGCACGTCGCCGAGGAACACCTCGACTTCGGGCAGCACGCACTGCGGGATCGGCTCGCGGGCCACGGCGAAGGCGGTGGCGTGCGGCGGGTGGCAGTGGACCACGGAGTTGATGTCGGGCCGCTCCTTCATGATCGTGAGGTGGAGGAGGATCTCGCTCGACCGCTTGCGGTTGCCGCCGATCTGGTTCCCTTCCATGTCGACGATGCACAGGTCGGAGGGCTTCATGAAGCCCTTCGAGATCATCGTCGGGGTGCAGAGCACCTCCCGCTCGTTGAGCCGGAACGAGATGTTGCCGTCGTTGCCGGCGGCGAAGCCCTTGTTGTAGATCCGGCGGCCGATGTCGCAGATCTCCTCCTTGAGCTGGGAGAGCGACTTGTCGGTGGTCTTGATCTGGCCTGTGGCTGCCATGGCTGCTCCTGCGTGGGGTCCTGGTGTGCGGTGGGACGCTGAGGCGCCCTCTCGATTCTGAATCACTTTTCGGGTCGCGGTCGGATTGGCGGTTGCGGAGACGGTGCCTCCGGGGATGGTCGTGCGGATCATGCCGGTCGTGCGGGCAGCTCGAGCCGGTCGACGAGGGCCGCGACGTAGGCGTCGATCGGCCTGTCGACCGGGCGAAACGGCTGCGCCGCCTCGCCCCCCTCGCTGAACGCCACGAGTTGGCCGTCGCCCGCGCCGAGGTCGTCCCAGGCGATGAGCGGCTCGGCCGGGCCGTCGCCCGCCGCGAGGTCGCCGGGGCCGAGTGGCACGACGACGCGGAACACGCCGCCGCGGACCGCGGGATGGGGCTCCACGAGCGTCACCGTGCCGATGGTTTTGCCGAGTCGCATTGCCTGGTCTCAGTGGGGGTGGGCCTGGCAGCCGCAGCCGGCGGGGGCGGCGGCGAGTTCGGGGGGCAGGGGGCCGGACGGACGGGTCGCGAAGTCGGCGCACAGCCTTTCGAGGCCGCCGGCGAACGCGGCCGGATCGACGACGAGGAGGTTCGCCGCGCAGGCGGCGGCGGCCGCCGCGAGGTGCGTCGCGTCGCGGCCGGTGACGGCCCGCAGGTAGGCCGAACGGTTGGCGAGGATCGCTGCCACGGCGGGCCGGCCCGTCAGCAGGATGCCGCGGGCGGCGTCGCGGGAGGCGTGCGTCGCGAGGGCGGCGATCACGTCGGCGAGGCCCGACGACGGCAGCCGCTGGGCGCCGGGCACGGCGCGGGCGACGGCGGCGGCCTTGGCCGCGGGATCCGACGTGCACTCGGCGTGGGCGATCACGAAGGGGCGGGGGCCAGCGGCGGCCCCGGCCGCAGCCGGCGATCCTCCGCGGGCGATCGTGAGGCCGGCCGCCTTGGCGTGGTCGCGGGCCGAGGGGGTGACGACGGCCTTGGCGTCGATCACGACGCTCCGCGTGCCCGCCGGCAGCCGCTCGAGCGTCGCCAGCGTGATCACCCGGTCGGCGAGCGCCGCGCCGGCAGCCGGGGCGGCCTCCGCCCGGAGTCGCCCGATCACCTCGGCGACGAGCCGCTCGATCATGGCGCGGTCCGCGGTGCTCATGCGTCGTCCACGAGGGCGATCGTGCTCCAGCGGGCCGGGGTGGTGTCGCTCTTGAGGAGGTCGCGGAGGAGGCGGCCGTCGCTCGTGATCACGGTGAGGTCGTCGACGCCGGCGCCGACGGTGTCGATCGCCAGCTGCGGGTCGCCGTCGGGACTCGTGCGGTCGGCCATCAGCGGCTGCACCACGAGCAGGCGGGTGCCCGCCAGCGACGGGTGCTTCACCGTCGCCGTCGCCGTGCCGAGGATGCGGGCCAGTTGCATGGGATCAGCTCACTGCATCGGCCGAGCCGAGGATGCGGAGGTCGTCCACGAGCGTGCACCGCCGCTGCCGGGTGAACGTCAGCGGGGTGGTCACGCCCTCGCCCGTGGGCGTGGCGATGGAGAACGACAGATAGCCCTCGCCGCCGAGGCCGAGGCCGGCCACGCTCGGCCCGTTCTTCACGAACAGCGTCGTGTCGAGGAGCCGGCCCATGCGGGTCATCGTACGGACGTTCGTCGAGTGGATGATCGCCGTGTGACGAAAGCCGTGCTCGCTCGCGTGGGCCCGATGAATCGCCTCGTCGGCGTCCTGGCAACGCACGAACGGCACGAAGGGCATCATCTGCTCGACGGGCACGAACGGGTTGTCGTTGTCCGTTTCGCCGAACACCAGCTCGAGGCCCGCGTGCCCGGTCGCCCCCGCCGCCTGGGCGAGCAGCGACGCATCCTGGCCGAGCAGATCCTTGCAGGGCACCTGGTGGCGGTGCGCCCCCTCGCCGGTCATCACGATCGCCCGCTTCGTGAGCGCGTCGACCTGGCCGGCGTTGAGCCGCAGGGCCCCGGCCCGCTCCATCGCGGCCATCATCCGGTCGAACACGCTCGCCACGACGAACACCTGCTTCTCGCCGATGCACAGCAGGTTGTTGTCGTAGGCCGCGCCCGCGATGATCGACCGGGCCGCGTTGTCGAGGTCGGCCGTCTCGTCCACGACCACCGGGGGATTGCCGGGGCCGGCCACGATCGCCCGCTTGCTCGACTGCAGCGCCGCCTTCGCCACGGCCGGGCCGCCCGTCACGCAGATCAGCTTCACGCCGCGGTGGTTGAACAGGGCCCCGGCCGACTCCAGCGACGGCTCGGCGACGAGCGAAATCAGGTTGTCGACGCCCAGGTCGCGGTGGATCGCAGCGTTGAACCGGCGCACGCCCTCGGCGGCGATCTTCCGGCCGCTGGGGTGCGGGTTGACGACGACGGTGTTGCCGCCGGCGATCATGTTGATCGCGTTGCAGGCGATCGTGGGGAGGGAGTGCGTGACCGGCGTGATCGCGCCGATGACGCCGAACGGGGCGTGCTCGATCACGGCCAGGCCGTGGTCGCCGCTGAATACCTCGCTCTGCATGAACTCCACGCCCGGCACCTTCTCGCCGAGCACCTTGAGCTTCTCGATCTTGTGGTCGAGGCGGCCGATCTTGGTCTCGGCGAACTCCATGCGGCCGAGTTCCTCGGCGTCCTCGATGGCGATCCGGCGGACGTGGGCGATCGCCTTCTTGCGTCCCTCCACGCCGAGCCGCTCGAGCTGGTGGAAGGCCTCGGTCGCCGCGGCGACGGCCTCGTCGACGGACGAGAAAACCCCGTTGGCGCCTTCGTGGGACCCGGTGGCGGGCCGGGCGGAAGCCGCCGGGGGCTTTGGGGCGGCGGGGGCCCCGGTCGTGGTCAGCTCGGCGATGACCTGGCGGACGATGGCGGCGATGTCGGGGGCGGTGGTGGTGCTCATGGTCAGCTCCGGTTGAAGACTTCGGTGCCTTCGATGCGGACGGTGTCGACGAGGCCGATCACGACCGCGTCGATGGGCAGGGACTTGGTCTCGGGGGTCAGGCGGGCGCTCGAGCCCTGGGTGACGAGCACGAACTGGCCCTCGCCGGCGCCGAGCGTGTCGACGGCGATGAAGGTCCGGCCCGTGGAGACGAGCCGCGAGCGGGTCTTCTCGTCGAGCCGGTAGGGCTCCACGACGAGCAGCTTGTGGCCCGTCATCGATTCGGCCTTCTGCGTGGCCACGACCGAGCCGGTCACGAGTGCGACGAACATCAGCCACCTCCCGGGTTCGAGTGTGCGGTCCCGTCGGCCAGCAGGTCGCGGGCCTGCCGGGCGACGATCAGTTCTTCGTTGGTCGGAATCACCCATGCGGCCACCCGCGAGTCGGCCGCGTGGATCGGGCGTTCGGTCGCCCCCCGGGGCGCGTTGGCCGCCGGATCGAGCCGGATGCCGAGCTCCTCGAGGCCCGCCAGCACCGCCGCGCGGACGAGCGGCGAGTTCTCGCCGATGCCCCCCGCGAAGGCCACGCCGTCGAGGCCGCCGAGCTCCACGATGCCGGCCCCGAGCCAGTGCCGGATCGACGCCACGTAGACGTCGATCGCCGTCCGCGCCCGGGCGTCGCCGGCTGCCGCCGCCTCCTCGAGGTCGCGCATGTCGCCCGACGTGCCGGACATGCCGGCGAGGCCGCTCTTGCCGGAGAGCTCGCCGAGCAGGTCCTCGAAGCCCCGGCCCGTCGCCCGCGCCACGTGGACGAGGGCGAAGGGGTCGAAGTCGCCGGCCCGGTTGTTCTGGGGCAGGCCCGACTGCGGGCTCATCCCCATCGAGGTGCCGACGCTGGCCCCGTCCCGGATCCAGCAGACGCTGCTCGACCCGCCGAGGTGGCAGGAGATCACCCGCCGGCCGCGCGGGCCGGCCGGCACGAGCTCCGTCATCCGCTCCGCGACGAAGCGGTGGCTCGCGCCGTGGAAGCCCCACCGCCTCACGAGGTGCTTCTCGACCCACTCCGTCGGCACGGCGTAGAGGGCGTTCCGCGCGGGAATCGTGGCGTGGAAGCCCGTCTCGAACGCCGCCACGAGCGGCACCTGCGGCATCCGTTCCCCGAGCAGCCGCATCGCCCGCACGTAGGGCGGATTGTGGGCCGGGGCCACGAGCGCCATCTCCTCCATCGCCGCGAGCACGTCGGGCGTGACGCGGACGACGCCGCCCGCCCGTCCGCCGTGCACCGCCTTGAAGCCGACGGCCGCCACCTCGTCGACGCCCGTCAGCGGCCCGCCGGGGGCGGTGAGCTGGTCGAGCGCCGCCCGCAGGGCGACGGCGTGGTCGGGCACCGGCATCACCGCCTCGAACGTCGTCGCCCCGGCCCCGGCCCCGGTGGTCGCGAAGACACGGCTCTCCGCCGCGCCGATGCGTTCCACGCCCCCGCGGGCAAGCTCCCGCCCGCCGACGGCTCCCCGCGACGCGGGGAGGTCGAAGAGCCGGTACTTGAAGCTCGTGGAGCCGAGATTGGCGACGAGGATCTTCATGCGAAGAACGAGGCCACCAGGCTGTCGGCGGGGCGGGGAATGACGTGGCTGGCGACGAGCTCGCCGACCTGCTGGGCCGCGGTGGCGCCGGCCTCGACGGCCGCCCGCACGCTGCCCACGTCACCCTGCACGACCGTCGCCACGTAGGCGTTGCCGATGCTGATCCGCTTGAGAATCTTCACGTTGGCCGCCTTGGCCATCGCGTCCGTCGCCTCGACGAGGCCGACGAGTCCCTTGGTCTCGAGAAGTCCGATTGCCGTGTTCATGCGTTTTCCTTGGGGTTGGTTCCGATGGGTTTGGAAGTGGAAACAGTCCGGTTGCACCTGTCGCGGATGGTCCGCTCAGCCATGCGTCGGCAGCACGATCCCGATGTCCTCGTGAGGACGCGCGATCACCTGCACGCTCACCACGTCGCCGATCCGGCCGCCGGCCGCCGCACCCGCGTCGGTCGCCGCCTTGACCGCGGCCACGTCGCCCGAGACGAACGCCGTCACGAGTCCGCTGCCGATCTTGTCCCAGCCGATGAAGGTGACGTTCGCCGCCTTCATCATCGCGTCCACCGCCTCGACGAGGGTGACGAATCCCTTCACCTCGATCATGCCGAGGGCTTCGACGTTTTTCGCCATCTGTTGCCTTGCTCCTGTGTCACTCTGCCTACCAGCCTTGGCGGGGCCGTCCCCGCCGACCGCACCGGCACGCGCCGGTCGAACGGTCGTGTTTCGTGGTCGTGATCGCTTCGCCGCCTTCTTCTTCGCCATCGCCGCTCCGCATCACGTCTGCCTGACGAGCTCGACGCTCGTCGCATGGTCGAGGTCGGCCGCGTTGCCCTCGTCGGTGTCGATGTGCACCTCGAGCTTGCTCGTGGCGTCGGCCCGCACGAGCAGGTCGCGGAACACGGTCGCGCAGCCGCCTTCGATCGCGAGGCTCATGCGGTCGCCGTCCTTGACGCCGAAGTGCGCCGCGTCGGCGAAGCTCATGTGCACGTGCCGCTCGGCGCGGATCACGCCCTCGGCGAGCTCGACGGCGCCGGCGGGGCCCACGAGCACGCAGCCGGGCGTGCCCGCGATCTTGCCGCTGGGCCGCACCGGGAGGTCGATGCCCAGCGAGATGCCGTCGGTGAAGGCGAGCTCCACCTGCGAGGCCTTGCGGGTCGGCCCGAGCACGCGGACGGTGGGCAGCATCTTCCGCTTCGGGCCGACGAGCATCACCGTCTGCTCCGCGGCGTAGAAGCCGTCCTGGTAGAGGTTCTTCATCGGCGTCAGCTTCTGGCCGGGGCCGAACAGCCTCTCGACGTGCTCGTCGGTGAGGTGGCAGTGGCGGGCCGAGATGCTGACCACGAGCTTCGGGGTCGCCGCGCCGGCCTGCGACGGCGGCGGGCCGCCGGCCGAGCGGAGCACGATCTCGCGGACGATCCGCTCGACGGACGCCCGGTCGAGGGCGGCGAACGGGGCCGGGGGGGCGGCGTTCATGCGGGGCGGCTCCTACGCGGCGTGGACGGGCGGGGGTCGGCGTCGGCCTCGGGCACCGGGACGACGATCAGGGTGGAGCCGGCGGCCGCGATCGTCTCGGGCCAGGGCGCTGCAAGTTCTTCGTCCGACACGAAGACGTCGATCGCGTCGAGGGGCGAGACCAGCGTCAGGCTCTTGCGGCCGAACTTCGAGGTGTCGGCGACCACGATCACCCGCCCGGCCGCGCGGAGCATCGCCTGCTCGGTCTCCGCCAGCAGCAGGTGGGCGTTGAAGAGTCCCTCGGCGGCGATGCCGGCCGCCGAGAGGACCGTGGTGGTGACGTGCAGCCGGCCGAGGAGTTCGTTGGCGTAGGGGCCCAGGCAGACGCCGGTCCGTGGGGAGACGTAGCCGCCGAGGAGAACGAGGTCGGTGCGGGCCTCGGAGGCGAAGAGATTCGCCACCGGCAGGCTGTTGGTCACCACTTGCAGCGAGCGGCCGACCAGGAGGCGGGCCACTTCGTAGGTGGTGGTGCCGCCGTCGAGGAGCACGGTCTCGCCGTCGGCGATCAGGTCGGCGGCCCGGGCGGCGATCGCCCGCTTGGCTGCCCAGTTCGCCGGCTGGCGGTCGTCGAACTCGGCGAGCCGGGGCATCCCTCCGGCGTAGAGAACGCCGCCGTGGGTGCGGCGGGCCGCCCCCTGTTCCTCGAGGGCGTCGAGATCGCGGCGGATCGTCGATTCGGAGACGCCCAACTCCCGCACGAGTTCCTCGAGCGCGGCAAAGCCGCGGACGCGGATCAGTTCCAGAAGTCGGGAGCGGCGGTCGTGGTTTTGCACGGATTCGAACGTCCTGTGCGTACGAGTATCCATAAAATGCGGAGCATTTCAATCAAGAAGAGATAGAAAACGAGCATCGCAATGAACGTGATCAGTCTTCCATGCGGGCCGATTTCGTGTAAGTCGATGATGTTTCGTAGGTTACGGACGCCTTGGACCGACTGAGATGATGCACCTGACCCTCGTCTGCCGCGATTTTTCCCGCGTTGCGGCCAGGCCGGTCGCCGGGGCGACGGTGTGTCGTCTGACGGAGGCGGGCGAAGCCCCCTGGATTCACGAACTCGCTCACAGCCTCGGCGCGGGGCCGTCCGGACCGGCCCCGCGGGCGGACGGTCTCGTGGCGGAATTGCGGAGCCGCCCGGGCCGAGACGTGCAGGCCTGGGTGGCATGGGAGGCGGACCGCGATGCGGGCGACCATCGCCCGCTCGGCCTCGTCACGCTGGTCCAGTCCAGCCGCGGAGATAGTTGCAGGTGGTCCATCGGCTGGCTGATCGTGCGGCCGGAAGCCCGGCGGCGGGGAGTGGGCCGTGGGCTCGTGGCGACGGCCCTCGCGGCGGCCGCCGCGGGCGGGGCGGGCGCGGTGTGGGCCGAGACCGACGCCCGCTGGGCGGCAGCTCGGGCGTTCTGGCACAACATCGGCTTCGAGGCGGTGTGAGGCAGCAGCGAACTGCTATGCTCCGGGCTGGCGGTGGTGACCAGAGAGAGCGTGAGCGCGGGAGGAACGACGATGGCCGATTCGCCCCGACGGGAGTTTGAACGCGACATCGACGACGTGCGGCAGCTGCACGAGGAACTCGTCCGTGGCGCCGGCGGCACGCCGGGCGGGACGTGGATCTTTTTCCTGGGACTCATGCTCGCGGCGTCGGGGCTGTGGTTCTTTCTCAGCAACGTGCACGTCATGACCGAGCCCTTCGGCATGGTGTCGGGCGTGCTGGGCCGCGGCTTCGGGCTGGCCGGCCCGGCGATGAGCACGGGCATCGTGTTCGCGCCCATCTTCCTCGGTCTCGTGCTCCTGTTCTACGACGCCAAACTCAAGTGGGGCTGGGCCCTGTTCTATGTGGGCCTGGCGCTGATCATGATCGAGATCCTGAGCAGGATCCGCTTCCAGATGGGCATGCCCGTCAGCAACCTGCTGCTCATGCTCGGGATGATCGCCGCGGGGATCGGGATGATGCTGCGGAGCTTCCGCGATCTGTCGCCGCCCGCCGGCCCACCGGCTGCGAAGTGAACCGGGGGCAGACGGCTGGGGCCGGCGAACGAGACGAAGGTTCACGATGACGATCACCGCCGCGCAACGCAGGGCCGCTCCCTCGTGGCTCGCCGTGGCGATCGTTGCCCTGGCCGCGGTCGTCGGTGCACCGGACCGGCTGCGGGCCCAGGAGGCGAATCCGACCCGGGGCGACGGCCGCGCGGCAGAACGCCAGCTCGCCGGCATCGACGTCCCGCTCGACGTGGCGCCGCTGGAAGAGGTGCAACTCAAGTCGGCCGACGGCGTGGACCTGCGGTTCTTCTGGCGGCGGCCGCGTGGGGACGGTCCGTTTCCGACGATCCTCTTCCTGCACGGTGGCGGAAAGCACGCGGCGCCCGAACGGCTCCAGCGCGGGCTCCGCCGCGGCGCCGTCCAGACCCGGTTTCTCGCCAAGGGCTTCGCGGTCGTCGAGTGCACGCGACGGCCGTTCTGGTCGGCGCAGGAGGACGGCGACGGCGAAGCGGTCGGGTTCGACGCCGCGGTCGACGACACGGTGCGGATCATCGACAAGGTGCGGACGCTGCCGGGCGTCGACGGCCGTCGGCTCGTGCTCTACGGCGGCAGCGGTGGCGGCATCCTCGCCCTCGTCACCGCCTCCCGGACCGACGTGGCCCGCGTGATCGCCGGCGAGCCGGCGACCGTCGTGCCGCTCGCGCCGGAGGCGGGCGCCGGCGGGGCCGAGGGGCGGGGCTATCGCCGGCTGATGGAGGACCCGCACGCCGCCTACGTCGGCGAGCGGCGGGAGGAGATGCGGACCTGGATGGCGGCCGTCCGCTGCCCGGTGCTCGTGCTGCAGGGCAAGCCGGAGGGGCTGCACCGGATCAACAGCGAGCTTCTCGTGCCGGAACTGCGGAGCCTCGGCAAGGAGGTCGCCGTCGCGAACCATCCGGAAGTCACGCACGGGTTCTACTTCGGCACCACCGGCTCGGGGGCGACCCCGGAACTGGTCGACCGCGTCGTGCAGGAAGCGGTCGACTTCATCGACGGCCCCCGCTGATCCGCGCGGTTCCGCCGGTGGCCGCGCGGCCCGGTCAGGCCGACGGCATCCCCTCCATTCGCCGCCAGGCGCTCATCTGGCCGAGGTGCATCATCATGTGGCCGCCGCAGTAGAAGGCCACCGTGGAGCCGATCGTGGGGAACAGCTCCTTCATCTTTCCTTCAGCCGGATTCGACTGCTGCAAGGCGTCGTCGGGCGTGCTGCGGAGGGCGGCGCTCACCATTCGATGCCCTTCGGTGAAGAATTCGACGACCTCCGCCATGGCCGGGTAGAGGTCGAGGTCGGGGTCGTCGATGCACAGTGCATCCTTCGAGAACCGGATCTCGAACTGGTCGGGCACCGGCGGTGTCGGGTGGCCGATGAGGCGGAGGATCTTCGGCGCGTAGAGGGAGAGGTGGCCGTAGACGAAGGCGGGATGGTTCGAATGCACCGCGACGCCACCGGGACTGGCGAACCTCGGAAAGCGGGCGGCGGGGACGTCACGCAGCAGCCGCTCGCCGTAGCCCAGCGAGAGCTGCAGAGAATCGGCGATCACGTTGCCGAGGGAACGGGGCATGGTTCAGCTCCTGTCATGGTGGCGGGACGCGATCCGGCGGATCGCCTCGGGAAGGGCCCGGCACTCGGCGGCGAACACCCGGGCGGCGAGCGATTCGGGGCTGTCGTCGGCGAGCACGGGCACGGTCTCCTGAAGCAGGATCCGGCCGTGGTCGTACTCGTCGTCGACGAGGTGCACCGTGCAGCCGGAGACCGTGCAGCCCTGCTCGAGCACGGCGCGGTGGACGTGCATCCCGTGGAATCCCTGGCCGCCGAAGGCCGGCAGGAGCGACGGGTGGATGTTGATCACCCGGCCGGCGAAGTCGGCGGGAATCCGCACGAGGTGCAGGAACCCCGCCATGACCACGAGGTCGGCGTCCGCCGCGCGGCAGGCGGCGAAGACGGCAGCGCTCCATTCCTCGAGCGGCCGCCCGGCCGGCGGCAGCACGTGCACCGGGATTCCCGCCCGCTCCGCGATCCGCACGCCGCGGACGTCACCCCGGCTCGAGACCACGGTCTCGACGCGGGCCGGGAGCCGGCCGGCCGCGATCTGCTCGAGCAGGTTGTCGAGCGTACGGCCCGAACCGGAGAGTAGGACGGCGAGTCGCAGCGGCCGGGAGTCGCTCATGGCCGGCCATCCGCGCGGCGGATCAAGATCACGAGGGCGTGGCCGTCGACGTCCACGGTTTCCGTTTCGCCGTCAGCGAGCGGGCCGAATGCGACTCCGGCGGCGAGTGTCTCGCTCGCCACGTAGTCGCGGTGCCGTTCGATGGCGGCCCGCAGGTCGGCCGAGTCGGTGGCGAACACGAGGTCGATGCGGTCGGTGAAGTCGAGGTCGAGCGCCTTGCGCTGCGTCTGCACCGCGTGCACCACCTCGCGGACGAGGCCCTCGGCGACGAGGTCGGCCGTCAGTTCCTTGGCCACGACGACGACGGCCCGCGGGCCCTCGGCGGCCGCCCAGCCGGGCTTCGCGGCGGTGCGCACGATCACGTCGTCCGTCTCGATCGCCGCCGTGCCGCCGCCGGCGAGCGGGACCGTGGCCCGGCCGTCGCGGGCGAGCGCCGCCAGAAGGGCCGCGGCGTCGGCCTTGGCGAGGGCGTCGCGGGCCTTGGGCAGGTCCTTGCCGAGCTTCGGGCCGAGCCGCTTCAGGTCGGGCTGCACGCTCCGCGTGATGTAGCGGTCGGGATCGCGGCACAGTTCGAACTGCTTGACGTTGAGTTCGTCGCAGACGAGGTCGGCGTGGGCCTCGAGCCAGGCGGCATGCCGCTCGTCGGCGGCGGCGAGGATCACCTCCACCTTCGCCAGCGGCTGGCGGACCTTGAGCTTCTCCGCCGCCCGGGCGGCGCGGCCGAGCGAGGCGACGTCGCGGACGAGGGCCATCCGCGGCACCAGGTCGCGGTCGACGAGGGCCGCGTCGCCGGCGGGATAGTCGGTGAGGTGGACGCTCTCGGGCACCCGCGATCCGAACGGCGCCACGGCGAGATTCCGCCACATCTCCTCGGTGACGAACGGCACGAACGGCGCCGCCAGTCGGGCGATCGTGAGCAGCGTCTCGTAGAGCGTCCAGTAGGCGTCGAGCTTGTCGGGATTCGTCTCCGGGCCGCCGTCGGCCTTGCCGCCGGCCCAGAACCGGTCGCGGCTGCGGCGGACGTACCAGTTGCTCACCGCGTCGACGAGCCGCGAGAGCTCCTGGGCGGCGGGGAAGTGGTCGTAGGCGTCGAGCCGCTCCGTCATCAGGGCGGCGACGGCGTTAACCTCCGACAGCATCCAGCGATCGAGCTCACCGCGGGCGGCGACCGGCCGCCAGCCGCGGGCCCGGGCGAGGTCGGCATGGTCGAGCGTGCCCGGCTCGGCGAGCAGACCGGCGGGATCGAAGCCGTCGATCCGGGCGTAGATCACGAAGAAGGAGTAGACGTTCCACAGCCGGAGCAGGAACTCGGGCACGCTCTCGCGGATCGCCCGCTCGCTGTAGCGGATGCTCGTCCACGGCGGCTGGCCGGCGAGGAAGAACCAGCGCAGGGCGTCGGCGCCGTACTTGTCGAAGATCTCGGCCGGCTCACGGTAGTTCCGCTTGCTCTTCGACATCTTCCCGCCGTCCTCGCCGAGCATGTGGCCGAGGACGATGCAGGTCTTGAAGGGGTGCGGATAGGGCCGGCCCGCGGACCCCTCCGCCCCGCCACCCGGGCCGAAGAGGAGCGTGCTGATCGCCAGCTGGCTGTAGAACCAGCCGCGGGTTTGGTCGATGGCCTCGGAGATGAAGTCGGCGGGGAACTGCTCCGCGAACGCGTCCTGTCCCGCGTGCGGCCAGCCCCATTGGGCGAAGGGCATGGCGCCCGAGTCGAACCAGCAGTCGATGACCTCCGGCACCCGCCGCATCCGGGCGCCCGGGGCGAACGGCGAGTCGTAGGTGACGGCGTCGATGTAGGGCTTGTGGACGGCGAGGTCGTCGGCGAGCTTGGGGTTCGCGGCCTTGGCCCGGGCGAAGACCTCCGTGCCCGCGCAGCCCGGCTTGGCGAGCAGCGCCGCGTACGACGGCACGGCCTCCATCGTGCCCGTCGACTCGCACTTCCAGATCGGCAGCGGCGTGCCCCAGTAGCGCTCGCGCGACAGCGCCCAGTCGACGTTGGTCTCGAGGAAGTTGCCGAACCGGCCGTCCTTGATGTGCTCCGGCAGCCAGTCGATCCGGGCGTTGTTGGCGAGCATCTGGTCGCGGAACTGGCTCGTGCGGATGAACCAGCTCTGCCGCGGATACTGGATCAGCGGGTCGTTGTCCGCCCGCCAGCAGAACGGGTAGTCGTGGACGTACTGCTCCTGGTGGACGAGCAGGCCGCGGGCCCGCAGGTCGCGGGTCACGTCGCGGTCGCACTCCTTCACGAACCGGCCGCTCCCCATGCCGAAGGCGTCGGTGAACGTGCCGTCGGGGGCGACGCAGTTGAGGAGCGTCGGGCCCGCGCCGGCGGTGAACCGGGACTGCTCGGCGACGAGCACACCGTAGTCCACCTCGCCGAACGCCGGGGCCACGTGGACCACGCCGGTGCCGGTGTCGGTGGTCACGAAGTCGGCGGCCACGACCCGCCAGGCGGCGGGCTGCGTGCCGCCCGCCGCGAGCGGCGCCGGCTGCGGCGGCCCGGCGGGGCGGAACGTGTCGAACGGCGGCAGGTAGGAGCGGCCCACGAGGTCGGCCCCCGGGAAGCGGGCGACGACCTCGAACGCCCTCTTCGTCTTCTCACCGAGCGCCGCCGCGAGCGGCTCGGCGACCACGTACTCCGACGCATCGGCCGCGCCCGTCTCGCGGAGGACGACGTATTCGAGGTCGACCTTCACGGCGGCGAACTGGTTCGACGGCAGCGTCCAGGGCGTGGTCGTCCAGGCCACGAGGCTCCGCGGCGTGGGCCGGCCGGCGTCGTCGAGCAGCGGGAAGGCGACGTACACGCTCGGATCGGCCACCTCCTTGTAGCCCTGGCCCACCTCGCCGCTGGACAGGGCCGTGCCCCCCTGGGCCCACCACCAGACGATCTTGTGGCCCTGGTAGAGCATGCCCTTGTCGAAGAGCGTGGCCAGCGCCCACCACACGCTCTCCACGAACGACTTGTGGTACGTGACGTAGGCGTCGGAGAGGTCGATCCAGAAGCCGATCCGCTCGGTGAGCGTCTCCCACTCCTTCATGTAGCGCCACACGCTCTCCTGGCACTTGTGGATGAAGGGCTCGACGCCGTAGGCCTCGATCTCGGCCTTGGAGTGGATGCCGAGCTCCTTGCAGACCTCCACCTCGACGGGCAGGCCGTGGGTGTCCCAGCCCGCCTTCCGCTCGCAGTACTGCCCGCGCATCGTGCGGTACCGCGGATAGAGGTCCTTGATCGTCCGCGTCAGGCAGTGGCCGGGATGGGGCATCCCGTTGGCGGTGGGCGGCCCCTCGTAGAACACGAACCGCTTCGCCCCGCGCCGCCGCTCGAGCGACTTGGCGTAGGTGTCCCGCTCCCGCCAGGTGCGGGCGACGGCGGCCTCGAGGGCGGGGAAGTCGGGCTTGCCGCGGACGGGCTCGAACATCGGATCGGGGGGCACTCGGGTCGGCCTGGGCGGCGGCCGCCGCTCCCGGGGCCTTGATCGTACACGCGGCGGCGGCGGGGAGAACGGGGGCGCCGTTTGCCCGCGGCTGGCCCGCCCGCGGCCACTGGGTGTCGTGGTTCAGGGGCCGGTCCGATCGGCCGCGACGACCGGGTCGAGATCCCCGACGCCGAGTCTCTAGTGTGCCCGCTGCCTGCGACCTACCATGATCGAAATCGTCTGTCCGCGGAAGTTCTGGATGCGGTCCGCGGACAGGCTCTCCCCCCGGCCGTCTGGCCGATGGGACGATCCTCGCTGACCGCCGCGTGCTGCTCGCAGCCGGCCCCGTTCCAAGGAGAGAGTCTGATGATCAGAACGCCTGGTTGGGTCGTGGTCGGCATCGTGGCCGCGATCGGATGGGCCGCCGGAGCGTCAGCCGGCGAGGTGCGGCTGGCCGATAAGGGGCAGGCGAACTGCGTGGTCGTCGCGCCCGCCAACTGGGCCGCTGACGCCATCGTGCCGGAGGGTTTGCCGCCGCAGGCGGGGAGCCTGCTGAAAGCGAGGCAGGCTGTCCTTCGCGACTCGATCAAGGACCTCGCCCTCTATCTCGGGAAGATGAGCGGGACGACCGTCGAGATCGTCGAGGCGATGCCGGCGGGCGACAAGCGGGTGCCGGTGTTCATCGGAACGGAAGCGCAGAAGGTGTTCGGGCCGGTGGGGATCTCGAAGGCGGGCCTGTTCGGATTCCGCGTCGTCGCCGATCCCGGCCGGGGCCTCGGCCTGTACGGCGAATCCGACTACGGAACGAGCTACGCGGTCTACGAATTGCTCCACCGGCTTGGTTGCCGCTGGTTCATGCCGAGCGACCTGGGAGAGGTGGTGCCAGAGCGGCCGACTCTCGCGGTGCCGGCGATGGACGAGAAGATCGCGCCGGCCACGCAGAGCCGGGGCATGTGGCACGGCGGCGCCGACTTCCTGCGGCGCAATCGGCTGGCCCGGGAGAGCAGCGACATCGTCTGGCTCGTCATCGGCGACGGGTCGCTCGAACGGATGTTCAAGAAGGAAGACCTGGAGGCCCATCCGGAGTGGCGGGCGCTCGGGGCCGACGGCAACCCGCATCACGTCGCCCTTCGGCTGACGCATCCGGGCGTCGCCGATTACCTGGCCACGAAGATCCTCGCCGCGCTCGACAAGGTGTACGAGCCGATGCAGAAGGCTGGGCTGCGGCCAGGCTATGCGCTCACGCCCTTCGACGGCCAGGTGCCGACGGAAGACCCGACGGAGCGGCCGCACGACCCCGAGCCCCGGATCTGGGAGCCGGCCGCCGGCCGCTGGTCGGTGACCGACCGCTGCATGCTGCTGCACAACCGGATTGCAGACAAAGTGCGTGCGAAGTACCCGAAGGTCGCCTTCGGGGACCTCGCCTACGTGAACAAGATGTACCCGCCGGCGAAGCAGCCTGTTCCGAAGGATTTCCACATCACGATCGCGCCGATCGACTTCAACCGGTATCACCCGATGGACTGGCCGGACCACCCCAACGAATACTGGGTCCGCGACCTCGTTCAAGGCTGGGGCAAGAAGGGGGCCAACCTGTCGGCCTACTGGTATGGCGCTAACCTGGCCGAATTGAGTGCGCCGTGCCCGTTCATCACGAAGTGGGGCACCGACGTCCGCATCCTCGTAGAGAACAACCTGCAGAACTGGCAGCCCGAGACGATGAACGGCTGGGACTCGATGATGCCCGGCTACGTGCTCGCCTCCCGGATCGCGTTCTATCCGCAGGAGAAGCCCGAGGCGATCCTCCAGGACCTGTGGACGAAGTTCTACGGCGCGGCGGCCGAGCCGATGGCCCGCTACTGGACGGGGATCGACCGGGCCTACCTCGAGGCCCGCGAGTACGCCGGCAGCCCCTATGGCTACCTGAAGATCTTCACGCCCGAGGTGATGAAGGAGGCCCGGGCCGATCTCGACGCGGCGCTCGCGGCCTGCAAGACGCCGACCGAGTATCGCCGCGTGAAGCTCATCGAGGAGTCGTTCGCCCTCTTCGAGCTCTCCATGCAGATGCGGACCGACTGGGCCGACGCCAAGCTCGCCACCCTCGCCGAGGACTACGAGAGCTGGCGGTGGGGCATCCGTCACATGCAGAGGGAGTACCGCGTGCCGATGAACACCAACGGACGCTACACCACCAACGCCTACACGGGCGACGGCTACGTGCAGGGTCGCCACGGCAATCCGGCTTGGAGCGACGGCATGTACGCCGTGGGCTTCAAGGACGGCTCGCGGATGGACAAGGAGTTCGCTCGGCTCGGGAAGCCGATGCTCGAATGGAGGTGGCGGCACAACCCCGGGCCGGAGGCCGATTCGCTGCCCTGGACCAAGCCCGAGCACGACGACGAGGAGTGGAAGACCACCCACGTGGTCCGCGACACCTGGTCGTCGCTTGGCCACCATTTCTCGCTGACAGACGAGGCCTCGGGAAGGTCCGGCCGGATGGCCTACCGCACGAGCCAGAAGCTGCCGGCCGTGCCGGCGGGCAAGAAGGCATTCCTCTGGATCGGGTCGACCGACGGCAGCGCGAAGCTGTTCGTCAACGGCACGCACGTGCCGTATGGCGAGCCCGACGACATCGGTCGTGGCAAGGCCGGCGAGACGAAGGACGCCTTCGACGGCTACTGCAAGCCCGCGCAGTTCGACGTCACGGCCGCCTTGAAGACGGGCGACAACCAGATCACGATCCTCTGTGACCGCTACCACCTCAACGAGTTGGGCACCGGAGGCTTGCTCGGTCCTGTGCTCCTCTACCGCGAGAAATAGAGGGTCCATCCAAATTCGAGCGCGGGCCGGCGTGTGTCCTGTTCGACGCGGCGGATGGCCGCGCCGCTTCGGGGCTGCTGAAACTGGTGGACCCGGGCCCGGGAGGGTCCGCGCCGTGGGCGATTCACACGCCCCGGCCGTGGTCGCACATCCATCCCGACAGGGGGCGATCCCTGACGTGTGATGCAGACCACGCCTGCTCGCCAGTGGTCGACCTTCGCGGTACGCTGCGGTCGCTGAACCGCATTCAGGAGGCCGTCTTGCGGATCATCTCCCTACTGCCGAGCGCCACCGAGATCGTGCACGCCGTGGGGCTCGGCGACCGGCTCGTGGGCGTGAGCCACGAGTGCGACTTTCCCGCGCCCGTCCGCGGCCTCCCCCGTGTGACACGCTCGCTCCTCCCCGCCGCCACGGCCACGAGCGGGGCGATCGACGCGGCCGTTCGCGACCGCGTGCGGCAGCGGCAGCCGCTCTACGCCCTCGATGCGGCCCGTCTCGCCGACCTGCGGCCGGACCTGATCGTCACGCAGTCGATCTGCGACGTGTGTGCCGTCGCCGAGGGGGAGGTGGCCGCCGTCGTCCGTGACCTGCCGGGCCCGCCCCGCCTGCTCACGCTCGAGCCGCACCGGCTCGGCGACGTGCTCGACGGCATGCAGGCCGTGGCCGACGCCGCCGGCGTGGCGGATGCCGGCCGCGCGGCCGTTGCCGCTCTGCAGCGCCGGATCGACGCCGTGGCGGCACGCTCCGCGGCGATCGCCGTCCGCCCGCAAGTGATGCTGCTCGAGTGGCTCGATCCGCCGTTCACGGCCGGCCACTGGTCGCCGGAGATCGTGGGGATTGCCGGCGGCGTCGAGGTGCTCGGCCGTTCGGGCGAGCGGTCGCGGGGCGTCACGTGGGAAAAGATCCGGGCCGCCGACCCCGAGGTGCTCGTGGTGGCCTGCTGCGGCTTCGACGTCGAGCGGACGCGGCACGAGCTGCCGTCGCTCGAAGAGCGGCCCGGCTATCGCGAACTGGCGTGCGTCCGCGCGGGACGCGTGCACGTCGTGGACGGCAACGCGTTCTTCAGCCGCCCCGGGCCGCGGCTCGTTGACGCGCTCGAGGGCCTCGCCCACCTGCTGCATCCGGCCGCGCATCCCCCGGCTCCCGCCGCGGGCTTCGCGTGAGCGGGGCGGGCCGCGCGTGCCCCACCACGCCCCGTGACTCGTGGTCGTGGCAGATCGAGGCCCGCAGGTTTACGCTACCGGGCCTTGCGGTTGCCCATGACTCACGACGGGAGATGCACCGTGTTGCGATCGACGTTGCCGATGGCCCTGATGGCGATGGCTGCGTGGATGGCGGGCGCTCCTGGCTCGCGGGCGGCGGAGGTGGTGGTGGCGGAAGGCGAGTTCTTCCAGCCGCAGGGCAATGGCTGGGCGGTCACGCCCATGGACGACAGCTACGCCTCCCACAGCTACGGCGGGATGTGGCTCACGCACGGGGCCTGCCTCGGTGCGGCGGCGGACACGAAGGACGAGGCGGCCATCCAGGCCGTGACGATCCCCGCCGCCGGCGCCTACCGCGTGTGGAGCAAGTACCAGGCCCCACCGTATTTCAACTATCTCCACAGGGTCGAGGTGCTGCAGAACGGTCGGAAGGTGTTCGAGCACATCTACGGCAAGAAGGGCACCGACCGGCTCTGGAGCTTCAGCGGGGAGAGCGATGAGCTGTGGTGGTTCTGGGGCGTGGACCACGACGCGGCCGAGTCGCCGAAGAACCTCGTCCAACTGGCCGCCGGCCCGGCCGAGATCCGGCTTGTCACCGTCGCCAACCCCGCCCCGGCCGGGAAGCGGTTCATCGACTTCGTGGTGCTCACCACGGAGCCGGCCGACACCTACGAGGGCTTCAAGCCCTACAAGGTGGGCTCGCCGTTCACGCTCGAGGCGCTCGCCCAGACGAAGCTCTTCATCCGCTTCAAGAACAACGCGGCCGCACCGGCCAAGCTCAAGATCGACACGCCCATCGGCCACTATCAGCCGAACTACGGTGGCCGTAGCACCGAGATTCCCGAAGCGGGGCCCGTGCCGCCGGGGCAGTGGAGCCCGTGGGTGAATATCGGCCCGTTCTGCCGGCTCGTGCACGACGAGGGGATCGTCGCGACGCTGCCGGGCGCGAGCGGACCGATCGAGATCGAGGCGGCCCGCGACGCGGCGGGGAAAGAGCCGGCCGGTGCGGTCAAGCTGCCGGATGGCGAGACGTTCATGGTTCCGCTCGACATCACCTGGAACAAGCAGAAGACGATCTTTGCAAGCCAAACACGGGCTGAGGAGTTGACCCGGCTCGCGAAGAGCCAGTGGCGGACCCGCAACGGCGGCCGCAAGCCCCACTCGATTCTCTACTACGGCGCCTTCAACCAGCTCGACCGGCCGTGGGCCGCCGCCTTGAAGGACGCCCTCGGCTACAACACGCTCCTGCCCGACTCCTACCCGCACGCCGCGGTGGACGGCCTGCACGCCCACTGCCACAACCCCGACGAGTTGAAGCGGTACGTGGCCACGCTCTCCGACGCCCAGAAGAAGGCGTTCAAGGTGATGAGCTTCGGCGACGAGATCTCGCTCGGCCAGATCGACTGGGCCGATCCGGCGATGCAGACGAAGTTCACGGCCTGGCTCAAGGCCCGCGGCGTCACGGCCACGGACCTCGGGGGCCTCGCACCCGACGCGGCGATGCTCGCCGACCGCGGCACGAACCGGCGGGTGGGCTGGTATGCCCAGACCTTCAACGAGGAGGAGCGATTCGGCTTCTACCGCGACCTGACGGCGCAGGCCAAGGCACTTCTCGGGCCGCAGGTCGAGACCGGCGCGAACTACTCGCCCCACCCCATGCCGATGTACTACGGCCCGATCCATCAGTGGATCGACATCTTCAAGCAGAACGGCATGACGATGTACTGGGCCGAGGACTACGTCTTCAGCGTGCCGATGCCGCCGCAGATCATCTCCTGGATGCTGGCCACGGTGCGCTGCGGCGTGAAGTACAACAAGCAGAAGGTGCACTTCTACGTCATGCCGCACGCGCCGGGACAGCGGGCCGACTTCCTGCGGAGAAACATGATCTATGCGCCCGGCGCCGGCGTGAACCACGTCGACAACTTCTGGGTCGCACCCCCCGAGTCGTTCACGGAGAACTCCGTGGCCTGGGGCTCGACCGACACGTTTCGAGCGATCCATGAATCGATCTACGATACGGCGGAAGCGGAGCCGCTGCTCGCGGGCGGGACGGTGCGGCCCGGCCGCGTGGCCGTGCTCCTGAGCAAGGCGACGGATCACAACGAGCGGCTCGCGCAGATCCCGAAGGCACAAGACGCACTCATGGCCGCCTGCAAGAACGCCCCGGCCACGGTCCAGCAGATCATCGGGCGGGTGGAAGCGCAGATGCTCTACATCGCGCTCCTGCACGGGCAGCACCGGGTCGATCTCGTGACCGAGGACGACATCGCCGTCGACAACATCCTCGCCAAGTACGACGTCCTTCACGTGGCGGGCGAGTGGATCGACCACCGCGTGCCGGCGAAGCTCGAGGCCTGGGTGAAGAACGGCGGCGTGCTCTACGCCTCCGGTGGCCTGGGGCTCTTCAACGAGTTCAACGAGTCCGATCAGGCGCTGCTGAAAGTGCTGGGGCTGGCGTCGGCGGAGACGTCGAAGAATCTGTCCGTGATCCGGCCGGTGATGGAGCTGCCCGTCGCGCCGCCGATCGGCGAGATCGCCTTCGACGGGGCCACGATTCCGGCCTTGGGCCTGAGGCAGGTGCTCGTGCCGTCCGACGCGAAGGTGCTCGGCACGTGGGCCGACGGCAGGCCGGCGGTGACCGTGCGGGACCTTGGCAAGGGGAAGGCCTTCGCAGTGGGCACGCTCGCGGGCTGTGCCTACATGCGGACGGGGCTGGCCGTGAACCCGTTCCCGCGGGGCGGCAACCTCTGCCCGATTACGCCGACAACCTTTGATCCGGCCGCGGGCAAGCTCGCGCGTCTGGGGGTCGACGCCAAGCCGGTGGAGGAGCCGGCGGTCTGCGACAATCCGTTCGTCGAGGCGATCGTGATGGACGGGCCGGCGGGCTCGGTCGTCACGCTCGCCAACTGGACGGCCGAGCCGGTGGCGAATCTGAAGGTGCAGGTGCGGCTGCCGGCGAAGCCGAAGGAGGTGAAGTCGGTGCAGGCCGGCAAGCCGGTGCCGGCCGAGTTCAAGGATGGGGTGCTCACGCTGACGACCGACCTCGAATGGGCCGATCACATCCTGCTGCCGAAATGACTCCGCGAGCCCGACCATGATCCGGCCTGCAAGCCTCGGTCTGTCGCGAGTCGCGGCCGTGTTCGTCGGCACGCTCGTGCTCCTCGTCAACGCGGCGTCGGGAGCCGACCCTGTGACGCCGATCCCGACGATCGCGCAGTTCCTCGGGCCGGAAGGGGAGGATCTCGGCGGCGAGCGGTTCGCTGCGGCCGTCTCACGGGCCGGTGTCGCGGCCAAGGAGGTCGCCGGGAAGGTGGCCGCGTGGCGGCAGTCGCCCGTCGCCGGCAGCGGGTGGCTCGCGGGCGTGACCGCCGGGTTCGGTGAGCGGGCCCACGCGTATGCGTTTTGGTTCTCGGGGAGCGGCGCCCTGGAGCGGGTCGCCCACGTGCCCTACGGGAAGACACCGTTGCCGGGTGGCAGTCGGGTGTGGGTCGCCCCGGTCGATCGAATCGCCGCCGCGATCACCGACCAGCGTTGGTCGCGGCTGCAGGCCGATCGGCCGCCGCTCCGGATCACGATCACCCGCGCGGAGAGGACCGCCGCGGCCACACCCGCCGCCGACGTCCGCATCTTCGAGGCGATCGTCTGGGCGGCCGCGTACGAGGCCGGCTGGATGCCGACCGAAGCGACCGCCGCATCCGAGGCGTCGCTCGCCGTCGAGGCCGGCGTCAAATCGTTTACGTTCCGGCTGGGCGTCGCGTCAGGCGGCCGGCGGCAGGAACTGCAGAAGGTGGGCGTATCGCCGGACGACGTCCACGAAACGCTCCGCCGGCTGTTCGCGGCGGTCGCGCCGCAATCGCCGGTAGCCGACACGTTCAGGCTCGGGCGCGATGCCGTGATCCTGGCCTCGCTGCCGGACCGCGTGGTCTTCACGGCCGACGGCCTCGTCCGGTCGCTCGACGCCCGCGCGGGCCGCAGTCCGTGGGTCGACGACCCGAAGGCGCCGAAGTCCCGGGCTGGATCGTTCGTGGCGAGGAGGGGGACAGATGACGCGGTGCAGATCGTGCGGTGGCGGCCCACGCTCGGGCTCGTCGATCTGACCGATGGCTCGATCAGGCCGCTCGCCCCGCTCGCGCCCGCCGGCGACTGGGCGTTTGACATCGCCCAGGCCGGGAGGCGGGCGATCGTCGCCTCGGGGACGGTCGTGGCGGCGTTCGACGATGGCAAGGAAGCCTGGAAGCACGAGGAGTCCGAGGCGGTGACGTGCGGACCGGCGATCGTGGGCGACCTCGTGATCGCGGGCAACGTTGCCGGCGAGCTGTTCGCACTGACCGTTGCGGGCGGCGCGGCCGCGTGGCGGCAGCGGCTCGAGCCAGGCCTCTTCGGCCGGCCGATCCCCGCCGGTGAACTCGTGCTTGTGTTCGCCCGCGGCAGTGACACGCTCATCGCCGTGGAAGCCACGACCGGCCGGCAGGCCTGGGCCCAGCCTCTCGGCGACGCGCTCGTGAAACCGCCCGTCGCGACGGCCGCGGGTATCCTCGTGGCCACGAAGTCGAACCGCGTGCTGCTCCTCGATCCGCAGTCGGGCAAGGCCCGCGCCGAGCGACCCTTCACGGCCTGGATCGGCGACGTCGTCCCGGTGGCGGGTGTGCCGGGCGCGTCGGCCGGTCACGTCGCCTGTCTCACGCGGGATGGCACGCTCACGCTGCTTGGCGGCACCGACCTCGAGCCGCTCGGTGTCCGCCGGCTCAACGTCCGCCCGGGCTATGCATCCCCCGCGCACCTGATCGCGGCCGCGGGGTTTCCGCTGGCGGCGCCCGGGGCGATACCGGTCGACGGCGAGGCCGATGAACTCGAGGCCGAACTGGTGGGCGGCCTCGGCGAGTCGGGCGACTGCCTGCTGGCCGCTGATGAGCAGGGCTACGCGTGGATCGTTCCGCTTGCGCGTCTGACGGAGGATCGCCGATGATCCGTGGCCGTGGAGCGGCGTGCGTCGGGGTGGTGCGGATCGGCGTGGCGCTCGTCGCGACGGCGGGCGCCACCGGTGTCGTCACCGGTGACGAGTTCGATGCACCGGACGTGGATGCGGTACTCGACGCCGAGCTCGATGAGGCGTTCGGTGACAAGACGGCGGACGACCGTGCCGGCCTGAAGGACAGTCACCTGTCGTTCGTGGCGGGCTGGCCGCTCGTGAAGCCGCTGCGTCCGGCTAAAAATCAAGCAGCCGACACGGCCTGGCGGTGGCGGGCCGAGGGAGAAGCGGCCGTTCCGCTCGGTCCGGAGCCGATCGCGACCCGCGTGGCGGTGCCGGTGGCGGGCGACTACCGGATCTGCCTCAGGCAGGCCGTGCTTCGCGACAGGCGGCGGCCGGTGACGATGACCCTGACGGGCGGTGCGAAAGCCGTCGCTGCCACCCACGTGTTCGGCGACTTCGCGCTGCGGGCGTCGGAGCCCGCCGGCCAGGAGGAGAAGCGGCTGCCGATCCGGTTCGAGACCGAGGCCCAACGCGTCGCGTTTCCGGCGGCGGAGACCGTGCTCTGGGAGCACTGGGACGTGAAGCTCGACGCGGGCGAGTACGAGATCGCGCTGGCGGTGCCTGGCGGGGATGCGCGGGTGTCGGCACTGTTCCTGTCGCGGAGCCGCAGCTTCCGCCCGAGCCTCGCGTCGAACGCGGCCGACGCCACCCTGGGACGGCTCTTCGTCCGCTATCGGATCCTCGACCAACAGCCCGCCGGCCGCCCGGCCGACATCCATGCCAGCCTCGTCTACCACTGGAGGCGCCTCGGCCCGAACGGCGACGACCTCTGGGGCTGGGATGGCGGCGGCGCGAAGTCCGTCCCCGCAGGCCAGTGGTCGCCGTTCATCGACGTCACCGAGGCCGTCGTGCCGGGGCCCGGGCCGTGGTCCACCTGGCGGGTGGGGGCCGCCGGCGTCACCAGGGGACGGCTCGAAGCCCAGTTCGCCTGGACGCCCCACGAGGCGGCCGGGATGTTCTCGCTGACGACGGCGATCGGATCCGACGGGGCGCTGTTCCGCTACCCGAACGGCAGCTCCCGCGACGATGCCGCCGGCCCGCAGCCGACCTGGGGCGTGTGGAGCCGGGATCACTTCGCCCCGGCGATGTCGCAGGAGGCGATCATCGAGCGGTACTACGCCTGGACCGACGAGGCTCGGCAGCGGCTCGGCCTGCCCGCCGATCATCCGACGACCCGCGCGATCCGTCTCTACGCGAACTGCAACGTTCCCGCCGCCCATCGCGAGCGGGCCTCCGACATGCTCGCGACCGTGGGGGCCAACTGGATTCCAGCCGCCCCCGAAGCCGTGGTCGAGAAGCACCGGCTCCTCGAGGGAGATGTTCTCTACAACGTCGGCATGGCCCGCGACCTGCGGCAGGTCGGCGGCGGGATGTCGCCCGCGGAGCGGCTCCGCGTCAAGAAGATCAAGATCGGCGACGAGATCCACACGCACACGCCCGCCGCGACGATCAACGAAGACCCGGCGAGCCTGAAAAAATTCCACGCCTACCTCCGGGAGCGGATGGAGGCCGAGGGGGGCGATCCGGTGTCGTTCCTGGGCGTCGCCGACCTCGAGGAACTGCCCTGCCTGGGCACGCTGCCCGAGAACGCCGGCCGGTTCGAGCGGCGGCTCTACTACCACTCGTCGCGGTTCAGCCACCTCGTCACCGCCGACCACTACCGCGACAAGACGGCAACGCTCCAGGCCCGGTTTCCCGATGCCCTGATCTACAACAACTATTCGCCACACCCGCTGTTCCTCACCGGCAGCGACATGAACGAGATCGACTGGTTCGTGCTCTGTCGCAACCGGGCCCAGAGCCTCGGCTGGGGCGAGGACTGGGCCTACGAGGGGGGCTGGAGCCTCGGCACGGCGTTCCAGATCGTGAGCTTCTACGCGGCGCTCGTGGAGTGCTCCGTGCGGCGGCACGGCCAGCCCGCGGGCTTCTACGTGGGCGTCAACTGCGGCGGGGCCGGCCAGAAGATCTTCTCGTGCGTGGGCCGCGGCCTCACCTGGCTCGAGCTCTACGCCTGGGGCCCGATCGACGGCCTCGCCGAGGGGAGCAACGCCTGGAGCGAGGACCAGGACCAATACTTCGCCGTCATGCAGGCCGCCCACGCGCTCGGGCCGGCCGACACGATCCTCGCCCAGGGCCGCCGCGAGCCCCGCCGCGTGGCGATCCTCTACAACCGCAGCCACGAGATCTGCCAGCAGGGAGCCGGCCGGCTCAACGTCGACTGGATGTGGACCTTCCTCGGCCTCGCGGCGGCCCACGTGCCGGCCGACGTGATCCTCGAGGAGGATCTCGATGCGGAGCACCTGAAGCCCTACGACGTGCTCCTGCTCGGCGGCTTCAATCTCGAGGGGCGGCACATTGCGGCGATCCGCGACTGGGTCGAGCGGGGCGGGCTGCTCGTGGGCAGCGGCGGCACTGCACGGCTCGACGTTTCGGGCGATCCGCTGCCGGCCACGGAGGCGCTCTTCGGGGCGCGGCAGCGGCCGCTGCGTGCGGCCGAGGCGGCCGCGCGAAAGACCGCCCGCTTCGAGGACGGTCAGCTCTGGCCGGAGCCGGTCGAGGTCGCGCCCAGGGGCGTCCTGCACCTGCTCGAGCCGGTCGGCGCCGGCCGGGCTGTGGCGACGTACGAGGGGGGCGGCGCGGCCGCGGTGGAGCAGGTCCTCGGCAAGGGCCGCACGCTTTTGCTCGGGTTCCATCCGGGCTACACGCTTCGCGACTCGGGGGGCACGCGGGGGCCGGCGCGGGAATGGCTCGCGGCGCCGGTGCTGTCACGGCTCGGCCGGCCGCGGGCCGACGTCGATCACCCGTCCATCGAGACCACCCTCTTCGAGCACGATTCGGGGATCGCGGTGCTGCTTTCGGCGTTCGGCTCGGTGCCGGAGGGGGAGCGGGTCGTGTCGGTGGCGACCGACCGCGACGTCCTTGACGTGACGAGCAGCCTCCGCGGCCCGCTCGCATGGAAGCGTCAGGGCGATCGCATCGAGATCCGCTCGCCGCCCATCGACCGCGTCGACGTGATCATGATCCGCTGATGCCGGCGGCGTCGTGACCGGCCGCGATCAGCCCGGCAGTTCGATCGTGCGGCCGGTGCGGAAGGACTCGTCGGCCGCGAGCACGATCCGCAGGCTGTTCACTGCATCGGCCATGTGGTCGGACAGGTCGCGGTCGTTCACGATCGCGTCGAGGAACAACTCCTGCTCCAGCCGGCACAGGCCGTCGTGGTCGGGCTCGTCGCTGCAGTCGATGAGCTCGTCGGCCTTGGCGAACGTGCCGTCGGCCTTGAGCGCCCCGTGGTGCAGCCGGAGGCGGCCGGCCCGCGAGTGGCCCTCCACGTCGTCGCTGGCCACGTCTCCCTCCTTGACGCCGGCGATGCTCACGCAGCCCTGCGGCCCGATCACGTCCTTCACGAAGTAGGCCACGTCGCTCATCATCGGGCCCCAGCCCGCTTCGTACCAGCCGACCGAGCCGTCGGCGAACGTCACCTGGAGCTGGCCGTAGTTGTACATCCCGGGCACGAGTTCCTCGGTGAGCCGGGCGCCGATGGCGCTGACGCGGACCGGCCGCGACCGGGTCATCAGGCACATGACGTCCACGTAGTGCACGCCGCAGTCGACGATCGGCGACATCGAGTTCATCAGCTGCTTGTGCGTCCGCCACTGGTCGCCGGACGACTGCTGGTTGAGGTTCATCCGCATGACCAGCGGCTTGCCGAGCGTGCGGGCGACGTCGACGAACTTCGCCCACGTGGGGTGGACGCGGAGCACGTAGCCGACGACGAGCTTGCGGTTCGCCTTCCGGGCCGCCGCCACCACCGCCTCGGCTTCGGCCACGGTCGGGGCGACGGGCTTCTCGAGGAACACGTGGCAGCCGGCCGCGAAGGCCTGGGTCGCGTAGGCGGCGTGGGTGTCGGGGTAGGTGTTGATGGAGACGGCGTCGGGCTTCGTGGCGGCGAGCGCGGTCGCGAAGTCGGAGAACTGGGGATAGTCGGCGCCGAGGGCTGCGAGCAGTTCGCCGCGCGACTTCTCCCCGCGGGCGACGACGCCCACGATCTCGAAGCCCGGCATGGCGTGGTAGGCCTTGGAGTGCGACGTGCCCATGTGGCCGCAGCCGACGACGAGGATGCGGATCGGTTTGACTGCCATGCGTGATGCTCCGTTGGATGGCGCCGGGCTGCGCCGGGTCAGGTGGTGCCGCGGCGGGATCGCACGGCGGAGGTGATCAGGGCCCGCAGCTTCGGCTCGGCCCCGCGGGCGACGGCGAGGATCTTCTCGACCGTGGCCACTTCCAGGTGGTCGGGGAGGCACATGTCGGTGATCACCGAGATGCCGAGCACCTCGAGGCCGGAGTGAACCGCCACGATCACCTCCGGCACCGTGGACATGCCGACGACGTCGGCGCCGATCCCGCGGAGGAAGCGGTATTCGGCCCGCGTCTCCAGGTTCGGCCCGGTGACGGCGACGTAGACGCCGCGGTGGCAGGCGAAGTTTTCGCGGCGGGCGACCTCCAGGGCGGCGTCGATCAAAGCCGGCGTGTAGGGGGCCGACATGTCGGGGAACCGGGGCCCGAGCCGCTCGTCGTTGATGCCGATGAGCGGGTTGTCGTTCATGAGGTTGATATGGTCGTCGATGACCATCAGGTCGCCGGTGCGGAACTGGGGATTCAGGCCGCCGCAGGCGTTGGTGACCACGAGCAGCCCGGCCCCGAGCCGCTTGAGCACGCGGACGGGGAAGGTGATCTGGGCGAGCGGATAGCCCTCGTAGGCGTGCTGCCGCCCCTCCATCACCATCACCGGCACGCCCTCGAGCAGCCCGCAGACGAGCTGGCCGGCGTGGCCGTGGGCCGTCGACTTCGCGAAGTGGGGGATCGCGTCGTAGGGGATCGTCACCTTGTCGGTGATCGCCCCCGTCACGCCCCCCAGGCCGCTGCCGAGGATGATGCCCACCGCGGGCCGCGCGGCCCAGCGTGCGGCGATGGCGGCCGCCGCCTCCGTGACCTTGTCGTACTGGTCGAGCATGCCTGCTCTCCGGGCTGGAGTCGACGCCGGGGCGTCACTCGCCGCCGAGCAGAGCCTGGAAATCGGGGTGATTCCGCAGCGACTCGAGATCCGGGTCGGCCTCCATGTGGGCGAGGTCGTCGTATCCCAGCAGGATGGCCCGCGAGAGCGAATCGATCGCCTCGTCGGATCGTCCCGCCCTGGCCAGCGAGCAGGCGAGATTGTAGCGGGCCAGGAAGTCGTTGGGCAGGAGGTCCACCAGTCGACGGTCGAGTTCCACCGCCCGGTGCACGAGGCCCTTGCGGGAGACCAGTTCGGCCAGGATCCGCAGCACCTCGACGGCGTCGGGCTTGCGGGCCAGGAGCCGCTCGAAGAAGTCGACGTCGAAGTCGAGCTGGTTGAGCGAGCCGAACCAGTCGGACGGCTTGCGGCGGCTGCGGGCCTGCTTGCCCCGGCCGGCCTTGCCCGAGGCTGCTCCGCCCCCACCGCCCGGGTTGGGCTCGTCCGGCGTGGGGCGCGGGGGCTCGCGGCCTGGCATGGCTCGGTCTCGCGGAGGGCTACTTTTTCTTTCCGCCCGCGCCGCCCTTGCCGGGGGGCGGCTCCTCGTCACCGTCGTCGGGATGATCCCAATCGGGGTCGTTTTCCTCTTCCTCGAAGTCGTCGTCGAACTCGTCGTCGAAGTCGTCGAAGCTCGACTCCTCGTCGGCGAGCGGCTGCGCGGAGGGCAGGTCGTCCTCCTCGCCGAGTTCGTCCTCTTCGTCGTCAGGTTCGACGGCCGCCTCCGCGCCGCTCCGCCGGCCCCCGCCAGGCGCGACCTGCGGCGGCGGCGCCCAGGCCGGAACGGTCGGGAGCAGGCCCGGCACTGGTGGCAGGCAGTCGGCGAAGGGGGAGGGGGACAGGATCATCTGGCGAAGGCTCTCGGGAGGCTGACCGGCGGCCCAGAGCAAACCCTTTTGCCGGCGCCGCGTCAAGGCGGGGCATTCTACGCATTTCCCGGCCCGCTGGCCCGGGTTCGGGGTTGCACGTGTCGTTTCGCCGCACGTCCGCGTGGGTCGGGGTTGCCCGTGCCCCATCGCCGGACGTTCGCTGCGGGCCTCCAGCCCTCCGCTCACTGCGTGTGCGCTGCGCTCCGCCATCCTGGCTCCGCTTGCTCCCACAGCCCGGCTCCCGGGGCGCGGGCAACCCCTCCCGGGTACCGTCGCAGGTGGCGAGCAGCGGCCGCAGGCCGCGCCGCTCGCATGCCTCCTGGGCGCGGATCGGCTCGACGCCTCGTCGGGCCGCCACGCGCCGCCGCTCCGCGGCGGCCACGGTCGCCCGGAGGTGCGACCGCCCGGCCGGCTGGGCACACTTCAGCTGTGCCCGCGCCGGCCCAAGCCCGCCGGGGCCATGGATGGCCCGGCGGGCGTGAACTCACGTATGGTAGTCGGCGTTGAGGTGCACGTACTCGGCCGTCAGGTCGCTCGAGTAGAAACGGATCGATCCCGGGCCCGAGCCGAGGTCGAGTTCGATGAGCGTCTCGCGGGCGGCCTTGATCGAGGTCGAGACGGCGTCGGCGTCGAAGGGCACCGGCGCGCCGGCCTCGAAGAGCAGCGTGCCGTTGAGCCGCAGTCGTGCCCGGGCCGGATCGAACGGCACGCCCGAGTAGCCCGCCGCCGACACGATCCGGCCCCAGTTCGGGTCGGCGCCGTGCACGGCCGTCTTCACCAGCGGGCTGTCGGCGATCGTACGGGCGACCTGGCGGGCCGCGTCGCGGCTCGGGCAGCCCGCGACCTCGATCCGCATCACGTGCGTGGCCCCCTCGCCGTCGTCGGCCATGTCGCGGGCCAGCGTCTCGCAGGCCGCGGAAAGCGCCGCCCCGAAGGCCGCGAGGCCCGCGCCGTGGAGGGTGTTGCCGCCTGCGGCGCCGTTGGCCAGGAGGAGGACCGTGTCGTTGGTGCTCATGTGGCCGTCGACGCTCACGCAATTGAACGAGATCTCGGCCGCCTCCCGGAGCAGCCGCTCGGCGTCGGCCGGCTCGATCGCGGCGTCGGTGAGCACCACGCCGAGCATCGTCGCCAGCCGCGGGCCGATCATCGCCGCACCCTTCGCCATGCCGAAGAGCGTGTACGTCGTGCCGTCGGCCGTGAAGGTGGAGCCGGCGAGCTTGGGGCGGGTGTCGGTGGTCATCATCCCGCGGGCCGCCCGGACCACCGCCTCGTCGTCGCTGCCGAGGCTCGCGGCGGCCTGCTCGAGGCCGCGGGTGATCTTCTCCAGCGGCAGGAACTCGCCGATGATCCCCGTGGAGAGGACGAGCATCTCGTCGGCCGCCGCGCCGACCTGCTTTCCGGCCGCGGCCGCCATCGCCTCCGCGTCGGCGAGGCCGCGGGCGCCGGTGCAGGCGTTGGCGTTGCCCGAGTTGATGGCCACGCCGCGGATGTTGCGGCCCGGCGTCAGGCCGCGGTCGTAGGCCACCGGGGCCGCGAACACGAGGTTCGTGGTGTACACGCCGGCGGCCGTGGCCGGCAGGTCGGAGATGACGAGGGTCACGTCCTCGCGGGTCGCGTTTCGCTTGATGCCGGCGTGGACGGCCCCCACGCGGAAGCCGCGGGGCAGGGCGGGGATCGGCAGACGGACGGGCGTGTCGGTGATCGTCATGGGGTCATGCCAGCCCGGCGTGCTCGGGCAGCCCGAAGAGGATGTTGAAGTTTTGCACCGCCGCCCCGGCAGCGCCCTTCACGAGATTGTCGAGGCAGGAGATGAGGAGGATGCGGCCGCCGACGACCCGCGCCGTGATGTCGCAGTAGTTCGTGTCGACGGTGTCCTTGGTGCCGGGCAGGTGGTCCACGATCCGCACGAACCGCTCGCCGGCGTAGGCCTCGCGGAGCAGGGCGAGCACGTCCGCCTCGGCGACGGTCTTCCGCGGCTTGACGTAGATCGTGGACAGGATGCCGCGGTCCATGGGGGCGAGTTGGGGCGTGAAGATCACGGCCGGCCGCGTGCCGGCGTGGCGGGCGATCACCTGCTCGATCTCGGGCGTGTGCCGGTGGCGGCCCACGTTGTAGGCCGACAGACTCTCGTTGCACTCGGGGAAGTGGGTCATCAGCTTGGGCTGCCGGCCCGCGCCGCTGACGCCGCTCTTCGAGTCGACGATGATGTCGTCGGTCGCCACGAGACCGCTCTTTACGAGCGGCGCGAGGGGGAGGATCGCCGAGGTCGAGTAGCAGCCGGGGTTGGCGACGAGGTCGGCCCCCTTGATCCGCTCCCGAAACAGCTCGGGCAGCCCGTAGACCGTGTTTCCGAGGCGGGCGGGATCGGGGTGCTCGTGGCCGTACCACTCGCGATAGGTGGCCGGGTCGTCGAGCCGGTAGTCGGCGCTGAAATCGACCACCTTCGCACCGGCGGCGAGCACCCGCGGGAGGATCTCGGCGCTGGCGGCGTGCGGCAGGCAGCCGAAGACGCAG
>JBIIDT010000029.1:0-32699 GCA_044238145.1 Pirellulales bacterium | reverse complement strand
CCAATTGAACACCCAACTCACGGGCACCGGAGTCTGGCCGGTGTTCATGAGCGGATCGTCGGCGTTTACGAATCAGGGGCGAATCAATGTTTTCACCGTGACAAACGCCACGGAGACGGCCCAACTCCGGTGGAGCACGGCGCTTGGCAACGCGGGGGTGATGGCCGTCGATGGCCTGAAATCCTCGATCCAACTGGGGAGCCAGGCCTTCACCCAATCCGGTACCGCGAGCGCCTTGTCGCTGACCAACGGTGGTCGGATCGTCGCCGGCTCGGTGACGATCTCGAGTGGCAGTTTGCTCGGCACGGGGACGGTGTCGGCCCCGGCCACGATCGGCGGCATCGTGGCGCCCGGTAGCGGCGGCATCGGCACACTGAACATGGGCGGCAATGTCACTTGGAATGCGGGCAACGCCTGGCAGTTCGAACTGGGCACCGCCGCGGCCTCGCTGGCGGCCGCCTCGGCCGGCTCGAGCACGCAGGACCTGATGGCGATCACCGGGAACTTCGCCAAGGGCACCGGCTCCGGCTTCACGTTCGACTTCCTGCAGAGCGAGTCGACCGGCTGGTACAAGATCGCCGACTGGACCGGCAGCACGACGTTCTCGGCCGGTGACTTCAGCGCCACGAATCTCCAGCCGGGCAACACGGCGAGCTTCACCGTCGACGCCACGACCTCGGCACTGTACGTCGAGATCGTCCCCGAACCCGGGGCGCTCGCCCTCGCCGCCGCGGGGACGGCTACGGCCGTTCTGGCGGCACGGCGGCGGTCGCGGCGGCGGCGGGCGGCCTGACGTAGACCGTCCGCGACCAGTCGGATCGGGCGGCGTCGCGACCGACCGACCGCAGGCGATAGGCCGCCGCCGGCGACGCCTGGTCGGCGTCGGTCCACGAGGTCGTGGCGGCGGGCAGCGTCGCCGCGGCCTCCCACGGCCCCCAGCCTGACGGTCGCAGCACGCGCCGCTCCACGAGCCACTGCTCGACGTCCGCGGCCTGCGGCCAGGCGAGCGCACGGCCCGCGCCGTCCGCTGCCACCTCGAGGTCGGGCACCGGCAGCCATCCGGTCGTCCCGCCGTTCCAGCGCCGCTGGTGGACGGCGTTGGCCACATAGTGGGGCGAGTAGAGGACGAACCCCGCGCCGTCGGGCTGGATGCACAATTCCGACGCCCCGTCCACGAGCGGCTTGAGGCACTGCGGCCCGAGGTCGAGCCGGCCGACGAGGTCGAGCGTGTCGCGGCGGTAGACGAGCACCGTGAAGTGCTGCTGCCACATCACGAACAGGTGGTCGCCGCCGAGGGCCGCGGCGTAGGCCTGGTCCTTCGGCTTCTCGTCGAGCACCACGTCGTGCAAGAGCGCCGCCTCGTGGGTGACCGTGAGTTGGTCGTCGTCGAGCCGGCAACGGAGCACGAGCCGGCCGAGCGGCCAGTTGTGGCCGCAGGTGCCCGGCTGGTCGGCCGGAAAGCCGAACAAAAACACCTCGCCGCGCGAACCATCCACCTCGAAGCCGCCGATCCGTGACTTGGGACTGTCGAGCGGGGCCGGGATCGGCCACTCGCGATTGGCGGGAGCATCCCACGACCATGCGGGCGACCCGTGCGCATCGAGCGTCTCGGCGAGGGCGAGCTTCTTGAGGAACCGCTTGCTGCCGCGGTTGACCACGCACCACACGTCGCCCGCGTCGTCCATGTTCATGAACGACACGTCGCCGTCCACCCGCCGCATTTTCTCGTACTCGCCGGGGCCGAACTGGCCGTCGCCGTCGCCGTCGCGCCAGATGAAGGGGCCAAAGCCCGCCGGCTGGTGCGGCGGCCACTTGGTGCCCGTGGTGCGGAAGGAGAGGACCGCGCTTGGGATCGCCGCCTGGTCGTCGTCGGTGAACCGGAGCACGTTCAGCGGCCGGCCGTGCTGCGTGGTGGTGACGAGGAACCGGCGGCCGTGCAGGCGGCGCACGCCATAGAGGAGCGCCGAGCCGTTGAGCCGCGGGTCGTCGGGAAAGCGGGCGCGGTCGACGGTCGACGCGACCCACTCCCAGTCGCTCGACGCCGGCTTGGCGAGATCGACCCGGTAGCGGTTGAACGCCGAGAACAGGTCGCTTGTCACGGCCGGATCATCGTCCACCTGGTCGAGGAAGGACGTGCCCTCGAGCCGCCAGCGCAGGCCGCCGGCCGGCGTGTAGCTCTCCAGCCGCGTCTGGCACATGCCGGCGTCGCCCACGTGGCACACGAACACGTTGCCGGCGTCGTCGCATCCCACACCCCGGATCCGCTGGAACCGCAGGTCGCCCACGGTGCCCCGCTCGCTTCCGGCTCCGGCCCGCTGGCCGCCGCGCACGCCAAGCCTGCCGCCGGCGCCGAAGGCGTCGTCCCGCCGCCAGCCTGATGCGGTCCGGAGAAACGCGTGGATCTGGTGGTCCGGTCCCTCGTCGGCCACGAGCAGCCGCTGCCGCGGGGCGTCCCAGGCGACGTCGGCGGGCCGCGGGATCGCCTCGATGTCGAGCGGCAGCCGCGATCCGTCGGGCGCGAAGGCGTGCACGCCGCCCGGCTCGACCGCGACCGGCCCCTGGGCCTCCATCCGCTTCATCGTGATCGCCGGGCCGACGACCCGCACGCAGCGGATCGGCTGCCGCGGGTCGAGCGTGATCCACTCCTCCGGCCAGCCGTAGGCGCGGTCCGGGAATCCGGCCACGTCGGTCCAGGGCCCATCGCGACCCTCCGCGCTCGCCTGCACCTTCACGTCCTTGTAGCCGGCCTCGCCCCCGAGGTCGCCGTGGATCCGCAGGCAGGCGACCGCGGTGGGCCGGCCGAAGTCGAGGCCGACGAAGCCGTGGGCCGCGTCCGCCGCCTGAAAGGAGACCTTGTCGCCCCCGACGGCGTTCGCGACGGCGTGCTCGGCATCGAGCGGCGGGCTGCCGAACGGCTCGGCGGCCAGGGGCACCGTCTGCGTCGCCGCGTTCGGCTGGGCCCGCTGGGCGACGAACACGTTGCCCGCGTCGTCGAGGCACAGCCGGCCGCCTCGGGCGAGAGGCACGTCGAACTCGGTGACTGGCCGGTGCTTCGCCAGCGAGAGCGCGTGGATGCCGTCGGCGTCGGCGAAGTAGATCCGGTCGCGCTCCTCGTCGATCGCCAGGCCGACGATCGTGTGCGGCCGGTTCTCGAGATACACCGTGACGTTGCGGCCGCCCTCGATTCCACCGCCGGGCAGCCGCCGGAAGAGCACGAGCGTGTTCTTCCGCCCCTCGCGGGTGTTGAGCCAGCGGGCGTAGGCGACGTGCCGGTCGGAGCAGGTGACCGCCTCGCCGGAGTTGACGCCCAGCCGCGTCACCTCCGGGAGGGCATCGCCGTCCTTGTAGACGCCGGCGGCCCGCAGCCCCTCCTCCCAGGCCGTCGTGAGAAACACGTGGCCGGTGACGCCGACGGCCATGTCGCCCGTATAGAGCTGCATGAACGTCTGGGTCGGGTCGGTGAACGTGTTGCCGCGGACGAGCGTGTTGCCGATCGCCCCGGTGGTCACCGGCAGACGGCGGATGGCGGCCACGTCCGGCGCCGGGATCATGACGCGACCGTCGGCGGGCTCATCGCCCGAGACCGACGCCGCGGCCATGCCCGCCAGCAGGCAGGCGACCGACAGACACGACACGCGACTCCACCGCACCATGAGTGACCCTCCCGAGAGATCGCCAGCCTAGCATGCCGCCAGCGCCGGGACCTGCCCCACGAGTGAGGGCTCCGTCAGGGCACGCGGGCGATCACGCACTTGAGGTATTCGCCCTCCAGACAGCTCGCACTCACCGGATGGTCGGGGGCGGCACCGCGGGACTCGAGGATCTGCAGGCCACGGCCCGACCGCTGGGCCACGCCGCCAAGCATCTCCAGGAACACCTCCCGCGAGACCGACCCCGAGCAGGAGCAGGTGACGAGGACGCCCCCCGGCTCCAGCAGGTCGACGGCCACGCGATTGATGCGGTGGTAGGCCCGCAGGGCGTCGTCGAGGGCCGCGCGGCTGCGGGCGAACTTGGGCGGGTCGAGGACCACCATCCCGAACCGCTCCCCCGCCGCCCGCAGGGCGTCGAGCTTCTCGAAGGCGTCGGCGGTCTCCACCGTGACGCTGGCCGCGCCGTTCAGGTCGGCGTTGGCCTTCGCCAGCGCCGCGGCCTTGGCGCTCGAATCGACCGCCAGCACGCTGCGGGCGCCGCCGGCGACGGCCGCGGCCACCGCGAACCCGCCGGAGTAGCAGAACATGTCGAGCACCCGCCGGCCGCGGGCGTAGCGGGCGGCGGCGTGGCGGTTGTCGCGCTGGTCGAGGTAGTAGCCCGTCTTCTGCCCCTCGGCGAGGTCGACGCCGAACTTCAGCCCGTGCTCGGTCACGAAGATCGGCCCCGGCGGGCCGGCACCGCGGAGGACGCGGTCGGGGAGCTGCAGGCCCTCGAGCTTGGCGAGTCCGCGCTCGGCGCCGCGCAGGAGGATGCCCCGCGGGGCCACGATCTCGCCGAGCATGTCGGCGAGGGCCTCGAGCCGGCGGGCCATCGCCAGGGCCGTGACCTGCACGGCGAGGTACTCCCCGTAGCGGTCGACGATCAGGCCGGAGAGGTCGTCCCCCTCGCTGTTGACCAGCCGCGCGGCGCCCGCGCGGTCGTCGAGGCCGAGCGACCGCCGCAGGGCCACGGCCGCCTCCAACCGCTTCCGCCACAGGGCGTCGTCGAGCGGCACGGACGGGTCGAAGGCGTAGAGTCGCACCCGCAGCCGGCTGGCAGCGTTCCACAGCCCGCGGGCCACGAACGTGCCGTCGTGCGTCGCGAGATCCACGACGTCGCCGTCGGCGGGGCTGCCCTCCACCCGCTGCACGGCCGAGTCGAGCACCCACGGATGCCGCCCGAAAAACGGCCGCGCCCGCTTCGGCTTGAGGATCACGGTCGCCGTCGGCAGGCCGGCGGCTTCAGGCATCTCGTGCACCATGGTCTCACACTTTCCAGTCAGGGAGGCGAGCGGGTCGGGGCGAGGATTCCGAGCCTCTGGCCGCCGCGGCCATCAGCGAGGAAACTCGCACCGCCCGCGAACCGGCGCGGGCGATCGGCCCCTAGGCATGCACGACCTGCTTGGCCTGGCCCGGGACGACGTGCGGCGGCGGCAGGGCGTCGCTGCCGGGATCGGTCTTCAGCCGGCGGCGGTTCTCCCGCTCGGCCTTCTTCCGCTCGATCCGCTGGACGCTCCAGCCGAACACGGCCCCCAGCGGCCCGGAGAGCAGGGCCGGCATGAGCACGAGGTTGCCCACCAGGGCGATCGTCAGCATCGAGAGCATCATGTAGCCGAACCGCTGCGTGGGGCCGAACGGCGACAGCGAGAACACGGAAAGCCCGATGCCGATCACGCCCCAACTCTGGTACATGGCACGGGCGCAGCCCTTGTAGGCGAGCATCACGGCCTGCTTGCGGTCGAGGCCGTCGGCGATGCCGCGGCGGAACCAGAGCATGAAGTGGACGACGTCGTCGACGGTCACGCCGAGGGCCACGCTCGGGGCCATCACCGTGCCGATGTCGATCAGCATGTTGCCGGCGTCGAGCGACTTGAGGGTCGCGTTGATCCAGCCCATGCCACCGAACACCAGCAGCGCCGGGAACGCGGCCGGCAGCAGGAGCACGAGGCCCGCGGAGGCCGCCCGACAGAGCAGGATCATGACGGCGACGATGATCGCGAAGTCCCAGATGAAGCCGATCTTGAGGCCGTCGAGCAGCGAGTGCTGGGCCTTGTAGACCAGCGGCACGAGGCCCGTGTAGTCGACCGAGACGCCCGCCACGCCGTCGGCCGCCAGCCGCTCGAGGATCGGGTTGATCTTCTTCTGCAGGTCGGCCTTGAAGAGGGCGTAATCGACCTCCTTGACGGCGCTCACCCGGGCGCTGATCCGCCACAGCTCCTGCGTCCGCTGGCGGCCGTCGATCGTGACCTGCGCCTCGCGGAGGTAGTCCCCCTCGAGGAACTCGTCGCGGTGGGCCATGAGCCGGCGGTTGAGCACGTCGCGGCGGGTGCTCTTGCCGATGCCGAAGGCCCGGGCCGCGGCCCCGCCCACGCCGCTGCCGCCGTCCCCCGAGTCGAGGCTCCGGCCGAAGGTCACGGTGGAGAGCGAACTGCCCACCTCGTCGAGGGTGCCGATCTCCCGCTGGATCTCGCCGACGAGTTCCATCCGCTCGAGGAAGTTGAGGCCGCATTCGCCTTCCCCGCCGGTGCCCCGCTTGGTGACCGGCAGGCCGTCGATCCGTACGAGGATCTCCATGGGCACGAGCGGCCCGAGGTGCTTCTCGAGCCAGCCGTAGTCGGTGCGGATGCGGGCCTTGGGGGAGAACAGCCGCATCAACTGCACGCTGCTCTCCACGTGGGTCATGCCGTAGGCCACGCCGGCCATGACCAGCAGGCAGGCGGTGGCCACGAGGCCGTGGTGCCGCGTGATCCACTGGCCGACCCGCCACCAGCGGCTCTCCTCGATGGGCCGCCAGTTCGGGTCGGCCTCCTCGTCGCCGGCGGCGGCGCCGATCTTGAGCTTCGGCGGGAAGAGCTCAAGCGCCGCGGGCATGAGGGTGACGAGGATCACGAAGCTCGTCACGACGCCGATCGCCGAAAAGATGCCGAACATGCGGATCGGCACGAGCTCGCTGACGGCGAGCGTCGCCAGGCCGATGGCGGTGGTGCCGGTGGCGAGCGTCAGCGGGAGGAGGGCGTGGTGGACGGCGCGGCCGGCCGCCCCCTCCTGCACGCCCGTCTCGGCGAGCTGGTCACGGTAGTAGTTGGCCAGGTGGATCGCGCCCGAGGTCGTGGCCACGTAGACCAGCGATGGCATCGTGAGCAGGATCGCGTCGACGGGATAGCCCGAGTACCAGACGACGGCGAGGCTGGCGAACATGCTGTACACGCCGGAGGCGATCACCATCGCCACGAGCGTCTTGCTCTTCAGGCTCCACCAGCTCACGAAGAACCCGACGACCAGCGACAAGCCGAAGAGGATCGTGACGCTCGTCTGGCCGGCCTTGTCGATCGAGACGTTGTCGACCGGCGGGCCGCCCATGTGGCAGGACGTTTCCGGGATGCCGCACTCCCGGGCCGCCACCTCCTTGATGGTGTCGATGGCGCCGTGGAGGTTGGCCCGGGCCGTGTCGGCGAGCGTGAGGACGAGGCAGGTCTGCCGGGCGTCGAGGTCGTCACCCGGGGCGTTGGCCGCCACGCCCGGTGGAGGCGGGCCGATGAGGGCCCCCGTGAGCCGGGCGACCGCCTCCTCCCGCTCCAGGTTCAGCGGCTCCTGGGTCATCCGCTCGACCGCCCGGGGGCCGGTCTGGGCGGTCTTGAAGAAAATCGTCCGGTCGATCCGGGAGGCCTCTTCCGGGGGCGGGATCAGCTTTCGGGCCAGGAGCTCCAGCCGGGGATCGGTCATCGTGCAGCCGTCCCAGCTGACGAGGACGAACTCCTCACCCGCGAAATTCTGGCGGAAAAACCGGTAGGTCTGGGTCTCCGGATACTCGAGGGGCAGCCAGCCCTTCACGTCGTTGCGGTTGTTCCCCTTGGCCTTGATCGCCCCCACCACCACCAGGGGCAGCAGGAAGACCAGGATCGCCATGATCCCGACGGCGTGCCGCTGGTAGAAGTTGGGTCCGTGGTGCGACATCGAGGCCGTCCGGGGCGGTCGGGCCGGGGTTTCCCCCGGCTGGAACGCTGAACCCTACAGGTGTTCCGGGAGTCAGTCCATATCGCTTGGCCCCAGAAAGGCCGTTTTTTGTCCGCCGAAGCATGACGTAAGTAGTTTGCGGGGAAGAGTTTCCGCACACCGCAGACTCGTTGCGACCGGCACGAGCCGGCCCGGTCGGCCCGGGATCAGCCCTGGGCCCTCTCCGCGGCCTCGAAACCGCAGGTTTTGTGGGACCCGTCGCAGAAGGGACGGGTGCCCGACTGGCCGCAGCGACACAGGGCGACAGCTTTCTTGCCGGCCGGCAGGGTGAACTCCCGGCCCTCGTGGTCGGTGACCCGCAACTGGAGGCCGGCGAACGCGGATGCGGTGGGCATTTCCACGACCAGCGGCCCCCGCTCCCGGCAACGGATCGTGACGGCGTCCGGGGGCAGGGACCGGGCCGGGGTGCCGGCGCCGGCATCGGGCGGCCCGGCGGAGGTCATGGGCCGCCCTCGGGGGCCCCGGCCCCGGACTCATCGACGACCTCGATGACAAGCCGCGTGGCCTCGGGCAGGGCCGCGGCGGCAGCCAACGCAGGCTCGGCCGGAAGGTTTTTCGCGACGCCGTCGGCGGCCTCTTGCGCTGGGGCTGCAGGAGGCCTTCCAGCAGCCTCGGGCTCACCGGCTCCTCGGTCGATCTGTTTCTCCTTGCCCGCCTTGGCGCGGGGTGCCGTGACCTCGAGGGCCGCGACGAGCGTGGCGATCTCCGCCGCCGGGCCGGAGACCTCGATCCGCTCGACGACCGGGCCGCCCTCGCGACCCCGCCGGCTGCGGGCACGTTTGTCAACGGCGGCATCTTGTTCCGCCTCCGCTTTTCGCAGCGCTTCCGCATCGACCACTGACCCGCGGGCGGCCGCCAGTGTGCCGCTCGCCGCCACCAGCTCGTCGAGCCGCGCACGGTCGGCAGCGGTTCGGATGCGGTACCTCACCACGCGAACCGGCGAGACAGCCACGGCGGCAGCCTTCGACTCCACGGCCTGCTCCGCTTGCCCATCCATGGCCTCGCGATTCGGCGCGGCAGCGGCCGGCGGAGCAGCCGCGGCACGAAGCGACCGCGCCTCTTCGGTCGCGGCACCCAGGCCGCCGCCGCCAATCCCAGCGCCACCCGGCACGGCATCTTCTTCCAGCCACCGATCCGCGACCGCGGATTCGTCCCGCTTCGTCGCGAGCTGCTCCGCCTGCCCGGCGCGGCTCCGGTCGCGCGGCTGTCGCTCGACGAGCGCCACCTCACGATCACCCGGCAGTGGCTGCCGATTGATGACGACGGCCACGATCACGCCGGCGGCGAGCGCCCCGGCGAGCGCGAGCCACGGCCACCGCTGCCGCATCGGCTCCGGAGCCGGCTCCGCCGCATCGTCCTCCGCCTCCGCGATCTCCCCGTCGAGCCGCTGCCGCTCGATCCGCCGCCACTCCTCCTCGACCTCGGCCTCGTCGGCCGCCTCGTCACCGGCCGCATCGATCGCCGCCAGTACGTCGCGGACGAATCCGGCCGGCGGCGGCGTCACGGGCACCGCGCCGAGCGCACCCCGCATGCCGCGCAGGTCCGCCACGAGCTTCGTCAGCTCGGGCGATGCGGCCACGAGCCGCTCGATCTCGGCGGCCTCGACGGCGTTGAGCCGGCCGTCGAGCCACTCGCTGAGCCGCGGGTCGTCTGGCGCGAGGGGGCGTGGGTCGTGGGGATCGGGGCTCATGGCTTCCCTTGGACGTGATTGGCGAGCAGGCGGCGGAGTTCCAGCCGCCCGCGATGGAGGCGGCTGCGGACGGTCCCCAGCGGGATGTCGAGCACCGCGGAGATCTCCTCGTAGCTCGTCTCCTGCATGTCGGCGAGCACGACCACTTCCCGGTAGCGATCGTCGAGCCGGTCGAGAGCCGTCGCAACCTGCCGCGCGAGCTCCTCCTGCTCGAGCCGCGCCGAGACGTCCGCGAACCGGGCCGCGGGTTCCGCCACCGCGCCGGCGTCGCCACCCAACGGCGCGGCCGCGGGACGGCGACGACGGCCCGCCGCCGCCGCGTGGTTGCAGGCGATCCGGTAGAGCCACGTGGAGAACGCGCTTCTTCCGGCGAACGACGAGAGTTTGCGGTAGGCCGACACGAACGTCTCCTGGGCGAGATCACGGGCCTGCTCGCGGCAGCCGGTGAGCCGCTCGAGCAGGGCCAGGATCCGCCCCTGGTGGCGGTCCACGAGGGTCGCGAAGGCCTGCCTGTCGCCGGCCGCCGCGGCGGCCACGAGCGCGACGTCACCGTCGGCCCCGGGCGGGTCCGCGGACGGCGACGACGGGCTCGGGTGGCTGCCCACGTGTGAACGCCCTGCAGGTATCGATGCGCGAAGCGGGAAAAAGGTTCCCGGCGGTTTTTCCGGGGAATGGGGCCAATGTCGCCGCCCCGGGTCCGGCCGTCAAAGGCCCCCGGCAGGGCGGGCCGCGGAGCGGCCGGGCAGGAGCGGCTGCCGGGCGATCCACCACCACAGCGCCGCCGCCAGCGCGAGCAGCACGAGCGACACGAGTTGCGAGATCGAAAGCGGCGTGCCGAGTGCCGGCGGCTCGTCGACGCGGATCGCCTCGAGCAACAGCCGCGCGAGCGGGTGGATCGTGAGCACCAGGGCGAACACCTCGCCCGAGCGGCGGGCCAGCGGCGTGAAGGCGATCGCGACGACGGCCAGCAGCGCCGCGTCGACGGCCGCGTAGAGCTGCGCGGGGTGCACGGGCAGGCTCCACGGCGGCGGCTGTCCGGGTGTGGCCGCCGGCAGCAGTCCGCGGGCAGCCTGGTCGAGCCACGGCGGGCTCTCGGGCGGGAACCGCACGGCCCAGGGGAGATCGCACGGGCCGCCGTAGCAGCAACCGTTCAAGAAGCAGCCCACGCGGCCGATCGCCAGCCCGACGAGCAGGCCCGGCGCGACGACGTCGGCGAGCTGCAGGATCGACAGGCCGCGCCGTCGGGCAAACCACCAGGCGGCGGCCGCCGCGGTGGGCAGCGATCCGAACACGACGAGGCCGCCCTGGGCGACGTTGAGCACCTGCCCGAGCGACGCGGCCAGGTCGCGGCCCGGCGGGAAGAACTGCTGGTGGTATTCGATCACGTAGAACAGCCGCGCCCCCACGATCCCCCACAGGAAGATCTCCATGCCCAAAGCGAGGATCGTGTCGGCGTCGATGCCGACCGCACGGCCGCGGCGGACCGAGAGCCACGTGCCCGCGAGCGCCGCCACGAGGAGCATCACGCCGTAGCCGCGGATCGGCACGCCCTGCCCGTCGTCGAGCGCCGGCAGGCCCCAGAGGATGAACGCCCCGGCCACGGCCAGCGGCAGCCCGACGGCGGCCGCCGCGCGGGCGAGCCCCTCGCGGAACGCGGCCCGCGCGAAGGCGACCCCACCACCGACGGCCCACAGCACCAGCAGCAGCCCCCAGCCGAAGAGCGGCAGGCCGCCGAGCTGCGCCGGGATGTGGAACAGCGTGGATCGCATCAGGCGTTTCCGCGCGGCGCGAGCTGCCGGTTGTCGATCAGCCGCGTCGTGCCGAGCCGGGCGGCGACGAGGGCCACCGCCGGCGCGGCCGCCCGCACGGACCCCAGCGATTCCGCGTCGACGACCGCCGCGTAGTCGACCGCGAGACCGGAGGCCTCGAGCGGCTCCCGCAGCGCCGCCTCCACGGCGGCGACGTCAGCGCCGGCCTCCCAGGCCGCCGCCGCCCGATCGAGTCCGGCGGCGAGCGCCCGTGCCCGCGGCCGCTCGGCCGCGGAGAGGTAGGCGTTGCGCGAGCTCATCGCCAGCCCGTCGGGCTCGCGGACCGTCGGGCAGACCTCGATCGCGATCGGCAGGCCGAGGTCGCGGACCATGCGCTTCACGACGAGCGTTTGCTGCCAGTCCTTGGCCCCGAAGTACGCCGCGTCGGCCGGCACCGCGAGGAACAGCCGGCAGACGACCGTGGCGACGCCGGCGAAGTGACCCGGGCGGATCGCTCCCTCGAAGCCGGTGGCCGGCCCGTCGACGACGATCCGCGTGGCGTCGCCGGGCGGATAGACGGCCGCGGGCTCGGGCGCGAAGACCCAGCGGACACCCAGCGGCTCGAGGATCGCGAGATCGGCGGCCAGCGACCGCGGGTAGCGGTCGAAGTCCTCGCCGGGGGCGAACTGCGTCGGGTTCACGAAGATCGACACGGCGACGTCGTCGCACTCCCGCGCGGCCCGCTCCACGAGGCTCGCGTGGCCCGCGTGCAGGGCGCCCATCGTCGGCACGAAGCCCACTCTCCGACCGGTCGCCCGGGCCGCGAGCACCGCCTCGCGCACCGCCGCCGGGTCGCCGATGACCGCCGGCCGGGGAGGCATCAGATCATGGCCTCGACGGCGGCGGCGGCCTCGTCCGCCGCCCGCGCGAGGTCGGCGGCGTCGATCGTGATCACCGCCTTCGGGCCCGGCGGGCCGCCGGCCCCCGCCGGCCGCAGCCGCTGCACGAGCCGCTCCTGCAACCGGACGAGCGTGGCGGCGGAAGCGGGCGGGGGGAGCGTGGCCGTCGAGGCCGCGAGGTCGGCGAACAGATCCGTGTGCGGCGCGGCCGGCCGCCCGCGAAACGCGATCCGCTCCTCGAGCACGTCGGCCGTGGCGACGAGCAGGATCGCGACCTGCGGCGCGGGCACCGCCGCCGAGGCGCGGGCCACGTCGGCCTCGAGCCGGGCCGCGTCCGCCGCCGCCAGGCGGTCATGCGCCGCCGTCGGAATCATGCCGAGCCAGAAGTCGACGACGGTGCCGTGCGGATCGGCGGACCAGTCGGCCTCGGCGAGGGGCCGCGTCCATGCGGCCACCGCCTCGCGCCACTCCTGCGGCCCCGCCGCGGACAGCGGCAGCGGCCGCGGGGCGTGGATCGATCGGGCCATGACCGTGTCGGCGACGACGGCCGCGACTTCCGGGGCCCCGCTGCCGGGCACGCCCAGCACCGCGACGAGCGGATGCGGCGCAGAGATGTTGTCGAGAAGCGCCCGCAGCGAGCACCCTGCGAGCGGATGGGCGAGTTCGGGGGCGATCTCCACGGCCGGCTCGAGCACGAAGCGGCGGGTCGTCATGCGCGGGTGCGGCACCGTGAGGGTCGCGTCGTCGAGCACGAGGTCGTCGTACAGCAGCAGGTCGAGGTCGAGCGTCCGCTCGCCCCAGCGGTCGTGCCGCTCGCGGTGGAGCGTGTTTTCGACGGCGGCCAGCATGCCGAGCACGTCGTGGGGGCCGAGGTCGGTCTCCAGGAGGCAGGCCCCGTTGAGGTAGGCCTCCTGGCCGGCCGGACCGCCGACGGGACGGGTCTCCCGATAGCGGCTCACGGCCAGCAGCCGCACGCCCGGCATGAACCGCAGCAATTCGACGGCGCGGTCGAGCTGTTCACGCCGCCGGCCGAGGTTCGACCCGCATCCAATGAGGCATCGTGCCATGGCGTTTCCCGCGACCGTGAACGGAACGCCGCATTCTACCGGCCGCGGACCGCGGATCGGCAAATGCGCGTCCCGCACGCGGAGCGGGGCCGGAAAACGGGGGGGACATCCAGGCCACGACCAAGGCCGTCGACTGTCGATCCCTCAAGTCGTCGCCCCCCTTTGTCTTTCCGAATCCGCTCCGCGTCTCGCTCGCACACCAGCGCCGTTTCGTGGTTCGCACGGCGCGGCTCATCGTGAAGTGTGCATCTCGTTGCGGATCTCGAGCCGACCGATGGGCGTGATTCTGTGGAGCCGCGCCGACTTGTCAAGGACTCGCGCGCCGCGCCGCCTCGCGACGCCGTCGCGCCCCGGAAAATCATTGTGCCGCCGCGGGCCGACGCGAAACCGGGCCGCGCCAGCGGCGCCAGCATTGCCCGGTGCGACGCGATGTCGTAGAGAATGCACGGCATTGGCCGGTCGCACGGGGCCGCGGGCACGGTTTTTTCGGGTGGCACGAGCCGATGAGCAGCTTTTCCTCGGGCGCCGACGAGTTCCCCGACGACCACGCGATGCCCGGGCCGGATGACGAGCCGCTCGACGACCTCCTGGAGGACGGATTTTCCGGGCCCCAACCGCACGGCGATCCGGAGTCGGCTCCGACACAGGAGTCCTACTGGAGCCTCTCCCGCACGCCCCTGACGAGCCTCGTGTTCTCACTGCCGCTCGTGCTGGCCTACGAGGGGGGCGTGCTGCTGCTGGGCCGCGGATCGCCGCGGAACGGCGCCGACGTGTGGCTGCGGCAGCTGCTGGACGCCCTCGGGCTCGGGGCCTATTTCCTGCTCCCGACGCTCACCGTCCTAGGGCTTTTGGCCTGGCACCACGTCGAGCACGACCGCTGGAAATTCAGCGGCGGCGTGCTGGCCGGCATGGCCGCGGAATGCCTGCTTTGGGCCGTGATTCTCGTGGGTCTGGCCCGGCTCCAGGACCGGTTGTGGCCGCTGGCCGCCGCCGCCGCCCGGGACGGCTTTTTGGCCCGCCTGATCGGCTTTTGCGGGGCTGGGCTCTACGAGGAGGTGCTGTTCCGCCTGCTCCTCCTGCCACTGTTGATCTGGGTCTTCCGGCGGCTCGGCTGCGGGAATGTCGCGGCGGCGATCCTCGGGCTTCTCGCCTCGAGCCTGCTGTTCAGCGCCGCCCACTACGTCGGCCCGCTGGGCGACACGTTCCAGCTCTACAGTTTCACCTTCCGCGCGCTTGCCGGCATGTTCTTCGCGATCCTGTTCGTGGTTCGCGGCTTCGGCATCGCCGCGGGCACGCATGCCGTCTACGACGTGCTCGTCGGCCTGCTCTGACCGACGCGCTGGAAAACGGTGGGGCACGAACTTGTCAAGGGTGCGCGAAAGATTTTTTTGCGCGGCGAAATGGCCGTTTCGGGCCGCATCACTCGCGATCGCGACCAGCCTTGGATCGCGGCGCGCGGCCCCCGTATACTCCCGGTCGCAGGCGGGAGGTTCTCGAGGCGTCGCGGTCGTGCCGCGACTCGTCGCGAGATCATGGAGTCTTCCCCACGTGCTCTCGGTTCGCCCCAAGGTTGCGGAACTCGTCTTCCAGCTCTACGGACGCGTTCTCCACCCGGAGCTGTTCACCATCTGCGCCACCCGGTCGATCGACCGCGGCGGCTACTCGGCCACGATCGCGATCACGCAGGCCGGCCACCTCGTCACCTGGCGGAAGGACGGACTGACGCTCGCGGAGGTGGCCACCAGCCAACGGCAGCCGCTGCCCATGCGGCGGCGGCTCCTCTCGCACCGCATCGCCGGCGAGCGGAGCGACCGCATGGAGTGCCGCGACGGGGCGGCCTACCAGACCTGCTTCCAGCTCGAGACCGTCGAGCAGGAGGTGTTCTGGTCGTTCCAGCAGGAGCTGGCCGTGGAGGGGGCCCGGCGGGGGCTCCTGCACCGCTTCGAGGCGGGCAGCCGGCTGGCGCTGGGCGCCCTGTCGTGGATCAACGTCGAGACCCGTCCCCGCAGCCTGATCGTGCAGGCCTACCACACGTTCCCCGACGACCTCGCGATCGTGAAGAGCCAGTCGCTCTTCGAGTGCCCCTGACCCCGAGCCCCGAGCCCCGTTCCGCGATGCCGAAACCATCAGCCCCGCCGTCCGCCGCCAGCCGCCGCAGCCGCGTGCTGATCGCCGATGACAACGAGCCCAACCGCGAACTCCTCGAGGTCTACCTCGCCGACATCGACTGCGAGATCGTCACCGCCGTGGACGGGGCCGACACGCTCGCGAAGGTGGCGGAGTTCCGCCCCGACGTGCTCCTCCTCGACGTGATGATGCCGAAGCTCTCGGGCTTCGAGGTCTGCCAGCGGCTCAAGTCCGACCCGGCGACGAGCCCGATCATGATCCTCATGGTCACCGCGCTCGGCGAGCTGGGCGACATCGAGCGGGCGGTCGACGCCGGCACCGACGACTTCCTCTCCAAGCCCGTCAACCGCGTCGAACTGGTGAAGCGGGTGGAGAACATGCTCAAGCTCCGCCACGTGAGCGACGAACTGGAGCGGCTGCGGAGCTACATCCGCACCATGGACGACGACCAGCCTCCGCGATGACCGCCCGTTATCAGCGGCGGGCGAGGCCGACGTGTTCAAGCACGCGGACCGTGGCCGGCGACTTGTTGAGGACGTAGAAGTGGATGCCGGGGACGCCGGCCGCCACGAGTTCCTCCACCTGCCGGGCCGCGTAGGTCACGCCCGCTTCGAACTGGGCCGCCTCGTCGTCGCCGGCCGCCTCGAACGCCTCGGTGAAGGCCGCCGGCAGCCGGGCCTTGCATAGGCTGGCAATCCGCCGGATCTGGGCGTAGTTGGTGACGGGCATCACGCCGGGCACGATCGGCGCGGCGATGCCGACCGCCAGGCAGCGGTCGCGGAAGCGGAGGAAGTCGTCGTTGTCGTAGAACAGTTGCGTGACGACCACGTCGCCGCCCGCGGCGCACTTTCGCCGCAGGTTCTCGAGGTCGGCCGCGGGGCTCGCGGCCTCCTGGTGCATCTCGGGATAGCCGGCGACGAGGATGCCGAACTCCGGAAACTCGCCGCGGATCAGGGCCACCAGTTCGGACGCGTAGCGGAGGCCGCCGGCCACCGGCCGGAAGCTCTCCTCGCCCCGCGGCGGGTCGCCCCGCAGGGCCACGATCGCCGCCACGCCCCGGTCGCGCGCCTCGCGGAGGTAGGACCGCAGTTCGTCGGTCGTGCTGCCGACGCAGGTCAGGTGGCTCGCGACCGGCACGTCGTAGCGCCGCCGCACGCCCTCGACCACGTCGAGTGTCGCGCCGCGGGTCGAGCCGCCGGCGCCGTAGGTGCAGGTGACCAGCACGGGCTCGTAGGCCATCAGGGCCTCGACCGTGCGCCACATGCCCGCCTCCGACTCGGGAGTCTTCGGCGGAAACAGCTCGAACGACAGGCCGCAGCGCCCGGTCGCGTAGGCATCCTTGATCGACACGTGTTCCTCCGTCGGCGCGGTGCCCGCACGGCAGCCGCTCCGACCATTCTAGCGCAGCCGGCCGAGGACGTGAGCCGCCCGCGCCAACGGCGGGCGTCAGCCCCGCGGCGCGGGTGCGGCGAGGGCCTCGATGAGGTCGCGGTCGGCGGGGAGCATCTCCAGGCCGCGGCGGGCCATCATCCGCCCCAGGATCGTGGCCGCCTGCTCGGGCGACGACCGGCTTCCGGCCGGGCCGCCCACCAGCATGTTGTGGAAGGCGGGCACGAACTCGGGCGGGCTGCCGCCGATCGTGGCAGCGACGCCGATCCGCGCACCGCACGGCAGCGACGTGTTGACCGCCGACTTCACGAACTCGCCGACGAGGGCACCGAGGAACTGCCGGCCGGTGTGGACCGTCGCTCGGCTGCCGTCGGGCAGGATGTCGTGCAGCCGCACGGGGCCGTAGGTCGCCTTGAGGTTGCCCGTGATCGTGCCGGCGGCGAGGTTCGTCCAGCTGCCGACGTGGCTGTGGCCGAGGTAGCCCTCGTGCGGCTTGTTCGAATAGGGCTCCATCACGCTCGCCTCGACCTCGCCGCCCACGCGAACCGCCCGGGCCAGCGCCGTGCCGGCCCGCAGCCAGGTGTGCGGGCCGACCCGCACGTCGGGCCCGATCCAGACCGGCCCGTCGAGGCAGACGAACGGGCCGACCTCGGCACCGGACTCGACGACCACCGGCCCGTGCCGCACGGCCACCCAGTCGGCGACATGCGCTCCCGCCGCCACGAACAGACCGGGGCGGATCTCGGCGTAGCCGCCGCCGTCGAGTCGGATCGCGAGCGAGCCCTCGAGCGCGGCCTCGTGGCGGGAGACGACGTCGTGCGCCTGGTCGAGCAGGTCGAGCCGCAGGTCGTGCTCGGGCAGGCCCAGTGAGGCGACCGCGTCGTCGGCCTCGGCGGCGCGGGCGGTGAGCGCCGCGATCGCGTCGTGGTCCGCGCCGCCATCGGCCGAAACGTGCAGCACGGCGGCCGCGACCGCGGCTCCCGATCGCACCACGCACCGCCGGCCGGCCTCGACGAGCGAACGCAGGGCGACGAGGTTCGCACGGCTCGGGGCCACGCGGGCGTTGACGAGCAGGGCGACCGCGCCGTGGCTCGAGGCGGCGGGCCGTGCCGGCGCGTCGGGAGGGCCGCCCCAGATGGCGGTCCGATCACCGAGAGCCGCCAGGTGCCGGGCCAGGTGGGGCCGCACGGCCCGGCGGACACTGCCGATGTGGCCGAGGATCTCGACGAGCGTGTGGGAGCCGACGGTGATATCGCAGGCGGGGCGGGCGACGGCCACGACGCCGAGCCGCTCGACGAACCGGTCTTCGAAGACGACGACATTCATGGCGCAAGGCGACAAGGTGGGAGAACGCCCCAACTCTACCGCGTCTGGCAAACCGGTGCGTAGCGGCGTAATCTGGAGCGGTCGATCGCCTCTCACGAGCCGGAGTGGCGGAATGGCAGACGCGGCGGACTCAAAATCCGTTGCCCGCAAGGGCGTGTGGGTTCAAGTCCCACCTCCGGCACTCTTGAAAACACGGGGTTCGCGATCGGGCGGCCCCGGCAAAGCGCCGGCTTCTACGGCCGCTGCATCAGCAGGCCCCAGTGCCAGCGGGCGATCCCGGGCTCGTCACGCACGAAGCGAAACCCTGCCTCCTCCGACCAGCGACGGCACTGGGTCGCCGTCGGCCGGATGTCCATCGACGGGCCGCGCGGCGTGGCCGGGTCGTGGTTCCAGTGGATGATCCCCAGCCGTCCACCGGACCGGAGGACGCGGAACGCTTCGCGGAGCAGCGCCACCGGTTCGTCGATGTGCAACAGGTTGAAGACCAGCGCCTGGTCGCACGACCGGTCCGGCAGGCCGGTGCCCTCGGTCATGAAGTCGCGGGCCAGTGGCCGCACGTTCGCCACGCCCGCCACCCGGGCCGCCGCGGTGGTCGCCGCGATCATCTGCGGATCGATGTCGATGGCGTGCACGACGCCGGTCGAACGCCGCGCCGCCTCGACCGTGAACAGGCCGTAGCCGCAGCCGAACTCGACCATGTCGCCCGGTCCGGTGCACTCCAGCCGGTCGAGGATCCGGGCGGGGTCGAAGAACCCGCGCCACGTCGCGACATCCGGCATCCCGCTTTCCCGGCCCTGTGGCATGTGGTCTCGTGCTGGAGGTCAGCAGCAGCCCGTGTCGCCCACCTTGCACTTCTCCGGCGCCAGGCAGGCCGTGTGCTTCGTGCCGAGATAAAAGAGCAGGCCGGAGGGCGTGACCTCCACGCCGCCGATCGGATACTGCGAGATCACCCCCGCCTCGTACTCGACCTCCACGGGCAGGTCGGCGGACTCCAGCAGCGGGGCGGCCACGCCCATGATCGCCGCCAGCTTCGTGGTCTCCAGCCGGTGGTCCACGTCGTTCGCCACCCAGACCTGCAGCACGCAGGCCATCGTCGAGCGGACCGTGCCGCCGCAGTCGATGAAGTCTTTTCGCACCTTGCCCACCTCGGTGATGTGATAGTGGGCGGGCACGAACGACTTGTCGGGCAGCATCCAGTGCATCCGCGCGCCGGGGTGGCTCTCGAGGGCGTGGCGAAACTCGTGGACGGTCATCGGTGGGCCCTCGGTACTGGTGGATCGTGTCTGCCGACGGTCACTCGGCCGCGGGCTCGAGCCGGAGCATCGGCTTGAGTTCACGGTAGGTGCTCGGCCCGATGCCGTCCACCTCCAAGAGGTCGGTGAGCCGCTTGTAGGGCCGCCGCTCGATGATCCGGTTGGCGAGCGTTTCGCCGACGTGCGGCAGACGCATCAGGTCCTCCCGCGAGGCGGTGTTGATCTCGACCGCGAAGCCCGGCGGGGGCGCGGCCCCGTCGATCGCCACCCGCAGCTCCTGCTCCTCGCGCCGCTCCAGCCGGCGCTCCACCGGCAACGCATCCCAGTCGGTGTGGGACCAGATGCCGGCGCCGCGTTTCGCCGCCTGGAGTTCCAGGTCGGCGAGCGTCTCCCGATACTCCTCCGCCGAATCGCCCGCCAGCGTGGTCCGGCCCACGCCATAGGCCCGCGCCAGACCGACGGACACGAGGTGCTTGGCCAGATCGCGCCCCTCGGCGTCGATCACGAAGGCGTAGATCCGCTTGTGGCGGCCGTCGCCGCGGGCGTCGGCGAAACTCGTGTGGATCGTGAACGGCCGGGCCAGGAGGCGGCGGGTCTCGGTGGTGGCCTGGCCCGCGAGATCCTTGGCCAGGGCGATCGAGGCCGCGGCGTCCGGCCGCACGCTCGTGATCCCGAAGTAGCGTCGCTGGCCCCGCAGCCGCCGTGCGTCGGTCTCGCCGGAGACGTGCTGCTCCAGGCAGTCGGCGCCGTAGAGCCGCACCGTGTGCACGTCGCCAGCGGGCGTGCGCACCGGGAAGCTGTCACCGTCGGCCCACTCGGCGGCCACGAGCGTGCAGCCCTCGACGACCGAGAGCGGCTCGGCCGCCGGTGCGGCACACGCCAGCAGCACGGCCGTCAGGGCGGCGATGAGTCCACGATTCAGCATGGTCATCGCCAGCCTCACGACGTCAGCCGCCGAGTTCGGCCTCGAGCCGCGCGAGGCGGTCGCGCAGGTCGGCCACGGTGCGTTCGAGTTCGGCCACGCGATCGGCCACGTCATCCTGGGCCGGCGCGGCGGGCCGCGGGGCCGGAGCCTCGGCCGCGGATCGCGCCGGCGGCGGCTCCGTCACGTGATCGGCGACGGGCTCGGCCACGCCGCCGCCCGCCATGCCGAGCTGCGAGCGGACCTTGTCCAGTTTCTCGGCCGGCAGCAGGCCGTGCGTCAGCATCCGGCCACGGCCGGGGGGCGAGAGCCAGACGACGAGCCCACGGTCCGCGAGCCGATCCAGGTGGCCGCGGAGGACGTCGAGGTCGGGGATCGGGTCCATGCGGCTCGCCCGCCCGCGAAGGTCGCCCTCGGTCTGCTCGCCTCGCAGGAGAAGTTCGCCGAGGATTGCGAGTTCCTCCTTCTCGACCCCGAGCCACTCGTAGGCCAGGTGCCGATACCGCGGGATCTTGCCGCTGCCGAACACCTCCGCCATCGCCCCGCACTTCCGCAGGCCCGCCACCGCCCGCATCACCTGCTCCTCGTCGAGCGTCATGATGGGGTCGCGGTTGCTCTTCTGGTTGCAGCCGGTGACCAGGGCGTTGAGCGACAGTGGATACTGGTCGGGGGTCGTCTTGCCCTTCTCGATGAGCGTGCCGAGCACGCGGCGCTCGATCGCGTCGAGCGGGCGGATCTCGCCGGCGCGGTTCGTCTCGTCCATGCGGCCTACTTCCCCGCCGGTGGATGGTGCGGACAGCCGTCGGGGGCGAACAGGGCGCTCGACTCGTCGCCCCGGGCAGCGACGTAGGCCACGAGGTCGAGAACCTCGTCCCGCGAAAGCTTGTCGAGCAGCCCCTTGGGCATGATCGACACCGGCGAGGTGGTCCGCTCCTCGATCGTGTCCTTGGCGATCCGCACGGGCTCCGCCTTGGCGACGGGGTTCTCGACGATCGCCAGCTCGGCGGGCGTCTCGGCGACGACGAGGCCCGTCACCGAGCGGCCGTCGTCGGTGACGACCGTCGTCGAGCGATACTTCTCGTCGATCTTCAGCGACGGCTCGAGGATATGCCGGGCGATCTCCACGGGCGTCATCTTCGCGTCGAGCTTGGCCAGTTCCGGCCCGAAGGCGTTGCCCGCGTCGCCCATCTTGTGGCAGGAAATGCACGACGCCGTGCGGAACAGCTCGCGGCCGTGAAGGAACGACCGGCCCTTCTCCAGCGTCGCCAGGCTGCCCTCGAGGTCGGCGATCGCCCACTCCGTCCGCGGCCGGCGATCCTTGAGCAGCTCGTCCTTGATTTCGAGCGGATGGGCGGCGAGGTAGGCCTTGGGGTCGGCGAGGTAGGCCTCCAGGTCGTCCACGACGTAGAGCGCGCCGAACATCCGCCGCCAGTGACCGGGGTAGGTGCAGACGTAGGGATAGATGCCGGGCTCGGTGGGCGTCTGGAAGTTCACCCGCTCCGTGCCCTGGGGCTGCAGGAGGCCGCTCTTCGCGAGGATGTGCGGCGAGTTCGGCACGAAGCCCTGCTTGGCGAAGTTCATGTTCTGCGCCTGCCGCTCGGCGATCTCGCCCACCTCCTGCATCCGGCCGGGCTTCACGATCACGAAGTTGTGGGGCATGGCGTCGGGATTCTCGAGCACGAAGAGCACCGGCCGCCCGGCCTGCACGGCCACGGTCTCCTGGTCGAAAGCCATCCGCTCGTAAACGGTGCCGATCCGCACGACGCGGACGCCCAAGTCCGCCAGTTCCGCCCGGCGAGCCTTCCCATCCACCGCCGGCAGGAGCGTGGTCAGCCGCTCGGCGAACTGCCACGCCGCCAGGCCCGCGTCGGTCGAGCGGTCGGCCGGGCCCGCCTGCCTGAGCCAGCCGACGAGGGCCTCGATGGTCGGCGACGCCTCTGCGGCCGGCCACTGGGCAAGGGGAATCGTGGAGAGCGCGCGGATCGCCGCGTCGCGGTCGATGCCGTCGCGGACGAACCGGGCCAGGAGGGCGAACGTCTCCGCCTCCCGGCCCCGGACGGTCGCCAGCGCCTGGAACGCGGCCCGGCGGACGACGCTCGCCTGCCGGGCGGCCGCACTCTCCAGGGCCACCGGCGTGACGAGTGACTGGAGGGCCGTGACCTCCTGGCGGCTGACCACGTTGCGGTTGCCGTCGAGCACCCGGACGGTAAAGCTCTTGAGGCGGTCCTTGTTGAGCCCCGCGGCCTGGCGGACCACGATCCGCTCGAGCGGCACGGCGCCACCGAGATCGACCTCCCACCACGGGTCCTCGCCCGCCACGGTGCAGGTCGCCGAGTCGGCCGCGCCGTCGATCGCCGCTGCCGCACTGCCGGCCGCCGCCGGCTGCTTCTGGGTCGCCGTGCCACCGCGGGCGGCGTTCGAGCCGGCGGAGATCGCCTCCACCTCCGCCAGCCACAAGGTCCGCATGCCGCCGAGCATGTCGAGCCGCACGAACCGGCCGGTCACGGCGGCCTCCTTCCCCAGCCCGTCGTCCAGAAGCGGCACGATGCGGTCGTAGAGCGCGGTCCGCACCGCCGGGTCGGCCACCATCGGCAACGCCTCGACCAGGTCGACGAGCCGCTGTGGGTCGGCCGCCGCGAGGGCCCACGTCCGTGCCACGGCGTCGCCGCCGGCCGCGTCCATGCCCAGCAGCGCGACGTAGCCGATCCGGCGGGCCAACGGCTGCCGGCCGGTCGTGGCGAGGCGTTCGAGATCGGTGCGAAGCGCGTCGCGCTCGGCCACCGGCCGGGCCGCGAGCACCCGCATGAGGTCGAACACCACCGTCGCGTCGATGCCCGTGCCCCGGGCGTCGATCCGGCCGAGCGTGTCCATCACGACCTGCACGGGCGTCTGGCCTCGCTCCTTGGCGAGCCCGCCGATCGCCTCCGTCCGCAGCCCCTCGTCGAGACCGCTGCGGAGCAGCATCTCCTGGTACACCTCCGGCGACCGCGGCTCCTTGGCGAGTTCCTCGTTGGTGAGCGACGCGAACAGGAATCTCCGGCCGGCGGCGGTCGCGAACGCGGGCCGCCAGCCCGTCGCCCGCGCCTTGGCGTACTGCGGCTCGAGCACCCGCCGCGCCTCCTGCTTCACGTAGTCCATGAACCGATCGCCCGGCAGTTCGCCGGCGATCGCCAAGGCCTCGATCGCCTCGGGTGCCGCCAGGTACGTGGCGGCCCGCACGGCCTCGAGCCGCACCCGCAGGCTCTCGTCGGCGGCCCCGCGGCGGACCATGGCGAGGGCCTCGGGCACGCGGTCGGCGACCTGCGAGAGCACCCGCAGGCCGGCGGCACGCGCCCGCGGATCGGAAGACGCGAGGACGGCCTCGATCAGCGGCACGTCCACGACGTCGAAGTGCCGAAGCATCCACAGGGCCTCGAGTCGGCGGTGCTCGAACTCGGGCGTCTTCGCGTCCTGCGCGGCGAGCCAGGCCCGCACGGCCGGCACGACCTCCGCCTCGGGCCGACCCGAGAGGTCGATCCGCGCCCGGTAGCGGACGCGGTCGGTCGGGTCGGCGAGAAGCGCCACGACCTCGGCCGTCGGCCGGCCGGCGATCGGCACGATCTTCTCCACGGCCTTGTCGGCCATCACCACGCGATACACGCGGCCGTGCTTCTGGTCGCGGTTGGGATCGCGGAGGTTGTGCTGCATATGGCCGATGATCGGGTTCTGCCAGTCGGTGAAGTAGATGGCGCCGTCAGGGCCCATCTCGAGATCGGCGGGCCTGAAGTTCGGGTCGCTCGACGACACGATCGGCTCGACCTCGACCGCCTCCGGGAAGGCCTGCTTGGGCGCGTCGGCCACGGGCTTGAGCGCGTACTGGAGGATGCCCTGGAAGCCGATCACGTTGCCGACGAGCAGGTTGCCCTGCATCTCGGCGGCGAAGTGGGGGCTGGAGAGGATCTCGACGCCGGGGCAGGGCCGCGTCCGCTGCTTGTAGATCGACGGGGCGTTGCCGTGCTTGTCCATGCCGTCGAGCCGCGTGGAGAACACGCTGCCCCAGTAGGGCACGGCGCCCGTGCCGTCGTAGACCGCATCCTCGCCCCAGCGGCCGAAGGCGTGGCCGTGCGGATTGGCGAACGAGTACGACGTGTAGAGGCCGAGCTTGCCGGTCCGCGGCTCGTAGCGGAACACGGCGCCGTTGGCCACGCGGACCGGCGGCCCCCAGGGCGTCTCGGGCTGCGAATGGTGGAACGTGCCCTCCTGGAAATAGAGCCCACCCGCCGGGTCGAGCGTGAAGCTGTTGGCGGTGTGGTGCGTGTCGGCCGTGTCGAGGCCGCGGATGATCCGCCGCTTGACGTCGTAGCGGTCGTCGCCGTTCGTGTCCTCGAGATACAGGACGTCCGGCCCCTGGGCCACGATCACGCCCTTGCCCCAGAACTCGAAGCCGGTCGGGTTGTGGAGGTCGCCGGCGAACGTCTTGACCTTGTCGGTGCGGCCGTCGCCGTCGGCGTCCTCGAGGATCAGGAGCTTGTCGTGCATGGGCCCGTCGGGCGACCAGTGGGGATACATCGGCCAGGCCGCCACCCACAGCCGGCCCTTCGTATCGAAGGCCATCTGCACGGGATTCACGAGTTCGGGGAACATCTTCTCGTCGGCGACGAGTTCCACCTTCATGCCGGAATGCACCGTCATCTTCGCGATCGCATCGGCCCCCGAGAGGAACTCGTGCTTCCCGTCCGGCAGCGACCCCGGCTTATTCGTCTTCACCGGCAAGAGCGCTGGCAGGCCAACATCCTCCACCGCAGGCAGCGGGGCCGCGGCGTCGGCGAGCGTGGCCGCCGTGGCCCAGATCCGCCGGTCGCGGTTGGCCGTCTTCACGTCGAGGTATTCCAGTTCCCGCTGCCCGACCTCGTAGTTGCTCTGCTGGTCGGGCGCGAACTTGAGCCACGACCGGCCGCCGAACACCGAGTAGCCGTCGGTCGCCCGGTAACGGTTGAACCAGAAGAAGTTCTTGTCCACCACCGCCTGCCGCAGCCGCTCCAGGGCCTTCTCGTCGCGGACCCGCGGCACGCCGAACAGCGACTCGTCGATGATCCGCGCGATCTCGCGGTCGCCCCGCTCGGTCGGATGGATGCCGTCCTCGGTGAGCAGTTCCTTCGTGCGTCCATAGGCCGTGGCCGTGGGCTCGAAGAGATCGACGCACGGCACGCCCTTGGCCCGACAGACCTCCTCCATCGCTGCCGCGTAGGCGGCGAGGTTCTTGTTGTGGGCCACGCCGTCGTTCCAGTGCGGTCGCGTCGGATCCTTGGCCGCGATGTTCTCATGGGCGATCGGCGTGAAGAGTACGAGCCGCGGGGCCTCGACGCCGTCGTACTTCTGGCCGCGGGTGTGGTCGATGAACCGCTCGACCTGCTCCCGGAACGCCGCCAGCCCGCCGGGCCCGGCGTGGGCCTCGTTCGACCCGAAGAAGGCGAAGATCACGTCGGCCTTCGTGCCCACGAGCTCGAAGCGGTTTTCGCGAACGTGGTCTTTCGTCGTCAGGTCGCCGGGCTTCGGAATCGGCGCGGCCCCGGCGAGCCATTGGTCGGGCGTGCCGAAGTCGGCGCTCCGCAGCCGCTTCGCCGGGTCGATCTCGTCGCCGTCGTAGCCGAGGTTGCGGATCACGAGCCGGTGGGCGGGGTGCCGGGCGTGGAGCAGCGTCTCCAGCCAGCCCGAGTGCTGCATGGCGTCGGCCACACCGCCGCCGACGATGCACACGTGGTCACCCTCCTGGAGGGCGAGAATCTCGGCGTGGCCGAGGCCGGAACCGAACATCAGGGCGATCGTCAGGGTCGCGGCGGCACACCGGATCATGAAAACTCCTCGCATTCGGTCGCAATGATGAGCCGAGTATACGCTGCAAACGGAACGGTCGGTCATGCCTTCACGCGCCCAACCCGGCTCGGGGGCGGCAAAAGTCTCCTCGCTGTGGCCGCCGCGGCCACACGCTCGTCGAGCGTTCGCCGACCCCCTCGCCTGCCTCACTCGATGTGAACAGGCTTTGCGACACGTATGTCAGGACTTAGGCGATCAGCTCGGGGATCACCCGGGCTGGTTCGACGCCGGTGAGCCGCTGGTCGAGGCCGAGGTGGCGGTAGGTGAGCCGCTCGTGATCGAAACCGAGCAGCTGGAGCACCGTGGCGTGGAAGTCGCGGATGTGCACCGGGTCTCTGACGATGTTGTAGGAGAAGTCGTCGGTCTCGCCGTAGATCTGCCCGGGCCGCGCGCCGCCGCCGGCCATCCACATCGTGAAGCACCGCGGATGGTGGTCGCGGCCGTAGTTCTCCTTCGTGAGGCCACCCTGCGAGTAGACCGTGCGGCCGAACTCGCCACCCCAGATGATGAGCGTGTCGTCGAACATGCCGCGGGCCTTGAGGTCCTGCACGAGCCCCCAGCAGGGCTGGTCCACGTCCTTGCACTGATCCGGCAGCCGCCCGGCGACGTTGGCGTGGGTGTCCCAGTTGTTGATGTAGATCTGCACGAACCGCACGCCCCGCTCCACCATCCGCCGGGCCATGAGCACCGCGTTGGCGAACGTGCCCGACTTCTTCGCCTCCTCGCCGTAGAGCGCGAAGGTGTGGGCCGGCTCGGCCGCGAGGTCCGTGAGTTCCGGAACGCTCGCCTGCATGCGGAAGGCCATCTCGTACTGCGCGATCCGCGTGCGGGTCTCCGGATCCCCGAGCCGCTCGAGCGTCTGCTGGTTGAGGGCCTGGAGGCCGTCGAGGGTGCGGCGTCGAATCTCCGTGGGCACGCCCGGCGGGTTGTTGATGTACAGGATCGGGTCGCCGGCGCTCCTGAAGCTCACCCCCGCGTGCTCGCCCGGCAGGTAGCCGCTCGACCACAGCCGGGCGCCGATCGCCTGCACCTGCTCGGTGTTGGTCGGCTTGGCGACGAGCACCACGAACGTCGGCAGGTCCTTGTTCATGCTTCCCAGGCCGTAGCTGGCCCACGACCCGAGGCAGGGCCGCCCCGAGATCTGGTTGCCGGTCTGCATGTAGGTGATCGCCGGCTCGTGGTTGATCGCCTCGGTGTGCATGCTGCGGATGAAGCACATCTCGTCGACCATCCGGGCGGTGTAGGGGAGCAGCTCGCTCGCCCACATCCCGCACTCGCCGTGGCGGGCGAACTTGTACTTGCTCGGCGCGATCGGAAACCGCGACTGCCCCGAGGTCATCGTCGTCAGCCGCTGGCCGTTGCGGATGCTCTCGGGGAGATCCTTGTCGTACCAGTCGTTCATCACCGGCTTGTAGTCGTAGAGATCCTGCTGCGGCGGGCCGCCCACCATGTGCAGGTAGATCACGCTCTTGGCCTTGGGGGCGAAGTGGGGGCCGACGGCGCCCGGCACGCGGGCGATCCCCGCGGCGGCGTCGATCGCGGCGGCGGCCGCCTCGCCTCCGGGCAGGAGCGTCGCCAGAGCGGCGCCGCCGAGGAGGTGGCTGCCGCGCTCGAAGAACCGCCGCCGGGTGAGGTTCAGCCCCAGTTCGTCGAGCGGGGAGCGGATCGGGGGGGGCAGGTGACGCATGGCGGCCTCGCTACTTGCAGAGGAACTCGTCGAGATTCATCAGTTGGTTGGTGAGCATCGTCCAGGCGGCGAGCACCGCGGGGTCGGAGGCCCGCGGCTTCGACTCGCCCACTGCCACGACCTGCCGGGCGTCGTCGGGGTGGGCCTTGTACCACTCGGCGAGGCCCGCGAGCGACTCTCGCACGACCGTGGTCTCCCCGGCGGCGAGCGGCCGGGCGAGGAGCCGCCGGGCGATGAAGTCGATCCGCTGGTCGTCGGAGTCGCCGCCGATCTCCAGCGCCCGGTCGGCGAGCACCCGGGCCGCCTCGACGAACTGCGGGTCGTTGAGCGTGACGAGCGCCTGCAGCGGGGTGTTCGTCCGCTCGCGCTTGATCGTGCACGACTCCCGCGCCGGCGCGTTGAAGATCTCCATCGAGGCCGGCGGCGCCGACCGCTTCCAGAACCAGTACATGCTGCGGCGGTAGAGGTTCGCCCCCTTGTCCTGCTTGTATTCGCGGGTGTTGCTGTTGGGCATCGCCACCGCCTCCCACACGCCCTCCGGCTGGTAGGGCTTCACGCTCGGGCCGCCGATCTGCTTGACGAGCAGCCCGCTCGCCGCGAGCGCCTGGTCGCGGATCGTCTCGGCATCGAGCCGGAACCGCGGCCCCCGCGAGAGGAGCCGGTTGTCGCGATCCTGGGCGAGTTTCTCCGGCGTGGAGAGGGCCTGCTGGCGGTAGGCGGCGCTCGTCACCATCAGCCGAAACAGCTTTTTCACGTCCCAGCCGCTCTCGCGGAACTCGACGGCCAGCCAGTCGAGCACGTCCGGGTGGCTCGGCAGTTCGCCCGTGATCCCGAAGTCGCCGCTCGACCGCACGAGGCCCGTGCCAAACACCTCCTGCCAGAAGCGGTTGACCGTCACCCGCGTCGTGAGCGGATGCTCCTGGAGCAGGAGCCACTTGGCCAGGCCGAGCCGGTTCTTCGGCAACTCGGCGGGGAAGGCGGGCAGGATGTCGGGCGTGTCGGGCTTCACCTCTTCGCCCCGCTTGTCGTATTCGCCGCGGTTGAGGATGTAGGCCTTCGCCATCTCGTCCTTCTCGTGCATCACGTGGGCGATCGTGCCGCGCTTCACGATCGCAGCGTGCTCATCCTCGAGCACCGCGAGGGCTGCCGTGGCGTCGGCCAGCGGCTTGTAGGAGTCGCGCACCCACCACTCGAAGATCCGCCCGGCGGCGGCGACCCGCTCCGCGGCCGGCAGCGCCAGCACCGCCGCGAAATCGGGCTCGAGTGCCAGGGAGACGACCTCGCGGGCAGACAAGGCCCGGCCCCAGATCGTGAGGTCGGCCAGACCGACGCCGTCAGCCCGGACCTTGCTGTCGTGCCGGCCGCCGATGGTCAGCGGAGCGGTGGTGCGAATCGTTTTCCCACCGAGCTTGTCGCGCTCCGTTCGCACCTTCACGGGCTGGCCGTCATGGAAGACCTGCACGCCGGCCGCTTTGCCCGAACCGTCGTAGGTGACCACGACGCGAGTCCACTGATTCGCCGGCAACGGCACGTCGGCGGTCGTCCGCAGCCACGCGTCGTTGCCCGCGTGCGCCAGATCGAACACCAGCCGCTCCTTCTCGATCGCAACATGCCAGCCGGTTCGCTTGTCGTCCGCGCCGCTGCACCGGGCCACGACGGTCGACCGCGGCTGGCTGGCGCGGATCTTGGCGTGAAAGGCGACGGCGAACGGCTGGTCGAACTCGAAGTCCCCGGCGGTGGGCAACTCCGCCACGATGCCATCCACGGAGAGGGCCTTGCGGCCTTCGGGTCCGTCGATCCAGGCGGTTTTGTTCGGAAACGCGAGCGGCAAGGCGACGTCCTTCCCGCCCTGGCGGATCGCCGTGGACTGGCCCTGGCCCTCGGCCAGCGGCATCGCCACCAGCGGCGTGTCCTGCGGTGCGGTGGCCGCCGCCTGCTGGGGCGTGAGCGCCTGGATCCAGTTCGCGAACGGCTCCCGGGCCTGCTCCCGTGCCTCTTCCTTGGCCGCGGCCACCTTTCGCCGCGCCGCGGCGAGTTCCCGTTCGAGCGTCGCCCAGCGTTCACCGTCGGCCGCCAGCGGCACGGGCAGGATCGGCGGCGTGTTGTGGACGTTGCCGTCCATCGGGTTCTGGGTCGTGTTGTTGAAGAACGCGGCGAGCTCGTAGAACTCCTTCTGCGAGAGGGGGTCGAACTTGTGGTTGTGGCACACGGCGCAGCCGGCCGTGAGCCCCATCCACACCGCGGCGGTCGTCTCGGTGCGATCCCGCGTGTAGAGCACGGCGTACTCCTCCGGGATCACGCCCCCTTCGTTGGTCGTCATGTTGCAGCGGTTGAAGCCGCTGGCGATCCGGGCGTCGAGCACCTCGTGCGGCGTCGCCCGCGCGGCATCGTGATCGACGAGGTCGCCGGCCAACTGCAGGATCGTGAACTGGTCGAAGGGCAGGTTGCGGTTGAAGGCGTTGATCACCCACTGCCGGTAGGTCCACATCTCGCGGAAGTTGTCGAAGTGGATGCCGTGGGTGTCGGCGTAGCGGGCATAGTCGAGCCAGTGGCGGCCGCGGTGCTCGCCCCACTCCAGGCTCGCGAGCAGGGAATCGACGAGCCGCTCGTAGGCGTCGGGGTGCGTGTCGGCGACGAAGGCTTCGACGACGGCCGGCTCCGGCGGCAGACCGGTGAGGTCGAGAGCCACGCGGCGAGCGAGTGTGCGGCGGTCGGCCTCGGGGGCCGGCGCGAGCCCCTCGGCTTCGAGCCGCGCGAGGATGAACCGGTCGATCGGGGTTTTCACCCAAGTCTCGTTCTTGACGGCCGGGAGGTCGGGTCGCTTGGGCGGGATGAACGACCAGTGGGGCTCGTACTCCGCCCCGGCGGTGATCCAGCGCTCGAGCAGTGCCTTCTGCTCGGCCGAGAGCGTCTTCTTGGCGGCCGGCGGCGGCATCACCTCGTCGGGGTCGTCCGAGCAGATCCGGTCGAGCATCGCGCTCGAGTCGGAATCACCGGGCACGATCGCCCCGGACTCGACCGCGTCGTCCCGGACGTCGAGCCGCAGGTCGGCCGCCCGATGGGCACTGTCCGCCCCGTGGCAGCCGAAGCAGTTTTCCACCAGGATCGGCCGGATGTCCTGGTTGTAGGACGGGCCCTCACCGGCGGTGGCGACGGGCAGGCCGGCGGCCAGAAGCAGGGCGAAAACGGGCGGGCAGCGGCTCATCGAACCTCCTGGTCGCGGACAGGCCGCGCCGCGGGTCGGCACGACATTCAGCACTGGATTCCAAGGGTCCGGACGTTGCGCTCCGCCGCGGAACCAAAACATCGACCACTCCATATATAGCACGGTCCCGGGGGCCGGGCCATGCGGGGGAAACCGCCTCGCACCCGGCGTTTTCGCACCCGGGAACTGTTTCGAATCCCGGCGCATCCAATCCGCGAAGCCGTCGGAGCCGGCCCACCGCGGATTTGGTTTCCGTCTCTGGACACCGCCATACTTCCCAACCCCTTCTGGAGACCCACGCCATGCCCGCCTCCGTAGAGGATTCCCGTGATCCGGCCGGCTTCCGGGGCCGGAAGGCCGCGGGCGTGCTCGCGATCCTGCTCGCCCTGGGAGGAGCCGTCCTCATGACCTCATCCGCCGCCGACGACCCGCCCCCCGCCAACCGGGCCGAGGCCTGGAAGCGAGTGCAAAAGGCCCTCGACGAGGGGAAGCCGAAGTCGGCCGCCGAGGCGCTCGCGGGGATCGAGGCCGAGGCGACGCAGGCCAAGGCCTGGGACGAGGTGGCACGGGCGATCGCCACGCGGATCCTCACAGAGACGGGCGACCGACCTGGTGACGACCCCGAGCGGCTGATCCGGCTGGCTGCCGCGAGCGAGAAGGCGCCGGCGGAGACCCGCGGCGTCCTGGAAGCGATTCGCGCCAACTGGACGTGGGGCTACTTCCAGATGAACCGCTGGCGGTATCAGCAGCGGACGCAAGGAGGAAGCGACGGAAAGGATCTCGCGAAGCTCGCCGAGTGGGATCTACCGACGATCGTCAAGGAGATCCGCGCCCGGTTCGCGGCGGCCGTGGGCGCGCCCGGCAGCCCTGAGCGGGCGGCCCTGCAAAAGCTCCCCGTCGCCGAGTGGTCGGCGATCATCGAGCCGGGCAAGATGGCCGACGCCTACCGGCCGACCGTGTGGGACGTGATCGTCCGCGACGCGATCGAGTTTTCCAGTTCCGGCGAGCGCGGCCTCGTCGCCCCGGAAGATGCCTTCGAGCTCGACGCCACGAGCCCCGCCCTGGGCACGCCCGAAGAGTTTTGTGCGTGGAAGCCGGAGACTGAAAAAGGCTTCAGCGACACCGACTCGCCGCTCGTCGACACGCTCCGGCTCTACCGCGACCTGCTCGACTTCCACCGGGCCGACCAGGATCGCACGGCGTTTCTGGCGGCCGACCTCGACCGGATCCTGTGGGCGAGCGGCGCGGCCGTGTCCGCCGGGGAGCCGGGCGACCTCGCCGACCGCAAGAAAGCGGCGCTCAAGGCCTTCACCGAACGGGCCGGCGACCACGAGACGGCGTCGCTCGGCCGGTTTCATCTGGCGTCGCTCGTGCGCCAGGGTGAGAACGGCGAGCCGGGCGACCTGGTCGAAGCCCGGACGATCGCGCTCGCCGGCGCGGAGGCCCACCCCAAGAGCCCGGGCGGGGCGCTGTGCAAAAACCTCGTCGCCGAGATCGAGGCGCCGGAACTCTCGTTCCAGACGGAAACCTCCTGGGCCGACCCATGGCCGGTCGTCCGCGTCTCCTACCGGAACCTCGCGCGCGTGCACCTCCGGCTCGCGAAGGCCGACTTCAACGCCCGGCTCAAGGCCGGAAAGCCGCACCACGGCTGGTTCGACGACGCCGACCGCAAGGCGATTCTCGCCCTCCCGGCCGTCAAGGCCCACGCGGCCGACCTGCCCGCGACGCCCGACTTCCAGCAGCGGCACGAAGACCTCCCCGTCGCGGCCACGCTTGGCGCCGGCGGCCTCGAGCCGGGTGCCTACTGGGTGATCGCCAGCCACAAGGAGA
>JBIIDT010000030.1:0-32645 GCA_044238145.1 Pirellulales bacterium | reverse complement strand
ACCGTCGCCCAGTTCTCGTTCTGGGGCAACTACATTCCGCTCGTCTTCCCCACGCACCTGCGGGGCACGGGCGAGAGCTTCGCGGCCAACATCGGCGGCCGGGTGCTGGGCACCGCGGCGGCCTGGCTGACGCTCACGTTCGCCGCCGCCACGCCCCCCGATCCGGTGCGGATCGCCCTGGTCGGCGCGGCGGTCGCCGGCGGCTACGCGCTCGTCGGCGCGATCCTCACCCACTGGCTGCCCGAGCCGGACGCGTCGGTCGAGCACTGACGCCGCGGCCGGTCACGACACGATCGTCCGCGGCGCCTGGGGCGCGTCGTCGGGCAGCGTGGGCACCCGCCAGATGACGTACAGTCCCACGGCCACCGCGGCGAGAAACACGTAGCGGAGCCACCACGCGAGGCTGTTGAGCAGCAGGCTCACTCCGACGACCGCGAGCACCATCGCCACCGCCCGATACTTGAGTCCGCGGCGGATGCCGTGATAGTGCTGCCAGTCGTCGAGCGTGGGGCCGAACGTCTTCGAGCGATGCATCCAGGCGTGGATCTGGGGCGAGCCGCGGTAGAAGCACCAGCTCGCCGCCAGCACGAAGGGCGTGCAAGGGATCAGCGGCAGCACCGCCCCGAGCACCGCCAGGCCGAGGCAGGCCCAGCCCCCCGCGACGTAGAGGAAGCTCCGTAGCGGGTCGGTGACCGGGCGAAGATACCCGCCGACCGTCGATTCGGGAGCTTGGTAGGGATTCGATTCCATGGCACGTTGGCTGGCGGGTGCCGGCGGCGATCCGGCGTGGCGGCCTCCGCGCCGGGGGCGCCGTCGGAAGCCCACGGGGATTCTACCAGCGCCGATTTTGCCGTATGCTCTCCACCGCCGCGGGTCGCGCGGCCCCCGCCTTGTCCCGCTCCCGGAGAACCCGTTCCCATGCCGCTCGTCCCGATGCGCATCCTCCTCGACCATGCCGCCGAGCACGGCTACGGCCTGGCCGCCTTCAACGTCAACAACATGGAGCAGATCCAGGCGATCATGGAGGCGGCGAAGGAGACCGACTCGCCGGTCATCATCCAGGCCTCCCGCGGCGCCCGCAGCTACTCGCAGGACAACTACCTGCGGCACCTGATGCTCGCCGCCGCCGAGCTGTACCCGAAGATCCCGATCGCCATGCACCAGGATCACGGCAACTCGCCGGCCACCTGCCAGAGCGCGATCGACCACGGATTCACGAGCGTGATGATGGACGGCTCGCTCAAGGACGACGGCAAGACGCCGGCCGACTTCGACTACAACGTCAAGGTCACGAAGGAGGTGGTGCAGTCGGCCCACCGGCAGGGCGTGTCGGTCGAGGGGGAACTGGGCTGCCTGGGATCGCTGGAGAGCGGTCACGGCGAGGCCGAGGACGGCCACGGGGCGGAAGGCCAGCTCTCGCACGACCAGCTGCTCACCGACCCGGACGAGGCCCAGCGGTTCGTGGCGGCCACCGGCGTCGACGCGCTGGCCGTGGCCATCGGCACCAGCCACGGCGCCTATAAGTTCACCCGCAAGCCCGACGGTGAGGTGCTCGCCATGAAGCGGATCGAGGAGATCCACCGCCGGCTGCCCAACTGCCATCTCGTGATGCACGGATCGTCGAGCGTGCCGCAGGACCTGCAGGACATCATCAACCGCTACGGCGGAAAGATGCCGCAGACCTGGGGCGTGCCGGTCGAGGAGATCCAGCGGGGCATCAAGCACGGCGTCCGCAAGATCAACGTCGACACCGACTGCCGGATGGCGATCACGGGCGCGATCCGCAAGGTGCTCTTCGAGTCGCCCGACAAGTTCGACCCGCGCGACTACCTCAAGCCCTCGCGCGAGGCGATGAAGAAGGTGTGCGCGGAGCGGATGGTGCAGTTCGGCCAGGCGGGCAACGCCGGCAAGGTCCCGTGCATCTCGCTCGCCGACATGGCCCGCCGCTACGGCGCCGGCTGAGCCGGGCCGCCGGGCAAAGGTGACATGACGGTTTGGCGCGGCTATACTTCGGTGGTCGGCCGTCGCCCCCCTCCGTTCCCGCCCGCGAAGCCATGGCCTGCCCCGACGCCATCCGCTCGATGACCGTGCTCGGCTGGGCCGTGCTGGCGGCCCAGGTCGCCGCCGCCGATCCCCCGCAACTGGCCGCTTACGCGGGCAAAATCCGGCCGCTCTTAGCCGAGCGATGCTTTTCCTGCCACGGCGGCCTCAAGCAGGAGGCCGGCCTCCGGCTCGACACGGTGGCCCTCATGGCCGAAGGGGGAGAGTCGGGCAGCGTGATCGTCAAGGGAGACCCCGACCAGAGCCTGATCCTCGCGCGGGTGCGCGATCCCGACCCGGCTTCGCGGATGCCGCCGGAGGGGGAAGGGGAGCCGCTCTCGGCCGAGCAGCTCGCGATGCTCACCGACTGGATCAAGGCGGGCTGCCCGGCGCCGGCGGACGAAAAACCGGAGGCCGATCCCCGCGACCACTGGGCTTTTCAGCCGCGGGTGCGGCCCGCGGTGCCGGCGGTGAAGAACACCGCTTGGGTGAAAAACCCGATTGACGCCTTTCTTGCCCACAGGCACGAGCAGGCCGGCATCGCGCCCCAGCCCGAAGCCCCGCGGCACGTGCTCGTCAGAAGGCTCTATCTCGACCTCATCGGCCTGCCGCCGCAGCCGGAGGAACTGGCGGCGATCCAGGCCGACGCATCCCCCGACTGGTACGAAAGGCTCGTCGAAAAGCTCCTCGCCGACCCCCGGCACGGCGAGCGGTGGGCGCGGCATTGGATGGACGTCTGGCGGTATTCGGACTGGTGGGGACTGGACGCCCAGCACCGGAGCAGCGCCAAGCACATGTGGCACTTCCGCGACTGGATCGTGGAGTCGCTCAACACCGACACGGGCTACGACGAGATGGTGCGGCAGATGCTCGCCGCCGATGAACTGCACCCCGACGATCCCTCGAAGCTCCGGGCGACGGGGTTCCTCGCGCGCAACTGGGCACTCTTCAACCGGACGCCCTGGATGGACGAGACGGTCGAGCACGTCGGTAAGGGGCTGCTCGGCCTGACGATGAACTGCTCCAAGTGCCACGCCCACAAGTACGACCCGATCCAGCAGGAGGACTACTACAGGTTCCGGGCCTTCTTCGAGCCGATCGAGACGCGGGTGGACGTCGCGGCGGGGGAGACCGACCTGGAGAAGGACGGCATCCCGCGGGTCTTCGACGGCCACCTCGAACGGCCGACCTACCTCTTCATCCGCGGCGAGGACACGAAGCCCGACACGTCGAAGAAGATCGAGCCCGGCGTCCCGGCGGTTTTTGCCTTCAGCGAGATCGAGATCAAGCCGGTTGCCCTGCCGCAGACCGCCGTCAAGCCCGACCGTCGGCCGTGGGTGCTCGACGCGTACATCGCCACGGCGAAGCGGGCGGTGGCCGACGCCGAGGCCAGCCAGGCGAAGGAGCCTTCCGCCGTGGCCGAACAGGCAGTGGCTGCCGCGAAGGCCGAACTCGCGGCGGTCGAAGCGCGGGTGGAGGCGACCCGCGCGTCCCATGCCGCGCAGGATGCGGCGTCGCAGGCGGCCGACGATCCGCTCAAGGTGAAGGCGGTCGAGGCGGCGAAGGCGGCGGCCAAGGCGGAGAAGGATGCCGCGGTCGTGAAGGCTCGGGGGGTGGTCGCCACCGTGTCGGCCAAGCTCGCGAAGGCCGTCGAAGCGAAGAAGGACGCCCAGGCGATCGCTGCGATCGAGAAGGAACTGGCGACGGCCCGCGGGGCGGTCGACAAGGCCGAGAAGGAGGCGGCCGCGGCAGGTGCGACCTTTACGCCCCTGGTCGGTGCGAAGTGGACCGCGACCCGCTTCAAGGATTCCACGAAGGACGACCCGAGCGTGCCGTTTCCCGCCACGAGCAGCGGCCGGCGGACGGCACTCGCGCACTGGATCACCGATCCACGCAACCCGCTGACCGCGCGGGTGGCGACGAACCACGTTTGGATGCGGCACATGGGCACGCCGCTGGTCGACACGGTCTTCGAGTTCGGCCGCAAGGGCAATGCGCCGGTCCACCCGGAGTTGCTCGACTGGCTGGCGAGCGAACTGGTGGACAACCGCTGGAGCATGAAGCACCTCCACCGCCTCATCTGCACGTCGGCCGCCTACCGCATGGGATCGTCCATGAAGGGGGGCGAGAGGGCGGTTGCCGCCGATCCTGACAACAGGCTGTATTGGCGTCGGGCGCCGGTTCGGCTCGAGGCCCAGGTGGTCCGCGACGCGATGCTCGCGCTCGCCGGCACGCTCGATCCCGCGATGGGCGGGCCGCCGGTGCCCGAACCGCAGCAGGCTGCCTCGCACCGCCGCAGCCTCTACTTCTGGCATTCCGACATCAGCCGCAATCTGTTCCTGACGACGTTCGACGACGCAGCGGTGGCGGAGTGCTACCAACGGGATCAGAGCATCGTGCCGCAGCAGGCGCTCGCGCTCTCCAACGCCGCCCTCGCACTCGACACGGCCGCGAAGGTCGCCACGCGGATCGGCAACGCAGGAGCCACCGCGACCGATGACGCGGACTTCCTCGACCGCGCGTTTGGACTCGTGCTCCATCGGCCGCCGCGGGCCGAGGAGAAGGCCGCCTGCCTAGCGGCGCTCGAGAAGTGGCGGGCTGTGGAGAAGCCGGCCGGCAAGGCCGACTCCGCCCGGATCCACGCGGTGTGGACACTGTTCAACCACAACGATTTCGTGACGCTGAGGTGACCCCGATGCACTGGAACGCGGGATCCGCAAGTGACGCGGTGTCTGCCGGCTTCCGCCGGGGGCTCGGTGGCGGTGTTGCCAGACGGGCGTTTTTCGCCGACATGGGGCTCGGGTTCACGGGCCTCGCGCTTGGCGCGATGCTGCAGCGCGACGGCCTGGCCAGCACCGCGGCCTGGGCGCCGCCGGACGGGAAGCCGCACTTCGCCCCGAAGGCCAAGAGCGTGATCTGGCTGTTCATGAACGGCGGCGTGAGCCACATGGAGAGTTTCGATCCCAAGCCCGAGATCACGAAGTATGCCGGCAAGACGATCGCCACCACGCCCTACGCCGACGTGCAGAGCCCCGAGAAGCTGGCCAAGGAGCGGGCCCCCGTGCCCGACGCCAACGGCCAGCAGCGGAACGTCCTCTTTCCGCTCCAGGTCGGCTTCAAGAAGCACGGCCAGAGCGGGATCGAGGTCAGCGACTGGTTTCCGCACACGGCCAGGAACGTCGACAAGATCGCCGTCGTGCGCTCGATGTGGACGACCGACAGCAACCATGGCGCCCAGGCCCAGTTCCACACCGGGCGGCACATGCTCGACCCGGTCCAGCCCACGCTCGGCGGCTGGGTGCACTACGGTCTCGGCTCGCTCAACGACAACCTGCCCCAGTTCATTTCGATCGGCAAGCGGGAGTATTGGAACAAGAAGGACGGCCACTACCTCGGCCCGGCCCACGACGCGGTGCCGCTGCGGATCGACCCCGCCAACCCGCTCGACTTCGGCCGGCCGGAGCGGGCCTTCTCCCGCGAGGCGCAGGAGATCGGCTTCGATCTCGTCGAACAGCTCAACGGCCTGACGGGCATCGAGTATCCGAGCGACCCGGCGACGGCCGCCCGGATCGCGTCCTACGAACTGGCGTTCCGGATGCAGCGGAGCGTGCCGGCCGTGATGGACTTCTCCGACGAGACGGAGGAGACCAAGAAGCTCTACGGACTCGATCTTCCCCACTGCAAGGAGTTCGCCGCCCAGATGCTCGCCGCACGGCGGTTCGTGGAGCGGGGCGTGCGGTTCATCCAGGTGCAGCACGGCGGGGGCGGGGCCGGTGAGTGGGATGCCCATGGAGGCCTGAAGAAAAACCACGAGAAGAACTCGCTGGCGGTGGACCAGCCGATCGGGGCGCTCCTCGAGGACCTCGACCGCCGCGGCCTGCTCGACGAGACGATCGTGATCTTCTGCACCGAGTTCGGCCGCACGCCCGGCTCGCAGGGCTCCGACGGCCGCGACCACCATCCCTTCGCCTTCTCCGTCTGGATGGCCGGCGGCGGGATCAAGGGGGGCGTGGTGCACGGCGCGACCGACGAACTCGGCTTCCACGCCGTCGAGCACCGGCACTACGTCACCGACGTTCACGCCACGATCCTCAAGCTGCTCGGCCTCGACTCGCGGAAGCTCGAGGTCCCCGGCCGCAAGCGGCTGGTCATCGACCACGGCACGCCCATCGACGCGATCATCGGCTGACGGCCGGGCGGGGAAAACGCCCCGGTCACGGCGGGCGGTTTGGCCGGCGGTCGGAGCCTCGGCTATTCTCGCGGCCCGGCCTCGTCCCGCCTTCGCACCCGGAGTCACACCCGCCCGATGATCAGGATCCACCCCTTCGCCGCCCTCCGCCCCACCGCCGCCCATGCCGCCGAGGTCGCCAGCGACCCCTACGACGTGATCTCCACCGCCGAGGCCCGGGAGCGGGCCGCCGGCAAGCCGCGGTCGTTTCTCCACGTGGTCCGTTCCGAGATCGACCTCCCCCCGGAGACCGACGACCACGCCGCGGAGGTCTACGCGCAGGCCGACCGCGCCCTGCAGGCGATGATCGCCGGCGGCACGCTCGCCCGCGATCCGGCCCCCGGCCTGTACCTGTATCGCCAGGTGCGCGAGGGCCGCGGGCAGACGGGCATCGTGTGCTGCGTCGAGGCGGCCCAGTACGACTCCGGCGAGATTCGCAAGCACGAGAAGACGCGGCCCGACAAGGAGGACGACCGCACCAGGCACCTCCTGGCCACGGCCTGCCATGCGGAGCCCGTGTTCCTCTGCTTTCGCGACCGCGATGGAATCGTCGCCGGCTCCGCGACGCTCGCCGCCCGGATCGCGGCCGATGCGACGGGCACGCCGCTGTTCGACTTCGTCGCCCCCGACGGCGTGCAGCACACCGGCTGGAAGGTGGCCGACCCCGCCGCCTACCTCGCCGCCTTCCGCGGGCTCGATCTGCTCTACATCGCCGACGGGCACCACCGCTCGGCCGGCGGCTCCCGGGCCGCGGCGGCCTCGGCGACCCGCGACCCAAGGCACACGGGCGCCGAGGAGTACGGCCGCTTCCTGGCCGTCGTCTTCCCGCACGACCAGCTGCGGATCCTCCCCTACAACCGGGTCGTCAAGGACTTGAACGGCCTGTCGCCGGAGGGATTCCTCGAGAAGCTGCGGGGCCTCGGCGCGGTGCGGCCCGCCGTGGCCGGCACGCCCGCGGTCCGCGGGGAGGTGCTCGTGTTCGTGAACGGCGGCTGGTGGTCGCTCGCGTTCCCGCCCGCCTCGATCGACCGCACCGACCCGATCGCGAGCCTCGACGTGTCCCTGCTCCAGGACCGGGTGCTCGCTCCGATCCTCGGGATCGGCGACCCGCGGACCGACACCCGGATCGAGTTCGTGGGGGGCATCCGTGGCACCGCCGAGCTCGAACAGCGGGCCGGCGGCGGCGTGGCCTTCTCGATGCACCCCACCAGTCCGGACGAGCTGCTCGCCGTGGCCGACGCGGGCGAGATCATGCCCCCGAAGAGCACCTGGTTCGAGCCGAAGCTCCGCAGCGGCCTGTTCGTGCACGAGTTCGAGCGGATCGCCGGCGCAAGGGCCTGAGGCCGGCGTCGCAGGAACGGCGCGGGCGTTCTGCCAGTCACCGTTGGGGCAGCACCCACTCGGCCGCCGCCGCGCGGGCGGTGCCGGCGTCGCCCTTGAAGATGGCCAGGTCGGCGGCGTGGTCTCCGTAGGCCGCGGCGACGGGCCCCGGCGCCGCCGGTCCCTCGCCCGCGAGCCACAGTGACCGTGGCGCCCGCAGGGCAAGCAGGCCCGGCAGGTCGAGGTACTTGGCCGCCCCGGGCAGGAACATCGCGTCGCGCCAGTCGGCCAGCGCCGCGAACCGGAAGCCGCCGGTATCCACGGCGAGACGATCGATCGCGGCGCCGCTCACGGCGGCGGCCGCCGTCGCGATCGGGGCGGCGTCGCCGAAGGCCGCCAGCACGATCCGGCGCGGCCGCGGCTGGCCCTCGGTGTCGCCGGTCTTGAGAAACGAGACGAGCGTGAGCACGTCGTGGGCCCGCTGGGCGAAGAGCGGGTGGTTGTAGCCGTAGGTGTAGGCGGCGACCTGCCGCGGGTTGTCGACGAGCCGGTTGGAGACGGGCGCGGGATCCGTCTGCCGGAAGAGGTCGGCGCCGACCACCGTGGCCCCGCCCGCGAGCAGGCCGGCCACCGCCGGGATCGGTGCGCCGTCGGCCCCCTCGATGGCGAGGCGGCCGGTCCCCTCGAGCCAGATCACGACGTCGCCCTTCCAGTCGCGCGGATAGAGCCAGGTGACGGGCACCTCCTCGCCGTGCGTGCGGTTGCGAAGCAGGCCCGTGATCCGCAGCCGGCCCGCGGCCTCCGTCTTGTCGCCGACCTCCCAGGCCACTTCGCCCGCGTCGGCGAGCGTCCGGCCCACGAGCACCTCGACCGCCGGGAGCAGCGTCTCCGCGCGGCCCGCCGGGGTGCCGCCGGCCGCGGCCACCTGCCCGGCGGCGTCGTCCGTGAGCCACTTCACCAGCCGCTTCTCGAACGCCGGGTCGCCGGCCGGCGGGGCGGGATGGGCCGCATCCCATACGGTGAGCCGGTCGCGCGAGAGCGGCTCGTAGTCACGCTCGATCACCGGGCTCTCGAGGCCGAGGCCGAAGTGCCGGTTCAAGAACGTGAAGAATCCGGAGCGGGTGACCGCGTTGTAGTTGTGCGGAAAGTGCTCGCCCCGCTGGAGCGCGACGCGGTTCTCGTGGCCGAGCAGGCCGTAGAGCCGCCGCAGCTCGGGAAAGCCCTTCGTCGCCAGTTCCTTCGTCCAGTCGTCGGCGGTGTTCATGCCCTGCGGCTTCGGCGCGAAGAGGGCGGCGAACTCGACGTTGCCGGTGCCGATCCGCAGCAGGCACGCGTTCTCGCAGGTGCAGCCCCCCTGCATCGCGGTGCTCACCATGACCACCGGATAGGAGAGCGCGATCCTGTCGTCGATGCCCGCGAGGATCATCGTCTGCGTGCCCCCGCCGCTGGCCCCCGTCATCGCGATCCGCTGCGGGTCGACCTCCGGGAGCGAGAGCAGGAAGTCGAGCGAACGGACGGCGTTCCAGGCCTGCACGCCCATGATGCTCTGCAGGCGGGCCTCGGCCTGCGGGCTGTAGAAGCCCCAGCCCTCGGCCGCGTTCATCCCCGGCCGCTGCTCGGCGAACGTGTGCACGAGTTCGGGCGACAGTTGCTGCGCGTCGGAGGCCCCGAGCATGTCCCAGTGCCAGACCACGCAGCCCATGCGGGCGAGTTGCACGCACATCGCCTGGAACGGGCTGCGGCCCCCCTGCTCGAACCGCTCGCCGCCGGAGGCGATCGCCGCGAGGAGCTTGTCGCGCGGCTGTTCGGAGAGCCGGGCGTCTGCCCAATGGCCGTGGGCGAAGAGCACGCCCGGAACCTTGCCGGAGACGTTTTTTGGCCGATACAGGTTGCCGGTCACGAACAACCCCGGCACGCTCTCGAAGGAGGCCTTCTCCACGGTGTAATCGCCGCGGTCGATCCGGCCGTGGATCACCGGCCCGAGCGGCGTCTTCGTGGGGGGCGGCCAGAGACCGAGCGCGACGAGCACGCGGCGCTGGATCGCGGCCCGGCGGGCGGGCCAGGCCGCCGCCTGAGCCGGCGGGTGAAACGGAAAAAACCCGTTGAGATCCTGCGGCGGGCCGCGACGCACGTCCTCGGCCCGGCAGGCCGTGGCCGTCAGAAACGCGGCCAGCAGCAGCAAGGCGACGTCGAGGCGGGGCGGTCGTCGAAACATCGGGATCAACGTAACAGATCGGTGACGAGCCGGGAAAAACCGGGTTGCGGCGTTTGCCCAAACGGCCTATCGTTCCGCCCCCCGCGGGCGGCCCTCGAGCCGGCGGGCCCTCTGGAACCGCAGCGATGGAATCGATGCACGACGGCGACGTTCTCGCCCACGGCCGGGAGATCCTCCGCGCCGAGGCGGAAGCCGTGACCCGCGCGGCCGAGGCGCTCGACGCCAGCTTCGCCCGGGCGGTCCGCGTCATCGAAGGCTGCACCGGCAGCGTGGTCGTGACCGGCATCGGCAAGGCCGGCCTCGTGGCCCGGAAGATCTCGGCCACGCTGGCCTCGACGGGAACGCCGAGCCACTTCCTGCATCCGGCCGAGGCGATGCACGGCGACCTCGGCAGCCTGCGCCGGGATGACGTCGTGCTCGCCCTGTCGCAGTCGGGCGAGACGGAGGAGATCACGCGGCTCCTGCCGCACGTCGCCGCCCTCGGGATCCGCATCGTCGCGCTGACCGGCCGCCCGGGGAGCACGCTCGGCCGGGCCGCCGACGTGGTCGTGGCCACGGGCTCGGTCCGCGAGGTGTGCACCCTCGGCCTGGCCCCGAGCACGAGCACGTCGCTGATGCTCGCCCTCGGCGACGCCTTGGCGCTGGTGACGAGCCGCCTGCGGAACTTCACCCCCGAAGACTTCGCGGCCCGGCACCCCGGCGGCAGCCTGGGCCGCCAACTGATGCTCGTGGAGGACGCGATGCGGCCGCTCGCCGAGTGCCGCGTGGCCGCGGCCGACGAGACCGTGCGCACGGTCTTTTCGCGGCCGTTGCCGGCCCGCCGCACCGGTGCCGTGATGATCGTCGACGCGGCCGGCATGCTGGCCGGCATCTTCACCGACAGCGATCTGGCCCGGCTCTTCGAGCGGCGCGCCGATGCCGCGCTCGACGCTCCGATCGGCCGCGTGATGACCGCCCGGCCGACGACCGTGCCCTCCGGCACCCGGCTGCGGGATGCCGTCGCCCTGCTCGAGTCCCGGAGGCTCAGCGAGCTGCCCGTGCTCGGCCGCGACGACCGGCCGTGCGGCCTGCTCGACATCGTGGACCTCGTGGGCCTCGTGCCCGCCGAGTCGGTCACCACTCCCCGCGGCGGCATCGCCGCCGCCTGACCAGCCAGCCGCCATGCCCGCCGCCGACCTCGCCAGCCGCCTCGCCCGCGTGCAGCTTTTGCTGCTCGACGTGGATGGCGTGCTCACCGACGGCGGCGTGACCTGGAGCAACGACGGCATCGAGCAGAAGACGTTCCACATCCGCGACGGCCTCGGGCTGCGGCTCTGGCAGCGGGCCGGCGGCCGGGCGGGCATCGTGACCGGCCGGTCGAGCCGGGTCGTGCAACTGCGGGCCGAGGAGCTCGGCATCGGCATCGTGCGGCAGGGCGTCGACGACAAGCTCGCGGTCGCCGGCGCGATCGTGGCGGAGTGCGGGCTCTCCTGGGAGCAGACGGCGTTCGTGGGTGACGATCTGCCCGACCTGCCCGTCGTGATGCGTTGCGGCCTGGGCGTCGCCGTGGCCGACGCCTGTCCCGAGCTGCGGGCGGCCGCAGCCCTGGTGACCGAGCGGCCGGGCGGCCGGGGGGCGGTCCGCGAGGTCGTCGAGCGGATGCTGGAGGCTCGCGGCGGCTGGCAGCCGATCGTCGACCGCTACGCCGCGGCCCGGACCTGAACGCGTCCCGTTCCCGAAAAGCGGACCACCGATGGAACATCGCCTCGGACGCACGCTGCGGGTGTTCCTCGTCGTGCTCGGGGTGGCGGGCTTCTACCGGCTGGCCGTGGTGCCCTGGGTGGAGCCACGGATCCGCGACGCGGAGAGCGATCTCGAGCTGTCGCCCGAGCAGGCGGCCGCCATCCGGGCCCGCGCCGACCGGCGGCTGGCGGCGCTCGGCGACGTGTTCCCGCCCGGCGCCTGGGAGCGGGAGGATGCGATCATGCTGGAGAGCCGCCAGATGCGGCTGCTCTTCAAGGACTACCACTCCCTGCCCGACGGCCGCGTGCACCTCGTGCCCTGCACGCTGGTGGTGCTCCCCGACCGCAACCGCGGCGCCGCGGGGGGCGGCGGGGGCCGCACGATCGTGCTCCGCGCGCCGCAGGGGGCGGCGCTCGAGTTCGACGAGCCCCTCGATCTCCGCCAGGGCCGGCTCGCCAAGCTGGTGGGCGGCAGCCTCCGCGGCCAGGTCATGATCCGCGGCACGCCGACGGCGCCGGGAGCCGAGGACGACATCGAGATCGTGACCCGCGACGTCGAACTCGACGAGCTCGAGGTGCGGACGAGCGAGATGGTCCAGTTCCGGTATGGCCGCTCCAGCGGCAGCGGCCGGGCGCTCGCGGCCCGGCTCCGACCCCGCCCCACGGGGCCGGCCGGGGGCACGGGGGATCGCGGCCCGAACATCGGCGGCGTGGACTCGATCCGCATCGATCGCGACGTGCGGATGCGGCTCGAGGGCTTCGCGGGCGGCCTCTCTCCGGGCCGCAACGCGTCCGCCGGCGGCGACGCGGCGCCGGTGCTCGTCAGCTGCCGCGGCGCCATGTGCCTCAACGTGGCCGCCAACGTGATCACGCTCGAGGAACGCGTCGAAGTGGTGCGGGCCAGCGCCGACGGCGCGACCGACCAGCTCGCCTGCGACCTGCTGGCCATCCTCCTTGCGCGGCGGGAGCCGGCGGCGGCCGGCGCGGCGGCTGGTGCGGCTTCTGGTGCGGCGGCCGGATCCGGCCGGGGCGGCCTCGAGCCGGTCGAGATCCAGGCCAAGGGCAGCCCCGTCGTCGCCACCAGCAGCGGCGCGGCGCTCGAGGCGCGGGCCGAGCGGCTGGGCTACGAGATCGCCACCCGCCGGATCCTCCTCGACGGCGAACAGCCGGTGTCGCTCGTCGCCCGGGGCACGGAGATGGAGGCCCGCAAGATCGACTACTGCCCCGGTCCGCCGGGCGACCCGGGTGCCCTGATGGCCGTCGGGCCGGGCTGGCTGCGGACGAAGTCGGAGAAGGCGCCGCCGACGCAGGCCCGTTGGCAGCAGTGGCTGCGGATGCGGCCGGACGGCGCCGAGCACGTCGCCTCGCTCTCCGGCAACGCCGAGGTGTCGGTCGAGGGGCGGGGACGGCTCAGCGGCGCGGAGATGCACCTCTGGCTCGACGTCGTCGAGCAGGCCGACGGGGGGCGGCCGCGACCGAGCGACTCCGCCGGGCCCGATCTGTCCCGTGTGCGGCCCACGCGGATGCTCGCCCGCGGCATGGTCGAGGCCGATGCGCCGCAGGTCGCGGCCCGGACCGACCGGCTCGAACTCTGGTTTACGACCGAGCCCGTCCCCGCGGCCGGCCCGCCGGCAGCGACCGCCGCGACTGCCCGACCCGCGGCCGGACCTGCGTCCGTCGCGGGCTCCCGTGCGGCCGCGCCCGCCGCGGCGCCCGCGCAGCCCGCGCCTCCCGACCGCCGGCTCACCGCCCAGGCCGGCCTGGTCCGTGGCCGCGTCGTCATCGGGCCGCAGGGCGGCCGGCTCGAGGACCTGTCGATGGAAGGGCAGGTGCACCTCGTGGAGCAGCCCGTGGCGGGCGCGGCCGTCGAGCCCGGCGTGGAGATCCGCGGCGACCAACTCCAACTCTCCCGCGCGGAGCAGTTCGACGCGCTGGCGATCGTCAAGGGTCGGCCGGCGCAGGTGACGGGCAAGGGCCTCGACCTCGAGGGCCCGCTCGTCGAGTTCGACCGCGGCCGCAACCGGATGACCGTCGACGGCGCCGGCCGGCTGGCGTTGCCGCTCGGTGCGGGAGGCAGCGGGCTTGAGTCGCTCGGCTTCACCGGCCCGCGGCAAGCCCCGGCTCCGGCCGCGGCGGACGGCCCGCCCGGCAAGCTTGACGTCACCTGGCAGGGGCGACTCGACTTCGACGGGCTGACGGCCCGGTTCGTCGACCAGGTCGTCGCCGCGACCGACGCCACGACCGTGCAATCGGGCTCGCTCGACGTGGTCTTCGACCGGCCCTTCGAGTTCGGCGCCGCGCCCCGCGGCGGCCGCCAGCCCGACGTGGTGCGGGTCGCCTGTGGCAGCAAGGTGCGGATCGAGAACCGCTCGACCCAGGAGGACGGCGGCCGGTCCGTGGAGCGACTCTTCGTCCGCGACCTCGTCGTCGACCGCGTCACCGGCGACGTCACCGGCACGGGACCCGGCCGGCTGACGAGCACGCGACTCGGCCAGCCGCCGGCGCTGGACCTGCCCTCCGCGGCCCCGGCGCCGGGCGGTGTGCCCGCGCGGCCGGTCGCGGCGCCGCGCCGGGCCGACGAACTCACCTACCTGGGTGTCGATTTTCAGCGCGGCATGCGGGGCAACATCGGCCGTCGCGTGATGGAGTTCCACCAGCGGGTCGAGGCGATCCACGGCCCGGTGGCCGGCTGGGAGGCGACGCTCGACCCGCATGCGCCCGGCGGGCTGCCGGAGGGCGTGGTGCGGATCTCCAGCGACGTGCTCTCGGTCGGCCAGGCGGCGGCTGCGCCCGCGCCCGCGCAGCAGCGGTCCACGTTCGAGCTCGGTGCCGGCGGCAACGTGCTGGTGGAGGGGGAGTCGTTCACGGCCCGCAGCGCACGCCTCACGTGGAGCCAGGCCAAGGACCTGCTCGTGTTCGAGGGGGACGGCCGGGCCGACGCCCAGCTCTTCCGCCAGCTCAGGCCGGGCGCGCAGCCCGACTCGATGGCGTCGGAGAAGATCCTCTACTGGATCCGCCAGAACCGCGTCGACGTCGAGGGCGTCCGCTACCTCGACCTCGACCGCCTCCCGGGCGGCGGGACCGGCGGCGGGTCGCCCGGTGGCGGCAGGCCGGCGCCGCTGGCCCCGCGGCCGCTGCCCGGCACCTGACCGGCCGCGGCCTCAGGCACTCGGCAGCCGGCGGGCCTCCTGGTCGAGCGCCTCCAGCGCGAAGGCCACGGCCGCGGCGCCGAAGTCCGCGCGGGTCTCGAACACGGCGGTGTGCGGGATGCCGAGGGCCACGAGTTTGCCGCGGAGCCGGTCGGCGCCGTCGTGCCAGCGGGCGTCGGCCGGGTCGCTTACGAAGAATTGGTGCCGCGGCCAGTTGAGCGGGTGCACGTGCAGGATCGCGGTGTCCTGCCGGGCCCGTTCGACGTCGCCGAACGACTCCCACAGCGTGTCGAACCGCTCGCCGTCGTCCCGGTCACCCGCCTCGCGCATCCCGCGATGAAAGTCGATCGCCGGCGCGACGGCCGCGGCCACCGGGAACAGCGCCGGATGGCGGTAGGCGATCCGCAGCGCCCCCTGGCCCCCCATGCCGGCGCCCAGGATCGCGATCCCGGGCGGTCGCACGGCGAACCGCCGCTCGATCTCAGCGCGGACGGCGTCGACGACGAACCGCTCCGGCGTCGGGCCCGTCGCCCAGCCCGGCATCGGACGGTCGAGCCACCACGACCGGCCGGACCGCGGCGCGATCACGGGCACGCGGGCGGCCTCGAGCGGGTCGCGGATCGGCGGGCAGTCCGCGAGGCGTTCCTCGGCGAGGTCGTGCAGCCAGATCACGGCCCGACCGGGAGCCGGATCGTCGGGCGCGAACAGTTCACAGTCGCGGCCGGCGACCGTGATCGTGGACCAGCCGGGACGGGATGAAGGCATGCATACTCGCCGGATCGCAGGAGAATCACCGGCATCCTACCCGCCGCGGCGGGGTCGGGTATCCTGCTGCGAACCGGCCGCCGCACGAGGCGGCGCCGGATCGCCAGGATTCGGCGCCATGAAGGTTCTCCTGTCCGCAGAGGAGCTCGCCGCCGGCATCGGCCGGCTCTCCACCGCCATTCGCGCGGACGTCGGCCGCCGGCCGCTGACGGTCGTCGGCGTGCTCACCGGCAGCATCGTGCTCGTGTCGGACCTGATACGCCGCCTCGAGGGCCCGGTGCGGGTGAGCATGGTCTGGGCGAGCAGCTACCGGGGCACGGCCACATCGGCGGGCGCGCTCGAGCTGCGGCTCGACCTCCTGCCCGATCTCACGGGGCAGGAGGTGCTCCTCGTCGACGATATCTTCGATTCGGGGCGAACCCTCGAGGCCCTGGTGCGGGAGCTTCGCCAGCGGGGCGCCGCCAGCGTGCGTTCGCTCGTCCTCCTGCGGAAGGCCGGGCGGTCCGAGGTGGCCATGGAGCCTGATTTCGTGGGATTCGACATTCCCGACGCGTTCGTCGTCGGGTATGGTCTCGACTTCGACGGCGCCTGGCGGCACCTGCCCTACCTCGCGGCGCTCGACGAGGCCGACATCGCGGCCGCCCGCACCGGCCACCGGACGCACGATGCCCCATCCGCACCGCAAGCCGATCCTGCTGGCGTGCCGCGGGCTTGATCCGGTCGGCACGGGCCGCCAGGTCGAAGTCGTCGCGGCGGGCCTGCGCGACGCCGGCTTCGACGTCCACGCCGCCATGACGACCGCGGGCGGCAGCCTGCCGGGCCGCCTGGCCGCGGCCGGCTGCACCGTGCACGCCGTCGGTCGGCGGCCGGTGGTCGACGCCGCCGTCGCCGCCGGCCTCGTGGCGCTCGCTTCCCGCCTGCGGCCGGGCGTGATCATCGCCTGGGGCCGCGGGCAGGTCTGGCCCGTGGCCGCGGCGCGGCTCGTCGTGCCCGGCGTGCGGGCCGTCGGCTGGCTCGCGCGGCCGGCGGCCGGCCGCGCGCTCGCGGCGGGCCTGGGGCGGCTCGATCGCGTGATCGCCGCCACGCCCGGTGCCGCGGAGTCCTGCCGCCGGCTGGGGGTCGCGGGACACCGGATCGAGGCCATCCCGCCGGCCGCGGCGCCGGCCGCCGGCAGCGGCCTGTCGCGCGAGGAGATCGCCCGCCGGCTCGGGCTCGATCCCGCGCGGGTGTGGACGCTGTGCGTCGCGCCGCTGGAGGCCGAGTCGCGGCTCGAGCGGCTGCTGTGGGCGATCGACCAACTCGGCGTCGTCCGTAGGGATCTCGGGCACCTGCTCGTCGGCGCCGGCCCGCTGCTCGGCCGCGTCGGTCGACGGGCGCGGGTGCAGGATCTCGCCGAGCGGCTCGCGGTCGTGCCGCACTGCGACCTGCTGCCCGACCTGCTCGGTGAGGTGCGGCTCGTCTGGCAGCCGGGCACGGTCGCCCTCGGGGGCGCGATCCTCGACGGCCTCGCCCGCGGCGTGCCCGCCGTGGCGATCGCGGGCGACGCGGCCCGGCAGCTGGTCGCCGACGGTGAGACGGGCGCCGTCGCGCCGGCCGCCCCGGAGAGCGAGTTTCCGCGGCGGGCCTTCGCGATCCTCGAGGATGCCGGCCTGGCGGCCCGCCTCGGTGCGGCTGCCGCCGTCCGGATGGCGGAGCGGTTTCCGGAGGCGGCGTCAGTCGCCGCCCACGTCGCGCTGTGCGAACGGCTGGCGGGCTGACGGCTCGGCGATCAGCTCGATGGCGTCGAGCGGCGGGAGGGCCACGTTGCCACCGGCCAGGAGGGCCGACACGGTCGCCGGCGAGGCCGCCTTGAGGTTCGGCAGCGAGACGGAGCCAGCCGTTCCCGCGAGGGTGCCGGCGATCGCCACCGAGTCGGCCGCGTCGAGCCGCCGCACGTTGGGCAGGCAGAGCAGCCGGATCTTTCGCGCCAGCAGGCCGGCGATCTCCACCGAGTCGAGCGTGGCCGTCTGGGCGAGCTTGTAGAGGTCGATGTCGCCGCGATGGCCGGCGAGCGCTCTGGCCGCTTCCGGCGCCAGCGTGGTCAGTCCCGAGAGCACGAGGCCCCCCTGGTGGAGCGCCAGGGCCTCGGCGGCCGCGGTCGAAAGCGAGGCGACGCTCGGCAGGCAGAGCACGCCGCCGTGAAGTGCGAAGGCGGCGGCGATCTCGGTGGTGAGCAGGTGCAGGTCCGGCAGCGAGAGCGTGCCCTGGTGGCCGGCGAGGGCGGAGGCGACGGCCGGCGACAGCGTCGAGCCACCTCCGAGGGTCAGGGCGCCTTCGTGGTCCGCGAGGGCGGTGGCCGCCTCGACGGACAGCGTGCCCAGTCCGCCGAGCGTCAGCGGCCCGGGGTGCCGACCGAGGGCCGCGGCGGCCCCGACGGAGAGATCGGCGAGCCTCGGCAGTGCGAGCCCGCCGCGGTGGGCGGCGAAGGCCGCGGCCACGTCCGCCGGCAGGTGCACGATGCCGGCGAGCGTGAGCTGTCCGGCGCGGTGCCGGGCCATGGCCGCCGCCGCGTCGACCGACACGCCGCTCAACCCGGGCAGCGACAGCTGGTTCCGCTTGCCGGCGAGGGCTGCGGCGACGTCCGGGACGAGTTCGGTGAGGCCCGACAGGCAGAGATGGCCCGCGTGGTTCGCGAGGGCGGCGGCGACGTCGGCCGACAGCGTGGACAGGCCGCCGAGTTCGAGATGGCCGCGATGCGACGCCAGGGCCGCGGCCGCCGCGGGCGACAGCGCCGTGACGCCCGGGAGGTCGAGGTCGCCGGCGCGGTAGGCCAGGGCCTGGGCGGCGTCGGGCGTGAGCGTCTCCACGGCCGGCAGCGAGAGGCGGTAGAACCCGGCGGGCTTCGCCAGGGCCGCGGCGACGTCGGGCGTGAGGGTCGCGAGGTTCGGCAGGCAGACGTCCCACCCGGGACGGTGCCGGATGACGGCTGCCGCCTCGGCGGCGGTGAGCTCGCTTCGCAGGGCGAGGGCCTGGGCCTCGTCGGCACCGCGGGTCGTGGCCGGCGCCACCGTGGCGACGAACGCGATCACGACGAGGGACGACCGGAGGAACGCGGAGGGCATGGGGCGGCAGCCGGGCGGTCGATCGAACCGGCAAAACTATACCACGCGGCCTGCCAGCGTGGCACCGGGAGGCGTGGCCCGGATGTGCCCATCCTCGGCGACCAGGACACCCGCCTTGAAGACCTTTTTCGGCAGCGAAAACATCGCGTCCAGGTCGCGGTTTGGGTCGTAGAGGGCGATGTCGGCGTCGGCGCCGGGGCCGAGGTGGCCCTTGTGGGCGAGGCCGGCGATCCGGGCCGGGGCGGCCCGGGTGACGATGCACAGTTCCTGGAGCGTGTACTCGCGGGTGATGTCCTTGAGCGGGCTGCGGCGGCGGACCGCGGCCGGCAGCCGGGCGAACGCCGCGCGGCGGAAGGCCGCGTCACCGAGCAGCCGCATGAGGTGCGGGTAGGCGGTGAAGTGCGCGCCGTTGGGGTGATCGGTCGAGAGCGCCACCCGCCACGGGTCGGTCGCGCACAGGAACCACTCCAGGCCGATCGCCCACTGCCAGGCGTGGACGACGCTCGTCTCCTTGTAGGCGATCGGCAGGACGCCGCAGCCCCCCTCGAGGTGCAGGTCGTGCGCCATCCACGGCACGCCCGTGGCGTGGGCGAGGTGCTCGGCCGCGGCGGCATCGCCCGTCATCGCCACCGTGTCGCCGAACAGGATCTGGCCGACGTCGAGCGTGAGCGTGTCGTGGGCATTGAAGAACTCGACGAGCGGGGCCACGCCCGAGCCGAACGAGCTCTCGTCGAGGTCGCCCCCGGCGTAGCTGTGGAACTGCACGTGGGCGAGGTGGCCGCGGTGGCCGGCGAGCGACCGCATCGTCTCGAGCATCGTTCGCCAGTTGCCCGGCAGGCCGAGGTTCGCGGTGTGGACGTGGAGCGGATGGGGCAGGGCCAGCGTGTCGACCGCCTCCGCGAGCCGCTCGAGCACGAGCCGGGGCGTGAGGGCCGGCCGGTCGGGCAGGGCCGCGTCGAGGTCGTGGTGATCGCCGCGACGGCCGTGCTTCCAGAAGGCCGGGCCACCGGGATTGGCCACTTTCACCGCCCAGCCGCGGCCCCGCTCGACGGCGGCGCCGACGAGCCGACTGGTGTCGCGGGCGTCGGCACGAGCCAACGCGTCGAGCACGGCCGCGTCGTCGCCGGCGAGCAGGTAGATGCCCTTGTCGAGGATCGGCAGCTCCGCGAGCTCGCGGTGGGCGACGTCGGCCGCGGCCAGGGCGATCGCGGCGTCGAAGACGGTCGTGTAGCCGAGCGCGGCGTACAGCGCCCCCGTGGCGTGGATCGTGGGCACGGCCGCCGGTCCTGTCCGCCGGTGCCGTGCCAGGTGCGGTGCGATCCGCCGGCCGGCGTTCACCTTGGGACCCGCGACGTGGCTGTGCAGGTCGACGCCGCCGGGCATGACCACGAGCCCGGTGGCGTCGATGCGGGTGAAGCCGACCGGGTCGGCGGGGCGGGCGACGATCTTCCCGCCCTCGACCCAGAGGTCGTCCACCACGCCGTCGCGGCCGTGGGCCGGGTCGTGGATCGTGCCGCCCGCGAGGACGAATCGGGCGGCGGTGGTCCCGGAAGCGGTCATGGCTGGTTTCCCATGGCGGCCCGCGCCTGCACGGCGGCGCCGAGGGCGGCAAGCGCCGCCGCGTCAACGCGGATCACCAGCAGCCCGTCGCCGCGGGCCGCGATCGCCGCCTCCACCGCATGCGGCAGCGGGCCGGCGGCCACCACGCCGTCGACCTCCCCCCGGGAGATGAGCCGCAGGGCGTCGCACTCGGCCGGCAGGAAGGCCGCGCCCTCCCGGTCGGCCCGGGCGATGGCGCCGGCGGCGCCGTATCGCCACGTGCAGACGGCCGCGGCCGCGGCGCCGGAATCGAGCGGCACCGCGAAGGCGGGCTTGCGGTGGGCGAGCGCCCTCACCAGGCCGGCGAGGCTCCAGGGCTCGAGGCCGATCGCATCGTGGTGACAGGTGACGAAGGCCACGCAGCCGGCGGCGTCGAAGGCCGCGTGGAGCGTCCGGCCGGCGGCGGCGAGCGCGGGCGGCGGAGGCGGAACGGAGACGCCCGCCACGGCCGCGTGCAGGAGCCTGGCGAGATCGACCGCCGCGTCGGCCGGCAGGTCCGCGTGGCCTGCCCCGGCCGCGGTCACCGCTTCCGGCCCGACTGTGAGCACCGTCCGCGGCCGGCCGCCCGCCGTCGGCGGTGCGACGAACGCATCGCGAAAGGCCGCCGTCCGCGCGGGAGGGCAGAACCAGAACACGACCAGGTCCGCCCGGTCGCGGAGCTCCTCGGCGTCGGCGGTGACCGCGCCGACACGGGCGATCGTCGGGCCGGCGACCTGGCCGCAGTCCGCGTCGCCGGGATCGACCGCGGCCCCGAGCGCCTCCGCGAGGTCGCAGGCCAGGGCGGCCGTCTCCACGGGCGCCGCCACGAACCCGGTGACGAGAACCCGGCGTGCGGCGACGAGCGCCGCCGCCGTCCGTTCGACCTCCCGTGTCGCTGCCCCGGTCGTGGTCACGGCTTCGGCACGACCCAGATGTTGCGGTAGCGGACCGGGTTGCCGTGGTTCTGCAGGTGCAGCGGGCCCTTGGGCCGCTCCTCCTTCACCGTCCCGCCGGGCGTCAGCGTGGCGATCTCCACGTCGTCGTGGATCACGACGCCGTTGTGCCGGACGGTGACCCGGGCGTTCTTCACCTTCCTGTCCCCCTCGAACCGCGGCGCCGTGAAGTCGACGTCGTAGGTCTGCCAGGCCAGCGGCGGCAGGCACATGTTCACCCGGGGCGGGGCCGCCTTGTAGATGCCGCCGCACTCGTTGTCCTTCCCCTCGAGGCCGAAGCTGTCGAGCATCTGCACCTCGTAGGAGCCGTTGAAGTAGCCGCCGCTGTTGCCACGGGCTTGGCTGCGGTCGTGCGGCTGGTAGGGGAGGCGGAACTCGAGGTGCCAATGGGCGTCGCCGAACTCGCCCGCGGTGGTCACGCCCTCCATCAGCAGGCCGTCCTCCGTGAGCCGCGCACCGGCGAGCGTGGCCGCCTCGTCCACCGGACCGGAGCCGTCGCAGATCACGACCGCCCCTGCGGGCGGCTTCGCGCCGAGGGTCGGGCTCTTCCGCTCGACCCGGGGAAACTTCGCGACGACGGCGCCGTCCTCGGCGACCGCCACCACGGCCCCGGCCCGGATCTCGCCGCGGCGCTTCTGGCCCGTCCAGTCGATGCCCTCGAGGGCCACGACCGCGTCCGCGCCCGAGCCGGTCCGCGTGCCGGTGCCGCGCATCTTCTCCGGCGGTGTCCAGCCGTCGCCGGGCAGGCCGCCGGGGTAGGCGACGACGTCGAACTTCCCGCCGCCGAGGGCCACGACCTGGATGCCGAGCCGCAGGGCGTGTCCGTCGATCGTCGCCTCGCCGGCATACTCGCCCTGGAAGGCGAAGTCGTCGTCGACGCGGGCGGGATCGCTGTAGGTGGGGCCGGCCGGCTTGGCGGCCGGCGCGGGAACGGCGAGCCCTCCACCCAGCACGGCGAGCACGAGCAGGGCGAGCGGCACGAATCGGGACGGCTGGCGCATGGAAACGCTCCCGGCGGGGTGAAGGCGGATGGTCGACGGAGTATGCCGCCCCGCGGGGCCGGCTTTCAACGCGGCTGGATCAACCCGAGGTCAGGCCGGTCAGCGGGCCGTCGCCGCAGTAGTCCGGGTTGCCGAACCTCACCAGTCCGGTGTGGCCCATGGCATGGGCCAGGGCGAGCAGCAGCCGGTGGTGCGGCACGCCGGGGTACTGGATCGCCCGGCCCGTCGCGAAGCCGAGGCCGCCGCCGACGAGCACCCAGGGGATGTCTTCGAGCGAATGCGAGTTGCCCTCGCCGAGTTCGTTGGTCCAGAGGATCGTGGTGTGGTCGAGGAGCGACCCCGAGCCACCCGGCTCGGGCGTCTCCGCCAGCCGCTTCGCCAGGTGGGCGATCTCGCCGGCGTACCAGGCGTTGATCTTCGTCAGCTTCTCCTGGGCGGCGTCGTTGGAGTTGGGCTCGTGGGAGAGCTCGTGCTGCCCCTCGTCGATGCCGAGCCACTTCATGCGGGGCTGGCCGACGGAGTTCGTGTATTGCAGCGTCACGACGCGGGTGAAGTCGGCGGCGAGCGACGAGACGACGAGTTCGATCTGCATCCGGCTGATCTCGGGCATGCGGTCGTTCTGCTCGAGGACGCCCGGCTCGAGACGGGGCACGGGATGGCCGGCCGTCGCGGCCTGCACCGCCAGGCCCTTCTCGAAGTCCCGCACGAGGGCCGCGTGCTCCTCGAGGATCCGCCGGTCCTCCACCGGCACGGCGCCGGCCACCTTGGCCAGGTCCTCGTGCAGTTCGTCGAGCACGCTGCGGACGTCCTCGCGGTCCTTCATCCGGCCGTAGAGCCGCTGGAACATCTGGTACGGGTCGTCGATCGGGGCCACGGGACTGTTGGGCCCGGCGTACACCAGCCGCGTCCAGGTGTCGGCCCGGTCGGGTACGAGCACGCCGAACTCGAGCGACCCGAACCGCGTTGCCGTCTCCGGCCGGGACTGGAGATGGTTCTTGATCTCCTGGTCGACCGACAGGCCGCTCGCCCAGCCGGCCGGCGTCGCGCCGCCCCCCTGGATGTTGCCCGGGAAGAGCTCGATGCCGGTGAGCAGGCAGCCGATGCCCCGCATGTGGCGGTCGCCGTCCCCCTTGACCTTGTCGTGTACGCCCTGGAGCGTGAGCAGCCGGTCGCGAAACGGGGCGAGGGGCTGGAGGATCGCCGGCAGGTCGCCGGTGGCGAGCGACCCGGCCGCGGGCCAGAAGTTCCGGCGGACGACGCCGTCGGGGCTGAACACGATCACGAGCCGCCGCTTGGGCACGGCCGGCGCGGCCGCCAGGCTGGGCAGGTTGCCGAGGAACGGCAGCACGGCCGAGCCGACGCCGAGCCGACGGAGCAGGTCGCGACGGCGCAGCGGGAAGCCGGAACGGCGGGTCGCGACGGCGGGCGTCATGGTGCGGCCTCGGGCGGGGGCGGGGGAGCCGGCGGAAACGCGGCCACCTCCATGATATCGACCAGCAGGCGGCGGATGTCGCAGCCGCCGGCGGCGAACGCGCGGCACAGGTTGCCCAACGTGTCGGGTCCCCAGGCCCGCGCCGGCTGCTTGACCACGGCGTGGAACAGCGATTGCACGAAGGCCTCGTGGGCGTCGGGGCTCGCCGCCACGTACGCGGCCAGTTCACGGGCGCCCGTGAACGTCGCCTCGGGACCCGTGCGCGGCAGGTAGGAGCCGGAGGCGTCGATCGGCCGCGCTGCGTCGCCGCTCGGCTCCACCGTGCGATGGCGGCCGAGGGCGTCGAACTCCTCGAGCGCGAAGCCGAGCGGGTTGATCATCGTGTGGCAGGTCTGGCAGGCGACGCTCCGCGTCTGCAGCGCCACCCGCTCGCGCGTGGTCAGGTCCGGGTGCGCGGCCGGGGCCAGCGGCGTCACCGCCTCCTCCGGCGGCCGGAGCACGTTGCCAAGCACGCTGCGGGCGAGGAACACGCCGCGGTGGATCGGCGAGGTGGCGGCGGTGTAGGACAGGACGCTCATCATGTAGGGGTGCGAGAGCACACCCGCCCGCCGGCCGTCGTCGAGCCGCAGCGGCGTGAACGGCGCGTCGGCGGGCAGGTCGGCGCCGTAGAGCGGCGCGAGCCGACCGTTGATCCACACCTCGTCGGCCGTGAACAGCCGGCGGAAGTCGGCGCCACCCGCGGCGTCGGTCCCGGCGATCACGTCGTCGAGCAGCAGCAGGAGGCTCGTCCGCAGGTCGCCCGCGGCGTCGGGCGTGAAGCCGCCGCCGAGCGCCTGGTCCTTGGAGAGCTCCGGCCCGTGGTCGACGCGGAGCCAGGCGAGGAGGAAGTCACGGAGCTTGGCCCGCGTCCGCCGGTCGGCGACCATCCGCTCGGCCTGCCCGCGGACCTGGGCCGCGGTCGCGAGCTCCCCGCGGTCGGCGGCCTGCCGGAGTGGTGCATCGGGCAGCGAGTCCCACAGGCCGAACGACAGCCGCGCGGCGACGGCCCAGGGGTCGGCCGCATCCGGCGGTTCACGGAACAGGAACCGTGGCGAACCGAGCGCGAGCAGGATCGACCGCCGCAGGCCCGTGTCGGGATCGGGGGCATCGGCGAACGGCCGCTCGACGACGAGGGCCGCGAGGTCCGGCGTCAGCGGCCGACGGAAGGCGCGGGCGGCGAAGGTGGCCGCGAACGCCCGCAGCCTGGCGACGCGGTCGGCGGCGGCGGGCCGCGTGCCCGCGAGCGGGTCGACGTGGTCGAGGACGTACGCCGCCGTCTCGCTCGCGGCGGCCGATGCGGCGGCGAACCAGTCCTTCGAGACCGAGCTGCCCCGCTCGTAACCGATCGACCGATCGTCCGGCGGGAAAGGCGTCGTCAGCACGCACACCGGCGGACTCGAATCCGGGACCAGGCAGCGGCTGGGCACCGTCTCGAGGGTGCCGTGCGGCGGCTTCCAGAGCAGGGCGATCGCGGCCCGCGAATCCTGCTCTTGCTCCTTCTTGTCGACGCCCTGGTTGGCCTTCGAGAACTCGAGCCGCAGCGGGTAGGGCCGGCCGCCGAGCAGGAAGATCGTGCCCCGGTGTTCCGTGCGGTCGCCCGACTGCACGTAGGCGTCGACGAGCGGCGGCTCGTTCCCAGCGTCGTTCACGGCGAGCGTCACGGAATGGGCGGTGCGGACGACGAACTCGTAGTGGCCCGTCTCGGGCGGCACGACCGAGCCCGTCCAGCGGATCGCGAACCGCTTGGGCTCGAAGCGTTCCGGATCCGGCCCCTCGGTGCCGAAATCGAAATCGACGGTCGGGTCGACCCGCTCCATGACCAGGTCCTTGTCGCGATTGAACCTGCGATCGTGGAAGTATTCGCCCTTGAGGCCACGTTCCGGCCCGTCGTCGGGGATGGGGGCGCGGAAGCCCGCCACCAGGTCGGCGACGGCGGCGCGGTACTGGCGGACGGTGAGCCGCGCGAGCTCGACGCGGGCGGGACGGTTGCGGTCGCGGGCGATGGGCGAATAAAAGGCGGCGTGGATGTACTCGGCCACCGCGCGGGCGTCCGCCCCATTGACGAGCGACGGATCGTCCTCCGGCATCGTCTCGTCGATGTAGGCCGCCAGTTGGTTGGGCGACAGGTCGCCCGTGAGCGGGTCGGGCACGTCCGGCGTGCCGGCACCCGCGGCGCCGTGGCAGCGGACGCAGTGGGCCGTGTAGACCGCCAGGCCGGGGTGCTCGGCCGCGGCCGCGGGACGGCCGGCGGCGGCGAGGCCCACCGCGGTCAGGAGCAGGATCCGGGAGCCGGCCATGGCCGCGATGCTCCGGGGGAGGGAGGGCGAAGTCGACGGAATTATACCCGCGCGGCCTCGGGCCGCGCGAACACGAGCCGGCCCGCGGTGGTCTGCAGCGTGCTCGTCACGTGCACGTGGACGGTCCGACCGATTTGGTCGCGGCCGTTCTCGACGACGATCATCGTGCCGTCGTCGAGGTAGCCGACGCCCTGGTCCGGCTCCTCGCCCTGCTTCACCAGCCGCACCGTGAGGGCGTCGCCCGGCACGAACGCCGGCTTGAGCGCCACCGCCACGTCGTTGACGTTGATCGCCGGCACGGCCCGCACGCCCGCCAGCTTCATGACGGTGGCGTCGTTGGTGACGATCCGTCCGCTCAGCCGCTGGGCCAGGGCCACCACCCGTGACTCCGCCGACGCGTCCTCGTCGGCGTCGTCGCCGGGGCTGACGACGTCGATCTCGATCGTCTTGTTGGTCCGCAGCCGCGCGAGCACGTCGAGCCCGCGGCGACCGCGCAGCCGCCGCTGGCGGTCTCCCGAGTCGGCGGCCACCTGCAGCTCGTCGAGCACGAACGAGGGCACGACGAACCGGCTCTCGAACACGCCCGCCTCGGCGAGGTCGGCGATCCGGCCGTCGACGATCGCCGCCGCGTCGAGGACGTTGGGCCGCAGGCCGCGGACATCGCGGGCGAACTCCACGAACGGAATCAGGAAGCGGAAGTCGTCGCGGGTCTGCAGGAGCAGGCTCGTGCACACGTAGCACAGCACGCAGCCCAGGATGAGCGGCATCCAGGCCCAGGCCGGGTGGCTGCGGTTGAGCGGCAGCACCGGCGACAGGGCGAGCATCGCGATGTAGGTGAGCAGCACGCCCACGAGCAGCCCGAAATAGACCGCTGTGATGGTGGTCAGATCCTTGCGGCGGATCGCGCCGTCGATGCCCATCACCGTCAGGGGCAGGGCCACCATCGCGGCGAGCACCGCCCAGGGGACCCACTGCTGAACCTCGCGCATCGCCTGCGAATTGAAGATCAGGACGGCGATGCCGACCGAGACCATCACGAAGATCGCGCGCAGGACGACGAGTGCCATGGGGTACGAAGTTTACCATGCCCGCCGCCGTCGGCTCCCATGGACGCCCGGGCGGGTTTCAGGCGTTCGCCCAACGGGTCGGGGCTGCCCATGCCCCGTCGCCGGACGTTCGCCTCGGCCCTCCAGGCCTCGGCTCACTGCATGTCCGCTGCGCTTCGCCATCCTGGCTCCGCTTGCTTCCATAGCCCGGCTCCCGGGGCATGGGCAGCCCCTCCCGGATTGCGAGACGTCGCTCACGTCCCCAGGCGGCGGGCGTGGTCGTGCTCGAGGAAGCGGTCGGTCATGCCGGCGATGTAGTCGGCCACGCTGCGGCGGAGGCCGAACTCCTCGGCCCGGCGGCGGAAGCCCGCCGGCAACGCGTCGGCGTGGCCGCAATACCAGTCGAAGAGGCTGGAGAGCCGATGCTGGGCCGGCACGCGGACGGCGAGCACCCGCTCGCTGCGATAGACCCGCTCGAAGAGGAACCGCTCCAACTCGCGCTTGCCCGCGGCGACCGCCGGCTCGTGGGCGACCAGGCGGCGGCCGGTGCGGCCGTCCGGGCCGGTCCAGGCCCGGCGGACGGCGGCGACGGAGTCGATCCCCTCGGCCGCCAGCGTGTCGCGGGTGTGCTCGATCAGGCCGACGACTTGCATGTCCACGAGCTCGTGGAGCACCGTGTGCCGCAGCTCGGACCCCGCGAGCGGTCCCTGCCGGTCGGCCACGCGGGCCGCGGCGGCGGCGACCGGCGGCAGCTCGAGAAGTTCCTCCATCCGCACGAGGCCCAGCTCGACCGCGTCGTCGGCGTCGTGCGTGTCGTAGGCGATCGAGTCGGCGGCGTCGACGACCTGCGTCTCGAGCAGCGGCGCGGGCGCCGTGCCGTCCTTCTTCCTCGTCGCCTGCGCATCGAGGACCTCGCGGGACAGGTTGAGGCCGGGGAAGCCCGGGTAGCGGTGCTCGAGGAGCTCCATGATCCGCAGGGCCTGGGCGTTGTGGTTGAATCCGCCGTCGCCCGCCAGCAGCTCGGCGAGCGTGTCCTCGCCGGCGTGGCCCAGCGGCGGGTGGCCGATGTCGTGGGCCAGGGCGAGCGACTCGACGAGGTCCTCGTTGAGCCCCAGCGCCCGCGCGAGCGTGCGGGCGATGCTCGTCACCTCGAGGGTATGGGTGAGGCGGCTGCGGTGGTAGTCGCCGTGGTAGCCGGTGAAGACCTGCGTCTTGTGGGCGAGGCGACGGAAGGCGGCCGAGTGGACGATCCGATCGCGGTCCCGTTGGTAGGGGCTGCGGAAGGGATGGGGCGGCTCGGGGTGGACGCGGCCTGTCGAGTCGGCGGCGGGCATCGCCCACGGGGCGAGGATCCGTCGCTCCCGATCCCGCCAGTCGAGGGTCATGGGGACCGCCCCGCCGCCACCAGCTGCTCCCACAGGGCGTCGAGCGCCTGCGGGAGGACGCGGACGCCCGCCAGGGTGGGCATGAAGTTCACATCCCCATCCCACCGCGGCACGACGTGCCAGTGGAGGTGGCCGGGGACGCCCGCCCCGGCGACCGTGCCCAGGTTGAGCCCGACGTTGAAGCCCTGGGCCTGCATGGTGCGGCCGAGCGTGCCGCACCAGCGGGCGAGGCACCGCTGCAGGTCGAGCAGCGTCGCGTCGTCGAGGTCGCCGAGCGCGGGCCGATGGTCGAGCGGGGCCACGAGCAGGTGGCCGTTGGCATAGGGGAAGCGGTTGACGACGACCACGCTCGCGGCCGTCCGCTCGAGCACGCCCAGGGCCCGGTCGTGGGCCGGATCGGCCGCCGCCGCGCGGCACAGGAAGCAGCCTTCGTCGGCGCCGTCCCGCCAGCGGGATGGCCGCACGTCCTCCGCCGGCTCGCCCCGGTCCCGGCCCTGCACGTAGCCCAGCCGCCACGGGGCCCAGAGGGTTTCGATCTGCCGTTGGTGCCGCTCGTCCATCATGCCAGACTACCGCAATCGGTACCCGGACGGCAGCCGCCGAGGCAGGGCGTGGAATTCAAGGTCGATCTCGACGTGTTCGCGGGTCCGCTGGACCTCCTCCTGTACCTCGTCAAGAAGCACGAGGTGGACGTGACGGAGGTGCCGATCTCCAGGATCGCCACGGAGTTCGTCGCCTACCTCGACGTGCTCGAGGAGCTGGCGATCGACCAGGTGGGCGAGTTCGTGGAGCTGGCCAGCGTGCTGCTCGAGATCAAGGCCCGGGCGCTCGTGCCGCGGCCCGAGGAGACGGAGGAGCCGGTGGAGCTCGTCCGCGAGGATCTCGTGCAACGGCTCCTCGAATACAAGCAGTTCCGCGATGCGGCCACGATCCTCGAGGACCGTGCCCGGCAGTGGGAGCTGCGGTTCCCCCGGAACCCGACCGACCAGCCCGCGGCCCGCGGCGAGCCGGCCCCCGTGACCATCGCCGACGTCCACGTCTGGGACCTCGTGGGGGCGATGTCGCGGGTCCTCCGCAAGCGCGAGAAGCGGCGGCCACGGCAGATCGTCCACGATGACACGCCGATCGAGCGGCACATCGAGCGGATCGAATCGCTCGTGCAGGAGCAGGGCAGGGTGGCGTTCGGCGAACTCTTCGACGACGATATGCCGCGGTCGCGGATCGTCGGCATCTTCCTGGCGGTGCTGGAGCTGGTCCGCCGCGGCCGGCTCGCCACCCGGCAGGAGCGGCTGTTCGACGAGATCTGGCTGGAGCGGCCCGGGGCCGCCCGGCCGACCGTCGCCGCCGAGCCGGACCCGGAGCCCGCATGATCGACAACTCGCCGTTCCGCACGCTCGTCCACAAGGGGCTCACCGTCGAGGGCTACTCCCGTGCCGCCGTGCAGAGCTGCTGGCGGATTCCGGAGCTCAAGCTCGGCTTCGACCTCGGCGCCCAGCCCTGGGGGTTCATGGCGACGAGCAGCTGGTTCGTGACCCACACGCACCTCGACCACATCGCCGCCCTGCCGGTGTACGTGGCCCGGCGGCGGATGATGAAGATGGAGCCGCCCACGATCTGGCTGCCGGAGTCGGCGATCGAGCCGATCGAGAAGCTGCTCCGGGCCGTGTCGCGGCTCGACCGCGGCCGGCTGCCGTGCACGCTCCTGCCGGCGCGGCCGGGCGAGGAGATCGAGCTGTCCCGCGAGCACGTCGTCACCGTCTCGCCCACCTGCCACACGCTGCCGAGCGTCGGCTACGTCGTCTGGGACCGGCGGCGGAAGCTCAAGCACGAGTACCAGGGCCTGCCCGGCGACAAGATCCGCGACCTGCGGCTCTCGGGCGTGGACGTGACGCACGAGGTGCGGACGCCGCTGGTGGCCTACCTCGGCGACAGCGCCCCGGAGGGCCTCGACCGCTGCCCGGCGATGTTCGAGGCGATGATCCTGATCACGGAACTGACCTTCGTGGCCCATGCGCACCGCAAGGAGAAGATCCATAAGTTCGGCCACATGCACCTCGACGACCTGCTGGCCCGGCGGGACCGGTTCCGCAACGAGGTGGTGATCGCCACGCACTTCTCGACGCGGTACACCGACGACCGCATCCGGCGGATCATCGCCAAGAAGCTGCCCGACATGCTCGACGGCCGGCTGCACGTTTGGCTGTAACGGGGTCGCACACGCGCCCAACCCGGCGAGCGGTTGCCCCGTACCGTTTCGCCGGACGTTCGCTGCAGCCATCCTGGCTTTTGCTCACTCGGAGGTGTCTGCGCTTCGGCATCCTGCCTGCGCTGGCCACCTACGCCGGCTCACCGGCAGGGGCAACCCCTCGCCTGCCTGTTTTTTCGATCGGGCAAGGCACGGGGCTGCCCTTGCTCTGGGAGCCGGCGTATGACGACAAGCGCAGCCAGGGATGGCGGAGCGCGGTCGTCATTCGAGTGAGCCGAGGCCTGGAGGGCCGAGGTGAACGTCCGGCGACGGAGCATGGGTAGCCCCGTGCCGGGTTGGGCGAGTACACGACGACGCCTCCCCGTATAGTGGCGCACGACATGCACGCACCTCCCCGTCACGCCTACGTGCACGTGCCGTTTTGCCGCCATCGCTGCGGCTACTGCGACTTCGCGCTCGTGGCGGGCCGTGACGACCTCATCGACCGCTATTTCGCGGCGCTCGAGCGCGAGCTGGGTCGCGTCGCCGAGCCACTCGATCTCGACACGCTGTACGTCGGCGGCGGCACGCCTTCGCACCTCGGGCCAGCCGGCCTGCGGCGGCTGTTTGCGTTGCTCCGCGGACGGCTCGCGACCGCGGCCGGAGCCGAGATCACCGTGGAGGCCAATCCGCTCGACGTCACGGACGCCTTCGTGGCGGCGACGCGGGCGTGCGGCGTGACCCGCGTCAGCGTCGGCGGCCAGTCGCTCGATGCGGACACGCTCCGGGTGCTCGACCGCGACCACGGGCCCGACGACGTGCGTGCGGCCGTCGGCCGCTTGCTCGCCGCCGGCCTGGCCGTGAACCTCGACCTGATGACGGCGGCGCCGGGGCAGTCGCTCGCCGCCGTCGAGCGGGATCTCGACGCGGTCGCGGCCCTCGGCGTGCAGCACGTCTCGGTCTATTGCCTGACCTGGGAGAAGGGCACGGCGTTCGATGCGGACCGGCGCCGGGGGCGGCTCGTGCCTGCGGAGGAAGACCTGGAGCGGGCGATGTTCGAGACGGCGATCGACCGGCTCGCGGCCGCGGGCTTCGAGCACTACGAGGTCTCGAACTTCGCCCGGCCGGGCGGCCGCTGCCGGCACAACGAGGCCTATTGGGACGTGCGGCCGTGGGAGGCCTTTGGACCCGGTGCGGCGCGATTCGATGGGCGGACCCGGATCACGAATCACCGCAGCCCGACGACCTGGATGAAGGGCGTGCTCGCCGGCGGCGAGTGCGTGTGCGACGTCGACGCGATGACCGCCGAGGCCGCGGCCCGCGAGCGGCTCGTGGTCGGCCTGCGGCGGCGGGACGGCGTCGATCGCGCGGCCTTCCGCGCGGCCAGCGGCCACGACGTCGACGCCCTCGCCGGCCCCGCCATCGGCCGCTGGGTCGAACAGGGGCTGGCGACCGACGACGGCCGCCGCGTGCGACTTACCCGGGAGGGACTGCTCGTCTCCGACGGGCTGTGGGCCGCGGTCCTCGCCCCCGGATGACCCGCCCTTGCGGAGGGTGGCGGCCGGCTCGCACAATCCGTCCCGACCGGCGGCGACTCCGCCGGACCTCCGGGAGCCGACCGCCATGGATCCAAATCCCTACCGCTCCCCCGCGGCGGCCACGCCGGGCCCGGCGACCGCGGCTGCCGGACGTCCCGCCTCCCTGGTCGTGTTCGGGATCCTGAACATCGTCTTCGGCATCCTCGGGCTGTGCGGCACGGCGGGCTCGGCGGCGATGTTCTTCGTGGAGATGCCCCGCGACCCGCTGGTCCCCAATCCGGCGCTCGAGCTCATGGAGTCCGACGCGACCTACCGGATCATCATGCAGGTGATGATCGCCCTCGGCGCCGTCGCCGCGGTCGTGCTGCTCGCGGCGGGCGTCGGCCTGCTGCGGTCCAAGTCCTGGGGCCGCACGCTCTCGATGGCCTACGGCTGGTACGCCATCGTGGGCGCGATCGTCGGCATGCTCGTGCACTGGCTGTATCTCGTGCAGCCCCTGGTGGCGAAGATGGACCCGGCCTTCGGCCCGGCCGAGGCGGCGACGGTCGGCGTCGCGGTGAGCGGCTTCCTCGGCGGCTGTCTCGGCATGATCTACCCCGTCATCCTCCTCGTCTTCATGTCCCGGCCCGCGCTCCGCGCGGCGCTCGGGGCC
>JBIIDT010000024.1:0-35078 GCA_044238145.1 Pirellulales bacterium | reverse complement strand
GACCTGGATTCGGGGAGTTTTTTCGCATGGCAACGGCCGCCCGCACCTCCGCCCTTCTGCCGGAAGCGAAGCACGTCGGCAAGGCCCTCGACCGGGCCCTCGACGCCGGCAAGGGGATCCTCCGCCTCTCGCCCACGTGGGTGCCGCGGAGCTTCCTGCATCCCGGCAAGCGGGTCCGCCTGCACCCGGACGACTACTACGCCTACGGTCTCGACCGCGGCGGCATCGACGAGCGGTGGTTCGCGAGCACGACCGAGGCCGCCAACGAGGGACGCGTGCCCGACGAGGGGCTGTCGTGGTGCGTCATCGAGGGAGAGCGGTTCCTGCTCCGCGACGGCGTCGCCGAAGGGGGCGCGCGGCTCGTCGGCAAGTCGATCTGGGAGCGCTACAAGAAGTGGCCCGTGTATTCGAAGTTCTTCGACAACATGGGCCCGATCCCGCACCACATGCACCAGTCGTTCGACGACGCGAAGCTCGTCGGCCAGGAGGGCAAGCCCGAGAGCTACTACTTTCCGCCGCAGTACAACAACTGCGACAACAACTTCCCCTACACCTTCATGGGCCTCGAGCCGGGCACCACGAAGGACGACGTGCGGAAGTGCCTCGAGAACTGGAATCGCGGCGACAACGGCATCCTCGACCTCGCGAAGGCCTACCGCCTGAAGCGGGGCAGCGGCTGGCTGATCCCGCCGGGCGTGCTGCACGCCCCGGGCTCGCTGCTGACGTACGAGCCGCAGTGGGGCAGCGACGTGTTCGCGATGTTCCAGTCGCTCGTCGAGGGCCGGGCCGTGCCCTGGAGCCTGCTCGTCAAGGACATGCCGGTGGAGAAGCACCGCGACCTCGACTTCATCATCGGCCAGCTCGACTGGGAGAAGAACGTCGACACGCACTTTAAGGAGAGCAACTACCTCGAGCCGATCGTGGACGCGAAGCGGAGCGGCCCCGGGGCGACCGACAAGTGGATCGTCTACGGCCACGTCGACGGCCGGCAGCTGTTCAGCGCCAAGGAGCTGACCCTCGAGCCCGGCGCGAAGCTCACGGTCAACGACGCCGGCGCCAGCGGCTGGATCACGGTCCAGGGCGAGGGGAAGGTTGGCAGCCACGATGTCGCCACGCCGACGCTCATCCGCTTCGGCCAGATGACGGCCGACGAGCTGTTCATCTCGGCCGACGCCGCGGCGGCGGGCTACGTGGTGGAGAACACCGGCCCCGGCCCGCTCGTCGCCCTCCGCTACTTCGGTCCGGACGTACACGCCGACCTGCCCAGGCACGGGAGGCCGGCATGATGTCGATGGCAAGTCAGTACGAGGGGAGAATCGAATAGGTGCGTCGGTTCGGGGCCGCCCATGCCCCGTCGCCGGACGTTCACTGCGGCCCTCCAGGCCTCCGTTCACTCGATGCCGCCTGCGCTCCGTCCATCCTGGGCTGCGCTGGTCGGCAACGCCGGCTCTCAGGGCAATGGGCAGCCCCTCACGGATGACACTCCAGGAACGCAAACCATGCACGCCGCACCGAAACTGCACAACGCCATGTGGCCCGGCCTCGTCGGCAAGGGCACCGATCCCGGGCAGGAGCCGCCGATCTCGCTCGAGCGGATGCTCCAGCTCACGGCCGCGGCGAGCGTGAACGGCCAGAAGTTCGACGGCATCGACTACTTCCTCTTCCTGCCGCACACGAACCCCGAGGCGACCGACGCCGAGCTGCGGGCGATCGCCGACATGATCGCCGCCCACGGCTTCACGGTTGGGTCGCTCGTGGCCCCCGTCTGGCCGGGCACGGTCGGCGACTCGGCGATGGGCGACGCCGCGGCGCGGGAGAAGTTCCTCTCGGCCGTGAAGATGGCCTGCCGGATCGCCAACGTGTTCGAACAGCACGGCGTGCGGAAGTACGGCGTGATCCGCATCGACTCGGCCGAGTTCGGCGTGGCGAAGTGGCGGGAGAACCCGCGGGCCAACACGACAAAGATCGCCGCGACCTTCCGCGAGGCGGCGAAGATCGCCAAGGATCACGGCCAGCGGCTCGCGGCCGAGGGGGAGATTTGCTGGGCCGGCATGCACTCCTGGAAGGACATGCTCGACCTGCTCGAGGAGGTGGGCATGCCCGAGGCCCTCGGCTTCCAGGCCGATCTCGCGCACACCTACCTCTATCTGCTCGGCTACAACGCGCCGGAGCACGCGCTCGTGAAGCCCGGCTACAGCGAGGCCGAGTTCTGGCTGGCCTACGAGTCGATGGTGGCGAAGCTGCGGCCGTGGACGATCGACTTCCACGTCGCCCAGAACGACGGCCAGGTGCACGGGGCCGGCGCGCACGACAAGACGGGCAAGCACTGCCCGGCCGACGACCCGAACGGCAAGCTCGACATCGTGAAGTGCTCGGGATACTGGCTCCAGGGTGCGGCCGAACGCGGCATCCAGCACATCTGCTGGGACGGCTGCATGTTCCCGAACGCCACGCTCGAGAACCCGCAGACCTGGAACACCATCCTCAAGACCATGATCGCCGTCCGCGACGCCCACGGCTGGCAGTGAAATCCCTCCATCCCCCCACCCTTTTTTCACCCTTGAACCGGAGCTATCTCGTCACGGCGTGAGCGACGCCGTCGCAGAACCTCGAGCGAGGTGACATGCCGCTGGGGAGCACAGGGCTCGGCGGCTGCTCGAGGAGCCTTGGGCCGCCGCGGCCCTCAGCGACGAGACAGCTGCCGGCCCGCAGCGGCCCAATCCGACAGACGCAACCCTCGAGGACCTCTCAGATGTCAAAGCAGCTCCGCATCGGCATGATCGGCTACGGCTTCATGGGCCGCGCCCACTCCAATGGCTACAACCGCGTCAAGGACTTCTTCGACCTCGAGTACCACCCGGTCCTGCAGGCCGTCGCGGCCCGCGACGCCGGAAAGGCGAAACAGTTCGCCGACCGCTGGGGCTACAAGCGGGTGGAGACCGACTGGCGGAAGCTCGTCGCGGCCGACGACATCGACGCCATCGACATCTGCACGCCCAACAACCTGCACGCCGAGATCGCCATCGAGGCAGCCAAGCACGGCAAGGCGATCCTCTGCGAGAAGCCGCTGTCGATGGACGTGGCCGAGGGGGAGCGGATGTGCGCGGCCGTGGAGAAGGCCGGTGTGCCCAACACGGTTTGGTACAACTACCGCCGCATCCCGGCGGTGACGTTCGCCAAGCAGATCATCGACTCCGGGGCGCTCGGCCGCGTGTTCCATTACCGGGCCGAGTTCCTCCAGGACTGGACGATCAACGCCGACCTGCCGCAGGGCGGGGCCGCCCTGTGGCGGCTCGACGCCGCCGCGGCCGGCAGCGGCGTCACGGGCGACCTGCTCGCTCACTGCATCGACACGGCGATCTGGCTCAACGGCCAGGTAGCCGACGTCACGGCGATGACCGAGACCTTCGTCAAGGAGCGGACCCACCAGCTGACGGGCAAGGTCGAGCCGGTGAAGATCGACGACGCCTGCTCGTTCCTCTGCCACTTCACGAACGGGTCGCTCGGGCTCTTCGAGAGCACCCGCTACGCCCGTGGCCACAAGGCCCTGTACACGTTCGAGATCAACGGCGAGCACATGAGCCTGAAGTGGGACCTGCACGACCTGCACCGGCTGCAGATCTTCGACTACAAGGACGCCGGGCCGATGCGGGGCTGGAAGAGCGTGCACGTCACCGACGGCGATCATCCCTACATGGGCAAGTGGTGGGTGCCGGGGCTGGCGATCGGCTACGAGCACTCGTTCGTGCACCAGGTCGCCGACTTCCTCGAGGCCTACGCCAAGAAGCAGCCCTGCCCGCCGACATTCCGCGACGCGCTCGAGACCCAGAAGGTGTGCGATGCGGTGCTGAAAAGCGCCGCCAGCCACGCCTGGGTGAACGTGGGCTGAAGGCCTTGGCGAACACGCGGCGGACATCCCGGTGGCTGACGGGCGGGCTCGGGGCGGCCGTCGGCGCGGCGGCGGTCTGGCTGGCGTTGCCGGTGCGGTACGAGGTGCAGGGCGTGTCGATGGCGCCGAGCCTCGTGCCCGGTGACGTCGTCCGCTCGGGGCCGCTGCCGATCCTCGACCGCGTCCGTGCCCCCGGGCGGTTCGAACGCTGGGTGCTCGAGGCGGCCGACGGGGAGGCGGCGATCAAGCGGATCGTGGGCCTGCCCGGCGAGCGGGTGGCGATCGCGGCCGGCGACCTCGTCGTCGATGGGCGAACGGTCCTCAAGGGACCGCGTGTGCTGGCGGAAGTCGGCGCGCCGGTGGCCGCCGCGGCGCGGGCCGACGCATCGGGCTGGGAGCAGGATTCCCGGGAGGTGCTCGACGACGCCGGATTCGATGCCGGCCGCAGCACGCCGCTGCTGCCCGTCCGCGACGGCGGTCTGGCGGCGGTGATCGCGGTCGGCGGGACCCCCGCTCGCCGTGGCGCCCTGGCGCGGGTCGTCGTCGGCCGGACGGCGATCACCGTGCGGCTCGCGGCTCCCGGCCGCCATGCGATCGTGGCCGGACGGCTCGACGGCAGCCTCGTGGCGGCGGCCTGGCCGCTCGGCGTGGCCGTCGATCGCGGCCGGTCGTGCCTGCCTCCGAACCCGCCTGAGCAGTGGGACGTCGCTACCGTCTGGCCGGAGGAATCGACTGCCGATGAGCGCGCGCCGGGCCTCGCGGTGGTGGTCGCGGCCGTCACGGATGGGGTGACCGCCGTCATCGAGCGGGTCGAGCCCTGGCGGGACGTGCTCCTCCGGCCGGCCGCGGACGGCACGGCCGCCTGGCAGGTCGGTGCCGACGCGGCCTTCGTGCTCGGCGACCATCCCGCGGCCAGTCGCGACTCCCGGCAGTGGGGGCCCGTGCCGCTGCCCGCCCTGCGGCACCGGCTGGCGCCGGGGACGGCTCCGACCCGCTGATCAGCCGGCGGCCTGGGGCAGCATCAGGTCGGCCTCGTGCAGCACCGCCACGCCATCGGCCCGGAAGGCGAGACGTTCGAGGGCTTCGGGATCGGCGGCGTGGCCGAACTCCAGTTCCTCGACCGCGGCCTCGTCGAGGTCCGACAGGAGCACGAGCCTGCGGTCGCCGAGCGCCCGGGCGAAGAGCCGGGCTTCGAGCGCGTCGGCCACGAGGGCGCTGTCCCGCGTGCCGACGGCCTCGTGGACGAGCCGCTCGAGCGGCGCGCCCTGCCGCCAGCGCTGGAAGACGATCCCCGGCGTTGCGGCCAGGCGGCAGGCGACGCAGATCGTCCCGCCGGGGCTGGTCACCCGTGCCGCCGCGGCCACGCCGCGGGTCAGCGCGGCGAAGGATCGCGGGGCGGAGAGCGAGACGATGGCGAGTTCGGCCGGATCGTCGACCGCCGGGCACCAGGCCCGGGCGGCGGCCCGTGCCCGCCGGCCGGCCTCGTCGGGCAGCCCGAAGGCCGCCGCGTGCAGCGTGCCGTGCCGTCCGGCGACGAGCCGCAGGCTCGCACAGACACCCAATTGCCACGAGATGTCGTGGGTCCGGGCCTTCCAGTCGGGCAGGGCCAGCCGCCCGCGTCGGGCGAGATCGCGGGTCAGTTCGTCGCCGGCGGCCGTCCGCGAAAAGGCGGGCCACAGTTCGCCTTCGAGCGCCCGGCCGCCGAGAGCCGCGTTCCAGCCCCAGCCGCCCACCTGCACCACGACGTCGGCATCGACCAGTTGTCGTGCGATGTAGAGCGGATGGCCCGCCTCGTCGGCGGCCAGGTAGGAGGTGGCCGCATCCAGGGAGCCGTCGAACGCGGTCGCGCCGGGCACGGCTGGCGCGGTGTCGCCCGCGTGCAGAACATGGATACCGTCGGCTGCCACGCCCGCGCCGCCGAGCCCGGCCACGACGGCGGCGACCACGGCGGCGGCCTGCGGGACCGTGCCGGCCACGGCAATGGCGACGTGGTCGCCCGGCACCACGTGGGCCGTCAGCGGCGGGCCGTGGGCCGGGGCGGAGACCGCCTCGCCCACCAGGCGTTCGGCGTCCCCGGCCGCGACGCCGGTGGGCCCGCGGCACTCGGTCACGAGGGCGCCCTCCGGCATCTCCAGGAGAAGCGGATCGGCGGCGCCGTAGTCGAGCGTGATCGTGGCCAAGCCGGTGCGGAACAAAAAGGGGGTGGGAGGGCCACAGTCTACCGCCGGAGGCCCGGCGCAGAATGCTCTGGCCCGGGGGGCCGCATTTCGAGCAAGATGCCGCCATGCGTTGTCGTCACACGTCCCTCGTTCCCCTCGCCCTTGCCACCCTCGCCCTCGCCGGCTGCGGCGAAGACGCCCGCGGGCTGGTCGAGGCGATGGGCCGGGCCTACGGCGACGCGGCCCGCTATTCCGACGACGCCCGGGTGCGGATCGAACGGAGCAGCGGCGAGTCGACGGCCGAGGAGACGCACCCCTTCCGCGTGGCGTTCGTGCGGCCCGACCGGATGCGGATCGAGGCCTATGACGCGCGGATCGTGGCCGACGGCGGCACGCTCCGGGCCGCGGTCGGCGGGATCCCCGGGCAGGTGCTCGCCGAGGCGGTGAAGAGCCCGCTGGCGCTTGATCAGTTGTTCGCCGACCGCGAGCTCGCCGCGGCACTCGCCGAGGGCGAGGCCGGCTGCCCGACGCAGCTTCCGCTCCTCCTCGCCGACGACACGGTCGAACTGATCCTCGGCGATGCCACCGCCCCGCCGCGGATCGTGGGCCACGAGGAGGTCGACGGCCACGCCTGCGTGCGGGTGGCGGTCGCGAAGCCCGACGGCACCCTCGAGCTGTGGATCGACCGCGACACGAAGCTGCTGCGGCGGATGAAGGTGCCCACCGACGCCTACGCGGCACTGCTCTCGCGGCAGAGCGGCGCGGTGACCGGGGTCTCGGTCGTGGTGGACTTCGTCGGGGCGTCGTTCACCGACGCGATCCCCGCGGAGGCATTCGCCTTCGACGTGCCGGCGGGGGCCGCCGAGGTGCCCCGGCTCGAGCCCCTGCGGCCGCCGCGGCCGGTGAGTCCGCGGGTGGGCCGCCGGATCGAGGCGATCCCGCTCACGGACGCCGACGGCGCGCCGGTCGACCGCGCAGAGGTCGGCGGGATGCCGGCCGTGATCGAGTTCTTCTTCGCCGGGTGCGAGCCGTGCACCCGCACGATGCCGCAGGTCGCCACCGGCATCTCCCGGTTCGCCGCGGCCCGCCGCGTGGCCGGCCGGCCGGCGGTCGAGATCCGGCACCTCGCCGTGAGTGTCGACGAGGCCGACGTCACCGCGGGCGACCTGCGGAAGCAGCTCGCCGAGTACGGCGGGGTGGGCCGGCTCGTCCGCGACGTGCGGGCCGCCGCGGCGGAAACCCTGGGGGTCGAGGAGTTTCCCGCGACGGTGATCCTCGCGGGCGACGGGACGGTCGCGGACATCATCGTGGGCGAGCACAATCTGATCGCCGCCGACGTGGCGGCCGACCTGGCGGCGGTGGTGGATGGGGTCGATGTCGCCACGCTCGTCCGCGATCGGCAGGCCGCGCGGCTGCGGGAATACCGGGAGCGGCTGGCGAAGGCGGCCGGCGACGGCAGGGGAGCGGTCGAGCCTCTTCCCGAGCAGGTGATCGCCCCGCGGCGGCAGCCCGTGCGGTTCAAGGTGGCCCGGGCCTGGCGGGCTGCCGACGTCGCCCTGCCGGGCAACCTCGTCTGCCTCGATGCCGCCCACGGCGGCGGGGACGAGCCGCGGATCGTCGTCCTCGATGGCTGGCGGACGGTCGTGGAACTCGGCCCCGACGGCAGCGAACGGGTACGGCACGAACTGGCGATCCCGGCCGGCGAGGCGGTGCGGTTCCTGCGGACGGCCGTCGACGGCGCGGGACGCCGCTGGTGGCTGGGCGGTGCCCGCGGCGGCCGGCACGTGTTCGTGTTCGACGCCGCCTGGAAGCTGCACGCCACGTATCCACCGCCCGAGGCCGGCACGCACGACGGCATCTCCACGGCCCACCTGCTCGACACCGATGGCGACGACACGCCGGAGATCGTCGTCGGCTATTTCGGCACCGTCGGCGTGCAGGCGGCGTCGCTCGCCGGCAAGCGGATCTGGAAGGAGCGGTCGACGGGCACGATCCTCGACCTGGCCGTCGGCCCGCCGGGCGATGCGGCCCACGGTCTGCTCGCCGTCGACGCCGCGGGTCGACTCGTACCCCTCGCGCTCTCCGGGGAAGCGGGCCGTCCGCTGCCGGAGGCGGCCTGGCGGCTCCGGTCGCTGACGTCGGGCCCCGTCGCGCCGGACGGTGCCTGGGCCGCGGTCGGCATGGCCGGCAGCGGCGTGGGCCACAACGTGGCCGTCGGCGTCGCGGCCGACGGCCGGATCGACTGGGAACTGCCACTGGCCGATGGCGTCCACCGCGAAGGGCCGGTCGAGCCGTTCGCCTGGGCCGACCTGTTGGGCACGCCGCGCCGCCAGTGGCTGATCGCCGCGCCCGACGGCGCGGTGACCGTGGCCTGGGCCGACGGCCGCGTCGTGGACACCTACCGTCACGGCGGCGCGGTCGTCGGCCTCGGCGGCTACCGCCACGCCGGCGACGGCTTCATCGTGATCGCCACCCGCACGGGCGTCGAAGCCTTGCGCATGGAAGACATCGCCCTCGACTGACTGTCAGCCCGCTCGCCATCCCTGGCCTCGCGGACGCGACCTACTCGACCGCGTGGTTCGGCTCGCCGCCGGCCGGTGTGAACAGGGCCGCCAGCACGTCGGCGGCGACGTCGGCGGGGATCAGATGCACGGCGCCGTCGCCGAACGCTGCCCAGAACCCGCCGGGCCGGGAGTCCTTGAGCCCGGCATGCGGCTTCTCGAGATCGATCGCCAGGTCGTCGGGCTTCGTCCACGGCACGGCCTTCCCGGGTTCGGCCTCGACCACGATGATCGTTTTCGACGTGCCGTCCGCGAAATTGAATTGCATGGCCTCATCCGGCGTTGCAAACACGGTTTCCTTGCCCGTGGGAACGACGTACCGCGTCATGCCCGGCTTGCCACCGTCCTGGCCGGGTGACGTGAAGATCTGCGGCATCTTCTCCAGAAGCCGCTTGTTGTGATCGCTGTCCCAGGGCTCGTCGAGGTGGAACTGGTTGTACAGTTCGGGTTGCTCGAGATACGGCAGGATCGCGACCCGCCATGAGAGCAGCGGCTTGCCATCGCGGTCGCAGATCGCGGCTGACGGGAACGCCTTTTTGGTAGATTCGTATTGCAGCATCGCGAGGGCAATCCGCTGGAGGTTGCCGAAAGGTCTGACTTCCTTGCGATCTTTGTCCGCTTCCGGGACCGCTCCTGGTTCGGTGCGAGCCAGCGGTTCGGCCCCGGCCTGGGTGAGCGTCGGTGGCGGCACATCGGCGGCGATCTCTGTCGCGGGGCCGTCACCGAACACCGGATTCGGCATCGACACCGGCAGGCAGAGAGCCCCGCCGAGGCCGACCAGGATCAGCAGCAGTTTGAACGGTCCGAGGGGTAGTGGCGACATGATCTCGGCTCCACATGGCGGGTCGACCCGGGCGGCCTCGCGGCCTACCTCCTGACAGAAGGACGGAGCCCGGCTCGATACTTTTTTTCAAAAACAAGCCGGCACGGCTGGGGCCGGAACGGCCTCTTGTTCACCGCGTGTCGCTCTCGGGCAATGTGCCATCGCCGGTGGTCCACGTGCCGTAGGTGGCATACAGGCTGCGTTCCGCCCGGCACGCGTCGTCGTCCCAGCTCAAAAGCTGGCAGTAAACACGTGCGGAAATGTTCTGGCTGAGAAACGCCGTCTGCCCGTCACAGCGTGCGACGATGGCCCCGCCGGGGTGGTTGGACGAGGGCTGGCTGAAGAAGCCCGGCGCGGCTGCCGAGACGGAGTTGATGATCCGCTGCGTTGCGGCCGGGGTTCCGGTGATGCCGAACACCCCGTACATCCTCGCGCCGTCGCTGAAACCCGGAATGCTCTCCCCGGCCTGCAACGGAAGCGCGTCGTTCCACGTGGCCTGTACGAGCGGTACCGCCGCCGTGCCCGGGCCGCACTTCTCGGCGAAGAGCAGCGTGTTCGACGTGCCCTCGTGGGCCGCGATATCGGCGAGTGTCAGCCGTCCCGACGCGGTGCCGCTCGTGACCGTCGTGTCGAGCATCACGCCGTCGGCGCGGCGGAGGTTACTACCGCTGCCACAGTTGCCGGCGTACGCGAGCATGGCTGGGGCCAGCCCGGCCGGCGGTGACGACGGGCAACTGAATGAAGAGACAAAAACGGCAGGGGCCGGGTTGCCTTGTCCGATCGTCTTGTAGATGTCGTTCCGCTCGAGGAACGGCAATAGCACGATCGGCCACGACGAGAAGCCGCCTGCAGCCGGCCCAGCGTTGCGCCAGCCGGGAAGGAAGCCGTGGTGGTCCACGTGACGTTGCGCGGCGAACGCGAGCTGGTAGAGGTTGTTTTCGCAGACCAGGCGACGACTCGCCACGCGACGAGCCTGGATGGCCGGCAGGACGAACACCATGAGCACGGCGATGATCACGACCACGGCGGCCACTTCGACTCTCGTGAAGCCACCGCAGCGATCGCAGCCGGACACGCACTGGAGGGATAAGCGTCGCATTGGATGCCTCCGTTGAAGTTGTATGGTGGAACGACCGCGCCCCCACTCATCGAACGAGTGCGAAATCGCGACTTGTGGCCCACCAGGCGGCGACGGTGCCCGCGATTGAAGCCGCCACGATGCCGCCGAGGATGAGCGCCGTATGTCTCGACGGCATGGGGCCGTACAGGAGGAGCGGCCGATCGATCGAGCACAGCATCGCGACAGCCAGCCCCATGGCGAAGATGCCGGCGGGCAGGGGCCTGCGGACGAGGCAGATTGCGGCCACACCGGCCGAGAAGGAGCCGAACCAGCAGGCAGTGACCGCGCCGAATCCCGAACCACTCGCGCGGAGCCGCTCGAGAGGCATCTCGCTGGCCATCCAGACGATCTGTGGCAATGCGAGCATGATCAGAAATGTGACGAACGCCACGGCATACTTCGTCCAGAACCATCGCGTCGGGGAAATCGGACGGGATCGCCAAAACGTGTTGATCCGCGGGTCGAGATCCGCCGCGAAGGTGGCGATTCCCATGAACATCGCCGCGGCCGCGCCGACGCTCACGAGGATTCCTCCGTTCGTAAAAGAAAATCGGCCTGGAGCCTCCTGCACACCCAGGAAGAACGCCAAGGCGATGGCCGCCAGCATGACCGCGGCAAACCGCGGCACTTCCTCCCGCATCGCCTTCAGCAGCAGGGCCACGGAACGCGATCGCAGGCCCGCGGGGATCCAGCCGCGCGACGGACCGTTGCCCGCAACGGAAAGCGGCCCGATGGCGGAGCGATAACACCAGACAAATGCCGTTGCCAGGCCGATCGAGAGCAGCGGCATGATCGCGTCCCATCGACTGTGAAGAAATGAAAACACGTTCTCGATGCCAAGGTCGAACCAATGCGCGAGAGACTGGGTCAACGAGCCCAGCATGCGGAGCGCGTACGCCACAAGGACCAAGGCGAGTCCACAACCGACCGGGACGGCGAGGCCCCGCCCTGCAGCCTTCAGTTCCGAGGGCGCCCCCAGGCCGCAGGTCGCGACGAGGCACGCCACGAGGAGTGACCAGGACATGCTCGCCGGCAGCATGGACGAGCCTGTCGGCCGGAACTGATGCGCGTCGTGCGGGAGCAGCGTGACGCACACAGCGGCCAACGCCGCCAGAGGCAGGAGGACGGCGACGACGGTCGCCAGCAGCCTCACGAGGCCAAGGGTCACGGGACGCACGGGGAGCGCGTTGAGGAATGCGGCGGTATGGCCCCCGCGCTCGCCCGCGGCCGCCCGCATGCCGAAGAACGCGCCTCCGAAGATCGGATAGGCCATCAGAGCGGTCACCACGGCATCGGATGCCCACGAGACCTGGCCACGGCAGAGGTACGCCAGCGGTGGCACGAGCACGATGCCGACTGCCCCCAGCACGCTCCAGCGGAGCTCCCGGTATTCCCGCCAGATGAAGATTGGAATCGTGCGCATGGTCGTGGAACTCCGTGAGGGATGGCGGTGCGTCAGACGGGCAACGGTTCCGCGGGGGCTGGGGCCGCGTCGCTGGGTTTTTCAGTCCGCCCGATGACGTAGGCCGCGAAGATGTCGTCCAGGTTGAGGTCGATGACGCGGAAGTGGGTGCCCTCCGCGGCCAGCCGCTCGATGGCCGCTGGGGCGCGGGCGACCACGGCCGCGACCTCGCCCCGCGCGTGGCGGACGTCGAGCACGTCGAGCGTCGCCCCGTGGACGGCGAAGTCCTCGGCGGCGAAGACCAGCTGCTTGACGTCGGCCCGCAGGTGCTCGGTCGCCGCATGGCGGATGATGCGGCCGCGGTCGAGGATGGCGACCGCGTCGGCGATCGGCTCCACCTCGTAGAGCAGGTGGGAGCTGTAGAGCACCGTCGCGCCCTCGCCCTGGAGGTGCGCGATCAGGTCGCGGTTGAATTCCTTGCGCATGATCGGGTCGAGGCCCAGGGCCGGGTCGTCGAGGATCACCAGCCGCGGGCGGTGGGCCAGGGCGAGCACCAGCCCCAGCCGCACCGTGTGTCCCTTGGAGAGGTGCTGGATCCGCGTCGTGGTGGGCAATTCGAAGCGGCGCACGAGCCGCGCGGCGAGGTCGCGGTCCCAGGTGGGGTAGAAGGGCGCCATGAAGCCGAGGATGTCGGGCACGGTCATCCAGCCGAACATCTGCGGGTCCTCGGCGAGGAAGCCGACCGACTCGCGGACCTGGAGCGGCTGGTCCTGCGGGTCGCGGCCCAGCACGGCGATCGACCCGGTGTCGCGTCGCTGCAGCCCGAGGAGGAGGCTGACGAGCGTGGTCTTGCCGGCGCCGTTGCGGCCGAGCAGCGCGAAGATCTGGCCCTCCTCGACCACGAGGTCGAGCCCGGCGAGCACGGTCTGTTTGCCAAAGCTCTTGTGGACGTTGTCGATGTTGATCGCATGACGGGACATGACAGTGCTCCTCGGGACTATCGGGTGATCAGCTTGGCGGCGGCATCGATGGCGTCGTCGCAGGCCCGGCGCAGCTCGTCGGCCGGAATGCCGAGCATTGCCCCGCGGCGCAGGACGAGCTCCAGCTCGTCGAGAAACTGCCCGCGCTGCTTTTCGTAGCGGCGGCGGCTGGCATTGCCGGCCACGAAGGTCCCCTCGCCGTGCCGCATCTCCAGCAGCCCGTCCGCCGTCAGCCGCTCGTAGACGCGGAGGATCGTGTTCTGGTTGACGGTCACTTGCTGGGCGAGCTGGCGGACCGAGGGCAGCCGGTCGCCCGGCTGGAGCGATCCGGCGGCACACAAGGCCGCGATCTGCTCGGCGATCTGCCGGGAGATCGGTGTCGAGGAACCGCGTTCGATGTGCAGGAACATGCGATTCGCCTCGCTAAGTGACTACACATATATAACACTAGTCTCGGCTGGTGTCAAGCGGGCGGTTGAAGAAAAAATCGGTCTGGTTTGGGCGGTCGCCATGCAAGGCGGGCCCGAACCGGGAATCGCGTGCGGCCATGCGGCATGGGTGGCTGGGCGGCCTTCCATGCCCGGAGTCCCCGGGCTTCCGCCCGGGGTTTTGTGGGGGAACGCCCGCTCGCTGCGCATGCCGGGAGGGGTTGCCCATGCCCCGAGAGCCGGCGTAGCTGACCAGCGCAGCCCAGGATGGGCGGAGCGCAGGCAGCTCCGAGTGAGCGAAGCCCAGGATGGGCGCAGCGAACGTCCGGCGACGGGGCATGGGCAACCCCGACCCCGCCACGGGGACTTCAAACCTTCCGCGACAGTCCGCCCCGATGTCAGGCCGACAGCGGCCGAGTCATCTCCACCGGCACGACCCATGCGTCGTATTGCTCGGGCGTCACGTACCCCAGGGCCACGGCCGCCTCCTTGAGGCTCGTCCCCTCGACGTGGGCTTTCTTGGCGATCTTCGCCGCCTTCTCGTAGCCGATGTGCGTGTTGAGGGCCGTGACGAGCATCAGCGAGTCGTCGAGGTGGTGCTGGATGCGGGCGAGATTCGGCTCGATGCCGGTCGCGCAGTGGATCCGCATCGAGTCGCAGGCATCGGCGATCAGGTCGGCGCTCTCGAGCACGTTGTGGATCATCACCGGCTTGTAGACGTTGAGCTGGAAGTTGCCCTGGCTGCCGGCGAAAGCCACGGCCGCGTCGTTGCCGAACACCTGCGCACACACCATCGTCATCGCCTCGCACTGGGTCGGATTCACCTTGCCCGGCATGATCGAACTGCCCGGCTCGTTCTCCGGGATCGAGATCTCGCCGATCCCGCACCGCGGCCCGCTGGCCAGCCAGCGGATGTCGTTGGCGATCTTGAGGAGGGCCATCGCCAGGCCCCGCTCGGCGGCGCTCACCTCCACCAACGCGTCATGCGCGGCCAGCGCCGCGAACTTGTTGGGAGCCGACACGAACGGGTGGCCCGTCTCCTTGGCGATGTAGCCGGCCGCCACGTCGCCGAACCGTGGGTGGGCGTTGAGGCCCGTGCCCACGGCCGTGCCCCCGATGGCGAGTTCGTAGAGGCCGGGCAGGGCACGCTCGATGCCGGCGATCCGGTCGTCGAGCTGGGCACGCCAGCTCGAGATCTCCTGGCCGAGCGTGATCGGCGTGGCGTCCTGGAGGTGCGTGCGGCCGATCTTCACGAGGTCGGCGTGCTTTTTCTCCAGGGCCAGGAAGACGTCGCGGAGCTGCCGGACCGCCGGCAGGAGCCGGTCGTGGATCACCTCCACGGCGGCGATGTGCATCGCGGTCGGGAAGGTGTCGTTCGACGACTGGCCGCGGTTGACGTCGTCGTTGGGGTGGACCGGCTTCTTCGAGCCCATCGTGCCGCCGGCGATCTCGATGGCGCGGTTGGAGATCACCTCGTTGGCGTTCATGTTCGACTGTGTGCCGCTGCCGGTCTGGAACACGACCAGCGGAAAGTGGTCGTCGAGCTTCCCGGCGATCACCTCGTCGGCGGCCTGGACGACGAGCTTCACCGTGGCGGCGGGCAACTGCCCGAGCTCGCCGTTGGCGAGCGCCGCCGACTTTTTCAGGATCCCGAGCGCCTTCTTCACCGCCCGGCCCCACTGGAAGCGGTCGACGCCGATCTTGAAGTTGTCGCGAGACCGCTCGGTCTGGGCGCCCCAGTAGCGGTCGGCCGGCACCCGCACCTCCCCCATGCTGTCGGACTCGGTGCGAAACGCGGCTGCGGTGGGCATGGGCGGGGCCTTTCGGGCGGGAGACGCGGGCCGGAAAACCGCGATTCTCCGGCCACGAGCCCAGGTTTTCAACCGCCCGCGGCCGTCTGCTCGCGCCACCAGGCCACGGTCCGCGCCAGGCCCGCGTCGAAATCCTGCCGCGGCCCCCAGCCGAGGAGTTTCCGGGCGCGGGAGATGTCGAGGCCGCGGCGCGGCTGGCCGTCGGGCTTGGTGGCGTCCCAGACGATCCGGCCCGCGTAGCCGCAGGCCGCGGCGATCCTGGCGACGAGGTCGCGGATCGGAATCTCGCTGCCGCCGCCGAGGTTGAGCGGCAGCGGCTCGTCCATCACCTCGGCGGCCCGCACGATCCCCTCGGCGGCGTCGTCGACGTAGAGAAACTCTCGGGTCGCGGCACCCGTGCCCCAGCAGACGACCTCGGGGGCATGTGCCTTCCGCGCCTCCTCGCACTTGCGGATCAAGGCGGGAATCACGTGGCTCGTCGCGGGATCGAAGTTGTCCCCCGGACCGTACAGGTTGACGGGCACCGTGACGGCGCTCCGCAGGCCGTATTCGCGGCGGTAGCCGTCGAGCATCACGAAGATCGCCTTCTTGGCGATTCCGTAGGGGGCGTTGGTCTCCTCCGGATAGCCGTTCCAGATGTCGTCCTCGCGGAACGGGATCGGGCAGTGCTTCGGGTAGGCGCAGACCGTGCCCGTGTGGACGAACTTGGCGATCCCGCGGCGGCGGGCGTGCTCGACGAGATGCAGGCCCATCGCCATGTTGGCGTAGAAGAACCGGCCCGGATGGGCCATGTTGGCGCCGATGCCCCCCACCTCGGCGGCGAGGTGGATCACGACCTCCGGGCGGGCGACCTCGTAGAGCCGCTCGACGGCCGACTCCACCGTGAGGTCGTACTCGGCCCGGCGGGGCACGAAGATCCGCTCCGGCGGCACGCCCCGGGCCGCCAGCACCCGGCACACGGCCTTCCCGAGGAACCCGGCGCCGCCGGTGACCACGATCCGCCTGCCCGCCAGGTCCAGCATGGGTGTCGCGGCCCCGTGGTCAGCGGTTCGGCAGGCCGACGTCGTGTCCCGCCGCGAGGAGCACCTGCTCCTTGTGGGCGAGTTCCAGGTCGGCGTCGACCATCATGTTCACGAGCCCGTCGAACGACACCCGCGGCTTCCAGCCGAGCTTCCGCCGGGCCTTCTGCGACGAGCCGAGCAGCAGGTCGACCTCGGCCGGCCGGAAGTACCGCGGATCGATCTCCACGAAGTCCTGGTAGTCCATGTCGAGGCGGCCGAACACCTTCTCGCAGAACTCGCGAACGGAGTGGGTCTCATCGGTCGAGATCACGTAGTCGTCGGGCTCGTCCTGCTGGAGCATGAGCCACATCGCCTCGACGTAGTCGCCGGCGAAGCCCCAGTCGCGCTGGGCGTCGAGGTTGCCGAGGTAGAGCTTCTTCTGCAGGCCGGCCTTGATGCGGGTGGCGGCCCGCGTGATCTTCCGCGTCACGAACGTCTCGCCGCGCCGCGGACTCTCGTGGTTGAAGAGGATGCCGCAGGAGCCGTGGAGGCCGTAGCTCTCCCGGTAGTTGACCGTGATCCAGTGGGCGTAGAGCTTGGCCACGCCGTAGGGCGAGCGGGGATAGAAGGGTGTGGTCTCCGACTGCGGCGTTTCCACGACCTTGCCGTACATCTCCGAACTCGACGCCTGATAGAAGCGGATCGGGTAGCCGGCCGCGTCCTGGAAGTCGCGGATCGCCTCCAGCAGCCGCAGCACGCCGACGGCGGTGACGTCGGCGGTGTAGGTCGGCTGGTCGAAGCTCACGCGGACGTGGCTCTGGGCCGCGAGGTTGTAGACCTCGGTGGGGCGGATCTCACGGATCAGCCGGGCGAGGCCGTTGCCGTCGGCCATGTCGCCGTGATGGAGCACCAGGGGCCGGTCGACGTCGTGGATGTCGCGGTACAGGTGCTCGATCCGCTGGGTGCCGAAGGTGCTGGAGCGACGGACGAGCCCGTGCACCTCGTAGCCCTTGTCGAGCAGGAACTCGGCGAGGTAGGAGCCGTCCTGACCCGTGATCCCGGTGACCAACGCCCGCTTCGAGTTCGACGCCACGACTGCCTCTCCTGTGCTGGAAACGTGCGGGCTGGCACCCGCGGGCGGGCCGGCCGACTGCCGAGACGATACCGACCCCGCCCGAATGCACAAGCCGAATCGCCCGCCACGACCCGCCGCCTCAGCCGCGGCCGGACTCCGGCGGGGTCTCGGCGCCGCCGCCCGCTTCCCGGGCGGACGCCACCGCCTGGTCGAGGGCCGGCAGGAGCGCCCCGAGGAAGTCGACGCACTCCTGGAGCGATTGCGACTTGATCCGGGTCTCGTCGATGATGGCGTACAGCTTGTAGACGGCGTCGGCTCCCTTGAGCTCGAACCGCGCGATCTGGGGGGCGATCCACGTGCCGTCGACGCCATAGGTCCAGAAGACCCGCAGCGTCTGTCCCTGCTTGCGGAAGGTGCCGGTGAACGTCTCCGCCGAGCGGCCGTCGGCGAGCGGCACCGTCTGGCGGTGCTCCGACTCGCCGATCTCGAACCCGGCGCCGGGATAGCAGCGGTCGGGGGTGTGCCCCGAGGCGTCGTGGGGCGTCGCACAGACCACGAAGGCGGAGACGCGGCCCTTCGTCCGCACGTTGCGATACAGACGCGACACGTGGCCCACCGCGCCGGCCCGCTCGAGTTCCTTGGGATCCGACTCGAGCTCCGTCTCGAACTCCCAGTCGCCGAACTTCTTGGGAAAGGCCTGTTCGAGGATCGCGGCACTCGTCTTCAGGGTCGCGGCGACGTTCTTCTCGCCCCACCGTTCCGTCCACAGCCCTTGGAGGACGGTGGCGGCCGCCACGAGGGTGGCGGCGACGGCGAGCGTCACCAGGCCCGTCAGCCGCGAGTCGCCGGCCGACGGCGCCGCCGGCTCCACGGCCGTCGCATCCGCCGCGCTGGCTCCGATCACCAACGGTTTCATGGTCACCGCTCCCGCGACTCCGCGTCATCGCTGCCCGGTCGGGCCGTCGTCACGCCGACACGGGCGTGGCGTAGGACCGCCGCGACGACGAGTCCGCCACGCCGTTGACGACCGTGCCCAGCACCCGCACCCCGACGCTCCGCAGTTTGTCGACCGCGGCGGTCACCAGCGGCACGCGGCTCACGTCCCGCATCGTGACTACCACGGCCACGTCGCTCTGCTGGCCGAGCAGGAGGGCGTCGGCGAAGGCGAGCACGGGGCCGGCGTCGATCACGACGTGGTCGAAGGACTCACGGAAGCCCTTCATGACCTTCGAGAGCTCCGGCCGCGACAGGGCCGTGATCGCCGCGTAATCGCAGCTGCCACCGGTCACGGCAAAGAGCCCCTCGATGGCCGTGGGCTGCACGGCCTCGTCGTTGGAGATCTCGCCCCGCAGCAGCTCGGGGAGGCCGGCCCGCAGGTCGAGTTCGAGGGCCATGTGGGCGTTGGGGTGGCGCAGGTCGCCGTCGAGGAGGAGCGTGCGCTTGTCGGAGCGGGCCAGGCTGGCGGCCAACTGGGCCGCGAAGGTCGTCTTCCCCTCGTGCTCCACGGCGCTGGTCACGAGGATCACCCGCGGGGCCTCGCGGCCCGTCTGCGAGATCACCGCCCGGACGCCGTCGACGCTCTCGGCGATCTGGGCGTCGTTCGGCTGCTTCCGCGACCGGCTGACCTTCGGCAGCGTGCCGACCACCCGGACGCCGACCCGCTGGGAGACCTCCTCCGGGGTGCTGAGGCGGTCCCGCAGGTACTCGAAGAGCACCACGGAACCGGCCCCCAGCCCGAGTCCGCCGAGGGCGGCCAGGACCGTGAGCATGGTGCGGAACAGCTCGTCGCTGGTCTCCGGCACGCTCGCCTCCTCGATCAGCTCCACGCGGGCCGGCATGCCGATGTCGACCTCGGACGCCTGCAGCTGCATGCCCATCTGGTCGGTCACCTTCTGCAACTGCTCGATTTCGGCCCGGCGGGTCGCCAGGTCGGCGTTGGCCTGCCCGAGCTCGGTGACCTCCTTGGCCACCCGCTCGTATTCCTTGCTCTTGACGCTGAGTTCGTCCCCCTTGAACTGCCGCCGCATCCGCAGCACGCCGGGGCCGTCGACGGTCCCGGCACGGCGGCTGGACGAGTCGAGGGCGATCTGGGCGATGATCTGGGGCCGCAGTTCCGCGCTCCGCTGCCGGATCTTGTCGACGAGGCTCGCCCGCTGCGACTCCAGCCGCCGCACGGCCGGATCGTTCACGCCCCGGGCGCTCCGTTCGGCCTGGAACGTCATCGCCTCGTCGAGCATCGCCAGCCGGTCGCGGAGTTCGGCGATCATCGGATCGCGGGCGAGGAGCGCATCGAGCATCTCGTCGGGCACGGACTCCTCGTCGCTGATGTCGCCGCGGGCCTTGGCGTCGATGACCGCGAGTTCGGCGTCGATGATCGACAGCTCCTGCTGCATGACGCTCATCTGCGACCGCAGCAGGTTGAGATGGTCGATGAGCAGGGCCCGCTGCGTGGCGACCTCGATGCTGTCGTCGGCGCCGAGCGTGCGGGCCAGGTCGTTGTATTCCGTCCGCTTGCGCCGCAATTCGACCGCGTTGGCCTTGAACTGCCGCTCGATCGTGTCGCGGCGCTCGAGCCGCTCGGACTTCTCCTTGTTCACGACGTCTTCGAGGTAGGATCGCGTGACCGCGTTGACGATCTCCTTGACGTCGGTCGCGCCCTCGCCCCGCAGCCGCACCTGGAGCACTTCCGACTCCATCGGCGCCGACACCTGGATGTTGCGGGCGAGCCAGCCGACCTGATCCTGCTTCTCGTCCCGGAGGGTCTTCAACTCCGCGATGCCGGGCCGCCGCAGCGCCGACATGAGCACGAACGGGCTCTTGATGAGCTGCACCTGCGTCTTGCGGTACGACTCGTACTCGGCGTTGTCGCGGCCGGTCGCGGAGAACATGCCCGTCTTGTCGCCGACGCGGAGCCAGGCCACGGCCTCGAATCCGCGGGGCATGAACAGCCACACGGGCACGGCCAGCAGGACGGAGCTGAGCAGCCCGAGGGCGACGGCCGGCAGCCAACGGCGGCGGAAGGCGTGCCAGGCCCGCCGGTAGTCGATGCCCCCCGCCAGCGGGTCGGCCATCGGCCCGAAGGCGGGCGGAAGGTACTGCGGCTGCACCGGGGCCAGGCCGGTGTCGCGGATCGGGGCGAGCATGCCCCCGGCCGCGGGCGGGGCCGCGACGGTCGCCTGCTGACTGCTCTCGGGTGCCGGATGCGTCTCGCTCATATCACCGCGGTTGTTCGCGTCCTTACGCACTCGGCAGGGTTCCGGATCGATCCTGCCCGGAGCATCCTCAAGTTTAGCCTATTTTTTCGACGGTTCCCGGCCGGGCGAGGGAGGGGAATCCGCCGGCCTTGGCCGGCTGCCGAACCGGCGAATTCGCCGGTGGAACCGGGCTCCGGCCCGCCGTCACGACGGCCGGGGCCGCCTCCTCCGTGACCACCAGGCAGGACATGATCTGCTGCTCGACGAACAGCATGCCGAGGGCCAGCGGCATCATGAAGTAGCCGGCCCAGTCGTGAAAGATCTTGTCGGCCAACTCCGCGTCGATCGTGTACATGACGCCGGTGACCGTGATGCGGATCGCGTTGACGATCAGGGCGATTGGCACGGCGCTGGCGATGACGACCGCGTTCTCCCACCATTCGCGGCCGCCGAGCAGCACGAGGGCCACCGAGAGCGCGACGAAGATCGTGAGCATCCGCAAGCCGCTGCAGGCGTCGACCACGTTGAGGTGGCGATCGCCGAGGATGATCACGTTGCCTTCGCGGTAGGCGTCGAAGCCCAGCGTCTGCAGGGCGAACGTGCTGGCCATCGTGGCCAGGATCTGCAGCGGACCGAGGATGTAGCGGGTGGCCTCGTCCGGCAGCGGATACATGAAGATCAGGAACGCGATCGGTGCCCAGGCCCAGCGGAAGGTCTTCCAGCCGCCGGCCATGAGAAACACGCCCGCCAGCGCCGGCACGAACGTGTACATGTCGATCGTCACGATCCGGTAGCTGGCGCACCACAGCCGGAGGGCGAAGCAGGCGACGAGCAGGCCGAGCCCGGCCAGCCGCTCGGCGAGCGTGACCCTGCCGATCGGCTGACGCCACCAGAAGAGGAGCCCGACGGCGAACAGCGGCACGATCCAGCCATGGGAGTACTGCGGATTCTCCCAGAACGACGGCAGGTCCGAGAGCCGCGGCCAGTAGCTGTAGAAGAGCAGCGCCGTGAGTCCGCCGATCATCCCCCAGCCGAGGGTCTGCTCGGGATCCCGCAGGTCGGCCATGAGACCGATGGCGCGGCGCCGACAGCCCGCGAAAAACGGCTCGTCGAGCGGATCGGGCTGCGGTGGTTCCGCCGGCCGCGCCGCGGGACGGCCCGGTGACACGATGGAATGGACTGCCTGTGCCATGCGGAAGAAGGTCCCTGCGACTCCCTCCACGCATCATACCCGCGCGGAAGACCAATTTCCCGCACCCGGTCAATCGCCCGCGGGCGGCGCCGTGCCGGCCGATCGCCCGCCCCGGCGGACGATTCCCATCACCGCCGCCACGACCGTCACAGCCTGCCAGCCGAACACCGCCCCGAGCAGCGGCAGCGGCCCGCCGCCCTCCCTCCCGATCGCCGCCCGCGCGACGCCGCCCGCGATGATTCCGGCCAACCAGGCCACGCCGGCCGCGAGCCGCGGCTGCCCCTGGGGCCACCCGGTGCCGTCCGGCAGCACGCCCGTCGGCTGCAGGGACGGCACCGCCACCGCGAGGATCCCGGCCGCGGCCGCGAGGGGCGGCAGCCACGACGGACACCCGGTGCCCGCGGCCGCGAGCAGCCACCAGGCCACGGCCACTAGCGCCGCGGTCGTGTGCAGGGCGAACCGGGCCCACGGCAGCCACTCGCCGTGGAGGAGCATGCGATCGACCCCGCCCCACACGAGATCGACGGCGGCCAACGCGGCCACGATCAGCCCGCAGGCGGCCTCGACGAGCGGGTAGCGTGCCGCGATCGGCGCCGCACAGTCGCGGCAGCGGCCGCGGAGGAGCAGCCAGCCGAGCACCGGGACGTTGTCCCGCGGCCGCACCGCCGCGCCGCACCGCGGGCAGCGGGAGCGGCCGCGGACGACCGACTCCCCGCGCGGCAGGCGGTGGACGACCACGTTGAGGAAACTGCCGAGCATCGCCCCCCAGACGAAGGCGAAGCCGATCACGGCCGTCTCGGCCCACGGAAAGACGACCTGCCAGGACGAAGGCGGAGCGAGCGGCATGTCGGCTGGGATCGCGGAAGGGTTTTCGTGTAGGGTACCGCGGTTTTCCCGGGAACCTAGGCCGCCGCGCATGGAACCGCCCCCCGCCGCCGACTCGCCCGCCCCGCGGCGGCGGCTGCCGCCGTGGCTGAGCCTCGTGCTGCGGCTGGTGGTCACCGTGGCCCTGATGGCCTACGCGGTCCGCGACGTCGAGTGGTCGGACCTTCGGCAGCACCTCCGCGACGCGAACTGGGGCTGGTGGCTGGCGGCGCTCGCCGCGAGCGTGGCGGTGCAGGTCGTGGCGGGCGTCCGCTGGGCGGCGCTGGCGCGGCCGCTGGGCTTCGACCGGCCGCGGCGATTCTTCATCTGGCGGTTCTTCGAGGGCATGTTCTTCAGCCTCTGCCTGCCGTCGTCGATCGGCGGCGACGTCATCAAGGCCTACCGCGTCGGCGACACGACGCCGCGCCGACTGCTCGCCGGCTGCTCGGTGCTCGCCGACCGGCTGACGGGCCTCGCGGCGCTCGGCGTGCTGGCGGGCACCGCCCTGGCGGTGACGAAGCATCGCATGGGCTTCGCGGGCACGCTCGCCGTCGGCGCGGGCCTGCTCGCGGCAGTGCTCGTCGCCTTCTGGCTCGGTCTGCGTTCCATCGACCGGCTGCTCGCCGTCCTGCCCGACCCGCACCCGGCGCGGTCGCTGCTCGCCCAGCTGCTGCCCTACCAGCAGCGGCCCCTGCTCATCGTGCAGGCCGTGGCCTGGAGCTTCGTCGTGCAGATCGGCGGCGCGGTTGTGGTGGCGCTCATGGCCCGGACGCTGCAGGTCGAACTGCCGCTGGCGGTCTGGTTCTCGGTCGTGCCGCTCGTCGCCCTGCTGATGGTGCTGCCGGTGAGCATCGGCGGCTTCGGGATGCGGGAGAACGCGATGGAGTTCCTGCTCGGCGAGCAGGGCGTGCCGACGGACAAGGCCGTGGCCGTCGCGCTCCTCTGGGGGCTGGCGGGCATCGTCACCGGGCTCGTCGGCGGCGTCCTGTTCCTGCTCGACCGCGACGCCGGCACGGGCCCCACGGCCGACGCCTGACCGCGTCGCGTCCGATCAGGCCCGCCGCCTGGCCTCGACGAGGAGGATGCCGGCGATCGTCTTGGCGTCCTCGATGCGGCCGTCGCGGCACATCGCGACCGCCTCGCCCCAGGGCACGAGCCGGGTGCGGATCTGCTCGCCCGGCTCGAGGGCCTGCGGGCCGGGAACGAGGTCGTGGGCCACGAAGAGGTGCATCCGCTCGCGGAGGATGCCCGGCGACATCCAGAACGACCCGGCCGGCTCGATCCGTCCGGCCCGGTAGCCGGTCTCCTCGGCCAGTTCGCGGGCGGCCGCCGCGGCCAGCGACTCCTCGCGGTCGAGCGTGCCGGCGGGCAGTTCGAGGAGCGTCGCCTGCACGGCCACCCGCACCACCTCGACGAGGCACACCTCGTCGGGCGTCACCAGGGGCACGACGACGACGCTGCCCGGATGGACCACCACCTCGCGCGACGCCACCGTGCCGTCGTTGCACGGCTGCGGGACGCGCACGACATGGAACCGCCGGGCCGTGAACAGCACCTCGGCGGGCGGGTCGGCCGGCGGTGCCGGCAGAGGCAGAGGCACGACCCGCGCCGCGGCGCCCGCGACGTCGAGCCCGCCGGCCGCGGCCGCCTTCAGGGGCACGACCGCCAGGGCGAGCCCCGCGCCCAGCCGGGGCGAGAAGCAGGCCGACGTCACCTCCGCGACCGGCTCGCCCCCGCCGCTGACGACCGTGCCCGGCGTCGCCGCGCGGGCGGTCGCCAGACCGACGAGCCGTCGGTTGACGTGGCCGAGCGCGTCGATCCGCGCCACGGTCTCCTGCCCGAGGTAACAGCCCTTGGTGAACGAGATCGCCTGCGCGTCGCGGCCGAGTTCCTGCGGCAGCGCCTTGTCGGGGATGTCGACCGCCTCGGGCCAGCCCGCCTCGATCCGCAGGCTTTCGGCGGCGGCCGCGTCGGCGCGAGGCAGTCCCGCGGCGGTGAACCAGGCCGCGAGGCGGTCGCCGGCATCCGCCGCGACGGCGACGAAGAACCCGTTGGGGCCGCACCACGGCAACTGCGCCACGTCGGCCTCAAGATCGCCGAGCGTCACCCGCGCGTGGCCGAGCGGCCGGGCCGGCAGGCCTCCCTCGACGCGGGAAGCGAGCCAACCGGCCGCCTGCGGGCCGGCGACCAGGAAGCCCGCGCGGTCGGCCGACGCGTCGACGAACTCGACGTCCTCGCGGATGTGGTAGTGCTCGAGGTGCTCCCGCAGGCGGGTCGCGAGGCCCGCGCCGGCGTCGATCGTGAGTCCCGTGTCGGTCCGCAGGATCGTCGTCAATGCGATGACCCAGCCCCGCGCGTCGGTGAAGAACGCCTCGCAGCCGCCGCCGGGCTCGAGTCGCGTGACGGCGGCCGTGGTGAAGTGGTCGACGAAGGTCACCGCATCCCGGCCGCGGACGATCAGGCACGACCGGGCCGGCAGGGCGACCCAGGCCGCCCGGTCGCGGAGGAGGTCGGGGCCGGGCGGGGTGGGGATGTGCGGGGGGCTGGGCACGGCGTGCCTCCTGGAGGGCGGTGGCGGGCCCGTCATTGTGGCTTCCACGACCGCCCCGGTGCAGTCCCGGAAAAATTTTGGCCCGGTTCCGAACGGGTCGCCGCCGGGCTGCGTACAGGCATGCACCGCGACACGATCGCGGCACGATGCCCTGGTGAAGCGGAGAATCAGTCATGGCGACCGTTCACTGCACCCGGAACCTCGAGGAAGACGGATTCGAGGACGACGACGACGGGTTCCGCGACCCGCTGGCGCTCGCCGACACCGAATACTCCGACGTCAGCCGCGCCGAGGCCGAGGCGTGCGGCCGTCCGTCGTGCCGCGGCGATGCGGTGCGGCCCGCGCTGCATCGCATCGCGGACGTGCGTCGGCAGCAGGGTGTGACGCTCCGCAACGTGGCCCGGCGCCTGGGCGTCGCGATGGCCGTGGTCCGCCGCCAGGAGCAGGCCGACTGCGACCTGCGGATCTCCGAACTGCACCGCTGGCAGCAGGTGCTCGAGGTGCCCGTGGCCGAACTGCTCGTCGAGGGCGACGGTCAGCTCTCGGGCCCGGTGCTGGAGCGGTCGCGGATGGTGAAGCTGATGAAGACGGCCGCCGCGCTCCGCGAGCGGACCGCCGGCTCGCCGCTGGGACGGATCGTGCAGATGCTCGTCGACCAGGTCCTGGAGATCATGCCGGAGTTGGCCGACGTCACGCCCTGGCACACGGTCGGCCAACGCCGCACGCTCGACGAACTGGGCCGCACGGGACGCTGCCCGGTGCCCGAGGATCTGTTCCGCCGGACCTGAGCGGCGGCCCGCGAGTCGCCTTGTTCGCCGCCGGCCCTGCGTCTACGATCCCCGGGCGTCAGGCGGGTCCGCGCGGGCCCCCGACGGTTCCCCCGCAGGGTTTGTCGCGTGTTTTCCTTCGTCGGCGTCCTGGGCATCACGCTCGTCCTGTTTCTGGTGGTGGCGGCCACGGCGCGGGCCATCCTCGGCCGCTGAGCGGGCGGCGCCGCGGACGAGCACCGCCAGGAAGGTCGCCAGCAGGCCGACGAACACGACCCAGGCCGTGATGGCCAGCCTCCAGTAGTCGCGGAGCCAGACCCGCTCGGGCGGCTCCGGGCTCTTGGGCACCTTCCGCTGCACCGGCCCGTCGCGGCCCGACTCGCGCCGCATGCGTTCGCGAAACGCGTCCCAGTCGGCCTGAGCCTGCGGGGTCGAGAGCGCGGCGAGCCGCCGCTCGCGCCATTCGAGGAACGCCCACGGTGGGCCGGCCATCGCCGCGGCCAGGAGCAGCAGGCCGACCACGAGCGTCACCGAGGGCCGCCAGCCAACCGCACGCGTCATCGTGGCCCCTGTGCATCCCGCCGGAAGTGCCCCGTTTTCCGGGGCCGGTTCAGTCTGGCATCGCGGGGGCGGCATTGCTACCTTCCCCCCGCCTTCGCCGCCCGTGCGGCACGTTCCCGAGGAGGAGTCCGGATCGTGAAGCGTCCCGTCCCCCGCCGCGGCGGCCTGCCGGCCCTGCTGACCGTCCTCTGCGCCGGGTTCGCCGGTGGAGCGGCCCACGGCCAGAGCGGCTGGCTGCCCGCGTCCTGGTTCTCGCAGGCGGAGGTCGATGCGAAGCAGATGTTCCCGCTGGCGGAGAAGGACGGTCCCTGGCTCGTGCTCGCCACCACCTTCCGCGGCGCGGGGGCCCGCGAGGACGCCCGCGCGCTCGTGCAGGAACTGCGGTCGCGGCACCGGCTGCAGGCCTACACGCACGAGAAGTCGTTCGACTACACCGGCCGGCAGAAGGGCGTCGGCTTCAACCCCGACGGCAGCCCGAAGACGATGCGCTACGCCAACGCCGCGCAGGTGCTCGAGGTGGCCGTGCTCGTCGGCGATTTCGCGTCGTGCGAAGACGCCCGGGCACAGAAGGCGCTGCAGAAGGTCAAGGGCCTGCGGCCGGCGGCGCTCGGCGGGGCGGACGCCAAGGGGGGGCTGGTCTCGGAGTTTCTCCAGGCCAACCAGCAGCACCTGGCGGCGGCCGGGTCGAAGCCTCCCATGCACGCCGCCATCCTGATCCCCAACCCGCTGCTCCCCGCCGACTACTTCAACCGCCATGAGGTCGACGCCTTCGTGGAGGAGATGAACGCCGACGTGACCCACGGCCTGCTCGACTGCCCGGCACGGTACAGCGTCCGCGTGGCGACGTTCACCGGATCGGGCATCATCGGCGGCGCCGCCGACGCGGCCGCGTCGGCCCCGACGAGCGGCGGCCTGGTCGACGTCAAGAAGCTCATCGGCGCGATGCGCGGCCAGGGCTGGCAGGATCCTCAGCTCCGCGGCCTGCCGGGCGAGAGCCGGCTCGTCGAGGCCGCCGACAAGGCCCACCGGCTCACCGAGTCCCTGCGGCGTGCCGGCTGGCAGGCCTGGGAGTTCCACGACCGCGAGTCGAGCATCGTGTGCGTGGGCGGCATCGAGCAATTGGCCGTGCAGCAGGCCGACGGCAAGGCGGCCGTGAACCCCGAGATCGCGCGGATCGTCGCCGGCCTGGGGCCGAACCCGGCCAAGCTGGCCCAGGGCGTGATCGAGCCCCGCAGCTTCGACGGCATCTTCCTCGACATCGATCCGAAGCCGATCGAAGTGCCGCGGAAGCCGGCCCGGCGGCGGTGACGGCGCCGCCATGACCGCACCGGCCACGCTCGTCCTCGGCACCACCAACGAGGGCAAGCTCCGCGAACTCGTCGAGCTGCTCGCCCCCTTCGGCATCCCCTGCCGCTCGCTGCGTGGCCTCGCCGGGGCCGTGGACGTCGACGAGACGGGCGACACGTTCGCGGCGAACGCGGCCCTCAAGGCGGGCCAGCAGGCGGCGGCTCTCGAGGCCTGGGTGCTCGCCGAGGACAGCGGCCTGGTGGTGGATGCCCTGGGCGGGGCGCCGGGCATCTACTCGGCACGGTTCTCGGGGCCCGTGCCGCCGGGCGCCACCGGCAGCAACGACGACCGCAACAACGCGTTGTTGCTCGAGCGGCTCGCGGGCCGTCCGCGCCACGAGCGAACCGCCCACTACGCCTGCCATGCGGCCCTCGCCGATCCGACCGGCGCGATCGTGGCCGTGTCGCAGGGGGAGTGCCGCGGGCTGATCGCGGAGGCGCGGCAGGGGGCCGGCGGCTTCGGCTACGACCCGCTGTTCATCGTGCCGGAGTACCACCGCACGTTCGGCGAACTGGCGCCGGCGGTGAAGGCGGTGATCAGCCACCGGGCCCGGGCGATGCGGGCCATCATGCCCGCGATCGTCGACCGGCTGCGGTGACAGGCGGCCGGGGCCGGGCGGAATGAAACTGATTGCGTAGCCGGGAATGCGCCCCGCATACTGGACTCGTTGCCACGCCGCCCGCGAGCACCCTTCCATGATCGCCGCCCACCATCGCGCAGGTATCGACCGGCTCACGCCCCGCGAGAAGATCGCCCGGTCGCTCGCCATGTTCGACTGGACCCGGGGCTTCGTCGCCCGGCAGATCGTCGCCGAACGCGGGGCCATGGGTCCGGAGCAGCTCCGCTGGGAAGTCGCTCTGCGACTCTACGGCGCGGAGCCCGGGGCGCGGCGGATCATCGAGCGACAGCTCGCGAAAGTGCGCGGCGATGTTTCCGACTGAAACGTTCCGGCACACGCTGGGCAGGCTCGCCGCCATCCTCACCGAGCGGGGCATCCGCTTTCACCTCACCGGCGGCGTGACGTCGATCGCTTACGGCGAGCCGCGGATGACGCAGGACGTGGACGTGGTCGTCGATCCCGTGCCGCTGGAGGCCGGCCTGGCCGGTTTCCTGACCGCGGTCGAGGCCGCCGGCTTTCTGGTGGAACCGGAAAGCGTGCGGCGGGCCGTGGTAGACCGCGGCATGTTCCGGCTCTTCGATCTCGCCGAATCGCTGAAGGTCGATCTCTATCCACGGGAATTGATCCCCGGCGAACTCGAGCGCTCGGTCATGGCCGACGTGTTCGCGGATCTCGCATTGCCGATCGCCTCGCGCCCCGACGCGGCACTTTCCAAACTCGTCTGGGCGTCGAAGGGAAGCCACAAAAGCCGGCGCGACCTGCGGCACCTCCTGGCGCGGGCCGCCGCCGACGAGCGGGCGATCGTGGAGCGGTCGGCGGCCGCGCTCGGCCTCGGGCCGCTACTCGGCGAGGTGTTGGCGGAACCCGACGAGATCGAGCCCTGACAGGATGCTGAGCGACCGACCGTCCGGATTACACCACCCACACCTTCGCGGCCGGCGTTGCGACTCTGCGGTCAGGCGGGTGCGGCCGTGCGGGCGGCCAGGCGATGCGTGATCACCCGCAGCACGTCGGGCGTGCCGTCCATCCGGCCGGCCACGGCGGCCAGCGCCGGGGCGAACCGGGACGCCTCGTCCACGAACGAGCGGACGCGGTCGCGGGTCACCTCCTCCAGCGGCGTGAAGCCGCCGCAGCCCATGGCGGCGAGGAAGTGGCTGTTCATCAGCTGCTCGGCGTGGGCCTTCTCGGGGAGGAGCAGCATCGGCTTGCCGAGGTGCAGGGCCTCGCCGATGAGCTGGTTGCCGGCGGCGGCGACCACGGCGCGGCATCCGGCCAGGTCGTCCACGAACCGCCGCTCGTCGATCGCGTGGAACGACACGTGGCCCGCGGGCTCGCGGTGGCCGAGGCCGTACACCCGCACGGGCAGGCCGCAGTCGGCCAGGGCTTCGATCGCCGAGAAGGGCGTGTGGCGCCGCAGGTAGCTGACGATGAACCCGTCGTCGTGGGGCTCAGCGGCCAGGACCTCCCGGCGCAACAGCGGGCCGACCTGCACCACGTGCTCCCAGCCGCGCCGCAGCGGCGGCCGGAAGAAGGCCGAGACGACCGTGTCGGCGGCCTCGGCGACGTACAGCCAGACGGCGCGGCTCATGAACCACGCGTTCCACTGCAGCGTCCAGGGGAGGGCGTCGAGGTCGTAGGCGAGCAGAAAATGCTGGTGGTCCACGCTCACCAGCGGGATCCCCATCCGGCCGGCGGCCCGGGGCAGCGCTGGCTCGAAGTCGACGACCGCCACATCGGCCCCGAAGGACTCGAGCTCGCCCATCATCCGGTCGACGAGCGGCCCGAGTTGGCGGGCCTGGTAGTCGAGGCCGGCGGCGATCGACTTCATGACGTCGAGCCGGCCGCCGGTGTACTGGAAGACGATCCCCGGAATCTCGGCGACGCGAACCCGCGGCTGGCCCGCCGCGAACCGGTGTGACAGGAACGCGAAGGCGTCGTCCGACGTGAAGACGAGGATCTCGTGCTCGTCGTCGAGCCGCTCGACGAGCGTGGCGATCCGCGTCGCGTGGCCGCGGCCTTCCCCGCACAGGCTGATGACGATCTTGGACATGGCTGCCGGGCGATTCCCGTGTGGACTGTTGTATCAGGAGGGGACACGGGTAGGTTGAGCGGGTCGTGGCGGCACCGCATCCGGTGCGGCCGCGGCGCGTCCCCGGCGGTCCTCCCATGCCCACGCCGAACCGCCTGCCGTGCATCGTCGCGATGATCGCGGCGGCCGCCGGCCCGCTCGGCCTGCCGAAGGCCGGCGCCGCCGCCGATGCCGCCGCGGAGGTGGTCGCTCGCGTGGGTGGCGACACCATCAGCCGCGACCAGCTGGCCGCCGCCCTCGAGCGGGCCCAGGCGACCGCGATTCCGGAGGGCCCACAGCGGCGGCAGGCCGAGGCGGCCGTCCTCGAGCAGCTCGTCAACGACATGCTCCTCCGGCAGGCGGCCGCGCGGGCGGGGGTCGTGGTCGATTCCGCCGCGGTGGCCGCGCAGGTGGAGCGGATCAAGAAGGACATCGCGACGCGAGGCGCCACGTTCGAGGAGTTCCTGGCCCGCATCGGCCGCGACGAGGCCGGCCTGCGGCAGCAGATCGCGGCCGAACTGGTCATCAGGCAGTTCCTGGCCTCGCGGGTGACTCCCGACGTGGTCGCCGCCCACTTCGAGAACAACCGCCGCGAGTTCGACGGCACGCTCGTGCGAGTCAGTCACATCGTGCTCCGGCCCGACATCGGCCGCGGGGAGCAGGCCGTGAACGAATGCCTCGACCGCGCCAAGGAGATCCGCAGCCGCATCCTGCAGGGGGAACTCACGTTCGCGGAGGCCGCGCGGCTTCATTCCGCCGGTCCGAGCCGGCGACGGGAGGGCGACGTCGGCTTCATTCCGCGGCGGGGCGTCGCCCACGAAGAGTTCGGCCGGCAGGCCTTCGCCCTCGCGAAGGGGGACGTCTCCCAGCCGTTCGCCACGCCCTCGGGCATCCACCTGCTGCGGGTCACCGACAACCGGCCCGGCCAGTTGACGCTCGCGCGGCTGCGGCCGCAGCTCGAGCAAGCGCTCGTCGACGTGGCGGTTCGCGACACGCTCGCCGAGGGCCACCGCACGACGGCGATCGAGGTCGCGCCGGGGATCGTCCACTTCGATCCGGCGACGCCGTCGGACGGGGCCGCGCCGCGGCGGGTGATCGGCGGCTCGGACGGCGATTGAAGCCCGTGTAAGGCGGGTGTTTCCGGGTTGCCCGGCGCGGTGGCGATCAGTACCCTCCGCCCCCCATGAGAGTGCGATCGCTGTTGCTCGTCGTGTGCATGGTCGTCGTCCCGGCGCTGGCGATGTTTTCCCATCACGTGCCGCCGGAGGTGGCGGCCGCGATTCGGCAGTTCGTCTCGGGCCGGCAGCCGCCACGGTCCACCAAGGCGACGCCGGCCATCCCGTCGCCGGCCATCCCGTCGCCGGCCAGCCCCACGACCGCCGGCCAGGCGGCGGACGCGCCGCCCTCGTCGCCCGTCGCAGCCGCAGCCGCCACGGCTGCCGCTCCCCTGCCACCGGCGACCGTGCCGGCCACGATGGCGGTGCCGGCCTCCGGCCGCCGCGCGATCGAGGACCGACTGCTCGAACTGGGCGCCACCGCCATCGAATGCCAGCCGCTGCCGGGCGGAAGTGGCACACTCCTGGCAAGCTGCCGCGTGGCGGCTGACGCCAGCGGCCAGTTGCAGCGGCTGTTCCAGGCGGTCGGCCCGGAGCCGACGGTGGCCTTGGAGACGCTGCGTTCCGAGGTCGAGGCCTGGCGGCGACGAACCGCGGCCCGGTCGCCGGCCGTCACCCGCTGACGGCCGTTCTCTACACTGTCTCCCATGCGGCACAGTCAGTTCGCACCGACCGGGCTCGCCCTCGCACTTGCCCGCGTGCAGGGGGCCTGGCCTCACTTCGCCGGCACTGCCCGGCGACGGGGGATCGTCGCGGGGACCGCCGCCGCGGCCATCCGCGCGCCGCGGATCGCGTCGGGGCTGCACCGCCGCTCCGAGGAGATCGCGCGGCTCGAGGCGGCCCTGTTCCTGGCGCGCGAGCCGCTCACGACGCGGCGGCTGGCCAAACTGGCCCGGCTGGACGACGGCACCCGCGCCCGGTCGCTGATCCGCGAACTCCGCCGCCTGCAGGATGCGGCCGGCTCGGCGTTTCGCGTCGAGCAGATCGCCGGCGGCTTCCAGATGCTGACGCGGGCCCCGTTCGGCCCCTGGGTGCGGCGGCTCCAGGATACGGCGGGAAGCAGCCGGCTCTCCCCCGCCGCCTTGGAGACGCTGGCCATCGTCGCCTACCGCCAGCCGACCACCCGGGCCGAGATCGAGGCGATCCGGGGCGTGGGGAGCGAGGAGATGCTCCGCCAGCTGCTGGAGCGGGATTTCGTGGCGGTCGGGGGGCGGGCGGAGGACCTCGGACGGCCGAACGTCTACGTGACCACACGGCGGTTTTTGGCGGCCTTCGGGCTGCCGCGGCTCGAGGACCTGCCGCCCCTGGAATCGCTCCCCGGGGCGGATTCAACCGCCGGCGACCCGTCCCCGGACGAACCGGAGGCCTGAATCGGCATTCCCGCCGCTTGCAGCGTGCCGCGGCCCACACCACACTTTCTGCCGACGTCCGCGGCTTCCCCGGCCGGCGGCGGTTGCACGAAAGGTTTTTTTCCGCGGCCTGATTGGACGATGATGCTCCGATCGGGTACAGATTTTGGCCGAGGTTTTGGCTCCCAGAGACTCCAGGAGGTTTTCCCCGTGACGATCGTCGAGAGTGGCAGACGGCAGGACGACGTGTCGACCGCCGAAGTGTTCTCCTGGAACGAGATGCCGGAACTCCTGGCCGCGGAGGATCTCTTCGCCGCCGTCCTTCCCGGTAAGTCCGTCGTTGTCCGGAGCGAGGACGACGATGACGACGACTTCGACGACGACGAGGAAGACGAGGACGACGACGAGGAAGACCTCGAGGAAGAGGAAGAGGAAGAGGAAGAAGACCTCGATGACGAGGAATGGGAAGAGGTCGACGACGAGGAAGACGAGGACGAGGAGGAGGAAGACGACGAGGAAGAGGAAGAGGACGAAGATTGGGAGGACGACGACGAGGATTGGGAGGATGACGACGAGGAAGAGGAAGAGGAAGAGGACGACGACGACTGACGTCGCCGCTTGACGTCCGTCCTCCGGCATTCGCCCGTGACGCTTTTTCGAAGGCCGGGCCCCCAAGGGGCCACGGCCTTCGCCGCTTTCTGGCGCACCGCGTCAGCGGGTCTGCAGCCTGACCTGCACGAAGCGGCCGCGGCGGTCGGCGTCGATCACGACCTGATCCCCGGCGGCTCCCAGCCGGCCGACCATGTCAGCCTGATCGGCGACCGGGGTGCCGTCGATGGCCACGATGCGGTCGCCGGGCACGAGCCCGCCGGCCTGGGCCGGCGAGCCGGCCGCGATCCGCACCACGACCGGCGCCGTCTTGTCGCCGCCGTCCTCGCGGGTGCCGATGCCCCACCGGCCGCGGTCGCCGCCGGTGTCCTGGATCACCGCCTCGAGCCGGCGTCGCGTGGCGTTGGACTCGACGCGGCACTCGGGGCGGAACGGCCGCGGCGGGCCGGGGTCGGTGGCGATCGCGGTGACGAAGCCGAGCGCCAGGCGAACGACGGGCTCGATGCCGTCGAGGTTCACGAGGTGCGCGTCGTCGGCGGGCCGGTGGTACTGGTCATGGAGGCCGGTGTGGAACATCACCGTCGGGATCCGCGCGGCGATGAATGGATAGTGGTCGGAGTCGTCCTCGATCTCCCAGTCGAAGGCGAGTTCGAGGCCGGCGGCGTTGTCGGGCGCATTGTTCGCGAGCACGACGGCCGACCGCAGGCCGGCCGCGGTCCGTGCCCCGTAGATCTCCAGCCGGCCCCCGCGCAGCCGGCCGATCATGTCGAGGTTGACCGAGAAGACGATCTTTTTCCCGGCCACCGCGGCCGGCCGGACGCGAAGGAAGTGGTGGGAGCCGAGCAGCCCTTTCTCCTCGCCGTCCCAGAAGGCGAACAGGATCGGCCGCCGGGGCCGCTGCGGCAGCCGCGGCAGGGCCTCCATCATTTCCAGCAGTCCCGCCACGCCCGAGGCATTGTCGTCGGCCCCGTTGTGCACGAAGCCGAAGGGGCCATAGCTGTTCTGGGCGTTGCCGTAGCCGACGTGGTCGTAATGGGCTCCCACGACGACGAGTTCATCGGCCACCGTCGGGTCGCTCCCGGGCAGGAGCACGAGGATGTTGCGCATGGCGCCGAACGGCTGGAGGCAGGAGCCGTCGTCCCCGGCCGGAACGAGATCGGGGGCGGCCGCACGGATCTTGTCGATCTCCTCGACGATGTAGCCGGCGGCCGCCCGGCCGCCCCGGGTGCCCCCTTCGCGGCCCTCGAAGGCGTCGTCGGCGAGCGTCGCGACGTGGCGGCCCGCGTCCGCGGCGCGGATGCTCGCGTGGGCCGCGGAGAGCATCTCCGCGGCATCGCCAGGGCAGGCCACGGCGACGACGAGGGCGCTGGCGAGGTGGATCGCGGCGGCACGCACGGAAGGCCTCCTTGCGGGACGGCATCCCGCGGTCCAGAATAGACCGTTCGAGCGGGCCGCGAGTCCACGTCGATTTCGCGGCTTCGGAGAGGTGGCAGAGCGGTCGAATGCGCGTCTTTGCTAAAGACGTGTCCGGTCAAAAGCTGGACCGCGGGTTCGAATCCCGCCCTCTCCGCTGGTTGGTAATCGTCGAATCGA
>JBIIDT010000023.1:0-35348 GCA_044238145.1 Pirellulales bacterium | reverse complement strand
GCTTCTGATGGCCGCCCCGAACCCGCCAGTTTTCCCCTCAGGATTCCCACCATGCGACGAGCCAAGATCTCCATCATCGGCGCCGGCAATGTCGGCGCCACCACGGCCCACTGGTGCGCCGCCGCCGAACTCGGCGACGTCGTCCTCCTCGACATCCCCGCCACCGAGGGCATGCCCGCCGGCAAGGCCCTCGACCTCTTCCAAGCGTCGCCGATCATGGGCTTCGACGCGCGGATCACCGGCACGACCGACTGGGCCGGCACGGCCGGGAGCGACGTCGTCGTCGTCACGGCCGGCATCGCGCGGAAGCCGGGCATGAGCCGCGACGACCTGCTCTCCACCAACGCCCGGATCGTGGGCGATGTGGCCGCGAAGATCCGCGACACGAGCCCGCAGGCGGTCGTGATCGTGGTCTCCAACCCGCTCGACGCCATGGTGCAGCGGACCTTCCAGGTGACTGGCTTTCCGGCCGCCCGCGTCATCGGCCAGGCCGGCATCCTCGACACCGCCCGCTACCGCGCGTTCCTCGCGATGGAGCTGGGCGTCAGCGTGGAGGACATCTCCGCGATGCTCCTCGGCGGCCACGGTGACACGATGGTGCCGGTCCCCTCGTGCACGAGCGTGGGCGGCATCCCGGTGACGCAGTTCGTCAAGCCCGAGCGGCTGGCGGCGATCGTCGATCGGGCCCGCAACGGGGGAGCCGAGATCGTCGGCCTCCTCAAGACGGGTAGCGCCTACTACGCCCCGGCTGCGGCGACGGCGCAGATGGTCGAGGCCGTGGTCCGCGACAAGAAGCGGCTCGTGCCCTGTGCCGCCTACTGCGACAAGGAGTACGGCGTCGGCGGCTACTTCGTCGGCGTGCCGGTCGTGCTCGGCGCCGGCGGCGTGGAGCGGATCGTCGAGATCGGGCTCGAGGCCGCGGAGCGGGCCGCCCTCGACAAGAGCATCGCGGCCGTCAAGGAACTCGTCGCGGCCATGGACAGGCTCACCGCCACGGCGTGAGCCCCGGCCGCGCTTGCCCCGCTTGCCCGGCCTGCCACCGCGGGCCGACGGGGCGAGCGCGGCGCGGCCGTCTGGCGTTGCCCGGCGCGGGGGCGCGGGTTACAAACCCGCGTCCGCTCCGGGATTTTCCCGGGCAGCGGCAGCCATCCGCCGCGAGGTATCGCATGCCCGGCCGCAAGTCCCAGCGTCTCTCCGGCCGCACCCGGGCCGCCCGCACCACGCCGCCCCTCGTGCCCGGCAGCATCCCGGCGGCCAGCCTGTTCATGCCGCAGGGCTACGAGCCGGGCTACGACTACCCGCTGCTCGTGTGGCTGGCGGACGACGAGGGCTTCGACCTCGGCCGCGTCATGACCCGCACGAGCCTGCGGAACTTCGTCGCCGTGCAACCGCGGCCCGACCGTGCCGTCGACATCGAAGATTCGGCCTGGCAGGCGATCGACGCCGCCCGCGACCGGGCCAGCATCCATCCCGACCGCATCTTCCTCGTGGGCCGCGGCACCCGTGGCACCGACGCCTTCCGGATCGCCTGCCGGCACGCCGAAGCCTTCGCCGGCGTCGTGTCGATCGGCGGCGGCTTCCCGCTCGACGAGACGTCGTTCGTGCGGCTCCACGCCGTCCGCCGCCTGCCGATGCTGCTCTGCTGCCAGGCCGACGCGGCCGTCGCCGCCGCGCCGCAGACCGACCGCACGCTGCGGCTGTTCCACGCCGCCGGCGCGATGCTGGCGGTGCGAATCTATCCGGGCGGCCGGGACCTCTCCCGGGCCGTCCTCGCCGACGTCAACCGCTGGCTCATGGACGAGATCTGCGGACCGACGCCGGCGATCGAGTCCCACTGCCCGCTCTGAGCGCGGCCTCCATCACCACCACCGACGGGAAAGGATTCCCATGGCACCGACCGAGCACCCGTCCCCGGACGCGGAGCCCCGGATCATCCCCCTGCGTCCGCACGCCCGCGGTCCGCGGGACACGTCCGTCTTTCGCGACGCGGTCGTCCGCCTCGCCGCCGCCGCCCGCGACCGCGGTCCGGCGGGCGTCACGGTGAGCCTCGACGTGGACGTCGCCCACGCCCCGGACGCCGAGCCCGCGGCCCTCGCCGGCCCGCTCGGTCGGCTGCTCGACGCCGCCTGCGCGGCGGCGGCCGCCCCCGCCCCGCGGGGCGAGTGCCCGCGGCTGTCGGAGGTGGTCGTGACGACGATCGACACCGGCGACGCGCTCGAGATCGAGGTGGCCGATTCGGCCGCCGACGCCGCCCGCCAGCAGGCGGCGGTCGCGGACCTGCGGCCGCTCGTCGACCGGGCCGGTTGGGGCCTGTCCCTCGCCGCCTGCCCCGACGGGGGCACGGCCGTGACGCTGCGGATCCCGCGGCGGCGTGGCCGCAGCCTTGCCGCCTGACCCCGTCCCGACCGCGAGACCCGCATGTCCGCATCCCGTGACCGCGAACCGCTGCCCCGGATCAACGCCGCCCAGGTGATCGCCTGCGGGATCGTCGCCGCGTCGATCGGCTGGTCGGTCTGGCTGCTCCGTGACCGGCCGCTCGCCGACGAGGTCGAGCTGCTGCCGGGCGTCGTGCTGTCGTACTCCGAGCTCGCGCCCGTGGAGGCCGCGCTCGACCGGGCGCAGCTCACCGACCACCGCACCGAGGAGGGCCGCGTCTGGGTGCCCCGGGCCCGGCAGAGCGCCTACATGCGGGCCCTCGTCGAGGCCGAGGCCCTGCCGCAGAAACTCGGCACGAGCCAGCAGCGGGCGTTGAAGGAGACCAGCCCCTTCCAGAGCCGCACGGCGCTCGAGGAGACGCTGCGGGTCGCCCGACAGGAGGAGCTCAAGCACGCCATCTGCTCGATGCCCGGCATCGAGGACGCCGTGGTGCTGTACGACGCGGCCGAAGGCTCGGCGTCCGGCGCGGGGCTCGCCGCCGGCCGCGTGCAGACCGCGAGCGTGCACGTCCGCACGAAGCCCGACGCCGACCTGCAGCCGATCCAGGCGCAGACGATCCGCGTCGCCGTCGCGGCGTCGATCGCCGGGCTCACGGCCGACCGCGTCGCGGTCATCGACCTCCGCAGCGGCGTCCACTACACCGGGCCGCTGGCGGCCGACGCCGAGCCCGTGGCCTCCGACCCGGACCTCGCCCGGCGAATCGCCCACGAGCGGCACATCGCCGACAAGGTGCGCACCGCCGTCTCGTTCGTGAAGGGCGCGGTCGTCACCGTCGCCGTCGCGCTCCCGGCCGCTTCAGCCCCCGTCGAGCCGCCGCGGCCCCGGGCGGCGGTCGAGGCCGTCCGCCGCCAGCCGGCCGCCGGCGCCAACACGCCCGCCGAGGTCGGCCTCCGCGAGCCCGAGGAGGCGGTCGTGCCGCCGCCGCCCGCGCCGCCGGCCTTCGGTCCCGAGTCGATCCTCGTGTCGATCGCGCTGCCGGCGGAATCGCTGCGGGCCGCCGTGCTCGCCGCCCGCGACCGGGAGCCGGGCCTGGCCGAGGAGGCGGCCGAGCGCCGCGAACTGCAGCGGATCCGCGACCACGTTCTGCCGCTGCTGCCGGCGACGACCCGTCCCGAGGGGCCGCAGGTCGTGGTCACGCTGTTCCCGACGTCGGCCCCGCGGTCGGCCCGCCGCGAGCCGTCCCGACCCGCCGTCGCGGCCCCGGCCGCGCCGACCGCGAAGGCGGCCGAGGGGCGGAGGACGCCGGGCGAACTGCTCGACGCCGCCTGGGTCGCCCTGGCCGGCGGCCGTCCCGGCGACGTCCCGCGCGAGGTGTGGCTCGTCGCCATCGGCGTCGCCTCGACGCTGCTGGCGTGGCTCGTGCTCCGGGCCGGCGCCCGGCCCGCCCGGGTTGACGACCAGCCGCGGCGCCGCCAGCCGCGGATCGACTGGACGCGGATCGACGACCGCCGCGACGACCGCCGCGATGACGAGGCAGCGGCCCCGCGCAGGGCCGCCGCATGAACTGCCGCCGGTCACTCCTCTGCATGCTCGCGCTCGTGGCGACGACCGCCCGCCTGCGGGCCGAGCCGCCGATCGCGCCGAGCCCCGAGGTGGTCGCGGCCGCGGCTCACACCGTCGTCGCCGAGACGGCCGGTCGCGGCGGCCTCGGCCCGGTGCCGCTGCCCGCCGCCTCGACCCCCAGGTCCGCACCCGCCCGCCCGGCGACCGACTGGCGGCTCCTCCTCGCCCTTGGCGGCGTGTTCGCCGTGCTCGCCGGCTACCGGCTGTTCGCCGGCCGCAGCCGGCCACAGTTGCCGCAGGACGTGTTCGAGGTGCTCGGCGAGTCCGCGTTCGCCGGCCCGCACGCCGTTCGCGTGGTGCGGTTCGGCCCCAAGACCCTGCTCGTCGCCGTGTCCTCGGGCGGCTGCCAGACGCTTGCCGAGCTCACCGACCCGCAGGCCACCGCATGCATCGCCGCCGCGTGCCGCGGGGCCGCCCCCGCGGGGCCGGTCCGGCGGCCGCGTTCCCGCGCCGCGGCCGCCGCGATCCTGCTCGTCGCCTCGCTGGCGGCGCCCCTGCACGCGGAGGAGGCCGCCGCCAACGCCCCGGCGGCGGTGGCCGCCGCTCCGGCCCCGCTGTCTCCCGTCGAGAATGCGCGTCCCGCGCCGCCGCCGACCGCGGACCGGGCCGGCCTCGGCCGCCTGCTCGACTCCGTCTCGCCCGGCACCGTCATCCCCTCGGCGCTGCTCTTCGGCGTGATGAGCCTCGCGCCCGCCGTGCTCCTGATGACGACCTGCTTCGTGCGGATGTCGGTGGTGCTGGCGCTCGTCCGCCAGGGCCTCGGCGCCCCGCAGATCCCCTCCAACCAGGTCGTGGCCTCGCTGGCGATCTTCCTCTCCGCGATGGTCATGTGGCCGGTGTGGAAGCAGGCCTGGCGGGACGGCGTGGAGCCCTACCAGCAGGGCCGGCTCACCGTCGCCGAGGCCGCGGACCGCGGCTCGCTGCCGATCCGCCGCTGGATGGCCGCCCAGATCGAGCAGGCCGGCAACCGCGACACCATGCTGCTGTTCCTCGCCCGCCATCCCGACGGCCCGCGGCAGGTGTCGACCTACGACGACGTGCCCCCCGAGACGCTCCTGCCCGCCTTCCTCGTGAGCGAGTTGGAGACGGCCTTCGCCATCGGCTTCCGGCTCCTCCTGCCGTTCCTCGTCCTCGACCTGCTCGTCGCCACGCTCGTCGTCTCGACGGGCCTCGTGATGCTGCCGCCGACGCTCGTCTCCCTGCCGCTCAAGCTCCTCGTCTTCGTCGCGGCCGACGGCTGGACGCTCGTCGTCCAGTCGCTCCTCGACAGCCTCCGGGCCACCGCATCCTGAAGGGGCCACGTCGCCATGCAGACGGACCTCGTCGAACTCGCGCGGACCGCGCTCCTCTCGGGGGCGGCGGCGATCGCACCGGTGCTCCTCGTCGGCTTCGTGGTGGGCGTCGTGGCCGGCCTCGTGCAGGCGGCGACGGGCGTGCACGAGCAGATCGTGGGGCTCGTGCCGCGGCTGGCCGCAATGGTGGTGGCGCTCGTTTTCGTCATGCCGTGGATGGTGGAACGGTTCGTGGAGTTGTTCCGGTCGGCGGCGGGAGGATCGTGAGTGGCGGGAGCGAAGCCGCGTCGTGTCGTCTCGCCCAACCCGCCCGGGGGCGGTGCGAGCCTCGGCTTCGGAAGGCGAGGATACGCCTAACTCGCCTCGCCTCGCCCCGACTCCCCGGGCTCCTCGATGACAAGGAACCGATCTCGTGCCGACTTTTCCCGCAGCCCAGGCACGCCGCGTGCAGCCGCCATGCCGCCTGCCACGTCACGACGGCAGGCACGACGACGAGCCTGATTGGAACGGAGATGGGTGATTCGTGAGCGAGTTCGAGACCCTCCTCGCCGAACCGGTCGTTGCGGCGGCCGTCGTGGCCCGTGTCGGGGTTGCCGTGGCCGTTGGGATGGCGGGCGTGTTTCCTGCCGCCACGCTGCGCGTCCGCGCGGCCTTGGCGATCCTGATCGCCGTGGCGGCCCTGCCGCTGGCCGCGATCCACCGCGGTCCGGAGCCGCTCGCGGCCTGGCCGCTCGTCGTCGCCGGTGAGGCCGTGGTCGGCCTCGGGTTCGGCCTCGCCGTGGCCCTCCTCCTCGCCGCCGCGGCCTGGGCGGGGGGCATCCTCGGCACCGTCGCCGGGCTCTCGTGGGCCGACGACTTCGACCCCGAGGGCGACGCCCAGTCGGCCGGCATGGCGACCCTCTGCCGCTGGCTCGCCCTCGGCGGCTTCATCGCCGCCGGCGGTCACCTGGCGGTCGTCGCGGGCGTCATCGACGGCTGTCGCACGCTGCCGATCGGCGCCGCTACCGCCAGCGGCGGGTTCACCGCCGGAATCGCCGCAGTCGTGACCACGCTTCCCGGCGCTGCGCTCGCGTTGGCCATGTCGCTCGCCCTCCCGGCGCTGACGGCCGTGCTCGTGTTCCACGTGGCCGCCGCCGTCTGTTTAAGGACGATCCGCTTCGTGCCGGGGCAGGGGATGCTGCAGGCGCTCGCGGCCGCCGTGCTCCTCGGGGTCGTGGCGATCGGCGCCGACACGTGGGGCGGTGCGTGTGGCGTGGTCGTCCGGGCGCAGGTCGAGCAGGCGCTGGCGGCCGTGCCGCTCGCGACGCCGGAGGGCGGTCCCCCGGGACGCTGAACGATGTCCGACGCCGCCGCCCGCACGCTGCCCGCCACGCCCCGTCGCCGCGAGGAGGCCCGCCGCGCGGGGATGATGCCCACCGCCGCGCTGCCCGCCTGGGCCGCGACCGCCGCCGTGGCGCTGGCGCTCGCCCCCGCCTGGGGCCGGGCCACGCTGCCCGCCGCCGCCGAGATGATCCGCCGAGCGATCCGCGCCGGCGTCGCTCCCGACGCACCGGTCCCCGACCTGGCCGCGGTCCTGCCCGCCGCGGTCCTCCTGCCGACAGTGGGCCTGGTGCTTGCCGCGGGGGCCGCCGGCCTCGCCGTGCGGTTCCTGCTCGACGGCTTCACCTGGCAGCCCGGCCGGGCTGCCTGGGACATGCGCCGGATCGATCCGTTCGCCGGCCTGCGGCGGATCTTCTCCGCCGGCACGCTCGCCGCCACCCTCGGCGCGGGCCTCGGTCTGGCGGCGCTCGCCGCGGCCGCATGGCTGGCCCGCGGTCCGCTCGTGGGCCTCGTCGCCGATGGCGATCCGCATGCCGGCCCGCGGGCCGTGCTCGCCGCGCGGCACACGATCCTCGCGGTCGCCGCCGCCGCCGCGGTCGTCGCGGCCTGCCAGTGGGGCCTCGCCCGGTTGCGGTTCGAGCGGCGGATCCGCATGACGCCCCAGGAGTTCACCGACGAGGCGAAGAGCATGCAGGCCGATCCGAAGATCCGCCTCCTCCACCAGCAGCGCCGCCGCGCCGGGTGAGGGCGGTCCCCCGGCTTGCGCCGGGGGCTTCATGAGGACGCCGCCGCGCGATGGCTCACGACGCCCCGGGCGCGAGCCCGGGGATGGTGTAGCCGTGGCGCTCGATGAACGGCCGGCAGCGGCGGGCGATCTCCGCCACGAGCCGCGGGTCGTGGCGGAAGGTGTTCGTGCGATACCGCTTCATCGACCGAGCCTGCGCCTCGAGGGCCGGCCGGACGCGGTCGAAGCCGCCGAGGTCGAGCCGCTCGTACGCCTCGGCGAGCCGGCCGACCGGATCCGCCACGAGGTCCTCGTACCGCAGTTCGTGGAGCTGCCCCGGGGCGAGCCGGCCGCGGTCGCGGTCGAACGCGGCGTACATCTCCTCGAAGGCCGCGAAGGCGTAGGCCTCGAGCTGTGAGCCGTCATCCACCTGCAGCGACTGCACCGCGTGCAGCGACCGCCACAGCCGCAGCGTCGAGGGGAAGACGACGAACGGGTCGCGGACGACGTGCAGGAACCGGGCTTCGGGGAACATCTCGGCGAGCACGCCGAGGCGGGCCGTGTGCGGCGGGCTCTTCAGCACCGGCCGCCGCGGGTCGCGGACGGCGAGCATCGCCAGGAAGCGGCGCAGCGCCCGGCGCCACCGCTCGCGGTCCGCCGCGGACAGCTTCTCGAGGTCGAGGGCCTCCGGCACCGCGGGGCTCGTCATCGGGAAGGCCATGCGGCGATACGGCGAGGGCGCGCCGAGGTTCATGAGGGCGAACTCGTCCTCCTGCGGTCGGTCGAAGCCCGCGGCCACGTCGTCCATCGGCCGCTTGGCCGGCATGATCCAGGCGAGCGCGGAGGTGACCGTGTCCTCGGTGAGGAGGAAGTGCCCCGGGGCGAGGCACTGGTAGGTGTTCGGGCAGCAGAACCGGTCGTCGAGCATCGCCAGCTCGTGGAGCAGCGTCGTGCCGCTCCGCCAGTGGCCGATGATGAACAGGGGCGGCGGCGTGGCGGGCCGGGCGGCGAGCCGGCGGCGGAAACGGGCCTTGCTGAACGGTTCGCAGACCGAGTTGAAGGCGGCCGCCATCGAGATCGTCGCCATCAGGCCCCACTTACGGAGCGATGCCCGACAGCCGTGCTCGGCCACCAGCGGCAGCCACACGCCCAGCGGCATGCCGTGCCAGAATCGCGGGCTCCACCACGGGTAGGCGTGGAACTTCCGCTCCGGCTGCTGTTCCGCTGCGGCGGGCTGCGACACGGTCGGCGTTCCAGGGGAGTGGCGGGCTCGAGGAGCGGGCCATCGTACCGAAACGGGCGTCACTCCGCGGCGGGCCGCGGGTCGGCGGCGATCCGGCGGCTCGTGGCCCGGTTCTCGAGCAGGCCCGCCATGGCGTCGGCCAGCCCCTCGGCGGCCGACCCGCTCGTCCGGAACCGTTCGGTGCCCGACGCGTCGAAGAGGAGCACGGTGGGGAAGCGGTCCACGCCGAACCGCCGGCAGGTGGCCGCATCGCGATCCGCGTCGACCGCCACGCACACGAATCGGCGGGAGAGGCTCACCACCCGTGGGTCGGCCAGCGGTCCGTGGCCGATGTCGGCGCTCCACCGGCACCAGGCCGCGCGGCAGACCGTGAGCAGGGGCCGGCCATCCTCGGCGGCCCGGCGGAGGCCCGAGTCGAAGCCCTCCACGTACTCGATCGCCGTCGGGGCCGCTGCGGCCGCCTCGAGCAGGGGTCGGGCGGCGACGACCGGCACGACCCGCCATCCCGGTGCCGCCGGGGCGGTGGGCTCGTCCCGCACCTCGCAGCCGAGCGCGGCCGCGAGCAGCGCCAGCGGTGCGATGCGAACGGCGTGGAACGGTCGGTACACGTGGCGGAAACTCCGGAGGCCGCGGCACCCAATAGGTCGGCCCTCCCCTCGGCGCCAAGGCCGCCTGCCGCGGGCCGTGTGGCGGGGAAAGCACGGCAGGATGGGCGGCTCCCGGCAGCGGCTCCGCCGGTGGCAACCCGCCTGTCGGCGTCGGCCCACGGCCGCTAGAGTCGCCGCGGATTCTTTCGCCCGAGCCGGTGCGACTGCCGTGAGCCGTCCCCCCTCCATGCCGCCGCGCGTGGCCGTCGTCGCGATCCTGGCCGCGGTCTGCGCGGCCGGCTGCCGACTCGTGCAGCGGCAGGGGCCCGTGCCCCCCGAGCTGGCCGACGCCCGCCGCCTGTGCAACGAGGGGCTGTCGGCCGCCGACCGCAACGACCTCGTGAAGGCCGAGGGGCTCCTCGAGCGGGCGGTGCAGAGCTGTCCGCTCGACGTCGATGCCCGCCGCCACTACGCCGACGTGCTCTGGAAGCGTGGCGAGCGGATGGAGGCCGTCAAGCAGATCGCCGAGGCCCTCGAACTCTCGCCGGGCGACGTGGGGCTCGCGATCGACGGCGGGCGGATGTACATGGAACTCGGCCTGCTCGAGGACGCCGACCGGCTCTCCCGCGAGGCGATCCGCCTGGCGCCGCGGTCGGCCGACGCCTGGCACCTCCGCGGCCAGGTGGCGATGGCCCGCGGCCAGGCGGAGACCGCGCTCGGCGACTTCCACCGTGGCCTGGCCATCGCGCCTGAGGATCGACGGCTGCTGCTCGACACGGCCGAGGCCTACCGGCGGCTCGACCGGCCGCAGCGGGCCCTGGCCACGCTCGCGATCCTCGGCGAGCAGTACGGGCCCAACCAGACGCCGGCCGACGTGCTCGTCCTCGAGGGGATGGCCCAGGAGGCGCTCGGCCGCACGGCCGACGCGGTGGAGAGCTACCGTCGGGCCGTCGCCAAGGGGGACGCGCCCGCCGAGGCCACCACCCGCCTGGCCGCGCTCGGCGCCGCCGAGTCCGCCGCGCCACGAACGAGGTAGGCGAAGGGGACGGCGCACGCTGGAGGAGCCTCTGGCCGCCGCGGCCATCAGCGACGAAAGCGTCGCCGCACCCGAGCCGGCAACCCCCGAACGCTGGATGGGCTCTAGCCGCCGCCGCTCCGGCCGGTGAGCATGTCGAAGGCCCCGATCGCCGGCACCAGGAGCGCGGCGGTGGCGAATCCGTAGGCCGCCGCGACCACGAGAAACACCTGCAGCGGGCTGCCCTGCAGGAATCCCGTGATCGCCACGAAGGTCAGCGCGGGCAACAGCGCCGAGGCCCAGGCCACGGCCGGCGACGGGTTGCGGGCCGACAGGGCGGCGTACAGCCCGACCGCGCCCCCGACGATCACCGCGAGGAACGGCGCCAGCTGCAGTTCGAAGCTCGCGCCGAAGGCCACCATGATCCGCATCGCTGTGGCCACGCCCACGAACAGGAAGGCCACCGTGCCCAGGGCCACGGCGATCGCCTGCCGCGAGACCCCGTGCGAGAGCCCCGCGTACAGGCCGAGCACCGCCGCGAAGAACAGCAGCAGGCCGAGCCCGAGGGCGAGATACAGGCCGTGCTCCGGCGTGGCGATCCCCAGCACGACGACGGCGCCGCACAGCACCACCGGCAGAAGCACGATCTCGCGGGCCGCGACGAGCACGCCGAGCAGCTTGCCCCACACGAACTCCCGCGGCTCGAGGTCGCTGACGAGCAGGAGGTCGAACGTGCCCCGGTCCCGCTCGGTGGTCACGCTCGTGACCGCCATCGCCGCCACGGCCAGCAGGCTGGCAAGGGCCATGGGGATCACGGCCACCGCCACGGCGAGCCGGTCGGGCCGGGCCGCGCGGGCCTCGGCCGCCACGCCCGCCACGGCCACCGCGAACAGGACGAGCCAGGCCAGTCGCACCAGCGGCATCGCCCGCCCGTGCGCCCGCGTGCAGATCTCCCGCCACAGGATCGGGTTGGTCCAGATGCCGCGCCGCGCGAAACCCCAGCCCGCCAGCCGGCCGCCGGCCAACGCAGCACCCGCCGGCCGACGGATCTCCTGCGCGGTGTTCCAGCGGCGGGCCCGGGCCACGGCCAGGCCGCTGCCCGCGGCGACGATCGCGGCGCAGACCCCGAGGAACGGTCCGAGCACGCCCCCGCCGTCGGGCGCCAGGGCGGCGAAGGCGGCCCGCGCCGGCGAGACCGTCGCCCCCGCGAAGCCGCCGAACCGGGCGGCGGTCGCCTCGCCGGCGGCGATCCAGGTCGCGAGCACGAAGGCGGTGATGGCGAGGGCCTGGAAGGTTGAGTCCTTCCAGAAGGCGACGGCGTTGGCCACGCTCGCGGTCGCGACAGCCGCGGCCGCCGTGACCGCGAACAGCCGGACGAGCTGCGCCGGGGTGACACCGCCGAACAGGCCCGCCAGCGCGAAGATCGGCACCGCCGCGAACAGCATGAGGATGACCCGCAGCAGGCTGCCGGCCAGTTTGCCGAGCACGAGCTGACCGTCGCCGAGCCGGCTGACGAGCAGGAGCTCGAGCGTGCGGCGGTCCTTCTCCACTCCCACCGCGAGCACGGCGGTGAGGGCGGCGGCGAGCATCGCCAGCACGAGCTGCAGGGGGGCGAGGATCCGCAGGAGCGTGGCCCCGAACCGGGCCGCGTCACCCACCGTGGCAACCGTCTGCGACCCGGTCACCACCAGCCAGCAGGTGGCCACGATCCCGAGGAGGATGCCGCAGTAGACCGCCCGGGCGACGAACAGGCCGCGGCTCCGCGGCGCCATCCGCATTTCCCGCTCGTAGACGGCGCCCAGGAGCATCAGAGCCGGCCCTTTTGGCGGGGTTGTGGAAACGCCCCGCTGCGACCGCTACAGTACCAAATCGGCGGTTCGCGGGGCCTTCTCGTCCTCCAGTTCTCCGGAGTCTTGCAGCATGGACAGGCGTTCCTCGGTCGGTGTGTCCGGAGCGTGGGCGTGCCTCGGAGCCGTCGTGGTCGCGGCCGCGATCGGTGGCGTCGCCAGCGGTCAGGTGACGGCCCAGACGCTGATCGGCAAGGCGGTCTCCGACGACGCCCAGAACAAGGACATCAACAACGCCATCGGCCGGTTCCGCGATCGCGACATCGACGGCTGCCGGGCGATCCTCGAGCGGGCCAAGAGCAACAACGCCAAGCTGCCGCCGCCGGGCGTGATGATGGCCACCCTCTGGCTGAGCGTGAACCAACTCGGCCCGGCCCGTGCCGAGCTCGAGGACACGGCGGTCAAGTTCGCCGTCGACCCCGAGCCCTACCTGATGCTCGGCGACCTCGCCTTCCAGGACCGGCGGATCACCGACGCGGCGGTGCTCTTCGAGAAGGCGACGGGACTGACGTCGTCCTTCAACGAGAACGCCAAGCGGAAGCGCGACTTCGACATCCGCTGCAATGCCGGCAACGCCGCGGTGGCCGAGGCCCGCAAGCAATGGGAGGCGGCGATGAAGCACCTCCAGGCCTGGCTCGACCTCGACCCCGACAACGCCAGCGCCCACCAGCGGATGGGCATCGTGCTCTTTCAGCTCGGCAAGGAGCAGGAGGCGCTCGCCCAGTTCCGCGAGGCCCGCAAGCTCGACGAGAAGGCCGTGCAGCCCGAGCTCGCGCTTGCCCGGCTGTACGACGAGGCCAAGAAGCGGGACGTGGCCAAGCGGCTCATCGAGCAGGCCATCAAGGCGGCGCCGAGCGACCCCGGCGTGCTCCTGGCCTCGGCCCAGTGGTACCTCGGCCAGAACGACCTCGAGACCGCCAAGACCACGGCCGAGAACGCCCTCAAGATCGACCCCAAGAGCCTGGACGGGAAGATCGTCCGCGGCGCGATCGCCCGCGTGGCCCGCGACTACAAGACGGCCGAGAAGTTCTTCAACGAGGCCCACGTCCAGTCGCCGGGCAACTTCCCCGCGAGCAACTCGCTGGCCCTGGTGCTCGTCGAGTCGGACGACCTGGCGTCCCAGCAGCGGGCCACGGAGATGGCCGAGGCCAACGTCGCCATGTACCGGGAGAACTCGCCGCAGCAGGTCAACGCCCTGACCACGCTGGCCTGGGTGTACTACAAGCGTGGCCGCCGCGAGGACGCCGAGAAGATCCTCGCCCAGATCACGCAGAACAACGCGCTCACGACCGACGGCGCCTACTACGTGGCGAAGCTGCTCGCCGACCGGGGCGAGAAGGATCGGGCACGAAAGATCCTCGACGAGGTGCTGGCCAACGAGCCGATGTTCGCCACCCGGCCCGACGCGCTCGACCTGCTCGCCAAGCTGAAGAAGGAAGCCGGCGGCGGCTGACCGCTCACTCGGCCAGCGGCGGCCGAACCGCGCCGGGCAGCACGTCCTCGGGCTCGGGCGGCATCGGCGCTTCCGCCGGTGTGTCGCGCCGGCGGGCCGTCGGCTGCAGGCGTGGCTGCGGGGCCGGGGCGGCGACCTCAGGCATCTGACGGATCGTGATCCCCGCTGGGGCCGGTGCCGCGGCGACCGGCTCGACTCTGCGGCGGGCGGCGCGGCGGGCCCGGAGGCGGTCGCTCCGCAGCGGGATGCCCGGGTAGGCCTCGACCGGCACCTCGAGGCTCGGCAGGCCGATCCGGCTGCCGTCGCCGAAGTAGGTGAACATCTCGATGGCCGGACACTCGCCGGCCAGGCCGATGATGACCGCGGCGAGGGCGGCCCGGAGGGGCCGGCGGAGCATGATGGGGAGCCGGGGCATCGGGCGGGTTCCGGGGGCCGCCGGACGAGCCCGGTCGGTGCGAGGGAGATCGGCGGCTGGCGGCCGCCGGGGCGACGGTTTCTGGCGGCCTCTGCCCGACCGGCAAGGTCGACGCGATCGGCAGCGCCGCTATGCTCGACCCCATGCCTTCGACCGAAGCCTGTCTGATCGTCGCCTGCGTGGCTGCCCTGGTCGCGGCCGCGTGCGCGGCGGCGGGGGCGTGGCTCGTGCGGGGCTCGACGGCGGTTCCTGCGGCCTGGTGGGCGGTTGCGGCGGCGGTGCTGCTCGCGATCGAGACTGGCTGGCGGGCGGCCGGTGGCCTCGCCGACCCGGCTGCAGCAGCGGCGGTGCGGCTCGTGGCGGGGGCGGTTTCCCTGTGTCCCGCGATGGCGCTGCTCGGAGCCAAGCGGCCGCAGCACGGCGTCTGGCAGTTCATCGTCGCCACGCTCGCGGTGGTGCTCGCGTTGCCCGCAGCCGCCGCCACGCTCGTGCGGCCCGGCACCTTTCCCGACGTCCATCCGCTCGGCCGCTGGTTCCTGCTCCTGCTCGTCGTCGTCGGCTGGCTGAATTTCGCGGCCACGCGGCACGGCCTCGCCGCCGCGGTCGTCGCCGCCGGGCAACTGGCTCTCGTGCGGCGGTTCCTGCCGCTGCCGCCCGCGGAGGCGACGGCGGCCGCGGCGATCGACGCGGCTGCCGCCGTCGCCATCGCCCTCGGGGCCACGCTGGCGGCGCTCCAGTCGGCGATCGCCACGGTGCGGCGAAACGCCCCCCCGCGGGCCGCCGCTCATCCGCTGGCGGCTGCGATCGACCCGCCATTTTTGGCCCTCCGCGAGACGCTCGGCGCGGCCTGGACGCTCCGCATCGCCGAGCGGTTCGACGCCGTGGCCGCGGCCCGCGGCTGGCCCTGCCGGCTCCGGTTCGGCGGCCTCGATCCGGGCGGCCAGGCGGGAGACGAGCCCTGGCACCGCGAGGCTGCCCGCGTGTTCCGGTCGTTGGCGAGACGTTTCGTCTCCGCAGGCTGGCTGCGGCGGCACGGCTCGACGTGAACGTTTCATTGGCCCTACCGGGGGGGCGAGTGTAGACTTGCGGACTTCCGGCATCGTGCCGGCAGTCCTTTCCAGCCCCCACGAGGGAGATCCCCGATGGCCGATGAGCAGTCCCGTTCCGCCGAGTCGATGCCCGTGCCGGTCGACGAGTCCCACATCGTCGCGCACTACGCCAACTTCTGCCGCGTGACCGGCACGCCGGAGGAGTTGATCGTCGACTTCGGCCTCAACAAGCAGGTGGCCGGCACCTCGCCCGAGACCATCCAGCTCACGCAGCGGATCATCGTCAACTTCTTCACCGCCAAGCGGCTGGCCGCGGCCCTGATCATGGCCGTGCAGCGTCACGAGCAGGCCTTCGGCACGCTCGAGACCGACGTGCAGAAGCGGATCGTGCACCAGTCCAAGGCCTGACACGGCCGCGGCGGAGCCCTTCCGGCATGAGCACCACCGAAGAAGCCCTCGAGGTCGAGCGGGCCCGCTCGCAGATCCTCGCGGTCATCGCCGAGGTGGAGCGGCTCGCCGGCGGCGACGTCGCGGAGCCCGAGTTCTTCACCGGCCTGCTCCAGCGGGCGCTCGCGGCCATGGAGGCCGTGGGCGGCCTCGTCTGGCTGGCCGGTGAAGGCGGCCGGGTCGAGCCCGTCTGCCATGCCGGCGTCGAGCACACCGGCATCGCGGCGACCCCCGAGGCCCAGGAGGCCCACAACGGCCTCGTGCAGGCGCTGTTCACCGCGCCCACGGGGCTGATCGTGCCGCCGCGGGCGCAGGTCACGGCCCCCGACGGCGCGGCGCTCGCGGCCAACGCTTCCGACCTGCTCGTGATCGCCGTGCCGGTCGACAGGGCCGGCGGCCGCGCGGGGCTGATCGAGGTCTTCCACCAGCCCGCTCCCGACGACGTGCAGCGCGGCTATCTGCGGTTCCTCGAGCAGCTCGGCGGCGTGGCCAACGCCTACCTCGACCGGCGGTCGCAGAGCCAGCAGCTCGTGGCCCTCGACGCCCAGCAGACGGCCCTCTCGCAGGTCGAGCGGTTCAGCCGGGCCGTCCACGAGTCGCTCGATCCGATCGCCACCGCGTTCGTCCTCGCCAACGAGGCCCGGCGGATCATCGGCTGTGACCGGGTGAGCGTGCTCGTGAAGCGGCGGCGGAAGCTGCGGCTGGAGGCCGTGAGCGGGCAGGAGTCGGTGGAGCGACGGGCCTCGGCCGTCCAGGCGATCGAGGAACTCGTGCGGGTGGTGGCCCGGGCGGGCGACCCGCTCTGGCATCCCGACCCGGGCCGCGAGCTGCCGCCGCAGATCGAGGAGGAGCTCGAGCGGTACATCGACGAGTCGCACGCCACGGCCCTGGCGGTGATCCCGCTGGAAAAGCCGCGGCCTACGCCGGTGGTCAAGCCGGGCGGCGTCGACGCCGTCGCCGTGGCCAAGGCGGAGGCCGCCCCCCGGGCCGCGCCGGAGCCGATCGGCGCGCTGGTCGCCGAGTGGTTCCAGTCGGCCGCCATCGACGCCGGCCGGCGGACGCGGGTCGACCTGGTGGCCGAGCACGGCAAGGTGGCGATCGCCAACGCCCTCGCCCACACCGGCCTGCCGCTGTTTCCGCTCCTCGACCTGGCGGGCAAGTCGCGGGTCCTGACCACGGCCCGCAACCTGCCGCGCACGGTGCTCGCGGCCCTCGGCGGCCTCGCGGCCCTGGCGGCGCTCGTCTTCGTGCCGGCCGAGCTGCGACTCGAGGGCAAGGGCACGCTCGAGCCGGTCCACCGCCGCGACGTGTTCGCCGGGATCGACGGCGTTGTCGAGAAGGTCGAGCCCGGCGTGGAGCACGGCGCCGAGGTGAAGAAGGAGCAGGTGCTCGCCACGCTCCGCAACACGGAGCTCGACGTGGCGATCACCGATGTCATCGGCCGCAAGGCCACGGCCAACGAGCAGCTCGTGGCCACGGAGCGAAGCCTCAAGAACGAGAAGCTGACCGAGGCCGAGAAGAACCGCCTGTACGGCGAGCGGGCCCGGCTGGCGCGGGAGTTCACGAGCCTCGGCGATCAGCAGAAGCTGTACGAGCAGAAGAAGGCCGACCTCCTGGTCCGCAGCCCGATCGACGGCGTGATCGTTACCTGGCAGGTTCGCGACCGGCTGCTCCTGCGGCCGGTGGAGAAGGGGCAGTCGCTGTTGAGCGTGGCCGACAAGACGGGGCCCTGGGAGCTCGAGATCCACATGCCCGACGACCGGCTCGGCCACGTCAACCGGGCCGCCGCCGCGGCCCGGCAGGCCGGCCGCGACCTGGTGGTGGACTACATCCTCGCCACCGACCCGGGCACCCGGCACCGCGGCGCGGTGAAGGAGATCCACGAGCAGGCCGAGGTCCGCGGCGAGCAGGGCAACACGGTGCTCGTTCGGGTGACGATCGACCCGGATCGGCACGAGAAGGAGGAACTGGGGGCGGGGGCGAGCGTCACGGCCCGGATCGCCTGCGGCAAGCAGCCGCTGGGCTACGTCTGGTTCCACGACCTGCTGGCCTTCCTTCAGACGCAGGTGTTCTTCCGGCTGTGGTGAGCGACGGGACGCAAAAGGAGCGGACGATGCGACAGGTCTGGCGCCTGGTGGTGGTTGCGGTGGCCGCGTGCGGCTTCGGGCCCGGGGTCCGTGCGGCCGATTCCGAGCCCGTGCTCGAGCGGTGCCTCGTGTCGGTGATCGACGAGGCGAAGGTGCCGGCCCGCGAGGCCGGGGCGATCGTCGAACTCACCGTTCGCGAGGGCGACACCGTCACCAAAGGCGAGGTGATCGCGAAGATCGACGACAACCAGCCGCAGATGGAGCGGCGGAAGGCCCAGGCCGAGCACGACCAGGCCGTGGCCAAGGCGGCCAGCGACGTCGACGTCCGCTACTCGCAGAAGGCCAAGGACGTGGCCGTCAAGGCCTGGGAGAAGTCGGAAAACGCCCACAAGCAATCCCCCGGCTCCGTGACCGAGGTGGAACGCGACCGGCTCAGGCTCGAGGCGGAGAAGACGGAACTGCAGATCGAGCAGGCGAACCTGGAGCGGAAGCTGGCCGCCCTCGCCGCAGCCTCGAAGGGCGTGGAGGTCGAGGCGGCCGAGAACGGCATCGAGCGGCGGCTGCTCAAGTCGCCCCTCGACGGCGTCGTGGTCCAGGTCTTCCCGCATCAGGGTGAATGGATGCAGCCGGGCGACCCGCTGGCCCGCGTCGTCCGCACCGACAAGGTCAAGGTCGAGGGCTACGTCGATGCCGCCGCGTGGGATCCCGAGCAGGTCCGGGACCGTCCGGTGACGGTGCAGGTGACGCTCGCCAAGGACCGCCGCGAGTCGTTCGCGGGGCGGATGGTGTTCGTCAGCCCGCTCGACGAGAGCGGCGGCGACTACAAGGTCGTGGCCGAGGTGGAGAACCGCCGCAGCGAGGCCGCGAAGCAGTGGCTCCTGCGGCCGGGCAAGACCGTGACGATGACGGTCCACTCCGGCCAGCCGCCGCTGCCGCCGGTCCGGAAGTAGCCACAGGACGCCGATGGCCACGGCCGACGCCTTCCGCGCGAGCACGACCCGCCCGGTGGGCCTGCGCCGCCGCGGCGACCTCGTCGTCAACCGGCAGGTGCATCAGGGGCAGGCCTGGTGGGTGGTCAAGGACCCGATCGCGCTGGCCTACTTCCGCTTCCGGCCCGAGGAGTACGCGCTGCTCGAGATGCTCGACGGCCAGACGAGCCTCGATGCGCTGAAGGAGAACTTCGAGGCCCGCTTCCCGCCACGCCGGATCACCGTCGACGAACTGGCCCGGTTCGTGGCCACGCTGCACCGCTCCGGGCTCGTGATCGGCGACCGGCCGGGGCAGGGGCCGCAGCTTTTCGAGCGCCGGCGGCAGCGGCTCTGGAAGCAGTGGATCGCCTGGCTGTCGAACATCATGTCGCTGCGGTTCCGGGGGATCGACCCCGACCGGATCCTGACCCGGCTCGACCCCTGGTTCGGCTGGCTGTTCTCGCCGCCGGCGATCGTGGCGGCCATGGCCTTTGTGGCCAGCGCCGTGCTCCTGGTGCTCGTGAACTTCGACGTCTTCCGGGCCAAGCTGCCCGAGTTCAACCAGTTCTTCGCCGCAGGCAACTGGCTGTACCTCGGCGTCGCCCTCGCCGTCACCAAGATCCTCCACGAGTTCGGCCACGGCCTGTCGTGCAAGCACTACGGCGGCGAGTGCCACGAGATGGGGATGATGATGCTCGTCTTCACCCCCTGCCTCTACTGCGACGTCTCCGACAGCTGGATGCTGCCCTCGAAGTGGAAGCGGGCGGCGATCGGGGCCGCCGGGATGTACGTGGAGGTGATCATCGCCTCGATCGCCACCTACCTGTGGTGGAACTCGCACGCCGGCATCTTCAACCAGCTGTGCCTCGACGTGATGTTCGTGTCGAGCGTGTCGACGATCCTCTTCAACGCCAACCCGCTGCTCCGCTACGACGGCTACTACATCCTCTCCGACCTCCTCGAGATTCCCAACCTGCGGCAGAAGGCCAACACGATCCTCGGCCGGCTGGCGAGCAAGTGGTGCCTGGGGATCGAGCAGCCGGAGGACCCGTTCCTGCCGCAGCGGAACCTGGGCCTGTTCGCCCTCTACGCCGTGGCCTCGAGCGTCTACAGCTGGCTGGTGACGGCGTCGATCTTCCTGTTCGTGTGGAACGTCTTCAAGCCGTACCGGCTCGAGGTGCTGGGGCGGATCCTCGCGGCCGGCGCCGTGTGGGGCTTGGTGATCCGGCCGCTGCAGGGGATGATCAAGTTTCTCAAGGTTCCCGGGAGGCGTGACGAGGTGAAGAGCCTGAACGTGGCGGCGACGGCCGCCGTGGCGACGGCGGTGGCGGCGGCCGTGGCCCTGATCCCGCTGCCGCAGCGGGTGTGGTGCGCCGCCGAACTGCGGCCCCGCGGCGAGGAGACGGTCTACGTGAGCGTCCCCGGGAAGCTCGAGGAACTGCTCGTCGAGCCCGGCGACGTGGTGCGGAAGGGGCAGGAACTCGCCCGGCTCTCGAGCCTCGACCTCGACCTGCAGATCGCGGAGCTCGAGGGGAAGGTCGCCCAGTACGAGGCGCGGCTCGACAGCCTCCAGCGGGAGCGGTTCATCGACCCGGCGGCGGGTCTGGAGATCGGCACCGCCGAGGAGCTGCTCAAGACCGACCGGGAGAAGCTCGAGAAGAAGCGGCAGGACCGCCGCGACCTCGTGCTCCTGGCGCCGCGGGAGGGTGTCGTCCTGCCGGCCCCGGCCGTCCGGCCGCAGCCGGACGCCGCCGGCAAGCTGCCGGGCTGGAGCGGCAACGCGCTCGACGAGCGGAACCTCGGGGCCACGTTCGTGGAGGGCACGGTGCTCTGCATGGTGGGCGACCCGAACCGGTTCGAGGCGGTGATGGTGGTGGATCAGTCGGAGGTGGAGTTTGTGGAGCAGGGGCAGCCGGTGGCGCTCAGGCTCGACGCCTTCGCCTGGCAGACGTTCACCGGCAGTGTCGCCGAGATCGCCGAGACGGAGATCGAGAACGGCTCGGAGCGGCTCTCGGTGAAGGCGGGCGGCCAGGTGCCGACGGAGACCGACCCGTCGGGCCGCGAGGTGCCGATCTCGACGAGCTACGAGGCGATGATGACGCTCGACGACACCGACGCCGTGCTCACGCCGGGGATGCGGGGCACGGCCCGGATCGCGGTGGGCAGCCGCACGGTGGGCGGCTGGCTGCTGCGGAAGCTCTGGGAGACGTTCAATTTCCGGATGTGAGCGCCGGCTGCAGGGCGGGGGTGCCCCTGCCACATCGCCGGACGTTCGCTGCGGCCCTCCGGGCCTCCGCTCACTGCATGTCCGCGGCGCTCCGGCATCCATGCCTCCGCTGGCTTCCATAGCCCGGCGACACGGCAAGGGCATCCCCTCCCGGTTCGGTGCCACGTTCGCAGCGGTCGATTGGCTCTATGATGCGGGGCATGCCCACGCTCGACCGGATCACGATCTACCCCGTGAAGAGCCTGGATGGCGTAGCGGTGGATGCCGCGCGGGTGCTGCCGAGTGGCGCCCTCGAGCACGACCGCCGCTGGCAGTTGGTCGATATGGAGGGCCGCGTCGTCAACGCCAAGCGGACGCCGCTCTGCCACGCGATCCGGGCGGAGTTCGACCTCGCCCCGGCGGGGCAGGGCGGTGGCCGGCCGGAGCCGGGGGCGAACCGCATATACCTGGCGATCGATCCGGCGGCGGTGCGGGCGGGCGCGACCCCGGGTGTGGCCCGGCTGGCGTGCCTCGCGGCCGATTCGTTTCCGCTCGTGCCGGGGCCCGACGGCCCGTGCGGCTGGCTGGGCGAAGCGTTGGGCGTCGGCGTCCTGCTCTTGGAGCGGCCCGACGGTGGGTATCCCGACGATCGTGACGCGCCCGGCCCGACGCTCGTCTCCACCGCCTCGCTCGCGGAGGTGGCCCGCTGGTTTTCATTCGATCTCGACGAGGCCCGGCGGCGGTTCCGGGCGAACCTGGAGATCGGCGGCTGCGATGCCTTCTGGGAGGACGCCCTGGCAAGCCCGGCGCGGCCGGACCTGCAGCCGTCGCTGCTCGACCTCGCCCCCGACGAGCCGGCCGACCCGTACGCCGACCTGCCGCCGCCGGAGCCGCGGCAGTTCACGGTCGGGGACGGGCGGTTCCGGGCCGCGAACGTCTGCCGCCGCTGCGTGGTGCCGAGTCGTGACTCGCGGACGGGGGCTGTGACGGAACTCTTCCGCGACGTCTTCGAGGCCCGTCGGGCCCGGGGCCTGCCGGCCGCGGTCGACGCCGGCGAGTGGGGGACTCTTTACCGGCTGGCGATCAACATGGCGGCCCCCGCTTCCACGATGAATATGCGGGTCGGCGATGAGGTTAGGGCGAACTGACCTTTTGCTGGCCTCGTCGCCCTCACCCTCGGCCAACCGGAGCGAGAACCTCGCTCCAAACGGATGCCGGAACCGCAGTCGCCTTCTTGGATACCTTTGGCGAGGCTGGCCACGGCGAGTGGCTGGAACTTCCGTCTGCGCTGGCCGTCCGCGCGATCTCCAACTTCGGGGTGTTGGATGGAGCGAGCAACGTAGTAGGTGCCGTCCCAACAACCCTTTTACCAATCGGAGGGAACGAAGACGACCCACCGGCACCCATGCCCGGTCGCACCGGCAGAAAGCTGTCGGCCGCCGCAGGATTCACCGTGTAGCCCATGTCCTGAAGGGCTCCGATGGTGACTCGGCTGATGGGCATCCGAGTCCCGGGGCTCGTCGCAGTGGGGGTCATGAGTTCGGTACCGAAGATGTTCTCGTCCCAGTGGCCACGTACGCCTGCTTGGAGCGGCACTGAGTCGGCATTGTTGCTGAACGTCTGCCGATACGCCTGCACCGCGTTTGGTCCGACGAACGTATCGCCCGCCACCCACGGGTCGAAAGGCCGGAAGCCGGCACCAAACCCAAGGGCATGCCCCAGTTCGTGGGTGATGACATCGAGCACCCAAAAACGCATGGCGGACGAAAGCGACCCTGACACATCGGCCGGATCGAGCCCGGTGATTCCCGTGTACGGCAGAAACGGCGCCGCCGACCTGTAGTCCGTGGGAGCTGCATTCGCCACAGTGAGCGGATCGGTGCCGTCGGGGTCACCGAGAAGACCCATCTGCACCGTCAGTTCGAAATCGTCGATGAACAGCCCGCCGGGCAGCGTTTGGCCCAAGACATCCCCGACGATCACGCGACTCCATCGTTGAGCAGCGTCACGGGCGAGTTGCTGCACCGTCGACGGCACGGCACCAAACGGGCTGTCGACGAATTTCAAGGTGATCTGAAAGCCGGTCGCGTCGATCTCGTCGTTGCGGATCGTGCAGGTCGCGACACTTCGGCCGAGGGTGGCGTTTCTCGGCGCCGAAAGCACGACCTGGAATCGCTCGTCGGACTCCAATAACTGGTCTCCATTGACCGTGAGCGAGAAGGTCTTGGAGGTTTCGCCGGCGGCGAAGGTAAGCGTGCCCACGGCCGCGGCGTAGTCCTGTCCGGCCGTGGTCGCCGTCAGGTCGCGAGTGGCGTAGTCGACCGTTACGGCTCTCGGGTACCGAGACGACAGGCTCACCGTGAAGGTCGCGGACGTCGTCCCCGAGTTCCCCTCGGCGACAGCCACGTCTTGCACGCTGATCAACGGCGGCGGCACGTAATCGGTGATCGTGGCGACGGCGGATCTCGTGCCGAGCGCCGCCGTCACGGGCGTGGCCTTGATCAGGAACGTCTCGTTGCCCTCCGCGAGCGGACGCCCCGCGTCACGGAGGGTGGAGATGGACACCGTGCGCATCGTCTGGCCCGGGGCGAAAACGACCTGTTGGGATACTGGGGCGAAATAATCGGTGCCGTACGTGGCAGTCCCGTTGGCGGTGGTCACGTAGACGCTCTCCACCGCCCTGGAAGGCTCCGAGAGCCGCAGCGTGCAAACGACGGACTCCCCCTCGAGCACGAGCGGCTCGTTGAGGGACAGCGAAAGAACGGGGGCCGGGCAATCCCGCCGCTCGAGCCGTTCCGCGGCCAGTCGGGCCCGGCGGCTCGCCCCGGAAGATCGCTTCCCGTTACGGTCGATGCCCGTGCTCGTTCGAGGCATGGTGACAAAAACTCCACGGAGGGCAGATTCTTCGGCCCGTCGTGCGGGGGGAGAACACAGCCTCCCAGGGCCGTCATCGGCCTGAACCATACCACCAGCCCCGGAGGACCGCCACCAATCGGCCGGGACGGCTCCAGGCGGAAAATCACGCCTCGTTTCCCCAGGCAACCCACGCCGGCGAATCGGCATTGGCGTTTTTTTCCCGGGAAAAGAACCGTCGGCGACCGAATCGTTGATGGGGGGGTGAAATTGGGGTATCCCACTACCGATGGGCATAGTTGAACCATCAACCGGAGGCGGTAACCCGTGCTCCTGGGTGGCGGCGTTTTTCACTCCTTCGAGGCCGGCTCGGTCGCCGTGGGTCGCGTTAGCGGTGCCGAGTCTCTTGCACGTTTGTCAACGGGGAAAATAGTCATGCGGCGATCGTCGAAGTCCGAGCGTTCCCGAGCCGGTTTCGTTCCGGGTGTCGCGCCCAAGCTTTCACGGGCGCAGCGGAGGCGGCGGGAAGCACGGAAAGCGCGGCGGCAAACGGGATCCCGGTTCGCCCTGCGGCAGGAGCAGCTCGAACGGCGGCTCGCCCTGGCGGTGAACGTCAGCGGCTTCCAGGATGCCATCGATTACGCCGGCCGTCGGCTCATCGACGGCGTGGCCGTCATCGCCTCCGACAGCGGCGACGACCTGTTCATCAAGCAGGTGGCAACGGTTGCGACGAGCCCGCTCGCCCCCCCGGGCTCACCCCCGAGGCAGGATCTGATCGTCGCAGACAACGGCAGCTTTCTGGATTACACGCCGATTCACGATATCGACGCTTACCACGGCATTTTCGTCACGAACGCGACCGCCCGGTCCGATGCCTTCGTGCCGGCAGACCGCGTGCTGACGACGCAGACGACGTTCCTGGTCACTCGCGAGGAACTGACGGGGACTTTCTTTGGGACGCTGTCGTACCTGCAGGCGGACGGTACCCGGTCTCAATGGGATTTCAATTCGGTTGGGTTTACGACCGGCCCTGGCGTGTCGGGTCCTCTTGCCCCAGGATACATCTATCCGTTGTCGATCTTCCTCAGCGCGAATCCTAACTCCGCTGAGGGCTATGAGCAGTCGCAGTTTACGGTCATCTGGTCTGACGTGCCCGCGTCGTTGGATCGAATCCGGGTGGACTCGATTACGTACTTGCACACGGACAACGGTCTTGCTCTTCCGACGTTTGGCACCGATGGCAACCTGGGGATGAACTGCGGCGAGTTGAACACGGTGCGGTTCACGTTGCCTGGTGCCTTCGCCGCGACGGATGACGGCAACACCCTGCACGAGTCGCTCGGCGTGGTGCAGGGGTCGCTGGCCGGGAGGCTGTCGTTCATCTGGACCGGAGGCATCCCCGTGTCGTTCGATTTCCGAAGCGACGCCGGAAGTTTCCCGGAAGGTGCGGTCTCGGGCAACGTGTTGTTCGCCCAGCCCGGCTTCGGTGAGTTCAACTCCTACGCGGCGGTCGATTTGGGCGCCTACGGATGGATCAGCGTCCAGGACGGCCGTATCGAAAATGGAGTTTTGACGGTGTCGGTCTACCGGTGGGATGACCTCGATGACTTTATTTGGACTGATCCGAATCTCGTTGACCGGCCCACGTTTTTACCCTTTCTTTGGTCCCGGGCCGTGCCCGGCGTGCCGGGGCCTGCGTTTTTGCAGGATGTCAGCTATCTGACGTATTCGCGCGATCAGGTCCCGAACGAGGCGACCTTCTTCCCAGGGCAGACGATCACCCGAGAAGTCACCGTCGACCTGCTGGCGCCGGCTTCGACCGTCAACATTGACTCGCCGATTCGCGTGTCGAACGCGCTACAAGAGGACGGAGGGACCGACGGCGGCCCACCGACCAGCGGCGGTGACGTCGACCTCCGGGCCACCAACGTCAACGTCCGTGCCACCACGACCGCGCCCGATCGCTTCTTCATCGGGCACTCGCAATCATCGGCCACCAATCGCCTCACGACGCCAGCCGTCCTGGGGGGTGAGGAGAACTACCTCGTCACGCCGTCGCTGCCCGGGTTCTACAACGGCACCGGCCTGCCGGGCGTGGCGACGGCGGAGGCGATCGTCGAAGTCAGTCCAGCGGGGGAGGTGACCGCCGTCCTGTTGCCGGAGGGCTTTGGATTCGGCTACGACCCCGATCGCCCTCCGGTGGTGCGGATCGCTGCGCCTGCGCCGGGAGGCCGCCAGGCGACCGCCGTTGCGAACGTCGCCGCCGACGGCCGCATCACCGGGTTCACGGTCACGGATCCGGGTGCGGGCTACAACGTCGGGTGGAGCGGTGTTCGCCCGATTGCGACGGTCGAGGCGGCGATCGGGGCGGTCGACGGTTCGGCGCGGGTGGCGCAGATCGACGTGGCATCGGGTTCGGTGGTGCGGATCGACGTCCTGGACACCGGGAATCGGTACCATGCTCCGCCGAGGATCGTGATCGACCCGCCGGCGCCCGGGGACGATTCCAGGGTGGCGACCGCCCGCTCCTTCATCGACGCCGAGGGAAGGCTCACCGCGATCGAGGTGGTCGATCCCGGCAGCGGCTACCGGGCGCGGCCTGTCGTGCGCGTGCAGCCGCAGAGCCCGGCCGCCTACGCGGAGACGGTCCGGTTTCTGGCCGACGTGTCCAGCAACATCTACGAGATGTACGTTGGCGACGATCTTGGCACCCCCGTTCCGCGTGGCATCGTGGCCCTGACCGCCGAGGGTCGGTTGTCGGCGGCGGGCCTTGACGTGCAGATCGCCACGCTGGCCGTGCCGATCTCGAGGACGCGCGAAACCTTCACCATCAGTGCCGCCAGTATTCCGCCGGGGTTCGATCCGACCGGCCTCGTGATCTCCGGGAGAGGGATCAAAACGGGCACGCGCGTGCTCCGGTGGGAGGCGGCGACCAACACGGTGACGGTCGCCCGGGGCAGCGTCAGCCTGTTGAGCGTGCCGAGTTTCGCGGTGTTCGAATCGGGCGCGAACTCGCTCTATCTCGAGGCCACGACCGCGGACGTGTTCATCGAGGGTCAGTTCAACGCGGTCAAGCAGAGCTACCTTCTCAATTCGGACCAGTCGCGGGGCGTGCTCGCGCCGTTCGTGCTCACCACGGCGTCGCCGATCACCGGCACGCAGACCGGTGTGATCGAAGGCAGCGAGGTGAATATCACGCTCGGCAACGACGCGCCGACCGCCCTGACGGGGGCCACCGCGTATCAGACCGTCGACCTACAGACCCGCGTCAACTCGTTGCGTACCACGGCGGCCGTGTCGCAGGCGAACCCCCGGGGCGCATTCCCCTACGACCTGACGATCCGTTCCCTGCAGGATATCCAGATCGACGCCGTCGCAGCGTCGTCGCGCACGATCGCGATCGAGAGCCTCGGCAGCATCACGTTTCAGAGCGCCGTCGACACGCAGGGCGACCTCCGCATCGAGGCCCGGGCGGATGACCCGGACGACACGGCGACGTTCACGGTCACGTCGCCCGTGTCCACGACGCGAGGGCAAATCAGCATCTCGGCGGATTCCGTCGAGGTTCGCAACTCGGTGATCGTCAGCGCCGCCGCGGTCGACCCGGGTCGGGACGACATTTTTCTCGAGGCCCGACGCGGGAGCCTGCTGTTGCAGGCGAACGTCTCGGCCGTGAACGAGGTCATCCTCCGGCAGGCGAACGGTTCCGCGAACGGCTCGGCCATCCCGGGCGAGATCGACGGTGACCTGGCCCGTGTGACCGCGGAGGGTGTCGAGGTCTTGGCCGAGGGGGGTGTGCGGCTGCGGACGGATGCCGTGACGTTGAGCGGCAGCGCCGGCACGGGCTTCACGGTTTCGGAACTCAACGACATTTCTATCCCGCTGCTGAGTTCGGGCGGGCTCGTCAGCCTGGAGGCGCTCGGAGTGGATCCCGGGCCCGACGGGGTGAATCCGCGTGCTCTGATCGCGAACCTGCTCGACGTCACCCAACTGGTCGTCAACGTGCCCAGCGGCTCCGCGTTCGTCGAGGCGAATACCGATGGTCGACTGCTCATCGGCAACGCCGTCGACATCCAGGCGAAAGGTGCGCTTGCCAAGCCCATGATGGCAGCAGGCGACGTGGTGATCCGCAGTCTGGCGGGCGACGTCGTGGTGCTGGATACTCCGCTTGCCGGCGAGTCGGCGCGAGCCGTCCGTGCCGTGACGCTTGGCCGACTGCCGTCGACCACCAGTTACAGCGCGGGAACGCCGGGAGTGATGCCGAGCGTCCTGTCGGGCACCGGCTCGATCAACTCGCTCGTTGATGGCGGTGGCGGGCCGCTGTGGGGCTTCGACGCCTTCGGTCGGCCGATCTCGCTGATCGTGGGCGACCGCGTGCTCGTCAATCGTCAGGTCGACCAGCCGGGGACCCCGAGAATCCTCGAGGAGCGGGAAAACGGCGTGTACGTCGTTTCGAAGGTCGGTGGAGGCGCGCTCGGGTCGTCCCGGTGGGAGTTGACTCGGTCCGCTGACACCGACACCACCGCCGACGCGATGCCGAACACACTGGTGCGCGTGCTGGAGGGACCGCTCGCCGGCCGCGTCTTCGCCATGCGATACGACGTAGCTCCGCGGACGCTCGCCGAGAGAGTGACGGGCAATGTCCTGCAACTGCCCGAGTTCTTTCCGGCATTCGACCTGCTGACCATCGGCCAGGCCGTCACCGGCACGGGCATCGTGCCCAACAGCTTCATTTCCTCGATCGATCGTGATGCCCGCACGGTGACCCTCGATGTGCTCGATCCGGGTCAGTTCTACACGGCGGCGCCGGCGGGCCTCGTGTCCGTCGGGTGGTCGACCGACGACGTGGACAAACTGGTGTTCGATGCTTCCTTCCTGGGATTCAACAATCTTGCGGTCGAGCAGGAGGTGTTCGGCGAGGGCATCGATTCGGGCGCCAAGATCGCGAGCATCGATTCGCTGGCTCGCACCGTGACGATCTCCAAAGCGGACGGCAGCCCGGGTGCCCTGCCGTTGGAGATCGGCCTGCAAACCATCGGTCGATCGCTGGGGACGGCGGACGTGTTGGGAGCGACGGCGGCTACGGTCACGGTGCCCGTAGATACCTCCTGGCTCGGCGACGTCGTGTTGGACCAAAGGATTGATTTCCTCGACGATCTGGGAACGCGGTTCGCCTCGAGCAGGGTCACGGCACGGGACGCCGGCACGGGCGTGATCGATTTTCAGCCGATCGCCGCGGAGGGGACGGCAGCCGTGTCGTCGGGCTCGCTCGTGACAGTTTCTGGAAACTACGTGGCGCTCAGTGTCAGCCCGACGACGTCGTGGCTCGGTGATGTCGTCATCGGCCAGGCGATCGTGCTCCAAGACTCTTCCGGGAATGCGATCGCGCGGCGAACGATCACCGCCGTCAACGCCGCCACGGGCCGGATCGACTTCGGTGGCGTGCTCACGAGTGGCGGCGTTCCCCAAAACGTGGTGGTTGGACCGAGCCAGCTTCCGACGACCGTGCGGCTGCTCCCGGATTACGAGACCGTGCCGGTGACGCAGGCGGTCGCGGCGACGTTCGTGAGCCGCGTCGTCGTTCCGGCAGGCCGCACCATCGGCGACTACATCCCCAGAGATGGGCAGCGGATCGTTCTCTTCGACGCCTCGGAGGACCCGTTCACGTCGCGGATCGTGAAGGACACGGCTGTCGTCGCGGGGCCGGACTTGGACTCCGATTCGACGCCCGACTTCTACGACATCACCGTGACGCTGACGACGCAGTTGTCGTTGGCGGATCAGTCCCGTGTGGCCGCCTGGTATGGAATGCCCGTGGCCACGGTGCGGATTGGAGCCGTGGTTCCCACGGACTCGACCGCCGTGCTCGGCGCACCCGACCGCCTCGCGCTACCCGGGTTCACGAACTACGGGGGCCTGTTCGTCGGTCAACTCGTGACCGGCGCCGGCATCTTGTCCGGCGCTGTGATCACGGCCATCGATGGTGACGCCGGCACGATCGACGTGACGCCGAACGCGCTGCCAAGGGACCTCGGTCCGGTGGCCTTCCTCCGCCGTCTGGGCAACGTGCTCACGATGCCCGACACCTTCGAGGTGGCCGACGTCCACGTCGGCCAGCGGGCGGAGTTCCTGGATGGTACGGGGGCCGTGGTCGGGAGGGGCTTCGTGCTCGAGCGGAATCTCCAGACGGGTTCGGTCACGTTCCGCGACGTCGTGCCGGGCGCCCCGCTCGAAGTCAGGTTCCTGCCGGTCGCGACCGTTGGGTTCGGGATCGACGGCCCCGGGGCGGTGCCGGTCACGTGGAATCTGTGGACCGCCACGAACGTCACGCCAGGCAGGCCGGAGCTGCTCACTCTGCCGACGTTCATCGCGTTCGATGAATTGTCGCTCGGCCTGGAGGTCTATGGGCCGAACATTCCGCTGGGCGCCACGATCGCCGGTATCGACGCGGCGAACCGGCAGGTGACGTTAAGCGCCACGCCGTTGCCCGGGGCCGTCACGCAGGTTTCCTTCGCCGTCGGGCCGACTGCCCTGCACCCGGCACCGACAACGCTGACGTTGCCTGCGTCGTTCACGCACTGGAGCCGACTGTATCCCGGCCAGCAGGTTTATGGTGCCGGCATCGCGGCCGATGCGATCATCACGGCCGTGAACCCCAACACGCGGACCGTCACGCTCACTCCCGGAGCGGTCGCGCCGGGCCGCGCGAACGTCGCGGTCGCGCAGGCGAACGATTCGAAGAGTCCATTCTACCCGGAGGGCTATGACGACTGGCTGGAGCTCGGCGCCGCGTTCAACGACTACGCCGACATCGTGATCGGTCAACGGGTCGAGTTCTTCAACGCGGCCGGCGCGCTGATCGGCAACGGCTTGGTGACGGCCATCGACCCGATGTATCGCACCGTCGGGCTCAACGACGGTGCGCTCGACGGGATCGCCTCCGACGTCGTGACGATCGCCCTGCTGCCGGTATTCGCCGTCAGATTCGGTGCCACGAAGAGTCTCGGCACCGGTTACGTGGAGTTCTCCCTGCCGCCGGTCGGTGCGATACCGATCGACTTCGTCGAGCAGACGGTCGTGACCAACATCGGCACCGACCTGTCGTCGAAGACGGTCACGTACGTGGTCTCGACCGCCGGAACGACGAACTCCACGACCGGGTCGCTCGGCAAGATGATCCGGGCGTTCCAGGAGAACGACGTGGCCGAGGCGGTGACCGAAGTCGCCGTCCTGAGTGCGACTCTCACCTTTGCGCGCGACGCTACGGGTGCATTGATTTTGGACGGCGCCGGAGACCCGATTCCCGACGGCGGTGTCATTCTCCAGCTCGATTCCCTGTTCACGGGCTTCGATCGGCTCGTCCTGGACGCCGACGTGGTCGGAACAGCCCGCCTCTTCACGAGAGAAGCGAAACTCGTCGGCTATGACGGCGATGCCCGCACGGTGACGCTCTCTCCGGGTAGCCTGTCGGTGCTTGGCCTGGCCAACCCCGAACGTATCGACCGACTCCGCCTGACCGTCACCACGCTCAATCCCGAACAGGCGACCGATTTTCGGTTCTGGGCCTACGGCAGCGGCAACATCAAGCTGACGCAGGAATTGCCCGTGATCACGAAACCGATGGTGATCGACGGGCGAAGAATATCGGGTGACGGGCTGGTGAACGTCACGCCGACGCTTTCCCGTGTGGTCGTCGACGGCCAGCGAATCACGAGAACGCGTGCCGGACGCCTCGCCGCGGGCGGCGAGCAGGTCAACGGCATCGAGATTATTGGCTTGGGTGCGGCGGGAACCCGTGTCGGTGGTTTGTCAGTCGGCGGTTTCCTCCGAGGAAGTTCGATCAAGATCGACTCGGCCAGTCAGGTGGTGGTCGAATCCGTGCGGGTCGGGTCGGGGCTCACGCCGACGACGCGGCTGCCGACCATATCCGGAATCACCGTCACGGGGCGTCGGGCCGAGGTGAGTCTGGATGACGCGGACCAAAACGTGGTTCGTCTGAGAGCCGCCGATCGGGCGACGCTCCTGGCGGTCGCGGTGGGTAAGACCGTCATGCTTCGTGACGCCGCTGACAGATCGCTCGGGCAACGTACGGTCGCTGCAATCGATGCCTCGGCGTTGGAACTGCGGTTCACGTCGCCGGTGCCGCGGTCGGCGGCGAACATCGTCCTTGTAGCCGAGGACAATACGATCCTCAACTCATTCGTAGGCGGCGGCACCGGTGCGGCGATAACGATCGACGGAAGTTCCAGGCGCACGTACGTCGTCGGCACGGAGGTGGGCAATTCGTCGGTCGACAGCGTGGTCGGCATCTTCGTCGAGAGTTCTGGAAACTTCATCGGCGTCGACGCCATCGCCAGCCCGCTGTTCACGGGGGCCACGATGACCCGGGCGAACCCGAATCAGGTGGCCGTTTCCAGGACCATTTTCACGAGCAAGACTCCGCTGATCGGTCTGTCGGTGGCTGGTCAGGGAATCGCCGCAGGTACCAGGGTCGTGGGCATCGATTCGGTGTCTTCCGTCCTCTATCTCGACAAGCCGGTCACCATTGCCGCGGAGCGGTCGAGCAACTCCATCACCTTGGGGCACATGGGAACGCGTTCCACGGTGACCGACACGATCGAACTCGACCGCAGTGTCCCGCTCGACGAGGTGTTCGTGGGACAGGCCATTCGCGGCGACGGGATTCAGTCGAATACGACGATCGTCGCGATCGATCGCCCGAGTCGCAGGGTGACGGTGTCTCGGCCGTTGCTCACCGATGGGGTGGGCTTCGTCACCTTCGCGTCACCCAACGGCAGGCTGCGAAACGTCGTGCAGAACAATCGCAAGGGAATCGTGCTGCGGGGAGACAACAACCGGGTCACGAACACCGATGTGATCAACAACAGCAGCGACGGGATCGAGATCGTCCACGGCACCCAGGTGATCGGGCAGCGGATCGGCACGCAGACGGCGACGGGGACCGCCGCATCCGACGGCGGATTCCTTCTCGCATCGTGGGGAGTCACTGTGCCGACCGTGCAAGGGTCGAAGACCTTGACGCTCCCGGTTTCATTCGCGGACGCAGGTGTTCTACGGGTGGGCATGACGGTTCACGGCAACGGAATTACGGCAGGGACGAAGATCGCGCGGATCACGTCCCCGTCGGCCCAGGTGAGAAATTGGACGCTGGAGTTGTCCGCCCCATTCGAGGCTTCGGCGAACGCGAGCTCCATCGCTTTCGGGCTCACGACTTCCACGGGCGTGCCCCTCCGGTGGAAGCCGGAGTCATCGACGGCGGACGTCGCTCGGCTGTTCGTGGGGCAGAGCGTCCACGGCCAAGGCCTTCCGGAATACACCCGGATCACCGCGATCCGCACGCCCAATGGCACGAACGGCCTGCTGATCCTGTCCACCCCGTTGGCCGGATTGCCTGCCGCGGCGCGAAACTTCGGTGCGATCGCCTTCGGTGCGGGGATGCGGATGGCCGAGGTTTCGCCCGAGAGCAATGCGTTCTACGGCATCGGCGGGTATGGCATCCGGATCACGAAGAACTCGGCGACCGGCGGCACCGACGTCTCCCTCAACAGAATCGCACGGAATCGGTTCGCCGTGAACGCTTCGGGAGCGGAGGCGGCGGCGAATCGTAACGGTGCGATCGTCGTCGTGCCACCTTCGGCGCCGTTCGTGCCGACGAACCATGTTCCGACACCGTACTCCAAGACCGACAGGCTTGGAAACCAGTTCGGGCTGGGTACGCTGCCGGGGACGTCCCCGAGTTCTGGCGGGTCGGGTAGAAAGCCCGGTCCCGGAATTCCCAAGGTTTGAGGCGTGGGACGCGTCGCAGTTGTGGCGGCGGCGAACCCGCGACTGGGTCACGGAGGCAGGATCACGGTCGCTGACCCCGCATTCGTGACGTCGGCAGCCGTTCCGGGCGTCGTGCCGCCGCCCACGCTGAAGGCTCCGGTCACGGTGAACTGTCCGGCGGTGCCCGGCCCGAACTCCAACGCGTCTCCGGTGCCGGCGGTCACGCCCGAGGATATGGAGGCGAACTGCATGTCGAGCAGGGGTGCGCCATTGGCGGGCGCCACTTCGATCGCCACGGCCGGATTGGTGGCGGAGGCATTGACGATCGAATTGTTCACGCCCAACACGGAGATGTCGTAGCTTGCGCCATTGGTCGAACTCGCCACGAAGCCCGTGGCGGACGGCCCTGCCAGCGAGATCGACAGGTTCTCGAACTCGGCCACCAGGCCGGCCTGATTTTCCAAGAGCGCCACGCCCGCCACGCTGGCCCCGGTGATCGAGATGTCGCGGAACAGCAGGTCGCCGCTCGACTGGCTCACGAGGATGCCGTTCGAGCCCGCGCTCGCTATGGAAGCCCCCAACACCGTCACCTCGGCTCCGGAGCCCGCTCTCGAGACGAGAATACCGTCCCCCGAGTCCTGGAAGGGGCCGGTTGACGGGCTGCGAAGTTCGATGTCCGCAGGGCTTGCCACGTCCTGGACCGAGAGCAGGTAGGAAGGGGCCGAGGAGCCGGCGCCCCGGGTATTCGTAATCGGGCCAAGATAGGTGAAGACCGGTGCGCCACCGGAGATGGCGATCGCCGAACCGCTTCCCGCCCGGGTGATGCCCGTGCCGCTCCCGGCGGAGATGATCGTCGGAGTGTCGTCTTGCTGGACGTTGTTTCGCACGGCGATCGCATCGCCTGTGGTGTTGGTCAGTGACACGTTGTCGATGGTGATGGCCGTATTGGTGTTGTCCAGCAGCAAGATGCCGCCGCCGCCGGTGGCCGTCACCTTGTTGGCGATCGTGCTGCCCGCGGGAGCCGTTCCCACGGCGACATCCACCCTGCCGCCAGTCATGTCGTTGACGAGCACGATATTCTCGGCGGCGGAAGTCTCGATCGAGCCGTTGTATTCCAGCGTAAAAGAGTCGACGCTTTCGCCGGCGACCTGGAGGCCGAAGAGCGTGGCGTCGGTGATCGCCGTGTCGTAGAACCGAATGCCGCCGTCGAGTGGCGCTTGAGTGACGCCGGGAGGTGGGGTCGTTCCGCTTTCGCCGCCATCGACGACCACGCCCGATTGGCCTGGACCCGTGCCGTTGATCGTCACGTTCATGATCACGGTGTCACCATCGGCGGATGCGTAGGTGATCGGCGTCGTGGGGCCGCTCCTCGCCAGACCGCTCGACAGGTTGCCCGTCGCATAGATGCCGGTGGCGGAGCCGGTGATGTCGAAGTTGGCCACGACGGCCCCCGGCCCGGTCGCTCCGTCGATCACGACGCTCGCGCCGGAAGGATTACTGAGCAGGGGGCGCAAACCACCCGGGTCACCGGCGATGTTCTCGATGCCACAGTTGAGCGTGTCGATGTAGAAGGGCTGCCCGCTGCCCACAAGGAACTGGTTCGGCGCCTGGAAGATGAACCGTGTGTCGTATCCCGTGGCGGTGCCGTCGCCGCGATTCACGAACACGATGTCCCAGGGATTGACGGCGGCGGTGTTGCCGTCCGCCAGCGTGTTGAAGGGCCGTTCAGCCGTGCCGTCGCCTCCCGGCGTGGCCGTGTTGTCGACGTGGATCACCCGCCACGGCGTGTTGCCGTTGTCGCCGTTGAGGGCCATGATCGGCGTCTGGTGGGCGCGGACGATGTGCTCGTTCCGCATCATCGGCTGCTCCATCTGGTCGGGCACGTTCCGCCGCCGGCTGCCACCCATCCGGTAGGTGAGCCGGGCGAAGCCCGTCCAGTCGAAGTAGCTGTCGTTGTTGGCCTGGAGGGAGAAGTCCCAGTTCTCCAGGAACGTCATGTCGAGGCGGGTGTAGACGCCGCCGAACCAGGGCACCACGTCCTGGCCCGCCAGCGAGCC
>JBIIDT010000091.1:0-11672 GCA_044238145.1 Pirellulales bacterium | reverse complement strand
TCCTGCATCTCGAGCCACAGGTCGGTGCCCTCGCGGGTCCGCTCGCCGACGCCGGCGAACACCGAGTAGCCGCCGTGCGCCGAGGCGATGCGGGCGATGAGCTCGGTGAGGATCACCGTCTTGCCGAGACCGGCGCCGCCGAACAGGCCGGCCTTGCCGCCGCGGACGAAGGGCGTGAGCAGGTCGATGACCTTGATGCCCGTCTCGAAGAGCTCGGTCTTCGTGGTCAAATCCTTCACCGGCGGTGGGTCGCGGTGGATCGGCCACCGCTCCTGCGTTTCGACCGGCCCGCGGTTGTCGATCGGCTCGCCGAGCAGATTGAACACCCGGCCGAGCGTGGCCTTGCCCACCGGCACCGAAAGCGGGGCCCCGGTGTCGACCACCTCGGCGCCGCGGGTCAGGCCGTCGGTCGAGCCGAGGGCCACGCAGCGGACCTTGCCGCCGCCGAGGTGCTGCTGGACCTCGCCGACGAGGTGCAGTTCGACGCCCTTCTTCGCGCTGTCGATGCGGACGGCGTTGTAGATCGCGGGGATCGACTTCTCGGGGAACTCCACGTCGAAGGTGGAGCCGATGACCTGGGTGATGCTGCCGTGTGCCATTCTTCAACCTTTCCTGGGAAACATGCCTATTTTTTCAGGGCCTCGACGCCGCCGAGGATCTCCATGATCTCTCCGGTGATCTGCGACTGCCTGGCCCGGTTGTATTGCCGCGAGAGGTTCTTGATCAGCCCGCCGGCGTTCTCCGTGGCTGCCTTCATGGCCACCATGCGGGCCACCTGCTCGCTCACGGCCGCGTCGAGGAAGCACTTGAAGAGCCGCGACAGAAAGCTCGTCGGCAGGATCTCTTCGAGGATGCTCGCCGCCGAGGGGTAGAAGTCGTACTCGTCGGAGGCGAGCTTCGCCTGGCCGCCGGCCCCCGCCGCGGTGGGCGGGGCGAGCGGCAGGAGCGTCTCCGTGACCGCCTCCTGCTTGGCGATCGAGTGGAACCGGGTGTAGACGACGTCGAGCCGGTCGATCCGCCCGGAGGCGAAGGCCTCGAGGTAGGCCCGTCCGATCGGGGCGACGGCCGCGAACTCGGGCTTGTCCTCGAAGGTTGTGTACCGCTCTGCGATGTCCACGCCGCGGAACCTGAGGGCCGAGATGCCACGCTTCCCCGACACGCTCACGTGGGCCGGCACCTGCTCGCTCTTCCACTGGCCGAGGATCGCCGCCGCCTGCCGCACGATGTTGGAGTTGTAGCCGCCGCACAGGCCGCGGTTGCCCGTGAGCACGAGCACGGCCGTCTGCCGGGTGGGCCGGCTGGCCAGGAGCGGGTGGGCGACGTCGCCGCCGGCGGCGGCGATGTTCTCCATGATTGTGGCGAGGTGCTTCGTGTAGTCGCGGGCGGCGACCGAGCGGTCCATCGCCTTCTTGAACCGCGCCGTGGCGATGAGCTCCATGGTCCGCGTGATCTTGCGGATGTTGCGCACCGACTTGCGGCGACGGTCGAGAGCTCGGGCTTTGGCCATGATCTACTGCTTTCGGCGTGCGTGCGACGCGTGCGTGTCCCTAGCGAGCCCCGGCGAGCTGCTTCGCGCCGCCCGCCTTCGCGGCCCGTTGCCGCTTGTATTCGGCGATCGCGGCCTCGAGCTGCCGCTCGCTCTCGCCGTCGAGCTCCTTCGACTCGTCGACCCGCTTGCGCAGCTCCGGCACCTGGTCGCGGACGAACGTCAGGAAGCCCTTCTCCCAGTCGCCGACCTCGTCCCGCTTCACCTCGTCGAGGTGGCCGCGGGTGCCGGCGTAGATGGAAAGCACCTGGTCCACCACGTCCATCGGGGCGAACTGGCCCTGCTTGAGCAGCTCGACCATCCGGTAGCCGCGGTCGAGCCGCTGCTGCGTGGCGGCGTCGAGGTCGGTGCCGAGCTGGGCGAAGGCCTCGAGCTCGCGGAACGAGGCGAGGTCGAGACGCAGGCCGCCGGCCACCTTCTTCATGGCCTTCGTCTGGGCGGCGCCGCCGACGCGGGAGACCGAGATGCCGGCGTTCATGGCGGGCCGCTGGCCGGCGAAGAACAGGTCGGGCTGCAGGTAGATCTGCCCGTCGGTGATCGAGATCACGTTGGTGGGGATGTAGGCCGAGACCTCGCCCTCGAGCGTCTCGATGATCGGCAGCGAGGTGAGCGAGCCACCGCCCAGTTCCTTCGACAGCTTGGCCGACCGCTCGAGGAGGCGGCTGTGGGCGTAGAACACGTCGCCCGGGTAGGCCTCGCGTCCCGGCGGCCGCCGCATGAGCAGCGACAGCTGCCGGTAGGCGGTGGCCTGCTTCGAAAGATCGTCGTACACGATCAGGGCGTGCTGGCCGTTGTACATGAAGTGCTCGGCCATCGCCGTGCCCGAGTAGGGGGCGATGTACTGCAGCGGGGCGGCGGTGCTGGCGCCGGACACGATCACCGTCGTGTAGTCCATCGCCCCGTACTTGCGGAGCGTGTCGATGGCCACGGCCACCGACGAGTCCTTCTGGCCGACGGCCACGTAGAAGCACTTCACGCCGCTGTTCTTCTGGTTGATGATCGCGTCGATGCCGATCGCGGTCTTGCCCGTCTTGCGGTCGCCGATGATCAGTTCGCGCTGGCCGCGGCCGATGGGCGTCATGGCGTCGACCGCCTTGATGCCCGTCTGCAGCGGCTCGCGGACGGGCGACCGCTCGGCCACGCCGGGAGCGAGCGTCTCGACCGGCCGCCGCAGGTCGGTGACCACCGGGCCCTTGCCGTCGAGCGGATTGCCGAGCGGGTCGAGGACGCGGCCGATGACGGCGTCGCCCACCGGCACCGACAGCAGCCGGCCGGTGCTCTTCACCTCGTCTCCCTCGGTGACCTTGAGGTAGTCGCCGAGGATGATCACGCCGACGGAGTTTTCCTCGAGGTTGAAGGCGAGGCCCGTGATGCCGCCGGGGAACTCGACCATTTCGCCGGCCATCACGCCGGACAGGCCCCACACGCGGGCGATGCCGTCGCCCACCTCGAGGACCCGACCCACCTCGCGGACGTCGATTCCCGACTGGTAGCGGGCGATCTCCTCGCGGAGGACGGATGCGATTTCGTCGGTCATGTGTGCCATGAGTACTCCCGGTTCTGGATGGCGTGGATGGTGCGGGCTTGGAGACGGCCGCCGAGACGGGCGAGGCCCGTGGCGACCGACTGGTCGTAGATGGTGTCGCCGACGCGGACGACGAGGCCGCCGACGATCGCGGGGTCGACGACGAAGGTGGGCACGAGCGTCGCGGCGAGGGCCTTCTCGGTGGCCTCGACGATGCGGGCCTGCTCGGCGGCGTCGATGGGCACGGCCGTCGTGAACACCGCCTGCCGCTTGCCGTCGCGCTCCTCGGCGAGCCGCTCGGCGGCATCGACGATCGCGGCGAGCAGCCCCAGTCGGCCGTGGCGGGCGAGCACGTGCAGGGCGTTGGCCGTCGTGGCCTGCAGCCGTCCGGCCGCGAGCCGGTCGATGATCCGATCCTTCTCCTCGACGGAGACCTTCGGCGAGGAGAAGACGACGGCCGCCTCGGGCACCGTGGGCAGCACCTCGCGGGCGAGCCCGGCCAGTTCGGCGAGCACCTCGCGGCGGTGGCCGGCCGCATCGGCCGCGTCGACGATCGCCTGCGCGTAGATCTTCGCCACCCGGTCGGCGGCGATGTCGACGTGCGCGGATTCGACGTTCGGCGTGGATGTCATGGCGGGTTCGCGGTCGTTCGTCGTCCGGAGATTCAGTTCACGCTCGGGCGGCTCGAGAGGCTGGCGACGGAGTCGCGGACCAGGCGGGCCTGGTCGTCGGCCCCGAGCTTGTCGCGGAGGAACTTGCCGGCGACCTCCACGGCGAGCTGGCCGGCCTTCGCCGCGATCTGCGACAGGGCGTCGTCCTTGGCGAGCTGGATCTCGTGCTTGGCCCGGGCCTTCTCGTCGTCGGCGGCCTTGCGGGCCTCGGCGACGATCGACTGCCGGGTGGCGTCGGCATCGCGGCGGGCCTCGTCGAGCATGCCACGCACCTCGTCGGCGGCCTCGGCGAGCCGCCGCTCGTAGGAGGCGAGCATCCGCTTGGCCTCCTCGTTGGCGGCCTTCGTCTCGGCGATCTGCCGGGCGATGCCCTCTTCGCGCTTCTCCAGCCCCGCCATGATCGGCTTCCAGGCGAACTTCGTGAGCAGGGCGAGCAGCCCGAGGAACACGACGAACGACCAGACCGCGAGGTCGCGGCTGAACGAGGCGGGGCTCTCGAACGCCGCCGTCGTCACGTTGGCGGGCGGCTTGTGCCCGATCTCGACGTGATGCTCGCCGTGCTCGGCGTCGGCGGCGAAGGCCTGCCCGGGGGCCGCGGCCACGGCGATCGCGAGGCACGTCACCAGCGGCGCGAGCCGGAGGAACGGCCGTGGGAGATGGAGAAGCGAGGAGAGGAGGCCGGTCATGGGGTCACCAGGGGATCGGGGAACGGGCTCGGCGCCGGGGGAATCCTCCCGGTCCGGCGGGACGCGGCAGCCACGGGTACTGTCACCCGCGAGCGCCGCTGCGTCCCGTCGAACCCGGGCCAGGCCGCCGGGATCCAGACCCCGACGGCCCTCGACCGCTCCTCGTCACTTGGGGGTGCAGAGGAACAGCGCGTAGAACGTGAAACCCTCGATGAGGGCCGCGGCGATGATCATCGCCGTCTGGATGCTGCCCGCCACTTCCGGCTGCCGGGCCATGCTCTCGTAGGCCGCGGCGGCGAGCCGGCTGATGCCGAACGCCGAGCCGATGACCGCCAGGCCGATGCCGATGTACGGGGTGAGGTTGATGAGGGTGGTGCCTTCGGCGGCGCTCGCCATCTCCGCGCACGCGAACGTGGTGACGACGGCGGCGAGGATGCTGAGGCTGCGGAACGAAAGAAGGGAACGAATCATGACGGGGTCAAGCTCCTTGCGAAACGGGGGAAAGAAAGTCGGTCCGGATGGGAAACCAAAGTCGGTTGAACGAATCGGCAGCTGCCTGCGGCGAGCCAAAGCCTAATGTTGGTGCACCGCCGCGCCAATGAACAGGGCGGAAAGAAACGTGAAAATGTAGGCCTGGAGGAAGGCGACGAACAGTTCCAGCAGGCTGAAAAGCGTGCAGCTCACGACGCTGATGCCCGTGACGGTGGCCCACAGGCCCGTCGAGTAGGAGGCGGCGGCGGTGATCAGCCCCATGATGCCCAGGAGCACGAGGTGGCCTGCGACCATGTTGGCCAGCAGCCGCACGGCGAGGATCAGGTGCTTGATGCACAGGCCGAGCATCTCGATCGCGAAGATCATCGGCTTGAGGACGATGGCCAGCGGCAGCGGCAGGTCCATGGAGGGCACCTGGTTGCCGAAGAAGCCGAGGAAGCCGAACTTCCGCATGCCCGCCACCACCACCGTGGCCAGCGTGACCCCCGCGAGGGCGAGCGTCACGGAAAACGACGCGGTCGGTGAGCCGGCCCAGGGCACCATTCCGAGCAGGTTGCAGCCGAGCACGAAGAAGAACAGCGTCAGCAGGAGCGGCACGAACCGATCGCCGTCGTGCTTGCTCACGGCGGCATGGGCGTGTCCGGACGGCTCGTGGCCGTGGGCGTCGCCGTGGCCATGGTCCTCGTCGTGGTGGTCGTGGCTGTCGATCGCCGGCCGGGCGATCTGGTCGCGGACGAACAGGATCATCGCCTCGAAGAGGTTCGCGAACCGGCCCTTGGCGGGATCGCCGTTCCGCAGCCGCGCCGCCAGGCGGGTGAAGATGAAGAACAGGATCGCCGCGAGGACGACCTCGAGGATCATGTACTTGGAGATGCCGAAGCCCGACTTCACCGCGTACAGGCTGTCCAGTTCGGCGAACGGCTGCGGGATGAGGATCTTGCCGTCGAGCGCCTCGTTGAACTCCTCCACGGTGGCGTCCGGGTGTGCCTCGCGCAGCCACTGCGGCACGTCCTCGCGGGTCTTCCACCCCTGGCGCCACAGCGCCTTCGGGACCTCGAAGAAGTAGCAGTCCTTCAGGTGGTAGATCGGATTGTGGTCGGCCATCGGCTCGCGCATCCTCGATTCGTGCCCGGACCGCGTCGCGACGGACCGGGGGGACGCAGAGTGTGGGGGAAACGCCCTGCGTCCGTCAATTCTCGGATCTGGCACCGCCGCCCGGGGCGACGCGAGCCCCAATCATGTGCAGCAGAATGTCGGTTGCAAGGACCGCCAGGTAGAACACCAGGAGCCACTTCGCGGCCCCGTGCTCGCGGAGCCGGACCCCCGCGGACTGCAGCCAGGCGAGAGCCGCCAGGGCCGGGAAAAACCGCAGGCAGACGGCGGCCAGCCCCACGGCCACGGCCTGGCCAGGGTCGGTGAACGCGAGCCGGCCGACGATCCAGCCGCCGAGGCTCCCCGCGAGGCAGATTCCCGCCGTGATCGCGATCGCTTGCAAGCGTCCGGGGTCGCGATCCCCCACCACGAGGGCCACGGTCGCGATGGTCGCCACGACGACCAGCAGTGCGGCCGCACCGATGCAGGTCCAGGCATGCCGGCGGGCCGCAGGGGTCACGACGGCCTCTTTCCGGCGAGCTGCACGAGCCAGGCCAGCCCCGCCACGAATCCCAGCACGAGCCCGGCCGGTGCCAGGAAAGCCGTTCCCAGCCAGGCATCCAGCCAGCCTCCGGCGACGGCGGGCAGGAACATCGCCAGCCCCATGGCCATGATGCGGGAGGCCCAGACGAGGGCGTCACCGATCGGGGATCGCTGCGGCTGGCGGGGCATGCAGGGTAGGATACCGTCCCGTCCGGGGAGCCCGTCCTGTGTCCCGCCGCAAGCACCGCCGCCGCCGCCCTCGGCCGAAAGACCTCGCGGCCTCGATCGCCTCGGCGACGCGGGCCGAGGGGCGGCCGACGACGCTGCGGCTCATGGCCTGCGACGGCCAGACCACCCACGAGGCGGCCGTGGCCCGGCCGGCGGACCTGCTCGAGGCCCGTCAGCGGTGGCCGGTGCTGTGGGTCGACGTCGAGGGGTTCGAGGACCTGGCGACGATCCGCGGCATCGGCGAGGTGTTCGAGATCGGGGAGCTCGCGCTCGAGGACGCCGTGACGCCCGACGAGCGGCCGAAGGTCGAGGTGTTCGGCCACCAGGTGCTGATCGCGGTCCGGACGGCCCGCTACGACGGCGAGGCGATCGTCACCGATCCTGTCGCCATCTTCCTCGGAGACCGCTACCTGCTCACGTTCCGCGAGCACGGCGTCGGCGACGCCTTCGACGCGGTGCGGCACCGGATCCGCAACGGCCGGACGCGGCTCGGCGATCTCGGCGCCGACCACCTGTGCGCCCTCCTGCTCGACGCCGTCGTGGACGGCTACTTCCCGGTCCTGGAGCGGTTCGGCGACCGGCTCGAGGCCCTCGAGGAGGAGGCCATCGAGCGGCCCTCCCGCGACGCGCTGACGCGGATCCACGACGTGCGGAACGACCTCATGATCCTGCGCCGGTCCCTGTGGCCCACCCGTGACGTGCTCCACGCCCTGGGCCGCGAGTCGACTCGCTTCGTCGGCGACCATGCCCGGGCCCACTTCCGCGACTCCTACGACCACACGATGGAGCTGCTCGACCTGCTGGAGAGCTACCGCGAGATCGGCAGCGACCTGCGCGACATCTACCTGGCGAGCCTCAACAATCGGATGAACGACGTGATGAAGGTGCTGACGGTGATCGCCACCGTGTTCATGCCGCTCACGTTCATCACCGGCTACTACGGCATGAACTTCGACACCTCCTCCCCCTGGAACATGCCGCTGCTCCACTTCCGCTACGGGAACCTCGTGGCGATCGGGATCATGGTCGCGACCACGGTGGGCATGGTGGTGTTTTTCTGGCGCCGCGGCTGGCTGCGGCGCTGGCACTGAGGCAGTCCCGTGCGGGCATGGACCGGCCCCGGGGCGGCGGAAGTCTCCTCGCGAGGGCCGCGGCGGCCCAAAGCTCGTCGAGCGTCCGCCGACCCCTGGGCCTCCAGGATTGCGAGGCTGCCGCCCTCGCATCGAGCCTCACCCAGCCGTGGCGGCAGAGGGAGGAAGTGAGTTGGTCAGGCGCGGCCGAGCAGGAACGACGTGTGCATCGGGCCCTTGCCCTTGACGGAGATCTCGCCGCGGTCCGCGAAGCGAAACCGGTCCCCGAGCAGCTCCCGGGTCGTCGGCGAGACGTGGATCCGCGAGGGCTCGCCGTGCGACTCCATGCGGCTGGCCGTGTTGACGGTGTCGCCCCACAGGTCGTAGCTGAACTTGTGGCGGCCGATCACGCCAGCGACCACCGGGCCGGAGTGGATGCCGATCCGCAGTTCCAGGGCCAGGCCCCGGGCCTGCACCAGGTCGCGGAACGCGTCGAGCATCCCCAACGCCATCAGGGCCATCGTGTCGGCGTGGTCGGTTCGGGGGACGGGCACCCCGGCCACGGCCATGTAGGCGTCGCCGATGGTCTTGATCTTCTCGACGCCCATCGCGGCCGCGAGCCGGTCGAACGTCGAAAAGATCTCGTCCAGCAGTCCGACGAGCTGGCGGGCGTCGACCCGCCCCGAATACTCGGTGAATCCGCTCAGGTCGGCGAACAGCACCGTGGCCGCCGGGCAGGCGTCGGCGATCGTGGCCTCTCCCTCCTTGAGGCGGTGCGCGATCGCCTCCGGCAGGACGTTGAGCAGGAGGCGCTCCGACTTCTCCCGCTCGAGTTCGAGCTCGGCCAGCGACTTCTCGAGCGCCGCGAAGGCGGCGTTCCTCTCCAGCAGCCGCAGGTAGCCCTCGGAGTGGACGCGGATCCGGGCGACGAGTTCCACCCGGTCGGGCAGCTTGACGAGGTAGTCGCTGGCGCCGGCGTCGAGGAGCCGCGCCTTGACGACCGGCTCCTCGCGGGCGGAGAGCATGATGACGGGCACGTCGGCCGTGGCGGGCATGGACCTGAACCGCCGGACCATGTCCAGGCCGTCGATGCCGGGCATGACGAGATCCTGGAGGATCACGGTCGGGGCGAAGGTGGCGGTCGCGGCCAGGGCCGACTCGGCGTCGCGGCGGAACTCGAAGGCGATGTCGGGCTCGTCGGCGACGAGCCGCTGCACCGCCGCGCCGATCATGGCCTGGTCGTCGACGAGCAGCACCCGATGCCGGGCCGCGTCACTCACGAGTGCATTCACCGCGAGTCAAGCCCCTCGGCGCGTGAGGAGGACGGGTGGCCACGCTTCAAGTCAAGCCCCTCGGCGCGTGAGAAGGACGGGTGGCCCCGCTTCAAGTCAAGCCCCTCGGCGCGTGAGAGATAAAGACTGGGGAACTAGGATTCGAACCTAGACTAACTGGTTCAGAGCCAGTCGTGCTACCGTTACACCATTCCCCAACGGCTGCCGCGGGCTCGTCGTTTCCGGGAGCGGCGCGACGCGTCGGCCCGCAGGGCGGTATGCTGCCGCTACGGAACGCCGTGGAGACTACCCGCTGCGTCCCGCGTCGGCAATTCCGGTTGCCGGCGGACCCGTCGGCCCCGACCCTGCGGTCGCCGGTGGCCGTGCCCCACGTCAGAGCCGACCGGTGCCCCACCTCGAACTGCACGGCGATTCCGGCCGCAAACGCTTCAAGCTCGCCGCCGACCGGGTCGTCATCGGCCGGCATCCAGGCTGCGACGTCGTGATCGACGCCCCGGCCGTCAGCCGGCAGCACGCCGTCGTCACCTGCGTCGGCGACCGGCACTTCGTCGAGGACCTGCAGAGCCGCAACGGCACGGCGCTCAACGGGCGGCCGCTGACGGTGCGGCAGCCGCTCGAGCACGGCGACGAACTCGATGTCAGCGGCCACCGGCTCGTGTTTCTCCAGTCGTCGCGCACCGGCATCCGGCCCCCGCCCGTTCCCGACAGCGATGCCGACGCCTTCGTCGACCTCGATGCGGCGGAAGGCCAGGCCTCGATGATCCTCTCGGAGATGGAGGTGCCGCCGTCCTCGGTCGACGAGCCGCTCGGCCACCAGGCCGAGGCGAAGCTCCGCGCCCTGATCGGCATCAACCGGGCGATCGGCTCGTCGCTGTCGCTCGACGAGGTGCTGCCGCGGTTGCTCGACGGGCTACTCGCCGTCTTTCCCCGCGCCGAGCGCGGGTTCGTGCTGCTCGTCGACCCGCCGTCGGGCCGGCTCGTGCTCCGGGCCCGGCGGCTGAAGGGGGAGACGGAGCCCGGACCACTGCGGCTGAGCCTGTCCCTGATCCGGCAGGTGGCCGAATCCCGCCGGGCGATCCTCTCGGCCGACGCCGCGTCCGACAGCCGGTTCAGCACCCACGAGAGCGTGGTCGACTGCCGGATCCGGTCGGTGATGTGCGTGCCGGTGGTGGCAGGCGCGGGCGAGCTGCTGGGCGTGGTGCAGATCGACTCGCGGGACGTCCGCAACGGCTTCTCGTCGGCCGACCTCGAGGTCCTGGCGGGCGTGGCCGGCCAGGCGGCCCAGGCGGTCGAACAGGCGCTCGCCCACGATGCGCGGATCGCCCGCGAGCAGATCGACCGCGACCTGGCCCTGGCCCGCCGCGTGCAGCAGGGCCTGCTTCCCTCCTGCCCGCCGTCGATCGAGGGGTACGAGGTGTTCGACTTCTACGAGTCGGCCCGGCACGTGGGGGGTGACTTCTTCGCCTACGTGCCGCTGCCGGACGGCCGGCTGGCCGTGGTGCTCGCCGACGTCTCGGGCAAGGGCGTGGCGGCGGCCCTGCTGATGGCCGCGCTCTCGGCCGACATCCGCTACTGCCTCGCCAGCGAGCCCGACCTGGGCCGGGCGGTGTCGCGGATCAACGAGACCTTCCTGCGGGGCGGCTGGGACGACCGGTTCGCCACGCTGGCGGTCGCCGTGCTCGATCCCGCCCTCCACCGCGTGACCGTCTGCAACGCGGGGCACCTGCCCCCGCTCCTGCGGTCGCCGGGCGGCGGCGTGCAGCCGGTGGCCGCCGAACTGGGCGGCCTGCCGCTGGGGATGGTGCCGGGGCACGAGTACCGCTGCTGCGAGGTGTCGCTCGAGCCGGGCGCGGTGCTCGTGCTCCTCACCGACGGCATCAGCGAGGCGCTCGACCACGATCAGCGCTGCTACGGGCTCGAGCGGCTGGAGCGGACGGTGGCGGCGTCGGGCCCCGGGGCCGCAGACACCGGCCGCGGCATCCTGGCCGACGTCGAGCGGCATGCGGCCGGCCAGGTCCGCAGCGACGACATCTGCCTCGTCTGCCTCGGCCGTACGGGCGGGCCGGCCGCACATCCTTCCCAGAGGCCCGCGCCTGCACGCCGCGGCGGCCGCATCCAGCCCCGTCGCTGACCGGCCGATACGCATTGCAGACGGGTGCCGCCGGTCCGCGGCGCCGCCGGGAGGGACGACGATGAGCTTTTTCCAGTGGTTGCGCGAGGGCGTGCGGCAGGCGGTGGTCCTCGGCCTCGCCGACGCGGTCGAGGACGTGGGCACGCGATCGGCCGCGGACGATCTCGGACCGGCCCTCGCCCAGAGCCTGCGGGAGCGGCTCGCCGTCGCCCGGGAACCGGCGGTCATCGAGTCGGCCGCCGCGGCCCCCGCCCGCCGCCGGCTGGGCCGGTCGCTCGAGTCGCTCAAGGCTGCGAAGGCTGCCTGATCGTCAGGCCAGCGGCACCGGGAGCGCGACCTCGACGGTCGTGCCCCGGCCGGGTGCGGTCGTGATCCGGGGCTCCGCGCCGAACAACC
>JBIIDT010000158.1:0-3298 GCA_044238145.1 Pirellulales bacterium | reverse complement strand
AGGATCTGCTGCAGGAGGTCGAGCAGGGCGTGCTCGTCCTCGAGCGGAATCCGGCCGATGCGGCCTCGATCGACGTCGTGTTCCGCGTGTTCCACACGTTCAAGGGCAACGCGGGCGTGCTCAAGCTGGTCGTGCTCCAGCGGCTGACGCACGAGCTCGAATCGGTGCTCGACGCGGCCCGTCGCGGAAAACTCGCGCTCGACCGGGCGGCGATCGACCTGATCCTCGCCGGCGCCGACGTGCTGCGGCGCTACGTCGCCGAGGTCCTCTCGCAGCTCGCGGGCCACGATCGGGGGCGGAGCATTCCGCTGCCGATCCCGGACCTGATCGCCCGGGTGCAGCGGTTGCTCGGGCAAGCGACCGGGGCCGCTGCCACGGCGAAGCCGACGCCCGCGGTCATGCCGGCCCCAGCCCCGACCGCGGTCCCTGCGCCTGCGCCGAGCCCGGCACCGGCCCCCGCCCCGCCGTCGGTGGCCGCGCCGCGTCCGGCCAGCCCAGCCGCGGTCGCTCCCGTCGCTTCCGCGGCCGCCCCGAACAGCGTCCGCGTCGACACGCACAAGCTCGACGGCCTCATCGATCTCGTCGGCGAGCTCGTCGTGGCCCAGTCGATGGTGGTTCAGAGTCCGGAGTTGAGCGGGCTGGGCAGCGCGCAGCTCACCCGCTGCCTCGGGCAGTTGCGGGGCATCACCTCCGACCTGCAGCGCACGGCGATGTCGCTGCGGATGGTGCCGATCGGCGGCACGTTCCGCCGCATGGCGCGGCTGGTCCGCGACCTCGCCGTCGAACTCGGCAAGGAGATCGAGCTCCAGCTCGAGGGCGAGGAGACCGAGCTCGACCGGACGCTGGTGGAGGAACTCGCCGATCCGCTCGTCCACATGATCCGGAACTCCGCCGATCACGGCATCGAGCCGCCGAACGCCCGCATCGCGGCGGGCAAGCCGGCCGCGGGCACGATCACGCTGCGCGCCTTTCATCGAGGGGGCCACATCGTCATCGAGATCGAGGACGACGGCCGCGGCCTGTCCGCGGATCGCATCCGGGCCAAGGCCGTCGAACGCGGCCTCGTGCAGCCCGACGAGCCGCTGGATCGCGCCGAGATCCTCGACCTGATCTTTCGACCCGGCTTCTCCACCGCCGAGCAGATCACCGGCCTCTCCGGCCGCGGCGTGGGGATGGACGTGGTGCGGCGGGGCATCGAGGGGATTCGCGGCAAGGTCGAGGTGGCCTCGGTCGAGGGCCGCGGCACCACGTTCACGCTCTCGGTGCCGCTCACCCTGGCGATCATCGAGGGCCTGCTCGTCGGAGTGGGCGACCAGCGCTACATCGTGCCCACCCTCGCGGTGCGGGAATCGTTCCGGCTCACGGCCGGCGCGGTGACGACGGTCCAGGGCCGGGGCGAGATGGTCGCCGTGCGGGGCCGCCTGACTCCGATCCTGCGGCTTGGACGGCATCTGGGGATTGCCGGATCGACGGCCCCCGCCGCGGCGCCGGAGGGTATCGTGGTGGTGGTGGAGTCGGGCCAGGACTGCCGCTGCCTGCTCGTCGACGACCTGCTCGGCAAGCAGGAGGTGGTCATCAAGAGCCTGGGCGACGTGTTTCGCGGCCGCACCGCCTTCGCCGGCGCCGCCATCCTCGGCGACGGCCGCGTGGGCCTGATCCTCGACGTCAACGCACTGGTCAAACTCAAGTCCGCCGCCGGCGACGCGGCCTGATTCGCCAACGGAACAGCACCATGCATCCATCGACCACGCCCGAGCCGCACGTCGCCGCCAGGCCCGGCAAATACCTCGTCATCACGCTTGGCGGCGAGTCGTACGGCATCCCCGTGATGTCCGTGCGGGAGATCATCCGCCTGTGCCCGATCACGCCGGTGGCCAACATGCCCGCGCACGTCCGCGGCGTGATCAATCTCCGGGGCAAGATCATCCCGCTGGTCGACCTGCGGGCCCGCTTTCACCTGCCCGTGGCCGACGAGCACGATCGCAACTGCATCGTCGTCGCGCAGCTCGGCGGCTCGGCCGGCGGCCCGCGGCTGTATGGCGTGATCGTGGACGGCGTCGAGGAGGTGGCCTCCTTCGCCCCGCACGACATCGAGCCGACACCCGATTTCGGCGGTGCGGTGGACGTGCGGTTCATCACCGGCATGGCCAAATCCGGCCCCCTCGTCCGCACGCTCATCGACCTCGACCGGATCGCGGCAGCCGACGTCGTCACGTCGGCCGTCGCCCAGACTTCCTCCCCGCAGGCCCTCACCCCGCAGGACTCGCCATGATTCCCCGTTCACTCCCCGCCCGCATCACCTGGGGCTTCGCCCTGCTCCTCTCGATCCTGATCCTGATGGGCGCCTCGGCGCTGTGGCGGATCGTCGGCATCAACCGCAGCGTCGTCACCGTCTCGACCAACTCGATGCCATCGGTCGTGGCGCTCAATCGCGTGATCCAATCCACGTACGGCTCGTCGCGGGCCGTCCGCAGGCTGCTGCTATCGGCGGGCAAGTCTGCCGCGGGCTCGGCCATCGACGACACCGCCTACCAGGCCACGAAGAAGCAGGGCGACGAGCGGCTCGCCGCCTACGAGCCCCTGATCTTGGACGAGGAGGAGCACCGCTTGTTCAACGAGGTGCGCTCGGCCCGGGTGGCCTACTTCGCGGTGCTCGACGGCGTGATGCAGAGCCTGCGTCAGGGAAAGGTCGCCGAGGCCAGTGCGGCGATGGGCGACACGGTCGATCCCATCTTCGAGAAGTACATCGCGGCCCTCGAAGAGAGCTTGGACTACAACGGCCTGGTCGCCCAGCAGCAGGCCAAGGATGCGCAGCACATCGTGACGACGAGCTTCCTGGTCATCGGCGGTGGGCTCGCCCTGGCACTGATCCTGGGGACCATTCTGTGCGGCTGGATCATCACCTCGACGCGGAGCTCGCTGGGCCTGATCTCCGACGCGCTCGAGGCGGGTGCGGCCCACACATCGCTCGCCTCGACGCAGCTCGCGTCGGCGGGCCGGTCGCTCGCCGAGGGCTGCAGCGAGCAGGGCTCGGCCGTGACCGAGACGAGCGCGGCGCTGGAGCAGATGTCGGCCATGATCCGCAGCACCGCCGACAACGCCGACAAGGCCAAGACCTTCGCCAACGAGGCCCGCGATGCGGCCCAGGCGGGCGCGGGCACGATGAGCGAAATGAACGACGCCATGCGGGCCATCGAGGCGTCGAGCGCCGAGGTGGCGAAGATCGTCAAGGACATCGACGAGATCGCCTTCCAGACCAACATCCTCGCCCTCAACGCGGCCGTCGAGGCGGCGCGGG
>JBIIDT010000157.1:0-3318 GCA_044238145.1 Pirellulales bacterium | reverse complement strand
CAGCCCCGCCAGCCCCGCCGCCAATCGCGGCTGGGCCGCGGCCGTCGAGCGGCAGCTGCGCGAGCAGGGGATCGAGCTGCCCGCAGGCCGCGGCCGGCTGCCGCGGCGTGGGGCTGTGCGCCGGCGTCGCGACGGCTGACAATCGGGCCGTCCAGCGGACGCTCGCGAGCCGCCGCCGTCACCCGGCCAGGCACCTCAATGGCCCAGCTCTACTTCTATTATTCGGCGATGAACGCGGGCAAGAGCACGACGCTGCTCCAGTCGGCCCACAACTACCAGGAGCGGGGCATGCGGACCCTGCTCTACGCGCCGGCCATCGACGACCTCGGCGGCACGCACCGGATCCATTCCCGCATCGGCCTCGCGGCCGAGGCGATCGCCTTCGACGCGGCCTACGACTTCCACGCCGCTGTCGCGGAGGCCCGGCAGGCCGGTCCGGTGCACTGCGTGCTCATCGACGAGGCGCAGTTCCTCACGCCGCTGCAGGTGCTGCAGCTGACGCAGGTCTGCGACCGGCTGGGCGTGCCGGTGCTGTGCTACGGGATCCGCACCGACTTCCAGGGCGAGCCGTTCGAGGGAAGCAAGTACCTGCTCGCCTGGGCCGACAACATCATCGAGATCAAGACCATCTGCCGCAGCGGCAAGAAGGCGACGATGAACGCCCGGCTCGACCGCGACGGCAACCAGGTCACGGAGGGTGCGCAGATCGACATCGGCCACCACTACGAGGCCCTGAGCCGCAAGGAGTTCCGCCTCGACGAGGTGTCGCCCGTGGCTCGCCGGCTCGCTCCGTGAGATCGATGCGGAAGTCGTGATCGCCACGGCGGCGCCTTCTGGCGGTTTCTGAACAACCCGGCGACGCGTGGCGGTCGTTCCGTGGTTGGACCTGGAAAAACTCGTGTTCCGCGCCGACCCGCGCCTTGTTATCAACCTGCCGGTGATCGAACGGACCGCACCCAGGAGGCGATGTGATGAACGAGACCATGAAGCGGATGACGGGCGGAGGGTTGGTCCTGCTCGCGATGGCGGCGATCGTGCAGGCTGGTCCGCCCACGCTGAGCACCAACCCGGGCAATCTCGCGATCTTCCCCGCGAAGGGGCAGAGCCCGGACCAGCAGAAGGTCGATGAGGCGGCCGCCTACGACTGGGCCACGAAGCAGACCGGCTGGGATCCCTACCAGGCCAAGGCGGCCCTGGATCAGCAGACCCACGCGGCGGCCGCGGCGGCCGGTTCCGCACGCGGCGGCGCCGTCAAGGGTGCGGCGGGCGGTGCCCTGGCGGGCGTGGCCATCGGCGCCATCGCCGGAGACGCCGGCAAGGGCGCGGCCATCGGTGCGGCCTCGCTGGGGATGACCGGTGGCGTCCGCTCGCGCCGGGCGATGCGGGCGGCCGGCGGCTCCTCTGATGCCGCCGTGGCGGCCTATCAGCAGCAGTTCGGCCTGTGGACCAGAAACTTCATGGCGGCCATGGAGGCGAAGGGCTACACCGTGCGGTGATGCCCGGGTCGGGCGGCGGTCCGCGTGCGCGATCGCCCACGGACAACGACACCTTTTACATCCCAAGGAATCGGAATCATGAGCATGCGAACCATGAAGATCGGTGTGGCGGTGGTGATCGCGGTCGTGGCGGCCTGCGGCGACGCGTGGGCCGGGCAGTCCTGGCTGTGTTCGATCGCGTCGGCCGTCGCGGTGGACGAGGATGGCACCATCGGGCCGCCCGATCTCGGCGACCGCGAGCGCCCCACGTTCTTCCGAGTGGATGCCGAGAAGAAGGAACTGACGCTGCTCGGCCCCGACTCGCGCCGTGGCGAGGTGACGAAGCTGGAGTCGGTGCAGCAGATGGACGGGCAGCATGTGTTCAGCGGTGTGGAAAACGGCCGCCTCATCAGCGTGATCATCACCAAGGATGGCCGGATGACGCTGTCGATCATCAGCGACGGCGTCGTCTGGTCGGTCTTCGGGCACGCGCTGCGGGACGAAGACGGCAAATAGCCGGTGCCGCCCTGGTGCACGCGGGCGCCCGGCTGCGCCGGGGCCCGCGTGCGGCCGGTCACTTCACCTCGAGGGCCACGCTCGCGGAGTGGGCGTTGAACTCGGGGGCGTAGCGGCTCTGGATCTTCGCGAACCCGCTCGACGCCGTGCCCCGGTGGGCCGCCCGCAGCGAGTACTCGAAGACGTGGGTGCCCCGCGGCAGCCGCTCGAAGAACATCTGCGTCGAGGTGTCGCGGATCGCCACGTACCAGGCGGCCCCGTCGCCGTACCGCCAGCCGGAGAGCACGTCCACGGGCTCCGTGAGGCTCGGCCGGTGATCGGCGAGTTCCAGGAACTCGTAGTCGCGGTCGCTCTTCACGACGAGCCGCACGACGAGTTCGTCGCCGAGTTCGACCTTGGCCTCGGCGCCATCCTTGACCGGCACGAGTTCCGGCCCGGCCTTCGTCATCCGCTTGATGAACAGTTGCTTCTCGATGGAGAGCTCCTCGCGGCCCGCCGCCGGCACCTTGGAGATGTCGTCGAGATACTGCCAGTGGACGCCGCCGAAGGCGACGCCCTTGTCTTTCTTCGTGACGGTGATCGCCGCCATCGCGGGCGTGATCTCGCGCCGCGTGAACCGCTCCTCGAAGAAGCCGGTGCCGGCCTCGACCTTCACGGGTTCCACCCGCTCGCCGCCGACGGCCACCGTGACGAGTTCCTGCGAGGCGAGCAGGTCGTCGCCGCGGCCGAGCAGGGCCGCGACCGCGTCGGCCGTGGCCCGGCTGCCCCGCCAGTGGCTCGTCCGCTTCTGCGACAGGAGCCAGACCTTGAGGGCCTCGACCGAGTCCTGGTCGCCGGCCACCTCGTCGAAGGCCTCGACCATGATCGATTGCGACGCGATCGGGGCGTAGTTCCAACTCCACCAGCCCGGGTGCGGATCCCGCCACCACATTCCCTGCCAGCTTTCCTTTTCGTCGCCCGGCTTCACGTCGGCGTCCACCGCCCGCTGCTTGAGGCTGTCGATGATCGAAAGCGCCGTCGGCTTGTCGCCGGAGCGGGCAAGCGCGATCGCGATCTGCCCCTGCGAGAGCCGGCCGTCGAGCTTCATCCAGCATTTTCTGGCGACGCCGAAGCCCCACTCGATCGCCGCCGCGGCCTCGCCCTGGGGCGGGGCGTCCTTCGTGAAGAAGCTCCGCGCGTAGAGGGCGTAGACGCCGATCGGCGTGAGCACGATGTTTTCCGGCTTGTCCTTCCAAGCCTTGAGCGCCCAGTTCCGCTCCTCGACGAGCCGCCGGTCGAGCCAGGGGATCGCCTGGAGGGCCGGCTGGACGTCGATCTTCACGCCCGC
>JBIIDT010000090.1:0-11918 GCA_044238145.1 Pirellulales bacterium | reverse complement strand
GACGACGAGGTGGCCAAGGCGCCGTTCTATCGGCCGCCGGAGGACTCCGAGGAGATGCGCTACCTGCGGGAGCGGCGGGCCGCCCTCGGCGGGCAGGTGCCGAGCCGGCCGAAGCAGGGGCCGCTGCTCGAGACGCCGCCGCTGGCCGACTACATCGGCTTCATCGAGAAGAGCGCGGGTCGCGAGGTCTCCACGACGACCGGCGTGGTCACGCTCATGGCGTCGCTGCTCAAGGACAAGCGGGTCGGCAAGTACATCGTGCCGATCGTGCCCGACGAGTCGCGGACGTTCGGCATGGATCCGCTCTTCAAGCAGTGCGGGATCTACGCCCACACCGGCCAGCTCTACGAGCCGGTCGACTCCGACCAGCTCCTCTACTACCGCGAAGCCAAGGACGGGCAGATCCTCGAAGAGGGGATCACCGAGGCGGGAAGCATCGCCAGCTTCATCGCCGCGGGCACGGCGTACGCCAGCCACGGCGTGCCGATGATCCCGATGTTCATCTACTACTCGATGTTCGGCTTCCAGCGGATCGGCGACCAGATTTGGTTGGCCGGTGACATCCGGGCCCGCGGCTTCCTGCTCGGCGGCACCGCCGGCCGCACCACGCTCAACGGCGAGGGGCTGCAGCATCAGGACGGGCACAGCCAGCTGTTCGCGACGGCCTATCCGACGGTCAAGGCCTACGACCCCGCGTTCGTCTACGAGGCCACCGTGATCATGCTCGACGGCATGCACCGGATGTTCGCGAAGGGTGAGGACTGGATCTACTACCTGACCGTCTACAACGAGAATTACGAGATGCCGCCGATGCCACCCGGCTGCGAGGCGGGCATCCTCAAGGGCATGTACCGGCTGCGGGACGTGCCCGCCAAGGGGCGGCCGGTCGCCGCCTCGCTGCCGCCGGTGAACCTGTTCGGATCCGGCGCGATCCTCCGCGAGGTCATCCGCGGGGCCGAGTTGCTCGCCGAGAAGTGGGGCGTGGCCAGCACGGTGTGGAGCGTGACCAGCTGGAAGGAGCTCCGCCGCGAGGCCCAGGAGTGCCGGCGGTGGAACATGCTCCATCCCGAGGCCGCCCCGCGACGAAGCTATCTCGAGACGTGCCTGGGCGAGGCGGACGGTGTGTTCGTGGCCGCCAGCGACCATGTGCGGGCCGTGCCGGAGCAGCTCGATCCGTGGGTCCCCGGCGGCCTGTTCGCGCTCGGCACGGACGGCTTCGGCCGCAGCGAGCTGCGGAGCCGGCTGCGGCGACACTTCGAGGTCGACGGCGAGTGCGTGGCGATCGCGGCCCTGTCGCGGCTGGCGGCCACCGGTGCGATCGGCAGCCATGTCGTCACCGAGGCCATTCGCACGCTGGGCGTCGATCCCGACAAGATCGACGCCGCCTCGGCCTGAGCCCGCGTCGTCTTCGCTTCCGTTTCGTCCCCCTCCCTCCCACGCTCACCCCTCGCAGCGAAAGAAGACCCCGCGATGGCCACAGAGTTCAAGCTTCCCGATCTCGGCGAGAACATCGCCTCCGGCGACGTCGTCACCGTGTTCGTCTCGCCCGGTGACGTCGTCCGACCGGGGCAGGCGCTCCTCGAGGTGGAGACCGACAAGGCGGTGATCGAGGTGCCCTGCCCGCCGGGCGGTCGGATCGCGTCGGTGCTGGTGAAGAAGGGCGACACCGTCAAGGTGGGGCAGGCGCTCGTGACCCTCGAGCCGGCCGGATCGGCCGGTGCCGCACCGGCCGCCAAGCCCGCGCCGGCCCCCGCCCAGCCCGCGGCCGCGGCGAAGCCGGCGGCCCGCCCCGAGCCGGCCGCCTCGGCTCCCGTGCCGCCCGCGGCGCCGCCGCCCGCGCCGGTCGCGCCACAACCGGTCGCGCCGCAGCCCGTCGCCGCCACCGCAGGAGTCGCGACGGCCGTGGAGCCCGCCGGGCCGGCGGTCCGCCGGCTGGCGCGGGAACTTGGCGTGGATCTGGCCCGCGTCTCGGGCTCGGGACCCGGCGGCCGGATCGTCCGCGAGGACGTGATCGCCGCCGTGCGGCAGGCGAGCGGCTCGGGCGGCGCGGCCCGGGCCCGGCCCGCGTCGGGCGCCAGCGAGCGGGACGATTGGGGGCCCATCCGCCGCGAGCAGATGTCGCGGATGCGGAAGACGATCGCGGCCAACATGGTCCGCAGCGTCTCCACGATCCCGCACCTGACTAACTTCGACGACGCCGACGTGACGGAGCTCGAGCACCTCCGCAAGGCGAGCGCCCCCGAGTACGCCAAGAGCAACCTCAAGCTCACGGCCCTCGCCTTCGTGATCAAGGCGGTGAGCCTGTCGCTGCGGCAGCACCCGGGCGTCAACTCCACGATCGACACCGAGAAGGGCGAGATCGTCTACAAGGATTACGTGAACATCGGCCTGGCGGTCGACACGCCCCGGGGGCTCGTGGTGCCGGTGCTGCGGGACTGCGACCAGCTGTCCATTCCGCAGATCGCCCAGGCGATCGCCGACACGGCCGAGAAGGCCAAGAACGCCCAGTACGGCCTCGAGGACCTGCGGGGCGGCACGTTCACGATCAGCAACCTGGGGGCCGTGGGGGGCGCGTATTCGACCCCCATCATCAACTGGCCCGAGGTGGCTATCCTACTCCTGGGACGGACCCGCAAGATGCCGGTCGTCCACGAGGATCGGATCGAGCCCCGCCTGATGATGCCGCTGTCGCTCTCCTATGATCACCGCATGATCGACGGGGCGATGGCGGCTCGGTTCCTCAACGAGGTGATCGGCTATCTCGAGAGTCCAGGCCGGCTCCTGCTGGCGATGTAAATGAGCACCCTCGACGGAATCGATTCGACCGGCACCGCGAGCCTGGCCTTTCTCGAGGAGCTCTTCGACCGGTACCTGGCCGACCCGGCCAGCGTGCCCGCCGATTGGCGGGCCTACTTCGACGCGCTGCAGTCGCCCACAGCCGGCAGCCCGGAGGTCAACGGCCACACCGGAGGCAACGGCCGCCCGGCACGTCGGCCGGTCGCCGATCCGCGATTGGTCGCGCCCGACGGGATCGCAACGGGACACGCCGTGGCCACCGCGTCCGGCCCGGTGACGCTGCCGGCCGCGCCCGCCGGGGAGGCCATGCCGCTGCCGCTGCCGCCGATCGCCGCGGGCACCCGCGGCGAGGAGCGGGTGGCGTTCCTCCAGGACCGGGTGGATCAGCTCGTGCGGGCCTACCGCGTCCGCGGCCACCTGATGGCCGAGATCGACCCGCTGGGCCGCCCGCGGCCGGGGCTCCCCGAACTCGACCCGCGGTTCTACCACCTCACCGACGAGGACATGGATCGGTCCTTCTCGACCGACACGATCGAGGGGCCGCAGTCGATGTCCCTGCGGCAGATCATCAAGCGGCTGCGGAACACCTATTGCCGGTCGATCGGCGTGCAGTTCATGCACATGGACGACCTGCGGGTGCGGCAGTGGCTCCAGGTGCGGATGGAGGGCTGCGAGAATCGCATCCAGCTCGACCGGCGGCAGCAGCTCCGCATCTACCGGCAGATGACGACGGCGGCGGTGTTCGAGGAGTTCATCCAGAAGCGGTTCCTGGGGGCCAAGAGCTTCTCGCTGGAGGGCTCGGAAAGTCTGATTCCGCTGGTGGAGATGGCGATCGAGCGGGCCGCCGGCCAGGAGATCGGCGACATCGTGCTGGCGATGGCCCACCGCGGCCGGCTCAACGTGCTCGCCAACATCATGGGCAAGAGCCCGCAGCGGATTTTCCGCGAGTTCGCTGACATGGATCCCGAGCTGCACGTGGGCCGCGGCGACGTGAAGTACCACCTCGGCCACTCCACCGACTACAAGGCCGGCAACGGCCGCAGCGTGCACCTCACGCTGTGCTTCAATCCGAGCCACCTGGAGTACGTCAACCCGGTGGCGATCGGGCGGATGCGGGCCCGGCAGGATCGGGCGTCCGACCTCGGCCGGCAGAACGGGATGGTGATCCTGATCCACGGCGATGCCGCCTTCGCCGGCGAGGGCATCATCCAGGAGACGCTCAACCTCAGCGAGCTCGACGCCTACCGCGTCGGCGGCACGCTCCACGTCGTGGTCAACAACCAGATCGGGTTCACGACCGGCCCGCGGGAGGCGCGGTCCTGCATGTACGCCACCGACGTGGCGAAGATGCTCCAGATCCCGATCTTCCACGTCAACGGCGAGGACCCCGAGGCCGTCGCCCAGGTCGTCGGCCTGGCGATGGATTTCCGCCGCGAGTTCCAGCGGGACGTCGTCATCGACATGTACTGCTTCCGCCGCCGCGGCCACAACGAGGCGGACGAGCCGGCCTTCACGCAGCCGGCCCTGTATCGCGAGATCGAAAAGCGGCCCAGTGTCCACGAGAGCTACCTCGAGAAGCTGCTCAAGCTCGGCGACGTGACCCGCGAGGAGGCCGAGCGGATCGTGGCGGAGCAGCATGCCAAGCTGTCGGCCGACCTGTCGGTGGCCAAGAGCGAGGACTACGTCCACAAGAGCGACGTGGGTGGCTTCTGGTCCTTCTACGTGGGAGGCCGGGAGCGGGAGGCGGCGGACGTCGAGACCGGCATCCGTCGGGACGTGCTCGTGCACCTCCTCGAGCGGCTCGTGGCCCTGCCCGACGGTTTCCGGCCGCACGCCAAGATCCAGAAGTTCATCGAGGGCCGGATGCAAATGGCGGCCGGCGCCGCGCCGCTCGATTGGTCGGCGGGCGAGGCCCTGGCGCTGGCGAGCCTGGCGTTGCAGGGGCTGCGGGTGCGGCTCTCCGGGCAGGACAGCCAGCGGGGCACCTTCAGCCATCGCCATGCCGTGATCCACGACGCCGTCACCGACGAGACCTGGTGCTCGCTCGAGCATCTCGCCCCCGACCAGGCCCCGGTCGAGATCTACAACAGCCCGCTCTCCGAGTCGGGAGTGCTCGGCTTCGAATACGGCTACAGCCTCGACTGCCCGGACGGGCTCGTCATGTGGGAGGCCCAGTTCGGCGACTTCGTCAACGTCGCGCAGGTGGTGATCGACCAGTTCATCGTCAGCGCCGAGGACAAGTGGAACCGGCTCTCCGGGATCGTGCTCCTCCTGCCGCACGGCTTCGAGGGGCAGGGGCCGGAGCACTCCAGCGCCCGGCTGGAGCGGTTCCTCGCGCTGTGCGCCAAGGACAACATCCAGGTCGTGCAGCCGACCACGCCGGCCCAGATGTTCCACTGCCTGCGGCGGCAGGTGCTCCGCGTGTGGCGGAAGCCGCTGGTGGTGATGACGCCCAAGAGCCTGCTGCGGAACCCGCAGTGCGTCTCGCCCCTCGACGACCTCGTGCAGGGATCGTTCCAGCGGGTGATTCCCGACGCCTCCGGCATCCCCGCCCGCGACGTGCGCCGGATCCTGCTTTGCACCGGCAAGGTGGCCTACGAGCTGGAGAAGCGGCGGCAGGAACTCGGTCGCCGCGACGTGGCGATCGTCCGCGTGGAGCAGCTCTACCCGCTCCCGAAGGCGGCGCTCGAGGCGGCGCTCGCGGGCTATGCCCCGGGCACGCCGGCGGTGTGGGTCCAGGAGGAGCCCGAGAACATGGGCGCCTGGCGGTTCCTGCGGATCCACTTCGGCGATCGGCTCTTCGACCGCTTCCCGTTCACGGGGGTCTGCCGGCAGAGCGCCGCCAGCCCCGCCACCGGCTCCAAGAAGAGCCACGACCTCGAGCAGAACGAGCTCCTGGGCACCGCCTTCACGAGCTGATCGCCGCCCCGCGGTTCGCCGCACGCAGTCCTGTCCCTCCATCCCCACCACGAAATCATGGCACTCGAACTGAAGGTTCCCGAGGTCGGCGAGTCGATCACCGAGGTGATGATCGGCGCCTGGAAGAAGCGCGAGGGCGACGCCGTCGCCCTCGACGAGTCGATCGTCGAGATCGAGAGCGACAAGGCCACGGTCGAACTGCCAGCCCCGGCGGCCGGCACCGTCTCCAGGATCCTCAAGGCCAGCGGCGAGAAGGCGGTGGTCGGCGAAGTGATCGGCTACCTCGAGCCCGCGGGGGCCGCCGCGGCCGCGCCGCAGCCCGCGACACCGCCCGTCGTCGACGTGAAGCGGACCGGCGGCCGCACCGACATCGGCTCGGTGCAGCCGGCGCCGCCACCGCCGGCCCAGCCGCGGGTCATGCCGGCCGCCGCCCGGGTCCTCGGTGAGGCCGGTCTCCCTGCCGCCGCCGTGGCCGGCACCGGCCCCGGAGGCCGGGTGACGAAGGCCGATGCCGTCTCCGCCACGGCCCGTCCGGCCGCCCCCGCGGCCCCGCCGGCCACGCGGCCCGCCCCGCAGCCGGCGCTCCAGCCGCTCGCCGTGCCGGGATCCCGGCAGGAACGGCCGGTGCTCATCACCCCGATCCGTCGCCGCATCGCCGAGCGGCTCGTCGACGCCCAGCAGCAGGCGGCCCTGCTGACGACGTTCAACGAGGTCGACATGTCGGCGGTGATGGCGCTGCGGGCCAAGTTCAAGGACACGTTCCAGGAGCGGTACGGCGTGAAGCTCGGCTTCATGTCGTTCTTCGTGCGGGCGGCCGTGGAGGCCCTCCGGGCGGTGCCGCAGGTGAACGCCGAGTACCGCGATCCGCACATCGTGTTCCGCGACTACTACGACATCGGCATCGCGGTCGGCGGCGGCAAGGGGCTCGTGGTGCCGGTGCTGCGGAACGCCGAGACGATGTCGTTCGCCCAGGTCGAGCAGGCGATCGGCGACTTCGCCCGGCGGGCGGCGGACAACAAGATCAAGCTCGAGGAGCTGCAGGGCGGCACGTTCACGATCTCCAACGGCGGCGTCTACGGCTCGATGCTCTCCACGCCGATCATCAACCCGCCGCAGAGCGGCATCCTCGGGCTGCACGCGATCACGGAGCGGCCGATGGCGGTCAACGGGCAGGTGGTGATCCGGCCGATGATGTATCTGGCCCTGACCTACGACCATCGGCTCGTGGACGGCCGCGAGGCGGTGACGTTCCTCAAGCGGATCAAGGACACGGTCGAGGATCCCGCCCGGTTGATGCTGGAGGTGTGAGGCGTGGCCCATGACGTGATCGTGATCGGTGGCGGGCCGGGCGGCTACGTGGCGGCGATCCGGGCCGCGCAGCTGGGAATGAACGCCGCCGTCGTCGAGAAGGAGCCGCAGCTCGGCGGCACCTGCCTGCGGGTGGGCTGCATCCCGTCCAAGGCGCTGCTCGAGTCGAGCCACCGCTTCGAGGAGACGCGGCACGACCTGGCCGTGCACGGCGTCAGGGTGGGCGATGTGGGCCTCGACCTGGCTGCGATGATGAAGCGGAAGGACGACGTCGTGGCCACCCTCGCCAAGGGCATCGACGCCCTGCTGGCGAAGAACAAGGTGACGCGGTACCGGGGCACCGGACGGCTCGCGGGCGGTGGCCGCGTGGAGGTGACCGCCGCCGACGGCGCCGTGACCGTCGTGGAGGCGCCGCGGGTCATTCTGGCCGTCGGCAGCCGTGCGGTGGTGCTGCCGGGTGTCGAGGTGGATGGACGTCTCGTCGGCACCAGCACCGAGGCCCTGGCGTTCGATGCCGTGCCCGGGCACCTGGTCGTGATCGGCGGCGGCTACATCGGCCTCGAACTGGGCAGCGTGTGGCGGCGGCTGGGAGCGAAGGTCACGGTGCTCGAATACGCCGACCGGATCCTCACCGGCATCGACACCGAGATCGCCTCCGAGGCGCTGACGCTCTTCAAGAAGCAGGGGCTCGACATCCGCTTGGGCGTCAAGGTGACGTCGGCCCGTGCGGCCGGCGGGGGCTGCATCGTCGAATGCGAGGGCCAGGAGCCGATCCGTTGCGACCGCGTGCTGGCGGCCACGGGAAGGGCGCCGGCGACCGACGGTCTGGGCCTGGAGACGTTGGGAATCCAGGTGGATCGGCGCGGCTGCATTCCCGTGGACGGGCATTTTCGCACCACCGCACTGGGCGTGTGGGCGATCGGCGACTGCATCCCGGGGCCGATGCTCGCCCACCGGGCCGAGGAGGATGGCGTGGCCTGCGCGGACGGCATGGCCGGCCGCTGGGCCCACGTCGACTACGCCCTCGTGCCGGCCGTCGTGTTCACGCACCCGGAGATCGCCGCCGTGGGGCGAACGGAGGAGCAGCTCGTCGCCGACGGCGTGGCCTTCAAGAAGGGCGTGTTTCCGTTCCGGGCCAACGGCCGGGCGCGGACGATCAACGAGACGGTCGGCAAGGTGAAGGTGCTGGCCGACGCGGCCACGGATCGCGTGCTCGGCGTGCACGTCATCGGCCCGGCGGCGGGCGACATGATCGGCGAGGCGGCGGCGGCGATGAACTTCGGTGCCACGGCCGAGGACATCGCCCGCGTCTGCCATGCCCACCCGACGCTGCCCGAGGCCCTGAAGGAGGCGGCGCTCGCCGTCGACGGCCGCGCGATCCACGCCTGACGTGCGCGCCGCCCGATCCCCCTGTCCTCACCACCGCCAACCGAGGCCGGCGTCGGAGAAGAACGGGGCGGCCTCGTTCGTCAGCCCCCAGCCGACGCGGAGGCCGATCTCCATGTTTCGCCCCACGAGGTAGTGGAAGCCGGGGCTGAAGAACGGGCGGCTGGTGTTGTCGGAGAGGCCTGACGTGTAGGAACCGAACCACTCCGCATGCACCTCGAACCGTTCGGTGACGGGCATGCGGAGGACGACCGACGGCGTCCAGCGGCTGAACCAGTCGACGAGACCCTCGGCGTAGGCGTAGCGGATCGCCCCGTCGAGCCGCCAGCCGGCGGGCAGCTCCCAGCCGGCGACGTAGGTGGCCACGGGTGACGTGCCGAACACATCGCCGTAGGCCGGCGTCGTGGCTTCGAGGATGAAGCAGCTCTCGGGCCGCCATCCCTCCTGGGCCGAGACGTTCGCCTTCAGGCCGTAGAGGATGCTCGTCTCGTAGAGCGTGCTGCCGTCGAGCGTGCCCTCGCCGACCTCGACGCTCGTCACCACGTTCCCCTGGGAGCCCACGCCGTAGTTCACGCCGAACCGCCACTCGAGCCACTCCGTCGCACCGATCCGCAGCAGCCACTCCGGGTAGTTGTTGGTCGGCCGGGCGGCGAGGTTGTCGATGTAGACGTACGAGGCCTCGTGCAGGAGCGTCCCCGGCGCGATGGTGTGCGTGTTGGGCGTGAACGCATCGCGGTCGGTGCCGAGGTCGGCAGTCTCGCCGAACGCGACGGCCGCGGCCGCGAGCAGGGCAGCCGCCAGCGGGGACGCAAGGGGGACGCGGGTGGGGCGGTTGCCGATCACGGTCGGTTCCCGGGGCAGGGGCGCTTCGGGTAGCGATTCGGCCGGAGCCCGCCTGCCGGGCCGGCCTTTTCCGCGGAACCGGAACGGATCGCCCCGGTTCCCGCGACGCCGGCCGTCGCCGGGCTTGCCCGTCCTGCCGGGTTCAGCCGCGGACGACGCGATTTTCCGCGTCGAGCACGATCACCGCCGGGGCGTGGCCTGCCGCGGCCGTCGCGTCGATCCAGGCGAACGACATGATCGTGATCCGGTCGCCGGGTTTGCCGAGCAGGGCCGTCGCACCGTTGAGTTCGATGACGCCGGAGCCGGCGGCCCCGTAGATCACGTAGGTCTCGAACCGCTCGCCGTTGGCCATGTTGCCCACGAGGATCCGCTCGTAGGGCCGCAGCCCGACCTGCTCCGCGAGGTCGGCGGCGATCGTCAGGCTGCCCTCATAGTCGATGGAGGCTCCGGTGACGCAGGCGCGGTGGATCTTCGACTTCAGCAGGCAGATCGTCATGGTGAGATGCGAAGCGTTTCGGGGGTGTCGTTCAGGGGCGAGTCGCGGACAGGGCCAGCGGGAGGAAGCGACCCGCCGTGCCGCCCGGAGGCAGCACCGTGGCCCGCCACAGCGGACGCTCTCCAGGCACGTCAGAATACCCGCCTTCGTTCCGGGTGGCGACCGTCGCCGCGGGCAGCGAAGATGAGGGCCGTCGGCGGCCCTCCCGACCCACCGTCACCCGCCTCCGTGAGCCTGACTGCCATGAGGATTTCGACCGCCGGTCCGCTTCTGGTATCCGCCACTCTTGGCGCGATGACGCTGCCCGCCCCGTCCCGCGGGCTGGCGGCGGACGCCCCGCCGGACGCGATCAGCAGCCAGGCGCTCACGCCGGAGGACGCGAGGAAACTCGTGGAAGAAGCCGCAGGCCCAAGCCTCGCGCTCGACGACTTGACGACGCTGTCCGCCGACACGGCCAAGATTCTCGCCACATCGAAGGCGGGGCAGTTGAGGCTCAAGGGACTGCGGACGCTCTCGGCAGCCGCCGCCGCCGGCCTCGCCGAGTTCCAGGGCCGGGGGTTGCTGCTCGACGGCCTGACGGAGTTGAGCCCCGAGGCCGCCGAGGCACTCGCGAGGTTTCGTGGGGATGTGTCGCTTGTTGGCCTGTCCACACTTTCCGCCGAGACGGCCGCGTGGATCGCCCAGTTCGAGGCAGGCTATTTCTCCTTTCCCCGACTGCAGGCACTCTCTGCGGACGCGGCGCGGGCGCTGGCGGAGTTCGATGGAATGAAGTTGGATCTCAGCGGCTTGCAGACGCTCTCCACCGACACGGCCCGTGGTCTGTCCGGTTTCAAGGGGCGGGAGTTGTTCCTGAACGGCGTGTCCACGCTCTCGCCGGAAGCCGCCGCGGCGCTGGCGGAGTTCCACGGTCTCAAGCTCCAGCTCGACGGGCTGACATCGCTTTCCGCCGAGGCGGCCAGGCAACTTGCCCGATCGAACACGTGGAGTGGCTATCTTCCCCGGATCACGGAGGTCTCCGCCGAGGTCGCCGCGGGACTGGCGGAGTTCAGGGGACAGCGGCTCGAATTGCCCGGACTCACCAGCCTCTCGGCCGATGCCGCGGGGGCGCTCGCGAAGTTCCAGGGCGGCGCGTTGGTGCTTCCGCGACTCGACGCGGTGCCGGCCGACGTGGCGGCGGCGCTGGCACGGTTCCAGGGCGTAAGCCTGGCCTTCGATCGCGTCGAGACACTTTCCGCCGAGGCCGCGGAGGCGTTGGCGGGCTTCAAGGGGCACAGCCTGGCTTTCAAGGGAATGTCCGCGTTGTCTGCCGACACGGCCCGCGGGCTGGCGAAGTTCGTCGGGCACGGCCTGTACTTCGGCGGTCTGCAGGCGCTGACGAAGGAGGCGGCCCGGGAGTTGGCGGCGTTCCGCGGCGAGGTGCTGGTGTTGGACGGGCTGACCTCGATCACGCCGGAAGCCGCCCGGGAACTCGCGGTGCGGCCGGGTGGTTGGGATGGCCGCCGTTGGGCCGGCTCGTTGCGGCTGGCCGGGCTGAAGGCCCCGTCCGCCGCCACCCTCGCCGCCTTGGCGAAATGCAAGGCGTGGGACGGGCGGTTGCCCGAGGTGACGGAACTGTCCGCGGACGGGGCGGAAGCGCTCGCCGCCTACGAGGGCCAGCATCTGTGGCTCGATGGATTGGTCGAGGTTTCCGCCGACGTCGCCACAGCGTTGGCGAAGTGTCGGGTGGAGGTGCTCCGTCTCCACGGCCTGCAGACGCTTCCGGCCGACGCCGCCCGAGGCCTGGCGGCGTTCAAGGGTCAATCGCTGCTGCTCAACAGCGTGGCGACGCTCTCCCCGGAAGCGGCCGAGGCGATCGCCGCGTTCCAAGGTGACCGGTTGGACCTCAACCTGTTGAAGACGCTGTCTCCGGAGGCGGCCCGGTCTCTGGCGGGGTTCGCGGGCGGAGAACTGTGGCTCAACAATCTAACGACGCTGGAGCCGGAAGTCGTCACCGCCCTCACGGCGTTCAAGGGTGACAATCTGGTCTTGAGCACTTTCTGCCAGCGGCTGGGCAACGGTATCCCGCTCGATGCTGACGCGGCCCGGCTGGTATGCACCTGCGCCCGCGGAAACTCTCTCGTCTCGCTCTGGCAACTGTCGGCTCTCGAGACCGCCGACGCAGTTGAAATCG
>JBIIDT010000089.1:0-11924 GCA_044238145.1 Pirellulales bacterium | reverse complement strand
AGATGCCGACGCAGCTCTTGGCATAGTTGAGGGCGAACGACCCATCGCCGGCCCGGAGAAAGAAGTCGGCCTGGGCGACCCCGTAGTACTGGGCTCGCTCCAGGCACTGGAGCACGATCTCCACGCGACCATCCGCCACGAGGTCGGTGAACAGGTCGACCTGCCGGGTCGCCCCGTCGGCCGCGGTGGCGTTGAGCGTCCGCGGAATGGGGAGCGAATCGATCGTCGTCTCCTTGGCGGTGAAGTAGAAGGGGTCGCTCTGCAGGCCGGTGGAGGGATTGCGGACCCGGATGCTGCCCGTGATCCCCTTGTCGATGACGCCCTTGTAGGTGCGGAACACCCGCACGATCATCTCCAGCGGTAGCCCGGTGGGGAACTCGCCGTCCGTCACCCCGTCGAACGTCCAGATCGCCGCCGCCAGGGTGCCTCCCTCGATGTACTGCCGGTAGCCCCACTCGGCACCGACGCTGATTCCCTTGGCACTCGGCCGGCCGTCGCGATCGAGGAACCGGAGCCGGCCGCGGCGGGGCCGGCGGGCCTCGAGCAGTCCCTCGGGTGGGCCGATCTCGTAGGCGGTCGCGCCCCCCTGATCCACGGCCCGCACCCGATGGCGGTGCCCCTGCACCGTCTCGGTCGTGCCCTGGCCATCCGCCGCCAGTTCCAGCCGGTGGCGGTGGCCCCGGTCGAGGCTGGTGCGGCCCTCGAAGCCGCTCGTCGAACCGTCCTCGGCGCGGATCACGAGCACGTCGTCGGCCGCGATCACATGGCCGTGGCCCACGCTGCGCACCACGAAGGCCCAGCCGGCCACGCCCATCAGGGCCACCAGCGCCGTGCCCACGAGGGCGAAGCCGAGGAACCGCCCGAGCACGATCTCCGCGGTGCGCACCGGCTTGGTGGTCACCGTCTGGATCGCCTTGGCCTTGATGTCGGCCGGAAGGCTGAACACGGAGAGCACGAGCGTCACGAGGCAGACGAGGAAGTTCGTCGCCGCAAGGATGAAGCCGAGGTACAGCTTGCCGGGATTCACGCTCGCCGGATCGAGGAACCATCCGGCGAAGAGGATGATCAGGGCGAACAGTCCGACGACCACCAGCACGTTCCGCCGCAGCGACTCCTGGATCGCCAGCCGGGCCAGGGCCCAGGTCCGCCGCCACGACACGCCGGCGAAGTCGGCCAGGCCCGCGAGCAGCCCGCGGTACACCCGGTCGCCGGCGGCGAGCGGGCCGCAGAGCACCGACTGCACGAGCCACACGCCCGCGGCGGCCACGACCACGAGCAGCGCGGCGGCGAACAGGAACCACACCAGGGCCGGCCCGATCCAGGCGCTGAATGCCGGGATTTCCTCCTCGAGGACCATCGGTTCACCGCTCCGCGGGACGGTCGGCCGCGGCAGCCTCGCCCCGCGGCTGGCGGGCCCGCCGGCCGGGCCGGGCCTCGGTGTCGCGGACCACCTCGAGGAACAGGTCCTCGAGCGTGGTCGTGGGGTTGCCGATTTCGATGTCGGCCGCCCCGTGGCGGGCCAGCACCGCCTGAACCTCGTCGCGGGCCGCCGGCGACAGGTTGCGGGCGCGGATCTGCGTCACGTCGGTGACCCGCAGCAGATCCTCGACGCGGCCGAGTTCCTTGAGCTCACCCTGGTGCAGCACCGCGATCCGGTCGCACACGTCCTCGACGTCGGCCAGCAGGTGCGAGGACATGATCACGGTCTTTCCTCGCCGCTTCAGGTCGATGATCAGGTCCTTCATCTCCCGGGTGCCGATCGGGTCGAGGCCGCTGGTCGGCTCGTCGAGGAGCACGAGTTCGGGGTCGTTGATCAGCGCCTGGGCCACGCCGATCCGTCGCGTCATGCCCTTCGAATACTCCTTCAGCTGCCGCTTCTTGTCGCGGCCGAGCCCGACCATTTCGATGAGTGCGTCCGCCCGCCGCCTGCGCTCCTCGGGCGGCATGTCGAACAGCCGGCCGTAGAAGTCGAGCGTCTCCTCGGCGTCGAGGAACTTGTAGAGGTACGACTCCTCGGGCAGGTAGCCGATCCGCTCGTTCTTCGAGACGTCGGTCGCCCCGCGGCCGAAGACGAGCGCCTCGCCCGAGGTGGGAAAGATGAGCCCCAGCAGGAGCTTCATCGTGGTCGTCTTGCCGGACCCGTTGGGCCCGAGCAGGCCGAAGATCTCGCCCCGGCGGATCTCGAGGTCGAGCGGCTTGAGCGCCACCTTCTTGCTGCGACCCCAGAAGTCGCGGTAGGTCTTCGAGAGGTTGCGGGTTTCGACGACGACGTCGGTGCCTCGGGGACCCTGGCCCGGCGTGGCGGACTCGGTCATGGCTGCGGCTCACGGAGGGGGCATGGCGAAGGCGTCGCTCCGCGCCTCAACTCGTTTGTAACCCATGCAGCCCCGATGTGCAGGGGCGGCGGTTCCGGCGGCCGAATCGGCCGTGGGCCTGGCCGCCGGGGAAACGACGCTCGCAATCAAACCTTGACGGACCGACGAATCCCGCTATATTCCTGCTGTTGAGACTGAGTCTCGCCTTTTCGAAGACTTTCCGCGAGTTCTCCTGTGAAAACGTCCGTCGGTCATTCCAGCCCGTCGTTCGGCCGCCGGGTGGCGTCGCCCGCCCGACCCGGTTTCACGCTCATCGAGCTGCTCGTGGTGATCGCCATCGTCGCCACGCTCGTCGGCCTGCTCCTGCCGGCCGTGCAGTCGGCCCGAGAGGCCGCCCGGCGGACGGCCTGCCAGAACAATCTCCGCCAGCTGGGCCTGGCCCTCAACGTCTACGAGAGCGCCTACAAGAAGTTTCCCCCGAGCCTCGCCTGGACGGGCACGAGCACGACGAACGATTCTGCCAACGCCGTCTGGTCGGCCCAGGCACGGCTGATGCCGTTCATGGAGGAGATGACGATCGGCACCGAGATCGGCCGCCAGCTCGGGGTCCCCTACAGTGCCGCAAAGCTCTCCGACGGCAGCGTGATCGCGGGCATCCGCATACCGGCACTGCTCTGCCCCTCCGAGCCCAACACGCAGGTCCGCAAGAAGGCCGACGGCACACCGGAGTACGCGCCGCTGAACTATGCGATCAACCTCGGCACCTGGAACGTGTTCACGCCCCCCCGCGGCCCCGGCGGCGACGGCCCCTTCTTCCCGAACAGCAACCTCAAGGCGAGCCAGGTCTCGGACGGACTCTCGAAGACGATCGCCCTGGCCGAGGTGAAGGCCTACACGTCCTATTTCCGCAACGCCGGCCAGACCGCCCCCACGATGCCGGCCGGCCCGGACGCTGTGTGCGGCATGGGGGGCGAGTTCAAGAACGATCTTCCTACGCTCGGCTCCGGCCACACCGAGTGGGTCGACGGACGGGCCCACCAGACCGGCTTCACGGCCACGTTCCCGCCGCAGACGCGGGTACCCTGCTCGCGGGCCTCGGGCAGTTACGACATCGACTGGACCAATCAGCAGGAGGCCAAGTCGCTCGACAAGCCGACGGCGGCCGCCATCACGGCCCGCAGCCATCACGGCGACGCGGTGGCGTACGTGCGGATGGACAGCAGCGTCCATCAGGCCAGCGGATCGATCGCCCCGGAAATCTGGCGGGCCCTGGCGACGCGGGCCGGCGGCGAAACCGCGACCGGCGAGTGACGTCCGTCAGCTGCCGGACGTGGACGGCGCCGCCGCCGCGGCCCGCTTCGCGACGATGGCGACGACCTGCGACGCCGCCCGCAGTTCGGCGGGCGTGAAGAACGGCTCGTCCGGATCGCCGCCGGCGTGGTCGATCTTCTCGGCCGCCAGCTGCTCCCAGGTGAGTCCGTTGGCGATGTGCCAGGCGGCCGCCTGGGCCACCTTCTGCGACACCTCGCCCCTGCCGATGCTGGTCATCAGTTCGGCGAGCCGCGGATCGTCCGAGTAGGACTCGAGTTCCACGAGCTTGTAGGGGCGGAGCGGCGACGGCTCCGGCTTGCCGTGCTCGAGGCAGACGGTCGTGACCTTCACGACCCGGGTCTTCTCCGGCGGCAGCGAGAACATGCCGCCACCCTGCGCGCCGCCGATCCCCATGCCCCCCTGCTGGGGCGCGGCGCCACCCGTCGTCTGAGGCGACGCCCCGATGCCACCGGCACCGAAGCCGGCCTGGCCGCCACCGCCGCCACCCATGCCCATCTGGGCGAGCACCGGCACGCCGGCGAACTGATCCGGCAGCCGCAGCGTGAGCGGCCGGTCGGAGCGGTTGGTGACCACGATCTGGGCCGAACGCGAATCGTTCGGGATGTACTTGACCGAGACGAGGCCCGCGGACTCGGCCGCGAGCACGTCGTGGACCTCGGCCGGTGCGGCGACCGCACGGCCCCGGGACCGCGGCTCGCGGGCCGACGCGTCCGGCATCACGACGGAAGCCGTCAGAACCAGCGAGACGGCGGCGAAGGCGAAGCGACCCATGGCGGAGACTCCTGCAGGCGGGGCGGCGGCGAGAAACGATCGCGGCTTCCCAAGTATGCATTCGGCGTTGGGCGCCGGGCAAACCGACCGTCTGCCCCGAAGATTCCGCCTGTGACGGTCGTAGGGACCGGTTCCGGGCGGAACGGGCCGGGGCTGGCCGCATGGCCCGGGGGGCGGCCTGCCGCCGGTCGGCGTCGATCTGGATGGCGGGGCTGGCGAGGGGTCGCCCTGCCACGTCGCCGGACGTTCGCTGCGGCCATCCTGGCCTTCGCTCACTGCGTGCTCGCTGTGCTTCGCGGCACGCAGCGGCCGAAGGCCGCGCTGCGTGCATGACTCACGCAAAGCCTCGGCATCGTGCCTCGCTTTGCTTGGCGGGCCGCCGCCCGCCCATGCAAAGCCCGCCTTCCAGGCGGGCAGCCGTCGCGCTCCGCGGCACGCAGCGGCCGAAGGCCGCGCTGCGTGCCTACCCTCTGCCCCCTCGGCGTGCCGCGGATCGACGCCGCGGCGAGCCGCCACGCCGCCGCCGCTCCGCGGCGGCCACGGCCGCCTGGAGGGCGGCCGCACGCGAGGCGAGGGGCACCTTGGCTGCCCCTCCGCCGAGCAAGGCTGCACGGGCCATGGATGGCCGTGCAGCCTGCAGTCGCCGGCATCGCCGGCGACTAGCGCTTGCTAAATTGCGTGCCGCGACGGGCACCGCGGAGGCCGTACTTCTTCCGTTCCTTCATGCGGCCGTCGCGGGTCAGCAACCCGCCCTGCCGCAGCGGCTCGGCCAACTCGGCGTCGAACACCTTCAACGCCCGGGCGATGCCCAGCCGGCAAGCTCCCGCCTGACCGGTCGGCCCGCCGCCGTCGACGGTGATGTCCACGTTCACGGCCGACTGCTTGCCCACCTGCTCCAGCGCCCCCGCGACGAGGGCCCGGTCCTTGATGGCCGGAAAGAACGCCGCGAGTTCGCGGCCGTTGACGGTGATCGTGCCGGAACCCGGACGCAGCCGCACGCGGGCCACGGCCGTCTTGCGACGCCCCGTGGCGATGATGTCATTGCCCCTGCGAGACGACTTCACTCCCTGCTCGACGGCCATCGGCTCAACCTCGGTTCACTCGTGTAAAAATCGCTGTCGGACGGCGGCGCCCGCCGTCACGTGGTTCCCAGGCTCATCGGTTCCGGCTGCTGCGCCTGGTGCGGATGCTCGGTGCCGGCGTAGACCTTGAGCTTGTCAAGCATCACCCGCCCGAGACGGGTCTTGGGGAGCATGCGGCGAACCGCCTCCTCCACGATCAGTTCCGGCCGCCGGTCGCGCCGGTGCTCGGCCGTCTCGGACTTCAGGCCCTGGTAGCCCGTGTACCAGCGGTAGGTCTTCAGTTGCCACTTCTTGCCGGTGAACCGCACCTTCTCGGCGTTGATCACGACGACGTAATCGCCGGTGTCGACGTGCGGCGTGTAGGTGGGCCGGTGCTTGCCCATCAGGACCATCGCGATCTCGCTGGCCAGGCGGCCGACCACCTTGTCGCTGGCGTCCACCAGCCACCACCGCTGCTCCACCTCGCCGGGCTTCGCCATGAACGTCTTCATAGGACCGCACACTTCCACTGGGTCCCGCGGCGGCCGTGCCACGGCCGGCTTCGCGGAGCCCCGGAGACTACCAATGCCCCCGGGCAGCGGCAAGCGGCGTGATCGTGGGCCGGGGAAGCGGCGAAATCGGCCTCCGGCACGCCGGGGCCGGGCCGCGCCCCGTCGGCACCCCGGCCGCGGCTGGCCCCCCGGGAAAAGCCCCCGGTTGGCTTTTCCGGCCGGAGCAAGCACACTTTTCGAGGCCCGCCCGGCGTCGTCGCGGCGGGCGAGTCCCGCGTCCCGTCACAGGCTGCGCACGATGAAGGTCTCGGTCCTCAAGGAAACGTTTCCCGGCGAGCGGCGCGTGGCCCTCGTGCCCGCCGCGATCGCGCCGCTGGTCAAGTCGGGACTCGAGATCGTCGTCGAAGCGGGCGCCGGCGCCGCGGCCGGCTTTCCTGACGACGCCTACCGGGCGGCCGGGGCCGCGATCGTCTCGCGGGACGAGGCCTTCGCCGCCGACTGCGTGCTCGCCGTGCGAACCGGTGGCGCCTGCGGCGCGGGCTGGTGCGCCGATCGCGACCGCCTGCGTCCGGGCGTGGTGCTGATCGGGATGTGCGATCCGCTCTCCTCGGCCGACGCCTGCCGCGAGGCCGCCGACCGCGGGGCCACGCTCTTCTCCCTGGAACTCGTGCCGCGGATCACGCGGGCCCAGAGCATGGACGTGCTCTCCAGCCAGGCCAACATTGCCGGCTACCGGGCCGTGCTCCTCGCGGCCAACACGCTGCCCCGCATCCTGCCGATGATGACCACCGCCGCCGGCACGCTCACGCCCGCCAAGGTGCTCGTCCTCGGCGCCGGCGTCGCCGGCCTGCAGGCGATCGCCACGGCCAAGCGGCTCGGCGCCCAGGTGAGCGCCTACGACGTCCGCCCCGCGGTCAAGGAGCAGGTGCAGAGCCTGGGCGCGAAGTTCGTGGAACTGCCGCTCGAGACCGGCGCCAGCGAGACGGCCGGCGGCTACGCCAAGGCGATGGGCGAGGAGTTCTACGCCAAGCAGCGGGAACTGCTCGGCAAGGTGGTCGCCGACAGCGACGCGGTGATCTGCACGGCGCTCATCCCGGGCCAGAAGGCGCCGGTGCTCGTGACGGCCGAGATGGTCGCGCGGATGCGGCCGGGCAGCGTGATTGTCGACATGGCCGCCGAGCGCGGCGGCAACTGCGAGGGCTCCAAGCCGGACGAGACGGTCGTCGTCGACGGCGTCACGATCCTCGGCCCCACGAACCTGCCGGCCGAGGCGCCGGCGCACACCAGCCAGCTCTACGCGAAGAACGTGGCCACGTTCCTGGCCCACCTCGTCAAGGCCGGCCTGCCGGCCGTGGCGGTCGACGACGAGATCTGCCGCGACACGCTCGTGGCACAGGGCGGCCAGCTCGTGCATCCCAAGATCCGCGAGCGGGCCGGCCTGCCCCCTCTCGAGGCCCCCGCACCGGCCGCCGGCTGAAGCCCGCACCCCCAGCATCCCCAGTTCCGGAATCCACGCCATGCCGCTCGCCCAGATCGCGATCCTGCTCGCCGACGCCGTCGTCGCCGAGGACGCCGCGTCGAAGTTCATCCGCCTGCTGACCGTCTTCCTGCTGGCGATGTGGGTCGGCTTCGAGGTGATCACGAAGGTGCCGCAGCGGCTCCACACGCCGCTCACGAGCGGCTCCAACGCCATCTCCGGGATCACCGCCGTGGGCGCGATCGTCGTGGCGGCCGCCGTGGCGACGTCGGGCTTCCGGTTGGGCAACCTGCTCGGCCTCGCGGCCGTCGTCCTCGCCATGGTCAACGTGGCCGGTGGGTTCGTGGTCACCCACCGGATGCTCGAAATGTTCAACCCGAAGAGGAAGTGAGCCCGCGGACATGTCGAGCCAAGCCTGGATCAATCTCGCCTACCTCGTCGCCTCGATGCTGTTCATCGTGGCCTTCAAGCTGATGAGCGGCCCGCGGACGGCCGTGAAGGGCAACTACCTCGGCGCCGCGGGGATGGCGATCGCCCTGCTGGCCGCCTGCTTCGAGCGGCCGGTGATGGAGACGATCGCCGCCCGGGGCGGCTGGCCGCTGGCCCTGGTGGCCGTGGCCGCCGTGATCGGCTCCGTGATCGGCGCCGCGATGGCGATCAAGTATCCGATGACGGGCATGCCGCAGATGGTGGCCCTGCTCAACGGCTTCGGCGGCGCGGCCTCGACGCTCGTGGCGGGCGCCGAGCTCTGGAACAAGACGGGCGACGCGCGAATCGCCGATCCGGCCGGCGGCCTGACCGCCGCCGCCACGCGGGCCGCGGCCGACCTCGCCCCCTGGACGCAGTTCGGCATCGCCACCGCCCTCACCGGCCTGATCGGTGCGGTCACGTTCTGGGGCAGCCTCGTGGCCTTCGCCAAGCTCGAGGAACTGCCGCGGTTCAAGCAGGCCTGGACGAACCCCAACCGGCACTGGATCAACCTCGGCCTGGCGGTCGCCACGCTCGCCTTGATCGCGGGCGTGAGCGCGTTTCCGTCGTCGAACCTCCTCTACTGGCTCCTCGTGATCGTGGGCAGCGTCCTCGGCTGCACGCTCACCATGCCGATCGGCGGCGCCGACATGCCGGTCGTGATCTGCCTCTTGAACAGCTACTCGGGCCTCGCCGCCGCCGCCGCCGGCTTCGTGATCGACAACTCCGTGCTCGTGATCGCCGGTTCGCTCGTCGGCGCCTCGGGGCTGATCCTCACGGCGATCATGTGCCAGGCGATGAACCGCTCACTGGTGGGCGTGCTGTTCGGCGGCCTGGGCACGACGGTCGCCGCGAACGCCGACGACGTCTACGCCGGCAAGATCAAGAGCGCCAGCGCCGAGGAGATCGCGATGGTGCTCGAGAACGCGAACCGCGTCGTGATCGTGCCCGGCTACGGGCTGGCCGTGGCCCAGGCCCAGCACGCCGTCCGCGAGCTCGCCAACGCCCTGGAGAAGCGGGGCTGCACGGTCGAGTACGCCATCCATCCCGTGGCCGGGCGGATGCCGGGCCACATGAACGTGCTCCTCGCCGAGGCCGACATCCCCTACGAGAAACTGCGGGAGATGGACGACATCAATCCCACCTTCCCGGAGGCCGACGTGGCGATCGTGATCGGGGCCAACGACGTCGTGAACCCGGCGGCCCGCACCGACCCCAAGAGCCCGATCGCAGGCATGCCGATCCTCGACGTCGACAAGGCAAAGACGGTGGTGGTGGTGAAGCGGTCGCTGTCGCCGGGCTTCGCCGGCATCCCCAACCCGCTGTTCGCCGCCGACAACACGCTCATGTATTTCGCCGACGGCAAGAAGGCGATCCTGGACCTCACGGCGGCTTTGCACCAGGGATAGGACTGGCCGTTCCCGGGCCGCGCATCGCTTCAGCGCGGAGGACACACGCATGGCAGACCAGTGGTACGTCGGCCGCAACGGCCAGAAGGCCGGGCCCTACACGACCGAGCAGCTCAGGCAGATGGCGGCGGCCGGCCAGCTCGTGCCCAGCGACCTGCTCTGGAAGCAGGGGCTCGAGACCTGGGTGCCCCTGTCGCAGGCGCGGGGCCTGTTGCCCGCGGCGGGCGGCGGCACGCTCCCGCCGCTCGACCTGCCGGCGCAGGGCGGGCTCGGCCCGCGAGACCCGGCGCCGCCGCCGCGGGCCGCCGCCGACTGGAACCCCTACGAGGCCGGCGTCGGCCCCGCGGCCCAGCCCGGACTGGCCGGCGGCCCGCCCGCCTACGCCGAGTTCCTGCCGCGCGTCGGCGCCTACCTGCTCGACGCGGTCTTCTGCGGCATTTTCGGAATCATCATCCAGGTCGGCCTGGCGATCGTGTTCGGCGTCCTGTCCGCCGGCGACGAGGGGATGATCGGGCTCGGCTCGGGCCTCGGGTCGCTGCTGGCCTTCGTGGCCACGATCGTCTACTTCGTCGGTTACGAGACCTCCGACAAGCAGGGTACGTGGGGCAAGCAGATCCTGGGCATCAAGGTCACCGACCTGTACGGCCGGCGGATCACGACGGGCCTGGCCGTGGGCCGGTTCTTCGCCAAGATCATCTCGAACCTGACCTGCGGCATCGGCTACCTGCTGCCCCTGTTCACCGACCGCAAGCAGACGCTCCACGACCTGATCTGCGGATGTCTGGCACTGAAGAAATGACGGCCGCCGCGCCGGCCGCCCGGCGGCTGGCCGCGGGCTTCGCCCTGCTCGGACTCGGGGCCTTCGCGGCCGCGGCCTGGATCGATCCGTACGACGCCACCGGCCGGCCGCTCGCGCACGGCACGCACCGCCAGCTCGGCCTGCCCCCCTGCATGCTGAACCTCGTGACGGGACTCCCCTGCCCGGCCTGCGGGATGACCACGAGCGTCTCCCTGCTGGCCCACGGCGATCCTGCCGCGGCCTGGCGAGCCAACTGGGCCGGGGCGGCGATCGGCCTGCTCGGGGCCGCGGCCACGCTCTGGCTGCTCGCGTGTGCCGCGGGCCTGCCGGCGGGCCGCTGGACGCCCGAGACGACGGTCTGCCGGCTCGTGCTCGCCGGCACCGCGCTGGCGACGGTGCGCTACGTCGGGCTGTTCATCGCCTGGCTCGCCGCAACCTGAGCGGCCCGCGGACGTTTGACCGTTCGCAGTGGCAGGGATAGCCTGCCGCGACCGTTCGATCCGCCCGCCGGAGCCGCTTCGCCATGGCCGACCAGCCGTTTCCCGAACTGCCGCCGTTGCCGGCGAACCCCTACGCCTCGCCGGCCGCGGCCGGAGTCCCGACGAAGACGAGCGGCCTCGCGGTCGCGAGCCTCGTGCTCGGCATCCTCTCCTGCCCGCTCTCGGTGCTCACCGGCATACCGGGTCTCGTCTGCGGCATCATGGGCCTCAACCGCATCGCCCGCAGCGAGCGGACGCCGGGCGGGCCGCGGCTCACCGGCCAGGGCCTGGCGATCGCCGGCATCATCCTCTCGAGCCTGACCACGCTCGTGCTGCCGGTCATGGTGGGCCTGATGCTGCCGGCCGTGCAGGCGGCCCGCGAGGCGGCGCGGCGGTCGGTCTGCTCGAACAACCTGCGGTCCGCGGCGTTCGGCATGCTGCTGCACGAGTCCGAGCGGGGCATCCTTCCGGCCGCCATCACCGCTGCCGACGGCACGCCGCTGCTCAGTTGGCGGGTGGCGATCCTGCCCTTCGTGGACGAGCAGGCCCTGTACGACGAGTTCCACCTCGACGAACCGTGGGACAGCCCGCACAACCGGACCCTGATTCCGAGGATGCCACAGTGCTATGCCTGCCCGAGCACCCCGCTCGACGAGGGCCAGACCCGCTACCTGCTCCTCGACGGCCCGGGCGCGGCGTTCGCGCGGCGGAACCTCCGGCCGGGCGATGATGCGGCGCCGCCGGTCGTCGGTGTGCGGCTCGCCGATCTGGAGGACGACGCCGACGAGACGATCATGATCGTCGAGGCCCCGGTGGACCGGGCCGTCGCGTGGACGAAGCCCGAGGAGTTCCCCGTGTCGCCGGCCGAGGCGGTCGAACGCGACACCGGCGGAGCCGGGCACGGCGGCCGGATCCGCCACGCGGCCTACGCCGACGGTCACGTCGAGGCGCTCATGCCCGACGCCCACGTCACAAGAGGTGCCGGGCCTTGATCGCCAGGTATTCGTTGACGGCCGCCGCGGTCAGGTCCTCCGGCCGCACGTCGAGCGTGAGCACGCCGTCATGCTTGAGATCCGCGAGCACTTGCCGCCGCCAGAGAAGGATGTCGGCGGCCGCCGCGGCCCGGTAAAGGCCGCGGTCGTCGCCCCGCGGCGGTCCTGCGGCCGCCCCCAGGGGGTCGAACAGGGCCCGGTCGCGGAGCAGCGCCACCAGCGGCAGGTGCCGGCCCACGGTGGGAACGAGGTGCCGCCGCAGGCTCGTCGCGTTGCGGTCGTCGATGAGGTTCGTGATCACGACCAGCA
>JBIIDT010000088.1:0-12095 GCA_044238145.1 Pirellulales bacterium | reverse complement strand
ACGGAGAGCATGGCCGGAGTTTCCGCGAGGCGTGGGAAGGAGGGCACCGACCTGCGCAGCATACGGCGCCACGGCGCGTCCACCTATTGTCCGAAAGTCCAACCCCGCTGCTTCGGCGCCCGCCGGGCCCTATAGTGACCGCTTCATCGGAGGAGACGAACATGGCCATGCGACGCACGATCGCCGCGGTGCTCTGGTCCGCGGCCCTCGTGGCCGCCGCTGTCCGGCCGACGGCCTGCCCAGCCGCCGAGCCCACGCCGCTGAACGCGGAGGTCGGCATGCATCGGGGCCGGCCGACGCTGTTCGTCGACGGCCGCCCCGAGCCGCTGGTCGCCTACAGCCCCGCAGGACACTGGCGACGCGACACGTTCGCCGCCGAGATGCGGCACTTCCTGCCGCGACGGATCGACACCTTCTTCGTGTCCATCGGCCAGAACAAGGTGCCCGCCTCGGGCTGGAACGAGGACTTCTTCGCCACGCCGCTGTGGATCGGCGACGAGATCACGGCCGCGCCGACGGTGCCGTTCAACCTCCCGCCGGACGAGCAGGCCGACACGATCCTTACGGCGCGGCCCGACGCGAAGGTGTTCGTGAGGTTCTTTCTCCGCGAGCCGGCGACGTGGCGAAAGCTCCACCCCGAGGAGCTGTTCGTCGACGAGACGGGGGCCGTGCACCAGACGCCGTCGCTCGCCTCCGCGGCATACTGGGAGGCGGCGGCCCGCTACGCCGCGGCCGTGATCGAGTTCTGCGAGGGGCGGCCGTGGGCCCACCGGATCGTCGGCTACGCGAACTTCCTCCGCATGGAGGGCACCCACGAGCCGCTCGTGCAGCGGATGCTCTATGACCACGGCCCCGCGATGACAGCCCGCTGGCGGGCGTACCTTCGGAAGACCTACGGCACCGTGGAGCGGCTGCAGGAGGCCCATCGCGACCCGGCCGTCACCTTCGACACCGCGGCCGTGCCCCGCGACCCGTTGCGCGGCCCGACGGCCGCGGCTGCGGCCGTGCCCTACTGGCAGCCGGCCGCGGCGAACCGTCCGCTCCGCGACTACCTGCTCCTACAGCGGGAGCTGTTCCACGATGGCTTCCGCCGCGTGGCGGCGGCCAGCCGGGCGGCGACCGATCGCGCGGGCCGCCGCCGGGCGATCATCTACGACAGCCACAAGCAGTCGATGCTCGGCTGGGACAACGTCGGCTTCTTCGACCCCGCGTCGCACTGGCCGCACACCTGGCCCGACGAGATGACGGGCTCGGGGCTCTCGGGGATGGCGGGCCTGTTCGACGCCCCCGGCTTCGACGGCCTGATCACGCCGCACGACTACCAGGCCCGCGGCCTCGGCGGCGTGTTCGAGCCCGAGGGGAGCGCCGACACGGCCGTGCTCCGCGGCAGGCTCATGCTCTGCGAGATGGACACGCGGACCTGGGCGGGAACCGACCCGATCGCCCCGGCCCGCGACGCCCGGGAGTTCGAGGTGCTCACCTGGCGGAACGTCGCCACGGCGCTGACCCGCGGCTTCACGCCCTACTGGATGGACGTGTTCCAGGACTGGTTCGCGCCCGCTGACCTGCAGCCGATCATCGACCGCCAGGCCGACGTGCTCCGCGAGTCGGTCGACTGGCCGCACGAGACCGTCCCGGGCATCGCCATGATTCTCGACGACGAGGCGGTGCTCGAGACCAACGGCGACGGCCGGTTCCTCAACGAGGCGGTGATGTGGGAATGGAAGACGGGCCTGGCCCGCTGCGGGGTGCCCCTGCGCGTGTACCTGCTCGACGATCTCGCCCGCCCCGACTTCCCCGACCACCGCGTCCTGTATTTTCCCAACCTGTTCCGCCTCGACGACGCGCGGCGGAAACTGCTCGCGGACAAGGCGCTCCGCGGCGGTCGCGTGGTGGTCTGGGGCCCCGGCTCGGGAATCAGCGACGGCACGACGATCGGAACCACAGGCGCGACGGCCCTGACCGGGTTCGCCTTCGAGCTGCTCGACGTCAACATGCCGCGGCGGACGCTCGTGGCCGACGTGCACCACCCGCTCCTCCGGGGCACGAGCCCCGCGACGGTGCTCGGGGGACCGCTCGCCTACGGACCGGTCCTCCTGCCGACCGACGGCACGACGCTGGGCGTGGCCTGGACGAAGCAGGGCCGCAACCGCGCCGGCCTGGCCGTGAGGGAGTGCGCGGCGAACGACGGGTCGAAGTGGACGAGCGTGTTCACCACCACGCCCGGACTGCCGGCGGCCTTCTGGCGGAACGCGGCCCGGCTGGCGGGCGGCCACGTGTGGTGCGAGTCCGACGACGTGCTCGTCGCCGACGCGGGGCTGGTCGCGATCCACTCACTCGCGGGCGGCCCGCGCCGGATCCTGCTGCCGGCGACCTGCGACGTGGTCGACGTGATCACGGGAACGCCGTTCGCCCGGGCCGTGCGCGAGATCGACGTCACCCTCCGCGGGCCCGACACCCGGGTCTTCCGCCTGATTCCCACGAACGCGCGGTGACGGCGGTCAGGTGCGCTGCCCGCCCGCGACCGCGGGCTCCTCGGCGGCCAGCGCCGCGTCGTGCTCCTGCACCGCCACGCGGGCGGTCACCCGCGTGCCCCGGCCAGGCGCGGTCTCGAGCGCGAACGCGCCGCCGAGCCCCTCGGCCCGTTCCCGCATCCCCTGCAGCCCGAAGTGTCCCTGCTCCACGCCCGCCACCTCGTCGACGGCGAAACCGGAGCCGTCGTCGGCGACCGACACGGTGATCGCACGGGCAGCCGGTTCGTAGGTCACCGCCACGTCGACCGTCTCCGCCTGGGCATGGTTGATCGCGTTGCGGATCGCCTCCTGCACGATGAGCAGCAGGTTGCCGGCCACGAACTGCGGCGGCTCGAAGGCCGTGCCTGCGCTGCGGACGGCGACCCGCGTGCGGCCGTTCGCGCCGAGGTGCTCCACGAGCGCCGCCAGGGATTCGGAGAAGGACCGGCCCGCGGTCGGCGCGGTCCGCAGCGCCCAGACGGAACTGCGGAGATCGGCCGAGGCGTGCCGCACCATCCGCTTGGCCACGTCCAACTGGCTGCCCGCGTCGTCGAGCCGCTCGCCGAGGAGCGACCGGCGGCAGACGTCCAACTGCAGGACGATTCCCGCGAGGGCCTGCAGGAGGGTGTCGTGGAGGTTGGCCGCGAGCCGGCTCCGCTCCCGGAGCGTGGCGTTGAACTCCACGGCCGCGTCGCGCCGGCGGCGCATCTCGCCCGTGAGTCGAACGGCCTGGGCCGCGACCTGGCGGCGGAGCAGCACGACCCACGCGAGCGTCCCGGTGGCGACCGCGGCCAGGGCCGCCAGCCCGGCGGCCAGGCGCCGAGGATTCCACCACGAGGCGGCGCGCACGACCCGCACGTCGTCGGGGGTGCGGATGCGGAGCGTGAGCCGCTCGTCGTCCGGCGCTGCGAGGGGCGAATCCCGGGCCGAACTCTCGATCTGCAGGATCCCGCTCACCTGCAGTTCGCTGCCCGGCTCGAGGCCGCGCACCGCCGAGAACACCTCCGGGCCGAGCGTGGCGATGACGCTCGACTCCAGCCCGTCGACGGCCAGGACGAACAGCCCGCCGCTCTGCGTGCGATCGACGTCGAGCAGCCGCGCCGGAAACGTGATCGCGCAGCCGTCGTAGTCGCCCGGCTCCGCCATCAGGCCGAGCCGGGCGGCCCGGCGGTTGATCTCCACGATCCGCGACGGCGGCACCGCGATCGGTGCGGGTGCCGCCTCGCGGCCCAGGACCCGGTAGATCGCCTCGGTGATCCCCGCCGTGGCCCGCCCCCGGTCGAGGAAGCCGGCGATCTCGACGCGGTCGCCCGGCACGAGCGGCTCGGTCGACCTCGTCTGCACCCGCACGCCGGTGGTGCCCTCCTGCACGGTGAAGTACCGGCCCGGCACGGCGTAGGTCACGACCCCCTCGGTCCGCAGGCGGTGGCCGCCCCGCGGCTCGGGCTGGAAGTGGGAGATGGCCCGCAGCGGCACCTTCGGGGCGTCGAAGGGGCCCGACGCCGGCGGCGCCGTGATCTGCACGTCGGCCGGGTCGCTGACGAGCAGCCGTGGATACAGGATCTCGCCGCGGGCGTTCATCGTCGCGGACGCCACGCCGACGAGCGTGATGGCCGCGTCGACGACGGTCTTCGCGGGATCGACGCAGGCCGCCTTCGGCAGCCGCGCGTCGAACCGGCGGCCGTTCCGCTCCAGCACGAGCAGCCAGTGGCTGCCCTCGTCGCGGAAGCCCTGGGCGACGCCCGCCACCTCCACCCGCAGGCAGTCGTCGCAGCCGCTGAAGAACCGTTCGGAGACCACCGGCACGGCGGGGGGCAAGGGCCGGCGACCGCGGACGTGGATCGACCGCGGGAGGATCAGCGGGGCGAAGCCACCCCGGTCGCTCACACCCTCGACCTCGACGAGGTCGCCCGCCGCCAGCTGCTTCAGTGCGGCGTCGTCGCCCTGCCAGACGCCCGCCGCGCGGGCCAGCGTCACGGAAAACCAGATGCCGGCCGACTCGTCCTGCACGGTGAAGATCCGACCGTCGCGATCGACCTGGGTGACGACGCCGCGGACCGCGGTCGGCGGCCGGCCCGCCACCGCATCCTCGGCCAGCGAGCGGATCTCGGCGATCGGCACGAACCGCACGGGTGGTTCCTCCGCCGCGGCGGCCGGCAGCGCCGCCGCGAACCCCGCCACCGCGATCACCGCTCGCCAGCCCACGGAGACACCCTCCTGCGTGAACGTCCAGCATACCGGGGCCGGACGCCGCCGCGCTCGCCCCACAAATCGTGGCCCCGCGTCGCGCCCCCGCGCGGGCCGCACCCAGCGTTGTACTTTCGTACAATATTCGGCGTGGGTCGGGTGATGCACCTTTGGGGTCGGCCGGAGCGGTGTGTCGCCGCGTCGTGCCCGCCACGTCCCTCGAGGAAGCCCGGCCGCGTGATCCGCATCCTGATCGTCGACGACCATCCCGTGTTTCGTGCGGGCCTGGCCAACCTGCTCGAGTCGGAACCGGATTTCGCGATCGTGGGCAAGGCGGCCAACGGCCCCGCCGCCGTGCGACTCTGGGAGCAGGAGCATCCCGACATCCTCCTGCTCGATCTGAGCATGCCCGGCATGGACGGCTTCGAGACGCTCCGCCAGATCCGGAACGTGCAGCCGGATGCCAGGGCGATCGTGCTCACATCGTCCGAGTCGAACGACGACGCCCAGCGGGCCATACAGACCGGTGCCCGCGGCTACCTGACGAAGCACATCGACCAGATGGAGATCGTGGCGGCGATCCGCGACGTGCATCGCGGCGAAGTCTGCATCCAGTCGGGCTTCACCGGGGGCGTGCCCGCCCCGGGGCAGCATGGTCCCGGGGGCCTGTCATCCCGCGAGATCGAGGTGCTCGTCTTCATGCGGAAGGGTTTCAGCAACGCCGAGATCGGCCGCACGCTGGGGATCACGGAGCGGACCGTGAAGGCCCACGTGACGGCGATTCTCAAGAAGATGCACGCCGCCGACCGGGCGGAGGCCGTGGCGAAGGGCTTCGATCTTGGGATCCTCAAGACGATGCCGACCAGGGGCGACGACCTCGCGTCGTAACCGGATCGATCACGCGGCGCGGCTCGGCGACCCCGTGCAGGGCTCCCGTCGCACAACCGCGAGCTGGTCCGCAGGCCTGCCGCTTCCGACATCGACACGGTGGGATGACGGTGAAATAATGGATGTGCATGACCCGCCGCCCCCCGCCTGCCGCCCTTGCGGCCCTGCTGGCCGCGATTCCCGCCCTCGCCGGAGCGGCGGCCCCGGTCTCGTTCGACCGCGACATCCGGCCGATCCTCTCGGAGAACTGCTTCGCCTGCCACGGGCCGGACGCGGCCAACCAGCAGGCGGGCCTGCGGCTCGACCGGCCCGAGGACGCGACCAGGGAACTCGACAGCGGCGCGCGGGCGATCATGCCCGGCGATCTGGCCGGCAGCGAACTGCTGGCCCGCGTCAAGGCTGACGACCCCGACGTCGTCATGCCGCCCCCCGAGGCGAAGATCGGCCGACTCTCTGCCGCGCAGGTCGCCCTGCTCGAGCGCTGGATCGACGAGGGGGCGAAGTACGAGCCGCACTGGTCGTTCGTGCCGCCGCGCAAGCCATCGCTGCCGGCCGCCGACACCCCCGCCGCACTCGCCGCGGGCATCGACGGTGCGGTCGAGGCGTCCCTGACCCGCCGCGGCCTCGCGCTGCAGCCCGAGGCCGATCGGCGGACGCTCATCCGCCGCCTGTCGTTCGATCTCACCGGCCTGCCACCCACGCCGGCGGAGGTCGAGGCCTTCGTCGCCGACTCGGCGGCCGATGCGTATGAGCGACTCGTCGACCGGCTGCTCGCCAGCCCGCGGTACGGCGAGCGGATGGCGGCCGACTGGCTCGACCTGGCCCGCTACTCCGACAGCTACGGCTTCCAGGTCGATCGGCCGCGGGCCACGATGTGGCCGTGGCGCGACTGGGTGATCTCCGCCTTCAATCGCAACCTGCCCTGGGACCAGTTCACGCTCTGGCAGGTGGCCGGCGACCTGCTGCCCGGGGCGACCCGCGAACAGGTCCTCGCCACCGCCTTCAACCGACTCCACCAGCAGGAAAGCGAGGGGGGATCCGTCGAGGAGGAATACCGCGTCGCCTACGTCAACGACCGGACGACGACGTTCGGCACCGCGTTTCTCGGGCTCACGCTCGAGTGCTGCCGCTGCCACGACCACAAGTTCGACCCGCTCGCGCAGCGCGAGTTCTACGCGTTGTCCGCCTTCTTCGACGACATCGACGAGGCCGGGCTCTACTCGTATTTCACGCAGGCGGTGCCGACACCCAAATTGCGGCTGGCGGACGACCGGCAGACGACGGCCCTCGCCCGGGCCGAGGAGGCCTGCGGCGAGGCGGAGGCCGAACTCGCCGAGGCGTTGCAGGCGGCGCGGGTGGCAGCCCAGCGCACCGCGGTTCCTGATGACGGGAGGATGGCGGGCGAGCTGGTGCACTACGCCTTCGACGAACGGCGGGCCGACGGCCGCTTCGCGAGCACTGCTGGCGACGCGGGGCAGACGAAGGGTGACGACGGGGCCGGACCGGACGATCGACCGGCCGATGCCGTCGACGTGGCCGCAGACCCGCAGGCCACCCCGCCGCCGATGGCCGAGGGCTTGGCGGCCGCTTCGCCCATGGAGAACGTGCTCGTCGCCGGCCGCCCCGGCCATGGCAGGGCGATCCTCCTCACGGGCGATCACGGCGTGAGCCTGCCCGTGGGCAACTTCCGCCGCAGCCACCCCTTCACCGTGTCGCTCTGGCTGCGGGCTCCAACCGCGTACGACCGGGCCGTCGTCTTCCATCGTTCGAAGGCCTGGACCGACGCCGGCAGCCGGGGCTACGAACTGCTCGTCGATCGCGGCCACCTCCGCTGGTCGCTGATCCACTTCTGGCCGGGCGACGTCGCGAGCGTGCGGGTTCGCGAGCCGCTGGCCGTCGACGAGTGGACGCACGTCGCCGTGTCGAGCGACGGCTCGGGCCGGGCGGCGGGGCTGACGGTGTACGTCAACGGTCAGCCGGCGGCCACGGAGGTCGTCCGCGATTCCCTGACCCGCGAGATCACCGGTGGCGGTGGCGACACGATCACGATCGGCGAGCGGATGCGGGACCACGGCTTCAAGGCGGGCATGGTCGACGACTTCCGCGTCTTCGACCGGGAACTCACCGCGCTCGAAGTTCGCGAGACGTTCGCGCCGGGCGCGATCCGCGCGGCGCTCGCAGACGCGGCCGCCGCCGAGGCGGTGGCCGATCTGGCCGCCAGGGCCGATGACTCGGTCGTCGCCAAGCGGGCCGCGCTCGAGGCCGCCCGCCGGGCCCGCGACGACGGTGCCGAGCAGGTGCCCGAGGTGATGGTGATGCGCGACCTGCCGCAGCCGCGGATGGCCCACCTGCTCGAACGGGGCGACTACGACAAGCGCGGCGCGGCGGTGGAGCCCGGCACGCCCGCCGTGCTGCCCCCCTTCCCCGCCGACCAGCCGCGAAACCGGCTCGGCCTCGCGCGGTGGCTCGTCGATCCGGAACACCCGCTGCTGGCCCGCGTCACCGTCAACCGGCTCTGGCAGTCGCTCTTCGGCCTCGGGCTCGTGCAGTCGCCCGAGGATCTTGGCAGCCAGTCCACGCGGCCCGAGCATCCCGAGGTGCTCGACCTGCTCGCCTGGTCGTTCGCCCACGCCGCCGCCGACGGCGGGCTCGGCTGGGATCTGAAGCGGCTCCTCAAGGCGATCGTGCTCTCGCGGACCTATCGCCAGCGGAGCCTGGCCGACTCGAAAACGATGGCCGACGATCCGCTCAACGTGTGGCTCGCCCGCGGGCCGCGGCACCGCCTGCCGGCGGAGATGATCCGCGACGGCGCCCTGGCGGCCGCCGGCCTGCTCGTGGAGCGGATCGGTGGGCCTCCCGTGAAGCCCTACGACATCGCCGACTCGTTCAAGCCGGAGGCGCCCGACGCGGGCGACGCGCTCTACCGCCGCAGCCTCTACACCTTCTGGCGCCGCACCGGCCCCGCCCCGATCATGGAGACGTTCGACGTGCCCAAGCGGGTGGTGTGCGTCGCCCGCCGCGACACCACCAACACGCCGCTGCATGCGTTCGTGCTCCTGAACGCCACGCAGTTCGTCGAGGCGGCGCGGGTGCTCGCCGAAACGGTGCTGGCCGATGCCCCAAGCGATCCGCAGGCGGCGCTGGCCGCGGGGTTCGCCAGGCTCACGAGCCGCCCGCCCGATGCGGAGGAGTCGCGGATCATCGGCCGGATGCACGACGCGCAACTCGCCTGGTACCGCGAGCATCCCGCAGAGGCGGAGCGGTTCGTGTCGCAGGGCTCCCGGCCGCGGGCCCCCGGGCTGGCCGCGGCGGATCTGGCGGCGGCGACGGCGGTGATCAACGCCCTGATGAACCTCGACGGCTGCGTGGTGAAGCGATGAACCGACGCGACTGGCTGCGATCGTGCGGGATGGGCTTCGGCGGCCTGGCGCTGGCGGAGATGCTCGGCCGCGCCGCGGCGGCCGACGGCGGCGTGCTCCACGGCTTCCACCATCCGCCGCGGGCCAAGCGGGTGATCTATCTCTTCCAGTCGGGCGGACCGTCGCAGCTCGACCTCTTCGACCACAAGCCGCTCCTGAAACGGCTCGACGGCGAGCAGTTGCCCGACGCGGTCCGCGGCGGCCAGCGGCTGACGGGCATGTCGGGCAACCAGAGCTCGATCCCGCTCGCCGCGTCGCCCTACCGCTTCGCGCGGTACGGCGAAAGCGGTGCCGAGATCTCGGAGCTTCTCCCTTACACGGCGAAGATCGCCGACCGGATGTGCCTCGTACGCACGATGTTCACCGAGAGCATCAACCATGGCCCGGGCGTGACGTTCATGCAGAGCGGCGCCCAGATTCCGGGCCGCCCGAGCATCGGCGCCTGGCTCGACTACGGCCTGGGCGACGCGAGCGAGGACCTGCCCTCGTTCGTGGTCCTGATCACGAAGAACAAGCAGGGCCAGCCGCTGATGAGCCACCTGTGGGGCGCGGGCTTCCTGCCCACGCGGCACCAGGCCGTGCGGTTCCGCTCCGGCGGCGACCCGGTGCTGGCGATCAACAACCCGCCGGGGGTGTCGGTGGAGAGCCGCCGGCAGGTGCTCGACGGGCTGCGGGCCTTGCACGAGCACCAGTTCGTGGGCACGCCCGACGCCGAGATCGCAGCCCGGATCGCCAACTACGAACTCGCCTTCCGCATGCAGGCCAGCGTACCGGAGGTCACGAACTTCGCCGACGAGCCGGCCCACGTGCTCGACATGTACGGCCCCGACGCCCGCGACGCCGGCACCTTCGCGGCGAACTGCGTGCTCGCGCGGCGGCTGGCCGAGCGTGGCGTGCGGTTCATCCAGCTCTACCACCAGGACTGGGACCACCACGGCGGCCTCAAGGGAGGCCTGACGCGGGAGTGCCGGCAGACCGACCAGCCGGCCGCGGCGCTCGTGCAGGACCTGGCGATGCGGGGCATGCTCGACGACACGCTGGTCGTCTGGGGGGGCGAGTTCGGCCGCACCAACTACTGCCAGGGGCTCTACAAGCCGGGCCAGGACTTCGGCCGCGACCACCATCCGCGCTGCTTCACGATCTGGATGGCCGGCGGCGGCGTGAAGCCGGGCATCACCTGGGGCGAGACCTGCGAGTACGGCTACAACGTGGTCAAGGACGGCGTGCACGTCCACGACTTCCACGCCACGATGCTCCATCTGCTGGGCATCGACCACGAGCGGCTGACCTACAAGTTCCAAGGCCGCCGCTACCGGTTAACGGACGTGCACGGCAAGGTCGTGAAGGGCATCATCGCCTGACGGCGTGTCAGCGCGTCACGTCGATCACGTAGAGCGCGATGGCGCCGGTCATGAGCAGCGCCGCAATGATGCGCCGCACGAGCGTCGCCCGGTCGACCCGCTGCTCGAGCTCGTGCCAGCCCCGGTGGGCCAGCACCGCCCCGAACACCACGGCGAACAGGCCCCGCGACGAGAGCAGCACGTTGCCGAACACGGCCCCCAGCAGGCCGAAGCAGACGTACAGCGTCGCCATGCCGACGAGCCACACCAGGCCATACCAGGCGGCGGCCCGCCAGTCGTCGCGCCCGCGGGGCGGGGAGCCCGCGAGGAAGGGCACGGCCACGAGGCCGCACGCCACGTAGGTCACCGCCACGGAGAGGCCGCAGGCCCAGAGCCGCGACCGCGCCGGGTCCGCCGCGTGCACCACGTCGATCACCCGCACGATCAGCAGGTCGGCGCCCGCGAAGCCGATGCAGGCGGCGAGCATCAGGCCGGCCACGGCCGCCGGCACCGGATCGCGGCGCCCCTGAAGCGCCGTCGCCGCCACGACGCACAGCCCCACCGCGACCCACTGGCGCACGTCGAGCCGCTCGCCCGGCAGGCAGGTGACGATCAGGGCGAGGGCCACGATCTTCAGTGCCAAGAGCGGCACGACCCGCGAGGCGTCGGCCCGCCGCAGCGACGCGACGAGCGCGGCCTGCCCGGCGAGATAGCAGCCGATCGAACCGGCCAGCGGCGGCAGGCAGGCCATGGCGTCGATCCCGCCCCGCGGCCAGAGCAGCCAGGCCACCGGCAGACAGGCCGCGGCCATCACGAGATGGGCGTGCACGAGCAGCCGCAGGCCGCCGCCGGGGCTCGTGGTGGCGTGATGCCGCGAGATCAGGAACGCCACGGCGTTGAACGCCCCGGAGAGCAGGCCGGCCGTGACGCCGGCGGCGAGTGTGGCTGTGGCGACGTGCTGCATGGGGAGTCGGTCAGCGGCCGCGGCCGCCCCGCAGCGAGTCCTTGAGGCTGATGAAGTCGGAGAGCAGGAAGATGACCGTGAAGAAGGCGAGGACCACCTCGAGGAGCGTCACGATCTTCGCCGGCGGCGTCTGCGGCATGATGTCGCCGAACCCGAAAAAAGAGAAGTTCAAGACGCTGTAGAACAGGCAGTCGAAGAACACCGCCCCGGACGACATGCCGGCCGCGAAGCCGCTGAAGCTGCCGGCCTCGGCCAGTTCGAGGAGCCAGAAGTCGAGGGCGAACGAGCCGGTGATCTGGGCCATGTTGACGCCCATCAGCGCGAGAAACCGGTGGTACGGGATCTCGTGCGACGTCGCCAGCAGGATGTGCTGCAGGTTCTCGAGGAGGAACCAGGCCGCCTTCGCCACGGCGAGCGCCGTCACGATCAGGCACACGCCCCGCGGGCCGACGGCCCCGGTCGCCCAGGCCCGGTGCACGGCGGCGGCCGCCAGGCCGATCACGGCCACCTCCACCAGCTGCCGGCCGACCTGGGCCCGCAGCGGCCGCCCGCCCGGGTGGCGCGGCGACGAGGGGGGCGGGACGGCGGCCATGGCACCCCTGGTTGTCGGCGGGCGGGCCCCGAAAACGCGAGCCCCGCCGGCACTGCTTGCGCAGGCCGCACGACCCGCAGGCAGTGCCGGCCCCGTCGCCCGCACCCCCTCGGCCCGGCCCGACCGGCCCGGAACCGGCTTGTAGAGTTGCTTCGGACCGCTTTCCCGAGGACCTCCCATGGCCTTTGCCGA
>JBIIDT010000114.1:0-7736 GCA_044238145.1 Pirellulales bacterium | reverse complement strand
CCGTTCTGAACCACACGCGAAGGAGTTTTCGGATGCCAACCAAGGAACAGCCCCGCGTCCAGCTTTCCGCCAAGCGGCTCCCCAAGGGGAGTCGCGGCGGGATCGAGCTGCTGCTCGTCCACAACGTCGAGCACCTCGGCAAGCAGGGCGAGGTGGTCGAGGTGAAGCGCGGCTACGCCTACAACTACCTGCTGCCGCAGGGCCTGGCGACGGTCGCCACCGATCACCACAAGCGGATGGTCGAGAAGCATCGTGCCAAGCTCGAGGAGATCGCCCGCGAGCGGCTCGCCGGGCTGCGAGGCCTGCTGGCCGAGCTCGTTCGCACCAGCGTGACGATCGAGGCCAACGCCAACGACGAGGGTCACCTCTACGGTTCGGTCGGCGCCCCCGAGATCGCCCGGTCGCTGAAGCAGCAGGATCTGTCGGTATCGCCCGACCAGATCATCCTGCAGGGCCCGCTGAAGGAGGTGGGCCTGTACACGGTCCGCGTCCGGCTGGCCGCGGAGGTGGAGGGCGACCTCAAGGTCTGGGTCGTGCCGAGCAGCGAGGGCGGCGCCAAGTAGCGGTGGGGCGGCAGGCGGCCGCCCCTGATCATCCGGTTCGCAGGGAGAGTCGAACTCGATGGCCACGTCTCGCAACATGCCGTCCGGCAGGCAACGGGAATCCGCGCGGGATCGCCGCGGCGAGACGGCCACAGCCGCCATCGGCGAGCGTCCCACGAACGTCGACGCCGAACGGGCCGTCCTCGGCAGCATCCTGATCAAGCCCGACGTCTGCGACGACGTCTCGCTGATCGTGCGACCCGAGGACTTCTCCGACGAGTCCCACCAGGTTCTCTTCCGGCACCTGCTCGATCTCAACAACGCCAACAAGCGGATCGACACGACCATCGTCCTCGACGTGCTCCGCACGAAGGGCGATCTCGACCGCGTGGGTGGCGCCGCGACGCTCGCCGACGCGGTGGAGTCGGTGCCCCATGCCGCCCATGCCACGCACTACGCCCAAATCGTCCGCGACAAGTCGCTGCTCTGCGCCCTGATCGACGCCGGCACCGACATCCTCCGCGACGCCTACGACGCGGTCGATGAGCCGCGGGAACTGCTCGCCCAGGCCGAGACCAAGATCTTCTCGATCCTCGAACGCCGGAGCTCCACGGAGGCCAAGTCGATCGAGGACGTCCTCACCGACGTCATGGCCCGGATGGACGCCCGGATGAAGCAGGAGCACCTCATCGGGGGCGTCGAGACCGGCTTCACCGAGCTCGACAGCCTGTGCGGCGGCCTGCACAACTCGGAGCTCATCATCCTGGCGGCCCGGCCGAGCATGGGGAAGACCGCGTTCGCCATGAACATCGCGGAGCACGTGTCGATCGGCCTCCACCAGCCGGTGCTGTTCGTGAGTCTGGAAATGGCCTGCCTCGAGCTGGCCGACCGCCTCCTCTGCTCGGCCGCGCAGGTGAACGGCCACCGCCTGCGGAACGGCACCATCTCGCAGGAGGACCGCCGCCGGCTGGTGCAGAAGTCGACCGAGATCGGCGCCGCGCCGCTGTTCATCGACGACACGCCGGGCCGCACGCTGACGGAGATCGCCGCCGTCGCCCGCCGGCTCAAGCGAAAGCCCGAAGGACTGGCGTTGATCGTCATCGACTACCTGCAGCTCATCGAGCCCGACAACCCGCGGGACCCGCGACAGGAGCAGGTGGCCCGGATCGCCCGCCGTTTGAAGATGATGGCCCGCGAACTGGAGATTCCCGTGCTCTGCCTCGCCCAGCTCAACCGGCAGGCCGAGGTGTCCCGTGACAACCGACCGCGGCTCAGCCACCTCCGCGAGTCGGGGGCCATCGAGCAGGACGCCGACGTGGTCATGTTCGTCCACCGCGAGGAGTACTACCAGACGAACGACGAGGACCGCGAGCGGGTGAAGGGACAGGCTGAGATCATCATCTCCAAGCAGCGCAACGGCCCGATCGGCGACGTGAAACTCCTCTGGCAGCACGATTACACGCGGTTCGTGAACCTCGAGCACCGGCCGTACGACGAGTTCGAGAGTTTCTGAATTCACGCCTGCGGGGCCATCCCTGGCCCCCGCAGGCTTGGGCCGTCGCGGCGAACGCCAAGGGTTCGCCGGACGGCCAGGCGGCCGCCCTCCAGGCGGCCGTGGCCCCCGCAGGCTTGGGACGTCGCGAAGCGGCGGCGGCAGCACACGTGGCCGGGAGGGGCACCCCCGATCCAGCCGGTAGACTGGTTGCATGCCGCTGCTTGCCATCGAGACGACGTGCGACGAGACGGCGGCCGCGGTCGTGACCCGCGAACGGGAGGTGCTTTCGAGCATCGTCGCCAGCCAGGAGCAACTCCATGCCCGGTGGCGCGGGGTCGTGCCCGAGGTGGCATCCCGGGCCCACGTTGAACGGATCATCCCCGTCATCGACGAGGCCGTCGCCCGGGCCGGCATCGACCGGCGGGCGATCGAGGCCGTCGCGGTGGCCGTCCGGCCCGGCCTCGTAGGGTCGCTGCTCGTTGGACTGGCCGCCGGCAAGGCGATCGCCGCGGGCTTGGACGTGCCGCTCGTCGGCTACGACCACGTCGCCGCCCACCTGTACGCCTGCCGGCTGGCCCACGGCGACGCGATGGTCTATCCGTGCGTGGGCCTCGTCGCCAGCGGCGGCCACACGTCCCTGTTCCACGTTCACGGCCCCCTCGATCTCGAGCGGCTCGGCGGCACGATCGACGACGCCGCCGGTGAGGCCTTCGACAAGGCCGCGAGCCTCCTCGGCCTCGGCTACCCCGGCGGCCCCGAGATCGAGCGGGCGGCCGTCGAGGGAGACCCGCGCAGCCACCGTCTGCCGCGGCCACTGGCCGCCGACCGCGACCGGCTCGACATGAGCTTCAGTGGCCTGAAGACGGCGCTCCGCTACCTCGTTCGGCCGCCGCACGCCCCGCCCGATCCGCTGCCGACCGGACGCCGACTGGCCGACCTGGCCGCGGCGTTCCAGCAGGCCGCGGTCGACACGATCCTCGCCAAGGTGGAACTGGCCCTCGACCGCACCGGCTGCGGCGCCGTGGCGATCGGCGGCGGGGTCGCCGCCAATACGGCGCTCCGCGAGGCCGTCGCGGCGCTCGCGGCCCGCCGCGGCGTGCAGGTCTTCATCCCGCCACGGTCGCTGTGCACCGACAATGCGGCGATGGGCGCGATCGCCTGGGAGCGGCTGGACCGCGGCGAGAGCGACGGCCTCCTGCTCGACGTGACCCCGGGCACCGACCGCGCCGCCGCCAACCGCCGGCCGTGAGACGTGGCACCTCGTGCCGAGACATGGTCCAGCGTGGGTCGGGGGTGCCCTCCCGGCCGGGCGAACCCTCGGCGTTCGCCGCGACGGCCCAAGCCTGCGGGGGCCATTGATGGCCCCGCAGGCGTGAACTTAGAAGTCGTACCACATGCCGATGCCGGCGCGGTTCTGGTTGTAGAACACGAACTCGTACTGCGGATCGGAGCCGTACAGGTACTCCAAACCGATGCGGAACAGCTTCTCGCTGCGATCGCCCCGCCACGCCCAGCCGGCCTGGACGCAGACGTTGCCACCCCAGTCGAGTTCCTGCCGTGACATCCCGTTGACCGCGAGGAAGGGGGCGCCATGGATGCCCGTGGGCCGGGCCTGGATGAGCTCGGTGCCGAACTGGAACTCCCACGGCTCGGAGCCGCCGGAGTTGAAGAACGAATAGCCCACCTCGCCGTACAACCGCAGCCAGTCGAACGCGTAGTACGAGTTGCCCCACACGATGCAGTCGCGGACGTAGTTCACCCGCGGGAACGACGGGTAGCGGAGCATCGCCTCGTCTCCCAGGTGGGCGCTGAGATGGTAGTAGGCGAGCTTCGTCTGCCAGCGGCCGACGCCGTAGACGAGCGGGATGCCGAAGCGGTAGTCGGATGAGACCAGGTCGCGGTCCATCTGCGGATCGAGCCGCACGAAGGCCGCGCCCTCGATCTGCACCTCGAATCCCTGCGGGTGCAGCACCGGATCCGAGCCGTAGCGCAGAATCGACGCCCGGCCGCCGAGGGTCGAGTCCCAGAGCCAGCCGCCCGCGACAGACGGGTTGAATGGATCGGGGGCCGTGTCGTCGTACCAGACGGTGGCGAATCGCGGCTCCTTCGGGCCCGCCAGGTAACTGGTGTAGATGAGGTTGTTCGGCAGGATGTGCCAGCCCCATGGCCGGGGTGCCCACAGGTCGTCGAAGCACTGCGGGTAGCCCGCATGCGGAACGTGGCAGTCGTCTGGGCAGCAGGGGCCGGCCTCGTATGGCATGTCGAGGACGACCGGTCCCTGGGGATGAACCGGTGGCAGCGATCGCAGGTCGGGCGTGGCCGGCACTGCGGGAACGAACTCCAACTGGCCGGACTCCTGCGCCGCGCCCGGCGTCGCCACCGCCAGGCAGGCGACGGCGACGGCCGCGGCCCACGCCGGTCGTCCCGCCCGCCGGCGGGCGGGGACGAAGGACGGGCTGGCGATCGGAAGGATGTCGCGCATCAGGATGGGGCCGGTTGGTTCCGGAGAGCGAATCGAATCTGGCGGGCGGACACTCTATGGGTGCCGGGGCCGCCCGCCACAGAGAGATCGGCACAGCGCCGGCGATTCCCGAACGGATCCGGCCCGCCCGCCGAAGTCGCCCCACGACGGGGAAACCTCGGCAAGCTCGCGAAACCAGCGCGCTGTGCATCCCGCCCCGCTTGGCGGAAACCCGCAGGCTCCACGCCCGCCGCCCCCGCCCCCGCCTGCCACCTCTGGCGGGAGCCACCGCCGATCGCGTACGTTACCACCTCGCGAAAACCTTCATCGGGGGCCAGACCATGAATCGCCCGCTCGTCGCCCGCCTCGCGTGCCTCGTCATCCTCCTGGCCGGCTGCGGCACTCGAGAGGCCGGCCTACCGCCGGCCGCGGGCGGTGGATCCGGGGCGAAGCGACTGATCTTCGTCACCAACGGCGACGACCCGTTCTGGGACGCCTGCAACGCCGGCCTCATGGAAGGCGGCAGGCGGTTCGGACTCGAGGCCAAGGGCCTGCGCGTGGTGATGGAGAAGAACAATGGCACCGCGCAGGGCCAGATCGAGAAACTGCGGCAGTTCGGCAGCCAGTCGGACATCGCGGGCGTGGCGATCTCCGTGATCCAGGCCGAGAACGCCGCCATCGTCGAGGAGATGAAGAACCTCGCCGCCAAGGGCGTGCAGGTGATCACGGTCGACTCGGACGTGAACCGGGAGCGGTTCCGCGACGCCCGGGCCTACTACATCGGCACCGACAACATCGTCGGTGGCCGGCTGCTGGGGCAGGCGGCCCGTTCGATCCTCGCCGCCCGAGGCAAGACCTCCGGCGGCTACGTGCAGTTCGCCGGTTTCAAGGACGTCGACAATGCCCGCGACCGCATGAACGGGTTCCGCGACGCCGTCGGCGCGGGCTTTACCGAAGTCGACCGGATGAGCGACGAGATGGACCTCGCCAAGGCCCGCGACAACGTCCGCGCCGCCCTGGTGAACCATCCGGACCTGACGGCGCTGGTGGGCATCTGGGCCTACAACGCGCCCGCGATCGTGGAAGTGGTCGAGGAACGCGGCCGGAAGGACGACCTGACCGTCGTGACCTTCGACGCCCAGGCCGCGGCGATCGAGATGATGGGCCAAGGCCGGATCGACGCGATGGTGGTTCAGAATCCCTTCGAGATGGGCGTGCAGACGGTGCGCGTGCTGCTCGCCATGCACGAAAAGGACGACGCGGTGCTGGCGGAGGCCTTCCCCCGGGCCTCGTCCCCGGACGGCGACATCCTGACCACCGGCCTGCGGCTCATCGTCCCCGCGGAGAGCTCCCGCGTGAAGCCCGCAGACATCGACCTCCCAGGCTGCGAGATCATGGCGCTGCCGGACTTCCGCGCGTGGCTGGCGAAGTACGGCCTGTCGAGCTCGTAGGACGAGCCCATGCAGCCCGCCCACCGCCCCGTCGTCCGCGTCCCACTGCTGCGTCCCGGCGAGTGGGCCCTGTTGGCGGCCATCGTCGTCGCGGTGGCCGTCACGGCCCTGGTCGACGCGAACCACAGCTACTGGTTCCGCCCGTTGGAGAGCCTCCGCGACATCGCCCGCAACACGGCCCTGCTGGGCATCTTCGCCCTCGGGGCCACGGTCGTGATCATCGCCGGTGGCATCGACCTTTCCGCCGGCTCCATGATCGCGCTCTCCGGCACCGTCGCCGCCTCGACCATGGTGGCCCTGGCACCGCAGGCGGTGACCGGGTTCAAGCCGGTCGGCCCGGCGGTGGTCGCCGTCGCCTGCGGCGCGGCCCTGCTCGTCGGCTTCCTGGTGGGCACGCTGCACGCCTGGCTGATCACCGCGATCCGCCTGCCGCCGTTCATCGCCACGCTGGCCACGCTCGTCGGCCTGCGAAGCTTCGCCCGGGCCCTGTGCGAGAGCACGACTGCCGCCTTCACTCCCACCAAAAGCGCGATCATCAACGTCTCCGACCCGCTCTTCAAGGCGGTCCGCGACAACGTCTGGATCCCCGTCGCCGTCTTCGGCGCCCTGGCCTTCGTCACGTGGCTGATACTCACCCGGACCGTGCTCGGCCGCCACATCCACGCCCTCGGCGGCAACGAGCAGGCGGCCCGGCTGGCCGGCATCCGCACCGACAACGTGAAGTGGTTCGCCTACTGCTTCGGCGCGATGACGGCGGCGCTCGCCGGCCTGTTCTACGTGGCCAACGAGTCGGTCGCCGCGCCGGTCAACCAGGGCCGCGGCCACGAACTCAACGCCATCGCGGCGGCGGTCGTCGGCGGCTGCTCGCTCACCGGCGGTGTCGGCACGGTCCCTGGCACCGTGCTGGGCGCAATCTTCCTCCGGGTCGTGATCGACGCGGTCTCGAAAATCATCAAGACCGGGGCCGATGTCTACGAGGGGTTGATCGTGGGGATCGTCGTCGTGATCGCCGTCACCTTCTCGCAGGTCGGGCAGATGGCCAAGGGCGGCCGGCGGCTTCTGGGTGGTGCACTGGGGCTGTGCGCGATCCCGACCCTCGCCCTGCTCGCCGGGGCCGTCGTGTCGATGACGGCCACGGGCCGCGCCGGGGCCGGGACGGCGGTGGTGGCGGCCGGGCTGCTGGTGGCGGCGCGGGCCTGGGAGTCGCGGCGCCGGCCGGGCTCCGCGACGGTCGCCCCATGAGGTCCGCCGACCCCGAGTTCGCGATCGTGATGCGCGGAATCGGCAAGCGGTTCCCGGGAGTCGTGGCGCTGGACGACGTCACGCTCGAGGTCCGCCGCGGCGAGTTGCACGCCATCTGCGGCGAGAACGGCGCCGGCAAGAGCACGCTCATGAAGATCCTCTCCGGCGTGCAGCCGCCGGACGCCGGCACGCTGGAGGTCGACGCCGAGCCGGTCGAGTTCACCGGGACCCGCGACGCCGAACGTGCCGGGATCGCGATCATCCACCAGGAGCTCGCCCTCGTGGAGGACCTCACGGTCGCGGCCAACGTGTTCCTCGGTCGCGAGAAGAGGACCGCGGCCGGACTGCTCGACGACCGGGCGATGGAGGCGGAGAGCAGCCGGCTGCTGGCGTTGCTCGACTGCCAGGTCGATCCGCGGACCCGCACCGGCAGCCTGCGGGTGGGCGACCAGCAGCTCGTGGAGATCGCCAAGGCGCTGTCGCTCGACGCCCGGATCATCGTCATGGACGAGCCGACGAGCGCCCTGACGGAGGCGGAGTCGGCC
>JBIIDT010000146.1:0-4525 GCA_044238145.1 Pirellulales bacterium | reverse complement strand
CCGCACGCGGCGATCACGGGCCTCTCCGGGGGCAACCAGCAGAAGTGCATCATCAGCCGCTGGCTGCTCACGAAGCCCGCGGTCCTGCTCCTCGACGACCCGACCCGCGGCATCGACGTGGGGGCGAAGGCGGAGCTCTACCAGTTGATCGACCGGCTGTGCCGCGAGGGACTCGGCGTCATCCTCACGTCGAGTGAGCTGCCCGAACTGCTCACGCTCTCCGACCGGATCATCGTCCTGGCGGAGGGCCGCCTGACAGCCCAGTTCTCACGGGCCGAGGCGACCGAGCAGAAGATCATGGCGGCGGCGACGGGCGGGTGATCGGGTTGGCTGTTCCCACCACGTTCGCGCACTCCTGCCCGCCGAATCGGTGCGACTGGGAGGGGTTGCCCGTGGCCCAGGAGCCGGGCTATGGAAGCAAGCGAAGCCAGGATGGCGAAGCGCAGCGGACATGCAGTGAGCTGAGGCCTGGAGGGCCGAGGCGAACGTCCGGAGATGGGGCATGGGCAACCCCGACCCACTCACTGGACGCCATCACGCCCCAAGATAGCGCGAGACGATCGCGCGGGCCCGCGCCTCCTCGCGGGTGCCGGTCACGATCGCCCGACCGTCGGCGAATACGGCCAGTTCGATGTCCGACTCGACCCGGGCCCGCACGATCCAGGCGTTTGCTGTGACCGGCGCGACGGCGGCCAGCCGCGCGGCCACGGCGGCAAGGTCCACGCCGCCGCCCGCCGCCGGCACCTGCACGGCATCGCGGCCGCAGAGCACGGCGGGACGGCCGCCGACCCGCCCCTCGAGCCACGGGTAGTCGCCGCCGCGGCAGGTCGGGCAGCCCGCCGCCGCCAGCGGCGTGAGGTCGACCGTCCGCCACGCCTGCTCCCACAGGTCGCAGACGAGCAGCCGATTCCCCGCTCTCGGCCCGCCGATGACGAGCCGCATCGCCTCCATGGCCTGCACAGCGCCCACGACGAGCACGGCCGGGCCGAGGACTCCGGCGGTCTCGCAGGTGGGCAGGCTGCCGGGGGCCGGCGGATCGGGCACGAGGCACCGCAGGCAGGCCGAGACGCCCGGCTCGACGGCGAGGACGCGGCCCTCCGCGCCGATCGCGCCGCCGTGCACCCAGGGGATCCGTTCGCGGCAGCACCACTCGTTGACGAGGAACCGGGCCTCGAAGTTGTCGGTGCCGTCGACGACCACGTCGCTGCCGTGCAGCAGGTCGGCCACGTTCGCGGCCGTGAGGTCGGCCACGACCGGCTCGATGCGGGCCGCGGAGTTGATCCGCTCCAGGTGCCGGGCGGCCGCCACGGCCTTGGGCAGCCCCGCCGCCACGTCGGCCTCGTCGAATAGCAGCTGGCGGGGCAGATTCGACAGCTCGGGCACGTCGCGGTCGATGATCCGCAGGCGGCCGACACCTGCCCGCACGAGGGCGACGGCCGCGGCCCCGCCGAGGGCGCCCGCGCCCACGATCGCCACCCGCGCCGCCGCGAGCCGCTCCTGGCCCGCGGGGCCGAGCGGGGCGAACCGCGTCTGCCGCGAATAGCGTTCCTCGTCGTAGCCGGCCATGCAGCCATGCTACCAGACGACGTAGCCGGCCCAGTCCCACGGCGGCCGTCCGTCACCGGCCAGGAGCCACGCGGCGAGCCGAGCCTGCAGCGTGTCGCAACCGGCACGCCCGCCGCTGCCGCCACAGGCGACCAGTGGCACGGGCGGCGCCGCATCCCGCCACGCGGCGTGCGGCTCTCCCCCGCCGCCGACCGCCACGGCCAGCCAGTCGATGCCCGCCGGCACCGGTGGCGGCGGCACGGCGCCGTCCACCCACCAGCCGAGCAGGAGCGTGCCCTTGCAGCCGCGGGCCCCCGCCGCGATCGCCCCGGCTGCCTCGGCCGGCGTGCCCGGGGGCAGAAGCGCGAGCATCACCGCGGGGTGTACCGCCCAGGCGGCGATCCGCCCGACCAGGTCGTCCACGCCCGCCGCCCCGTCGACGACGGCGATCACCGCCACGCCCTCGTCGTCGGCACGGCCGCACAGCGGCTCGTCCGGCTGCATTACGACCGCGGTCGCGACGTCGTGTCGCAGCGCGGCGGCGTCGAACGTCGCCGCGTCGAGCCGCACGCCGCGTGGCACCCAGCGGCGGCCGTCGAGCCGGAACGACCGCCCCCTGGCCCCAAGCCGCCGCAGGCCGATCCGGGAGACGCACGTCGTCACCTCGCCCTCGTCGCGCACGATCCGCGCCTCGAGCCGATAAAGATTCGGCAGGTCGGGCGTCCAGAACGCGGGCTCGGTGAGCACCGCCCGAGCCACGAGCGTCGCGGCCGTGGCCCCTGGCGGTGGCCCGAGGTCGACCAGCCGCGCCGTCGCCGGCAGCGTCGTGGCCCAGCGGCACTCCGGCCCGACCAGGGTGCCCTCGAGCCGGGCGGCGGCCGCCCCCGGTGGAGCCGCCATCCGCACGAACACCTCGGCCCGCATGTCGTCGCAGGGACCGAGCGTAACGGTGATGCCCGGCCCGTGACTCACGCGTCGGCCGCTGCGGCGAAGCGTTCCCGGGCCATCTCGGCGAGCCGCTTGAGGTCGAGTTTGCCCGACCCGAGCATCGGCAGTTCCGCGATCTCGGCGAACGCGTCGGCCCCCGGGATCCACAGGTTCGGCAGGCCCCGTTCCGCGAGACTGCGGACGATTTCCCGGGGCTGGCGGTCGGTCGGCAGGTGGAACACGACGAGCCGCTCCCCCTTCGCCTTGTCGGGCACGGCCGTCACCACGGCCAGCAGGTCGCCGTCGGCGGCCCCCATCTCCGCGTTCACCGCCTCCTCGATGTTGAGGTGCGGCACCATCTCGCCGCCGATCTTGGAGAACCGGCTCTCGCGGCCGGTGATCGTGATGAACCCGTCGGCGTCGAGCCGGGCGATGTCGCCGGTGCAGTACCAGCCGTCCTTGACGACCTTCGCCGTCAGGTCGGGCCGGTCGAGGTAACCCTGCATCACGTTCGGTCCCCCGATCCACAGCAGGCCCTCGGCGCCCACGGGCAGCTCGTGCCCCGCCTCGCGATCGGTGATCCGCGCCCGGCTACCGAGGATCGGCTTGCCGACCGTACCCTCGCGGGCGTCGACCGGGCGGCCCGGCACGTGCCGGCTCGGCGGCACGTTGGCCGCGACGAGGGGCGAGAGTTCCGTGGCCCCGTAGGCCTCGCTCGGCCGCACGCCGAACTTCTTCTCGAACGCGTCGCACACATCCGTCGGCAGCTTCTCGGCCGCCCCGAACGCGCATTCCAGGGTCGAAAAGTCCTCGGCCGGCGTCCGCCGGGTGTAGATCCGCAGGAACGTGGGCGTGGCCATGAGGATCGTGGCATGGTGCTCGCGGGCGAGTCTGCCGACGGTCTGTCCATCCCGCGGGTCGGTGTGGTAGACGACCGCCGGCTCGAGCGTGAGCGGCGTCCAGAGCGTCGTCGTGTAGCCGTATGAGTGGAAGAACGGCAGCACGCCGAGCGCCACGTCGTGGGCCGAGAGGTGCAGCAGGGCGTCGATCGCCCGCACGTTCGAGCCCACGTTCTCCTGCGTGAGCACGACACCCTTCGGATCGCCGGTCGAGCCGGACGTGAAGATCACCGTGAGTACGTCGTCGGGGCGGATCCGGTCGAGGCCGAGCCGCCGCTCGAGGATGGGCAGCGGCGTGATGGTGGCGTCGAGGAAGGCGAGGGCCTTGTCGAGGCCCGTGGCCTGCGTCTTCAGGGCCCCCGCGTCGAGGAGCCGCGGGCCGAGGTCGAGCTTCACGCGGGCCAGGAAAGCCGGGCTCGAGATCACGTGTGCAAGCCGGGCCCGCTCGATGCACAGGTCGAGGATCGGCTGCGAGGCGGTGTAGTTGAGGTTCACGGCCACGCGACCCATGAGGGCCAGCGCCGCATTGACGATCGCCCCGCCGGCCGTGGGTGGCAGCATCACGCCCACCATCTTCTCGTCGGGCCCGAGAACACGCTCGAGGACCCGCCGGGCGACGAGGATCCGCACGAGCAGGTCCCGGCCGGTGAGCCGCGTGCCGAGCGAGTCGGCCATCTTCATGCGGCGGCCCGCCAGCCGGCAGCCGCGCAGCATGAGCCGCTGGAGGATCGGCGGCGCCGAAGCATCGGGGCGCGACATCGGTGCTGGCACTCTTGCAGGAGGGCGGAAAACCGGCTCGCGTTGCCGGTTCGACCGCGATTATTAGAATCGTTCTCCCGTGAACTGACCAGCCGCAGCCGGCCTCAGGCACCACGCCGTTCCCTGTCGCTCTCGACGGCGCAGCCCCTCGGATTCGCCCATGCCCCGCTACCAGCCGTCGAGGATCGAGCCCAAGTGGCAGGCCTGGTGGGAGGCGCACGACACCTTCGCCACGCCCCGGCTGCCGGCCGGCCGCAAGCTGTACGTGCTCGACATGTTCCCATACCCGAGCGGCGACGGCCTGCACGTCGGCCACCCGGAGGGCTACACCGCCACCGACATCGTCGCCCGCTTCGAGCGGATGCGCGGCACGAGCGTCATGCATCCGATGGGCT
>JBIIDT010000086.1:0-12600 GCA_044238145.1 Pirellulales bacterium | reverse complement strand
ATCGCGGGGGCGGTGTTCGGCCACGCCTTCATGGGCATGCCGCTGACGCTGTTCAGCATGTTCGGCCTCGTGGCCCTCGCCGGGGTCGTGGTCAACGACTCGATCTGCCTCATCGACTTCATCAACCTCCGGGTGCGGGAGGGGCATCCGTTGCGGGCGGCGCTCCGCGAGGCCGGATGCCTCCGATTCCGGCCGGTGATGCTCACCAGCATCACGACGATCGGCGGCCTCCTGCCGCTGCTCCTCGAGAAGAGCTTCCAGGCCCAGTTCCTCGTGCCGATGGCGACGGCGATGGCCTTCGGGCTGATGATGACCACGCTGCTCGTGCTGATCCTCGTGCCGGTGATGTACTCGTTCTTCGGGACGAGCGCCCGCGAGGAGCACGTCGAGGAGTACCTGGCGGGCCACGACCCGTCCGCGGCCGGGTCGGCGAGCAGCGTGGCCCCCGACGAGGCCGAGCAGGAGTGGCTCCCGGACCACCTCCGCGCGGATCGACCGCAGTCGGTCAACGCGTGAGATGGTGAAGATCGGCAAGGCACGGCCCTGCCGTGGCGAGCCAGGCAGTCTAGGTCGGGTCTTTCGAATGCAGCGATTTTGCCGATAACCGGAATACGGTGTGGTGCGCGTCGGCGCGCCTTCCCGTGCCGGAGTCGCTCTCGTGTTTGTGCCTACGTCGTGGCCGCGGACGCTGCTGGCCCTCTGTGCCATCGTCCTGCTCGCACCGAGCGGGCCGAGGTCGGCGTGGCCGGCTGCGGATGCCGCAGTCGAACCGGTGGAGTTTCCGGGCGATGTCGCAGCGCAAACGGTCGACGGCGCCGGTCGCCCACCCTCGGACCTCGATCCGCCATCCCCTGCGCCCGGATTCGGAGAGGAAATCGGCCGTCTGCAGAGCCAGATCGACGATTTGCGGGCCGCCGCAAACGAGGCCGAGGCGCGGCGAACGAGCGGGCAGGCCGCGCATGTCCCGACGGTGAAGTTCACGGGCCAGGTGCAGGGCGACCAGGTATGGTTCGGGCAGGGGCCGGACAGCCGCGACGCCGTGGGCGACCTCCAGGACGGCGTTCAGTTCCGCCGCCTCCGCATCGGCGCCCGCGGCACGACGTGGCTCCAGCTCGAATACTCCCTGGGGGTCGACTTCGCGCTGGCCAACCAGCCGAGCTACCTCGACAACTACATCGAGGCCCACGACCTGCCCTGGCTGCAGAACGTCCGCGTCGGCCACTTCTTCGAGCCGTTCTCGCTCGAGCGGGTCACGCAGAACCGCAACAACACCTTCATGGAGCGGTCGCTCGTCGACACGTTCGCGCCGGCCCGCAACATGGGCGTGATGGCCTACGGCAACGCGGCCAACGAGCGGGCCACCTGGCAGATCGGCACCTTCCGGACGAACTCCGACAACGTCGGCAACGACTCGTTCGACAGCGGCCAGGCGCTCACCATGCGCGGCACGGTACTGCCGTTCTGGGACGACGTCAGCGACGGCCGCTACTACCTCCACCTCGGGGCCGCCTACAGCTATCGGGCGACGTCCCAGAACCAGGTGCGGTTTCGCAACACGCCGGAAATCCGCAAGCAGCAGCCGGCGAGCACCTTCGGTCCGGTGGGGCCGCCGAGCCCGAGCAACTACCAGAACGGGGTGCCGAGCCCCTTCGCGCCGATCTTCGTGGATACCGGCTTCATCCCGGCCACCAATTTCCAGCTCTTCGATCCCGAGTTCGCCCTCATCCTGGGACCGCTGTCGCTGCAGTCGGAATATGCGTTCGCGATCGTGGACCAGATCGACGGCCCGAACCTGTTCTTCAACGGGTATATGGCACAGCTGAGCTGGTTTCTGACCGGTGAGCACCGGCCCTACGACCGGAAGCAGGGCATCCACACCCGGATGAAGGTGTTCGACGAGTTCTACCGGGTCCGCGAGGGTGGCCGCGTGCGGTGGGGGCTCGGGGCCTGGGAGATCGCGGCCCGATTCTCGAACATCGTGCTCAACGACGAAAACATCCAGGGCAACAACCTGACGGACTTCACGGCGGGGTTGAACTGGTACCTGAACCCGTACACCCGGATGAAGTTCAACTACATCCGGGCGTTCCTGGAAGACACTCGCGTGGGGAACAGCCTGACGGACGCCTACGGGATACGGTTCGACTACGAGTTCTGACCCACGCGCGACGCAGCGTCCGCGGGGGGAGGGGTTGCCCGTGCCCTCTCGCCGGACGTTCGCTGCGGGCATCCTGCCCTCCGCTCACTCGATGCTGGCTGCGCTCTCGCCATCCTGGCTCCGCTTGCCAGCAACGCCGGCTCCCGGGCACGGGCAACCCCTCCCGAAGTCCAGGAACGCCTTGCTAAGACGGTTCTTGGCTGGTTTGCCCCGCACGCAGCCGTTACGGCCGTCTGGAGGACGTCCGCCGCCCGTTCAGGGCACCCTTGGCGTGCCCTGCAACGGGCCAAGCCTGCCGGGGCCATGGATGGCCCGGCAGGCGCTAGGTCTTGCCGACGAGGAAGTGGCAAATGTCGCCGTCCTGCATCACGTACTCCTTGCCCTCGACGCGGAGCTTGCCGGCGGCGCGGATGTCTTTCTCGCTCTTGTAATGCTCCAGGTCCGCGAGCGAATAGATCTCCGCGCGGATGAAGCCCTTCTCGAAGTCGGTGTGGATCACGCCGGCGGCCTGGGGGGCGAGGGCGCCCACCGGGATCGTCCACGCCCGCACCTCCTTCTCGCCGGCCGTGAAGTAGCTCTGCAGCCCGAGCGTCTTGTAGGCGGCCCGCGCCAGCACCGCGAGCGCCGGCTCCGTGAGCCCGGCCCCCGCGAGCATCTCGGCCCGATCGGCCTCGTCGAGTTCCGCGATCTCGGCCTCGAGTTTCGCGCACACGGGCACGACCTCTGCGCCGGCCTTGGCCGCCGCCGCCCGCACGGCCTGGACGAGCGGCCCCGCGCCTGCGACGTCGCCCTCGTCCACGTTGGCCACGTAGAGGATCGGCTTGGCGGAGAGCAGGCCGAGTTCCTTGACCGCTTTCTTCTCCCCATCGTCGAGGGGCAGCGTCCGCACCGGCTTCTCGGTCCCGAGGTGGGCGAGGCACTTCTTCATCACCTCGACCTTGAGTTTGGCCTCCTTGTCGGCGCCCTTCGCGGCCCGCTCCGCCTTCGGCAGGAGGTTCTCCATGTGCTGGATGTCGGCGAGCATCAGTTCCAGTTCGATCGTCTCCATGTCGGACAGGGGATCGACCTTGCCGGCCACGTGGATGACGTCGGGATCCTCGAAGCAGCGGACGACCTGCAGGATCGCGTCGACCTCGCGGATGTGGGAGAGGAACTTGTTGCCGAGGCCCTGGCCCTCGCTCGCGCCCTTCACGATGCCGGCGATGTCCACCAGCTTGAGGGCGGCGGGAATCACCTTCTGCGGCGGGATGAACTTCGTGATCCGGTCGAGACGGTCGTCGGGCACGCTGACCATGCCCTCGTTGGGCTCGATCGTGCAGAACGGGTAGTTGGCGCTTTGCGCCGCCTTCGACTGGGTGAGGGCGTTGAAGAGGGTGCTCTTGCCGACGTTCGGCAGCCCGACGATGCCTGCTTCCATGAGTAAGACGATGACTCCACGATTCCTGGTGAACGATCCGGCATAATCATTGCCGATATGCCGTCATCGTCACAGACCCTGCCCGCAGCCTTCTTTGACCGGCCGGCGGACCGGGTGGCGCGGGACCTGCTCGGGGCGATGCTCGCCGTCCGCGGGGATGACGGACGGGTGACGCGGCACGTCGTGCACGAGACGGAGGCCTACCTCGGGGCGCACGACCTCGCCTGCCACGGGTCGAAGGGCATGACGCGGCGGAACGCCGTGATGTTCGGGCCGGCGGGGCAGTGGTACGTCTATCTCTGTTACGGCATGCACTGGATGCTCAACGTCGTCACCGGTGCCGAGGGCGTGCCGGCTGCCGTGCTCGTCCGCGGGGCAGGGGCCTTCACCGGGCCGGGCCGCGTGACGAAGGGGCTGGGGATCGACCGGGGCTTCGACGGCCGGCCGGCCGGCCGGGCCGCGGGCCTGTGGTTCGAGGCCGGTGTCGAAGTCCCGCGGCGGCTGATCGCCCGGACGCCGCGGATCGGCGTGGGCTACGCGGGCGAATGGGCCGACAAGCCGCTGCGGTTCGTCGTCGATCCGGCGGAACTCCCTACAATGATCGCAGGTGTCCGAGTTCCGCAGCGGAGGAGCCGACGATGATCCGCCTGCCCGCCTGTCTCCTGGCCCTGGGAGCCCTCGCCATGACGTCGATCGTGTCCGCCACCCCATCCGCGTCCGGCGCGGAACCCGGCCTCACCAAGGCCACCTTCGCCGGCGGCTGCTTCTGGTGCACCGAGGCGGTGTATGCCCAGCTCAAGGGGGTGAAGAGCGTGACCAGCGGCTACCTCGGCGGCACGGTGCCGAATCCGACCTACAAGGACGTCTGCACCGGCCGCACGGGCCACGCCGAGGCGATCGAGATCGAGTACGATCCGCAGGTCGTGTCGTTCGAGAAGCTGCTCGAGGTGTTCTTCGCCACGCACGATCCGACGACGCTCAACCGGCAGGGGGCCGACGTGGGCACGCAGTACCGTTCGGGCGTCTTCTACCACGACGACGAACAGAAGCGGGTCGCGGAGGCGGTGATCGCGAAACTCGACGCGGCGAAGGTCTTTCCGGCGAAGATCGTCACGGAGGTGACGAAGGCCTCGACCTTCTATCCGGCCGAGGGCTATCACCAGGACTATTTCGCCAAGAACCCCGCCGACCGCTACTGCAACGCAGTGGCTGCGCCGAAGGTGGAGAAGGTCCGCAAGGTGTTCAAGGACCTGGTGACGGAAGGCAAGTAGGCAGGCGTTCGCGCGGGGCTGTGATCCGCGGCCGTGTATGGAGCCGCCGGTCGGGGCTGCCATGCCCCGTCGCCGGACGTTCGCTGCGGGCATCCTGCCCTGCGCTCACTCGGATGCAGACTGCGCTCCGCAATCCTTGCTTCGCTTGTCTGCATACGCCGGCTCCTGGGGCACTGGCAGCCCCTCCCTCGCCGTTGGTGCAGGAGCAGCCGCTGGCCGTGCAGCCGCGCCCCCCCGCCAGGATGGCGGGATGCCCGGCATGACGGACCTTGGCTCCGGAATCGCCGGGCCCAGCTGAGCGAGGCCATGGATGGCTCGCTCAGCGGTCAAGACAGCGCGTCAGCGTAGCGTGCAACGAGCTCTCCCGCCTCGACCGGCGTGCCGGGCGCGACGAGCACCTCGCCGATCCGGCCGTCCCGCTCCGCGTAGACGGTCGTCTCCATCTTCATCGCCTCGAGCGAGAGCAGCTTCTGGCCCCTGGTCACCGTGTCGCCCGGCTTGACCGCCACGGTCACGATCAGCCCCGGCATCGGCGCACCGACCTCGCGGGCGTCGCCGACGACGGCCTTCGGCCGCCGCTGGACCTTCGCCTCCAGGCTCTTGTCGGCCACGGAGACGCTGCGCGGCTGGCCGTTGAGCTCGAAGAACACGGTCCGCGTGCCGTCGGCATGCGGCTCGCCCACCGTGAGCAGGCGGATGACGAGCGTCTTACCCGGCTCGATGTCGACGGCGAGTTCCTCGCCCGGCTTCGGACCCTCGAGGAAGGCCGGCGTCGGCAGCACGCTCACGTCGCCGTGCTTCGCCCGGTGCGCGGCGAAGTCGGCGAAGACCCGCGGATAGAGCAGCCAGGAGAGCACCTCCCGCGGGGATGCCGTCCGGCCCACGACCTCCGCCACCTTCTTCGCGGCGGCCTGGAAGTCGGCCGGCGGCATCGACTCGCCCGGCCGGCCCGTGACCACGTCGCCCTGGCGGACGACCCGCTTGACGACGGCCGCGGGGAATCCGCCCGGCGGCTGGCCCATGCGGCCGGCGAGCAGGTCGACGACCGATTCCGGGAACGAGAGTTCGCGGGAATCGGAGAGCAGGTCGGCGGCCTGCATCCCGTTGGTGACGAGCAGCAGCGCCAGGTCGCCCACCGATTTGCTCGTGGGCGTGACCTTGACGATGTCGCCGAGCAGGTGGTTGCAGTCGGCGTAGGCCTTGCACACCTCCTCCCAGCGGTCGCCGAGGCCGAGGGCCTTGGCCTGCTCGAGCAGGTTCGTGAACTGGCCGCCCGGCATCTCGTGGAGGTAGAGGTCGGCGTCGGGCGCCTTCATGCCGCACTCGAAGGCCGTGTAGTGCTCGCGGACGGCGGCCCAGTAGTGGGCCAGGTGCCGGAGCGGCTCCGGGTCGAGCCCGGTGTCGAGCGGGGTGTTGCGCACCGCCTCGACGAGGGCGTTGAGGTTCGGCTGGCTGGTGAGCCCCGAGAACGGGGCGAAGGCCGCGTCGACGACGCTCGCTCCCGCCCGGGCCGCCTCGAGGCAGCTGGCGAGGCCCGCGGCTGAGGTGTCGTGGGTGTGGAAGTGGATCGGGAGGCCGATTTCAGCACGCAGCGACTCGACCAGCTTGCCGGCGGCGTGCGGCTTGCAGAGGCCGGCCATGTCCTTGATGGCGAGCATGTGGGCGCCCGCCTTCTCCAGTTCCTTGGCGAGCTTCACGTAGTAGTCGAGCGAGTACTTGGTCCGCTTCGGGTCGAGGACGTCGCCGGTGTAGCAGACCGCCGCCTCGCAGATCGCGCCGCTGTCGACGACCGCGTCGATCGCCACCCGCATGTTCGGCACCCAATTCAGCGGGTCGAACACGCGGAACACGTCGACGCCCGCGGCGGCCGACTCCTTGACGAACTCCTGCACGACGTTGTCGGGATAGTTCGTGTAGCCGACGGCGTTGCTCGCCCGGAGAAGCATCTGGAACAGAACGTTGGGGATCCGCTCGCGGAGCGTGATCAGCCGGTCCCATGGGCACTCCTTGAGGAACCGCATCGACGTGTCGAACGTCGCACCGCCCCACATCTCCAGCGAGAAGAAACCCCCGGCCATCCGGGCGTAGGCGTCGGCGACGGCGACCATGTCGTAGGACCGCATCCGCGTGGCCAGGAGCGACTGGTGGGCGTCGCGCATCGTCGTGTCGGTGATCATCAGCCCCCGCTGGCCCCGCAGCCACTCCGCGAACTTCCGCGGGCCGAGTTCCCGGAGCTTGTCCCGCGTGCCCGGCGGCGGGGCCGCGAAGGCGTCGAACTCCGGCAGCGGCGCCGGCTGCCGCCGGGCCGCGGTCGCCCGGCCCTTCACGAGCGGGTTGCCGTTGACGATCACGTCGGCGAGGTACTCGAGCACCTTCGTGGCCCGGTCCTTGCGGATCGGGAAGTCGAACAGCGCCGGGGTCTCGTCGATGAACCGGGTCGTGCACTCGCCGGCGAGGAACGCCGGGTGCGTGACGAGGTTGATGAGGAACGGGATGTTCGTCTTCACGCCGCGGATGCGGAACTCCTGCAGGCAACGCTCGATGTGGCCGGCCGCCTCGCGGTGGGTCAATCCGCGGGCCGTGACCTTCACGAGCAGCGAGTCGAAGTAGGGCGTGACGACGGCTCCGGAGAAGGCCGTGCCGGCGTCGAGGCGGATGCCCATGCCGCTGGCGGAGCGATAGGCGGTGATCCGTCCGTAGTCGGGGAGGAAGCGGTTCTCGGGATCCTCGGTCGTGACCCGGCACTGGATCGCCGTGCCCATCGAGCGGATCGTCGCCTGGTCGCCGAGCCCGACCTGCGGGTCGGAGAGCTTGTGGCCCTGGGCCACGAGCAACTGGCGGCGGACGATGTCGATCCCGGTGATCTCCTCGGTGACGGTGTGCTCCACCTGGATCCGCGGGTTGACCTCGATGAAGTAGAAGCGGTCGGAGTCGGCGTCGACGAGGAACTCGACGGTGCCGGCATTCTCGTAGCGGGCCTGCCGGCCGATGGCGAGCGCCGCCTCGCAGATGGCGTCGCGCATCTTCGGCGCCAGGTTCGGGGCCGGGGCCACCTCGACCACCTTCTGATGCCGCCGCTGCACCGAGCAGTCGCGCTCGAAGAGGTGCACGAGGCCGCCGTGGAGGTCGCCGAGCAGCTGCACCTCGATGTGCCGCGCCCGCTGGATGAACTTCTCCACGAACACGGCCGCCGAGCCGAAGGCCGTCTTGCTCTCCCGCTGGGCGCTCTCGAGCGCCACCGCGAGCTCATCCTCGCCGCGGACCACCCGCATGCCGCGGCCGCCGCCGCCGTGGGCCGCCTTGAGGATCACGGGCCAGCCGAGCTCCTTGGCGATCTTCAGGGCGTCGGCCTGGCTGGTGACGGGCTTCGGGCTGCCGGCGAGGATCGGCACGCCGGCCTGCTTGGCGAGGTCGCGGGCGGCGGTCTTGTCGCCGAGCGTGCGCAGGAGTTCGACCCGCGGCCCCACGAACGCGATGCCGGCCTTCTCGCAGGCCGCGGCGAACTCGGGATTCTCGGAGAGGAAGCCGTAGCCGGGGTGGATGGCGTCGACGCCGTGCTTCTTGGCGAGCGCCACGACCGCGTCGATGTCGAGGTACGAGCGGATCGGCTCGCCGGGCCGGCCCACGAGATAGGCCTCGTCGGCCTTGAAACGGTGGAGGGCGAAGCGGTCCTCGTGGGCGTAGATGGCGACGGTGCGGATGCCGAGCTCGTGGGCCGAGCGGAAGACGCGGATCGCGATCTCGCTGCGGTTGGCGACGAGCAGCTTGGTGATGGGGCGCATGGCGTGTGCGGGCTGGATTTTGCGGGACGGAAGGGGCGCGAAGGCCCTTATCGTACCGCCCCCGCGCAGGCGGCCTAGTGGCACGGTGGCCGCCGGCATCTGCGGGCAGGCCGCCGGGGGCGGTGAAAGCCTCGGCTTCGGAGGCGAGGATACGCCAACTCGCCTCGGCTTTCCCCGACCCCCGGCTCGTCAAACGGCAGCGCGAGGAAGATCCGCCGGACGTCTGTGTCGACGGCGGAGGGCGGGGCGCGCGGCGTCGATCGCGGCGGGCCGCCCGCTACTCGCCGACGCGGTAGAGGTGGGATTCGGTGCGGATCAGGAGCGCCTTGCCGTCGACGGCGTAGGAGGCGAACGTCCGCTCGCCCTCCGCCAGTCGGTTGCGGGCCACCTCGGAGAAGGTGCGGCCGGCCGTCACCACGATCGCCTCGCCGGACTCCTCCTGGAAATACACCCTGCCGCCCGCGGCGAACGGCGACGCGGAGAAGTTGCCGCCCAGCCGCTCCCGCCAGTGCTCCGCGCCCGTGTGCGCGTCGACGCACGTGGCGATGCCGTTGTCGGACACGCAATACAGCTCGGCCCCGACCACGACCGGGGAGGGCGTGTGCGGCGCGGCTCGGTCGAGCCGCCAGCGGACGTGCGTGTCGGTGACGTTGCCGCTGCCCGTGGGATCGATGGCGATCAGGACGGGCTTGTCGTAGCCCGAACTCACGAACACGAGCCCCGCCGCGAGGACCGGCCGCGGGATCACCGAGTAGCCGCCCGGGTAGTCGACCCGCCAGATCTCCGCGCCCGTTCGCGGGTCGTAGGCGAACACGGCGTCGCTGCCCGGGCAGACGGCGAGGTCGCGGCCGCCGACCGTGCAGACCAGCGGCGTGGCGAAGGAGAAGCCGCGGCCGGGCTGCGTGTCGCGGGGCGTCTTCCAGCGGGCCTCGCCGGTCCGCGTGTCGAGGCCGACGACGTAGCGTTCGTCGCCGCCGTCGCAGCAGATCACGAGCAGGTCGCCCGCCAGGGCGGGCGATCCGCCGTTGCCGTGCACCGGCTTGTAGGGGAGCGTGGTTCGCCAGGCGATCTCGCCGTCGAGCGTGGTCCGTGCGGTGCCGTGGGGCCCGAAATGCACGAACACCGCGTCACCGGTGACGATCGGCGTCGGGCTGGCGTGGCTGTTCTTCTTGTGCATCGCGGCGGAGCCGTCCTGCGTGCAGACCTCCCTGTTCCAGAGGACGGCCCCCGTGCGGGCGTCGACGCAGACCAGCCGCAGCGACTGGCCATCGTTCTGCGGCACGGCCGTCGTCAGGTAGACGCGGCCGCCCTGCACCACCGGCGACGACCAGCCGAGGCCGGGGATCGGCGTCTTCCAGGCGACGCCCTCGGCGTCGCTCCAGCGGACGGGCAGGCCGTCGGTCGCGCTCAGGCCATCGCCGTCCGGGCCGCGGAACTGCGGCCAGTCGGCGGGGCAAGGCCGCGCGGCGGCGAGGAGCAGGATCGCGATCAGATGACGCATGGGCGAAACTCCTTTCGTCGTGTTCGGTCCGGGCGCGTGTATTTTGTCCGTTCGTGCATTGCACCGCCAGACGTGCCTGCGTCCAATCCGTCGATTCCCGTCTTCCAGGAGTTTCGCATGTCCCGTCGCATCGTGTGTCTCGCCGTCATCCTCGTCGCCTGCTCCGCCCTCCGCGGGGCCGCCGCCGAGCCGATCAAGCAGCCCAACATCCTCGTCATCTGGGGGGACGACATCGGTCAGTTCAACGTCGGGGCCTACAACTTGGGCATGATGGGCTACAAGACGCCCAACATCGACCGCATCGCCCGCGAGGGGGCCCTGTTCACCGACTGGTACGGCCAGCAGAGCTGCACGGCCGGCCGGGCCGCGTTCATCACGGGGCAGTCGCCGATCCGCACCGGCCTGACGAAGGTCGGCCTGCCGGGGGCGCCGGAGGGGATGAAGAAGGAGGATCCCACGATCGCCACGCTCCTCAAGGCCCGGGGCTACGCGACCGGCCAGTTCGGCAAGAACCACCTCGGCGACCGCGACGACATGCTCCCCACGAGCCATGGCTTCGACGAGTTCTTCGGCAACCTCTATCACCTCAACGCCGAGGAGGAGCCGGAGCACCCCGACTACCCGAAGAATCCTGAGTTCAAGAAGAAGTTCGGCCCGCGGGGCGTGATCCATTCGTTCGCGGACGGCCGGATCACCGACACCGGTCCGCTGACGCGGAAGCGGATGGAGACGATCGACGAGGAGGTGAACGAGAAGACGTTCGCCTTCATGGAGCAGGCCAAGCAGTCGGGCAAGCCGTTCTTCGTCTGGTGGAACTCGACGAAGATGCACATCTTCACGCACCTCAAGCAGGGCGTGGCGGGGAAGACCGGCCTGGGCATCTACGCCGACGGCATGGTCGAGCACGACCGGCAGGTGGGCGAGTTGCTCGCCAAGCTCGAGGCGCTGGGCCTCGCCGAGAACACGATCGTCATGTACTCGACGGACAACGGCGCCGAGGCCTTCACCTGGCCGGACGGCGGCACGACCATGTTCCGCGGCGAGAAGAACACGCAGTGGGAGGGGGGCTACCGGGTGCCCTGCGCGATCCGCTGGCCGGGCGTGATCAAGCCCGGCACCGTGATCAACGACATCGGGGCCCACGAGGACATGCTGACGACGCTCTGTGCGGCAGCCGGCGACACGACGGCCGGGGAGGACCTCAAGAAGGGCCGCCGCATCGGCGACCGGACCTACAAGGTGCACCTCGACGGCCACGACCTCGGGCCCGCGCTGCGGGGCGCGGCCCCCTGGCCCCGCAAGGACTTCATCTACTGGACGGACGACGGCAGCGTGGCGGCCCTGCGGTACGAGAACTGGAAGGTCACGTTTCTCGAGCAGAAGGCCCACGGCATGCACGTCTGGCAGCAGCCGTTCGTGGAGCTGCGGGCGCCGACGCTCGTGAACCTGCGCATGGATCCCTTCGAACTGGCCCAGGACATCGGCATGGACTACCAGCGGTGGTACCTGGAGCACATGTTCGCCATCGCGCCGGCCGCCGCCCACGTGGGCGAGTGGCTGCAGAGCTTCCGGGAGTTTCCGCCGCGGCAGAAGCCCGGGAGTTTCAACCTGAACCGCGTCATGGAGGCGGTCAGCGCCGCGTCGGGGTCGGGCCGCTGACGATCGGGCTCAGGCCCGCGACCGGGCGAGCGTCCGGGAGGGCAGTTCGCCGAAGTGGTCGCGGTAGCGGCCCGCGAACCGGCCGAACTCCCAGATGCCGTGCCGGGTCAGCACGTCGGCCACGGTGGCGTCACCGGGCGCGCCGGCGACGAGGATGCGGCGGATGGCGTGGAGTTCGCGCAGGATCAGGTAGCGCTTCGGCGGCACGTCGAAGGTTTCGCGGAACGTCCGCAGGAGCGTGCGGTCCGTGACGCCCACGGTGCGGGCGAGATCGGCCGCCTTCGGCAGGATCCGCCCGGCATCGATGGCCTCCATCGACCGGCGGATGATCGCCGCCCGATCGAGCCGTGGCCGGCCGGTGGCGGTGCGGCTCGGCGCAGCCGGAGGCAGGCAGGCCGCTACGGCCGCGAGCAGATCGGCACCCGCGGCCCGGTGGGCCGCGGTACCCGCCGGACGCTCGAGGAGCGTGGCGGTGATCCGGTTCACCAGCTGCCGTAGCGCTGCGGCCGTGCCGGGCCGGCAGGCGAGGCCCGTGCTGGCCGCCCCCGCCTCGAGCGGGAACGGCGCGTCGGCCGGCAACGCGACGGAGCACCAGGCATGGGCCCGACGACGGACCCGAATGCTGAAGTCGGCTCCGTGCGGGATGGCGAACAGTGAATCGTCGTCGAGCGGAACACCGTTGACGACGTGTTCCGCGGCCCGCGTGAGCGGCACGAAGAGGAGCGGCCCGGCATGCACGTTGCCGCCGTAGCACAGGTTGCCGCCCCCCTCGGAAGCCACCTGGAGCACGACGGCTCCGAGGTCGAGGATCC
>JBIIDT010000022.1:0-39625 GCA_044238145.1 Pirellulales bacterium | reverse complement strand
GTTGCTGGCCAGCGCAGCCCGGAGGGCGAAAGCGCAGCCAGCTCCGAGTGAGCGGAGGGCAGGATGCCCGCAGCGAACGTCCGGGCGAGACGGTACGGGCAACCCCGACCCACACGCGGCGTCGTCTTATGCGGCAGGGGGCTGGGACATGGGCTTCAAGATAGCCAGTCGCCGCGAAACCGCCCCTCTCCCCAACGTCCGATAATGTCTCTTATGTCCGGTTCGGGCGAAGTCGTTCGGTGCTGGATTTCCAGATCCGATCGCTCGCGGCGGTCCCCTGCTGCCCCGCCGCCGGAAGCCGGACGTCGATGCCGCGCCGATCCTCGTGGTCAGACGACGGGCGCGGTGGCCACGAGTGGAGCCGAGCGACGGGCTTGCGGTCAACGGATGGGCAGAGGCGTCTGGGCACCGACGGGAAACTGGCCCGGGGGCGGCGCCGGTGGCGGCTGCAACTGCGGATAGCGTTCCGGTTGTGCCGGCGGCGGCGGGAACCCGCCGGTGGCCCGCTGGGCCGGCCCTGCCCAGCCGCCGACCGGCGGACCTCCGGCCTGAGCCGCGGCGTGCCCCCCCTGCTCCGAACCCGTCCAGGCAGCCGCCGAAGTCACCCCTTCCCAGATCGCTTGGAGGGGCGAGGTGCCGGCGGCCTGCGCGGCCGGAACCATGCCGGGCGGAGCCCGCAGCTGATCCTCGAACTGTTTCACGAACGGATCGACCGTCTCGGCGATGTCCTTGGGCAGGTACTGGTCGGCGCGAACGATCAGCGACGCCACGATCCGGCCGCTGCGGCTGGCCACGACCTGGTCGCGGTAGCCCGGGGCCAACGTGACGGTGAAGAACGTGATCACGACGCACAGGAGGGCCCCCTTGGCGAGGCCGAGCAGCAGGCCGAGCTGATGGTCGAATGCGGACAGGTGAATCGCGTTGATGGCCCCGGAAATCACACGAAAGACGAGCCATACGCCCAGCGACGTGGCCACGTAGACGGCCAGCATCGCGATCAGCTTGTTCCAGGGAGCCTGCTGGCCGAAGAAGGGCGCGAGCGGGCCGCCGAACCGGAGCGCGACATAACTGCTGACGGCGATGCCGGCGATCCAGGCGATCTGCCAGACCAGGCCTTTGAAGTAGCCGAGCACCGCGGCCGCAGCCAGAACGCCGAGCATCACGAGGTCGTAGCCGTCGATCGCCATGGGCCGCTCCCGGGCTGTCTGATGGGGCTTTGGGGCGGCGAAGTGTAGGAGTTCTGCGGCCGGGCCACGAAGGCCAATCGTCCACGACGTGACTCTTTTGCGGCTACCTTGCCATTCTATTTTTCGCAGGCGTCGCAGAATACGCAGACGGTGCATCCTTCCTGATCGGATTTTCTTGGTGCCTGGAGCGGCCGTGCCATCGGCTGCCATCCGGCCCGATGCCGCGACGTTTCCGCCTGGGGAAGTGCAGGGAGGTGCGCTCGCCCCGGCTGGCGCAGGGGGCCGCCGCTGACGATAGACAAAGGGACTGCGCCTGCCCGCCCGCTCCGGGATCGGGGAGGTTGCGTCCGCATCCACCCGTTCCCGGGCGGATGTGGTCACCGAAGGGGACGACGCGCAGTGCCCGGCTTCCGCGTGCACATCACCGGCTCGACGATCATGGGCGCCGGCTACGGGACGGCGGCCTGGGCCCTGGGCGACATGCCCCCCATGACCTGCCTGCTGGCGGGCGGGATGTGCTCGGTCGCCGGCATGCTGCCCGACCTCGACAGCGGGCCTGGCATTCCGCTCAAGGAGAGCGTGGCCTTCGCGGCGGCCGTGGTCCCGATGATGATGATCCACCGCTTCCACCAGATGCAGCTGCCGCTGGAAGCGATGATCCTGGTGGGGGCCGCCATCTACCTGGCGATCCGCTTCGGCCTCACCTGGCTACTCAAAAGCTACGCCCATCACCGGGGCATGTTCCACAGTCTGCCGGCCGCGGCGATCGCCGGCCAGACGGCCTTCCTCGCCTTCGCGGCCGAGGAGCCCCTGCGCCGCTACTTCGTCGCCAGCGCGGTGGTGCTCGGCTTCCTCACCCACCTCGTGCTCGACGAGATCTGGAGCGTGAAGCTCGGCATGTTCGGGCCCAAGTTCAAGAAGTCGTTTGGCACCGCGCTCAAGTTCTACGGCCCGGTCGTCTGGCCGAACCTCGTGACCTACGTGCTCGCCCTCATCCTGGGCGCGCTGGCGGCGGGCGACGCGGCCTGGACCGAGGGCCGGGCGGCGATGCGGCAGCGGATGGAGCAGGCGTCGCGAAACCTGCAGCAGATGCCCTACCAGTGGCAGTACCGCCGCTGAGCCGCTTGCGGCCGCTCGTCGGCGGCGTGATCATGGCGGCCAGTCGCCCCCGGAAGCCGTCCCCATGCCGCCCCTGCTCGCCGTCGCGGACCCCGCGACCGTGGCCGCGCTCGCCACGTATCTCGTGCTGATCGCGGCCGCCGCGTTCGCGGGGGGCTCGTCGGTCGCCTTCCTGTCGCTGTCGCACCGGCAGACCCAGGTGCTGCTCTCTCTCACCGGTGGCGTGCTGCTCGGGGTCGGGCTGCTCCACCTGCTGCCCCATGCCTGGCTGCAACTCGATCGCGATCTCGAGACCACGATGGGCTGGGTGCTGTTCGGCTTCTTCGTGATGTTCCTGCTGGAGCGGGCGTTCCACGGCCATGCCCACCACACCGCGGACGGCGGCCCCGGCGGTCACGTGCACGCCCACCACGACGGCTGCAGCCACAGTGGCCATGCCCACGGCGAGCAGCCGGGGCCGGCCGGCAGGTGGGCCTGGTGCGGGGCGTTCGCCGGCCTCGCGCTCCACAGCCTCGCCGACGGCGCGGCCCTGGCCGCGTCCGTCGACGCCGACGCCCGTCACGGCGTGGGCCTTCTCGCCGGCTGCGCCACGTTTCTCGCGATCCTGCTCCACAAACCGTTCGACGCGGGCATCATCGCCACCCTGATGATCAACGCCCAGGCCTCGGCCCGCACGCGGCTCGTCGTCAACCTGCTCTACGCGGCGATGGTGCCGTGCGGCGCGGCGGCCTTCCTCGCCAGCCTGCGGCTCTTCGGGGCGCACCACGACGCCGTGCTCGGCGCCGCGCTCGCCATGGCGGCGGGCGCCTTCCTGTGCATCGCGGCGGCCGACCTGCTGCCCGAGGTGCAGTTCCACAGCCACGACCGCGTGCTGCTCACGGCCGCGCTCGCCCTCGGACTGTCGATCGCCTGGGGCATCACCGTGCTCGAGCGGTCGTCGCACGCCCACGCCCGGCACGGGCCGGCGGCGGCCGACGCCCGCGGTCACTGATCGCCGGCGGCGACCGGTTCGGGCGGGACGTCGAGACCCCGGTGCCGGCGCTCTTCCCGCACCCCGGCCATCACGTCGTCGATCAGCTCGTGCTGCCGACGGATGCCCGGCACCTGCGCCTGGAAGCACCAGGCGATCGCAGCCATCAGGCCGAGGCTGCCGACGAGGTGGGGCGTGACCCAGTCGCGGCTCCCCCGGCGGCCCGTGGCCGGGTCGGCGGCGCCGCCGAGGGCCACGATGCCGACCACCGCGAGCATGCCGGCCACCGCGAACGGGAACGCCGACCGCTTGAGCCGCCTGCTCCGCGTCACGAGCCCGGCGTCGAGGCCGTAGGTCTCGACCACCTCCCGCACCCAGCGGCTGGTCCCCACGAAGTAGGTCACCGCCATGCTGTTGACGAGCACGACGACCAGGGCCGCGAGGACCCCCGACAGCCGGTGGACGGTGCCCCAGCGGAGCACCGCCGGGTCGGTCTGGCCGTGCAGGTCGCCGAGCCACAGTCCCAGGCCCGCCGTGGCCACCATCAGGGCCACGGCGAAGGTCGCCGCCCGCGTGAACATGCGTGTCATCGTGCCGCAGTATGCTCCATGGGCGTTCGACGATGTCGTTATAGGCTGAGAGCCGGATGCAAGCCATGCCCACACCCGCCCCGCCCGTCATCCTGCTCACCTGCGGCGATCCGGCCGGCATCGGCCCGGAGGTCGCGATCCAGGCCTGGGCCGCGACCCCGTGCCACGGCCGGGCCCGGCTGCGGCTCGTCGCCGATCCCGCGATGGTCGCCGCGGTGCTGGCCGGCCGCCGGGGCCTGCCGGCCCTGCCGATCACGGTGGTCGACGCGGCCGACCCGCGGCCCTCGACGGCGGCCGCGTTGCTCGTCGTCGCGCCCGCGGTGTCGACCGGCCCGGTGCCGCCGGCCTCCGTCTCGGCCGCGGGCGGACGGCAGGCCGCGGCCGCCGTGCTGCACGCCTTCGCGCTCGTCCGCGGCGGCCTGGCCCAGGCGATCGTGACCGGGCCGCTCCACAAGGCGGCACTGCACGCGGCGGGCTACGACGTGCCGGGCCACACCGAGCTGCTGGCCCGCGGCTGCGGCCTGCCGGACGAGGCCGCGTCGATGATGCTCTGGCTGCCGCCGGACGACTCGGGCGGCGGCCTGGGCGTGGTGCACGCCACGCTCCATCAGTCGCTGCGGACGGCGGTCCACGACCTGTCGGCCGCGCGGATCGAGGCGGCCGGCCGCCGGCTCGACGGGCTGCTGGCCGCGCTCCTCGGCCGGCGCCCGCGGATCGCGGTGGCCGCGCTCAATCCGCATGGCGGCGAGGGCGGGCTGTTCGGTGACGAGGAGGCGCGGCTCGTCGCGCCGGCGGTCGCCGGGCTGCGCGGTGCGGGAGTCGACGCCACCGGTCCCCTGCCCGCCGACACGCTGTTCCTCCGCGCGCGGAACGGCGCGTTCGACGGGGTGGTCGCCCTGTACCACGATCAGGGGCACATCCCGGTGAAACTGCTCGGCATGCATCGGGCCGTGAACATCACGCTCGGCCTGCCGCTCGTGCGGACGAGCGTCGCCCATGGCACCGCCTTCGACATCGTCGGCCAGGGCAAGGCCGACCCCGCGAGCATGGTCTCCGCGATCGACGCGGCCGTCCGGCTCGTCGCGGCCGGCTGGTCCGGCTGAGGGGCTTCAGGGCCGCATCAGCCCCATGCCCTTGACGTGATCTTCCGTCAGGTCGATGAGGCCGTCGGCGGCCGGCTTGTAGACGAACGCCCCGGCGTCGACGGGGCCGCCGATCCGCACGTCCAGGAGTTCGAGCACGCCGATGGGCTCCGGCGTGCCGGCGACGACGGGCCGCGGGCCCGGGATCGCCAGCCATTCCACCCGGTAGGGCACGAGGTCGGTGCGGCCGATGAAGAACCGCACGCTCCACGGCACGCCGTCGGGCAGTTCCGCGGGCGCGATGCCCTCCGGCCGGCGGGCGGCGGCGGCGTGGTCCGGGAGGATGACGTTCAGCCAGTCCGCCGACCAGCGGCCATCGACGACCCACACCGGCGTGCCCTCGACCTCGCCCGGCTCGGCCGAGATGAACCGGAACCACTGCCGGAGCGTGCCCATCGACCGCTGCAGGCCGCCGAGATAGGGCGCCGTGGTGAGCGGGTCGGCTGCCTTGAGCTCGGTCAGCCTGTCCCGCACCCGGCGGACGTCCCGCCGCTCGAGCTGCGGTGCATCCTCGCCGTAGTGTCGATAAGTCCAGGCGAAGAGTCCGTCGCAGACCTCGACCATCTCGAAGGTCAGCGAGTCGCACGTCAGCGTCGACTCGAAGCGGTAGCGCTGGTCCTCGCCGCGGCCCGACTGCAGGTAGCGGCCGGTCCCGACGAGCACGCGATCGCCGACCCGCACCTTCTGGCGGACGCCGGCCGCGAACGAGTCGGCCTGGGCGATCATCGCCAGCGAACTGGCCAAGATCCGCTCGGCCCGGGCGGCCTCCTCGGAAACCGGAGCGGCGGGCGCGACCGCGGGCGCCGTCGGCGCGGGAACGTTCGCGAGCCGTCGGCTGTAGACGCTCTTCCCTCCCGGCGGCGCCGCCGCGGCGGGCCACGCGACGGCGGTCGCCAGCACGGCCGCGGCCGCGAGACGGGGCGGGCTGGGCAATCTGCCCGGGGTGCGATTCGTCACGGTCACGTCGAGTTTTCTGGTTTTGCCAAAGAAACGGGCCGCCGAACGTCGAAACATCCAACCGCGTTCCGGGTTTCCGCACCCGGCCTTCGGCGTCCCTCGCGGCCCGCGAGTGTAGGGAACCGGAGGCTTCCGGCCCATGCCGGAAGCGGGCCCGATCGCCCGTGCGACCGACCGAACGTTTTCCGGCCTGGAGGTGATGAGATGCTGAAGCGACGCCTGCAAGGGTTCGTCGGGATCTCGTTGGCGGCGACGCTGACGGGGTGCCACATGCCGGCGAACTCGCCGTTCACCGGCCTCGCCCAGATTCGCCCGGTTGCCACGCCGCACACCAACAATCTGCCGCCCGCCGCGATGCTGCAGCATCCCGGCCCGGGTGTCGAAGGCCCGGGCCCGGGCATCATCTCGCCGGCCTCGTACGAGGCGGCCCTCGAGGCGGCCGGCGTTCCCGTAGGCGGTGGTCCGGGAGGTGCCGGCGGCCCCGGTGGCTTCGGTGGGGCCGGCATGATGGCGCCCACCTCCCAGATCGGGTTCATCGGTCCCGACGGGATGCAGGTCCGCTGGGACGTCTCCATGCCGGGCGGCTTCGATTCGTCGCCGCTCGTCGCCCCCGGCCGCTACGACTTCCCGCAGGGGGCGATCTACCGGCTGAAGCTCACCGACATCCCCGGTCGCGAGGGGATCGAGCTCTACCCGTCGCTCGAGGTCGCCCCGGTGACCCCGCGGACGGCCGCCTACCTCGCGCACAACGCGATCCCCTTCCAGATCACCGAGGAGGATCTCGACCAGGTGACGACCGGCAACTTCGTCACCAAGGTCGTCTACCTCCCCGATCCGGACTACCAGGAACTGGCGGTGGCGGGCGTGGAGACGCTCGTCAGCACCCGCCTCGACCCCGGCTGCGACCCCGTCGTCGAGGCCGATCGTCGCGGGTCGATCCTGGCGATCATTCGCATCGGCAACAAGGATCTCGAGTCGGGCGGCGCCGGCGCGGCGGCCGGCGGGCCGTTGGCCGCGGCCGGCGGCGGCGGTCCCGGCGCGGGATCGGCCTGCGGGGTCGCCGCTCCGCTGGGCATGCCATGCGGCGGCGATCCGTCCCAGCTGCCCCCGGCGTTCCTCGCCGGCATGACGGCCCCCGAGTACGGCATGCCGCGGGTCGGCACGCCGATCGGCCTGCCCGGCCCGGCCCACATCCCGCTCGGGGTGCCCGCCGGCCTGCAGAAGCACTCGATCACGAACCACACGAAGATGCACATCCCGCCGCCGTCGCGCGAGATGCGGCTCCACGTGCAGGAGTACCCGGGCCTCAGCTATCCGAAGCCGGCTCGTCACGCCTACGTGGCCGAGCGGCACGACGTGCCCCACGTCCACCTCAAGCAGCCCTGGGAGGATCGGACCCGCTACGTCGACAACGGCGGCGCGGATCCCGACGCCCTCGGCCCCGGGGCGATCGTGAACGGGGCCGACTGCCCGCCGGAGCCCGTGGAGTGAACCCGACGGCGGGCGGCCGCTCGGCCGACCGCGACGATCCTCGACCGACCTCTTCCCGAACCGTGAGATCATGTCCGCCATCCGCACCAGCGCCCGCGAGCCCGGCCCGCGGATGCGGCAACCAGACCCCAGGAGCAAGACCGAACCATTCCGGACAGGGACCGTGCTGCGGACCGGCCGCTGGCTGCCGGCGACCGCCGTGCTCGTCCTGACGGGCGTCGTGGGTATTTCCCACGCACCCGTCGCGTCGAGTGCGGCGGACTCTATCGCCGACTACTCAGGACCGGGAGCGATTGGCGCCTCGCGGCGGCCGCAGCCCGGTCCCTGTCCGGAATCGGTGATCCCCGATGCGGTGCAGCCGGTGGAGATCCGCGGCCCCAAGGGCCTGCGGATCGCCATCGAGACGGCCGCGGGCTGGTCGCCCCTGCAGGCCGAGCCGCTGCGGCGCGGGCTCGTGGTGGGCCGCGCCTACCGCCTGCGGATCGCCGGGATCCCCGGCCGCGAGGGGGAGGAGATCTATCCCTCGATTCGCGTGCTGGCGAAGCTCGTCACGCCGCCCGGCATGGCCTGGCGGTTTCCCGTCGAGATCGCGATCGACGCCGATGACCTCGTCGCCGCGCTCGGCGGCGGCCACGTCCGGCGGGTCGTGTATGCCTCGTGCGAGAGCGAGGGCCGCGACGTCATGCCGTCGAGCTGGTTCGACGTGGCCCCCGGCGACGATCCGCTCGAGGTCGCGCGGACGCTCGGCGACCCGGTCGCCGAGGTCGTGATCGGCAACCGGATCCCCGCCCCGGGAATGGGCCCATGACCGCCGCCGACCGTCCGCTCCGCTGGCTCCGCATGCTCGCGATCGCGACCGGGGCCCTGATCCTGGCCTCCTGCCGCTCGCTGTCGACGCCCGCCCTCGTCTCGACCGCGGCCGTCGCGCTGCCGGCGGAACCCGCCACCGTCGCGGAGCCGGCTGCGGCGACCCGCGCCGGCGGCTGGGAGGCGGCACCGCGGTCGGCCGGATCCGACGTCGAAGGCGACATCCGCCGCGTCGGCCTCGAGGCCCCCTGCCCCCCCCTGCCCCGCCACGCGGGAGCGGCCGGCTGCCGGGACGGTCGCTGCACGACGGCCACCTGCCCGCCGCAGGTCTGCATTCCCTGCGACCGTCCGCCGCCGTTGGTGGGCCCCTACCTCGTGTGCGACGGCGGCGACGCCTGCGCCCCGGCCCGGCCGCGCGGCGCCGCCGAGATCACCAACCTCTCGGCCGGCGACACGGTGGCCCGCTACCGCGCCGCGGACGACCGGCCCGACGCCGGCGACGTCCACGTGGCGGTCTCGAACTGCGCCTGCGTCTACGCCCCGCGGTTCGGTTCGGTCCGCGAGGTGGTGCGGCCCCTCGAGGACGCCGTGCCGGCAGGTCCCCGGGGACTGGCCGCCGACACCCTGCTCGGCGAGCAGACGCGGCGGCAGCCGGTGTGGGGCAGCACGCAGAACGTGGCCCTCGAAAATGCCCGCAAGGCCCTGCCAGGCGTGGCGGTGGAGGAAAATCTCGGGCCGTTGGCCGTCGACCAGGGCCACATGCCCTCCGAGGACGACGGCGTCGTCGGGCCTGTGGAGAAGGTGGTCGAGGACCAGCCCGAACTCGCCGCGCGGGCGCAGCGGTCGCTCGTGCAGGTGGGCTTCGATGTCCCGATCGCCTGGACCTGCGTCAAGGGGGCGAACGTCCTGGTGGCGGGACGAACCGCCCAGACCGTGTCGGTCGCCGACGGCACCGCCACGCTCCGCTTCGAGGAGCCGGGCCGTGCCGAACTCACGCTCTGCAAGCGGGCCGGCAGCGACACGGCCCGGACTGGCGAGGAGCTCGACTTCACGATCTTCATGCTCAACTCCGGCGACCGACCGCTCACCGACGTGGTGCTCGTCGACGCGCTTCCCGAGCGGCTCACGCTCGTGCCGGGGTCGGCGGCGTCGAGCCTGCCGGCGGAGTTCTCCACGGAGCGGGCCGACGACGGCGCGGTCGTGCTCCGCTGGAAGGTCGGGCACACCCTGCAGCCCGGCGAGAGCGGGTTCGTCCGCTTCCGCACGCTCGTGCAGTGACCTGACGCTGCCCCGCCCCGCCGACCGCGGCGGCGTTGCGGCGGCCGCCGCGGCCGGGGTACGATCCGCCGGGGCCACGCCGGCCCGCGGTCGAATCCCCCGGAGGCCCGCCCATGTCCGCCCCCCTGCTCCGCGTCGCTCTGGTCCGCAGGACGGCCGCCGCGCTGCTCGCTCTCGCGTTTGGCCTGCCGGTGTCCGCGCGGGCCCAGGTGGCGGCCGAGCCCGCCGGGCCGCTCGTGCCCGATGGCACCCCCGAGCAACTCTTCGCGCTCATCGAGCGGCTCCGCAACCCGGAGGTCAAGCCCGCGAACCGCGAGGAGATGCTTGTCTACCGCGAGCGCTTGGCCAACGCCGAGGTCCAGGCCGCCGAACGAATCCTCGCCCAGGTGAAGCCGGGTGATCCGGCCCACACGCGGGCGGCCCGGATGAAGCTCGACAGCCTGATGATGCTCGGCCAGATGGGCAGCGATCGGGCCGAGGCCGACATGGTCGTGTACGCCGGCCAGCTCGTGGCCAGCGCCGACCCGGGCCTGGCCCGGGAGGCCAGGCGCTGCCTGATCGCCGCCGACGCGCGGAAGGCCGTGGCGGCCGACGACTTCGCCCGCCTGCCCGGGCTCATCGCGCAGACCGCCGAACTGCTGGCCGTCGATCCCGACGACCCGGACACCGCCCGGCTGTGCCTGCAGTTCGCCGGCGGCCTCGAGCAGATCGAGGGATGCGAGGAGCACGCGGCCACCGCCTACCGCACGTTCGGGCCGCTGCTCGCCAAGAGCGGCAACCCGCAGATCCGGGCGATGGCGGAGACCGTCGTCGGCACGCTCCGTCGGCTGTCGCTGCCCGGCAAGCCGATGGAGATCGCGGGTACCCTGCTCGACGGCACGGCCTTCGACCCGAAGACGCTCGCCGGCAAGGTGGTGCTCGTCGACTTCTGGGCGACGTGGTGCGGCCCCTGCGTCGAGGAGATGCCGAACATTCTCGCCGAGTACGAGAAGTACCATGCCAAGGGGTTCGAGGTGGTGGGCGTGAGCCTCGACGACGATCGCGCGGCGGTCGAGGAGTTCCTGGCGGAGAAGAAGCTGCCGTGGCCGATCCTCGTCGGCGACGGCTGGAACCACCCGATGGCGAAGCAGTACGGCATCAGCGGGATTCCGCAACTGATCCTCGTCGGCCGCGACGGCAACGTGATCGCGATCAACGCCCGCGGCGAGGCCCTGCAGAAGAGGCTCGCCGAACTCTTTCGGGACGCGGGCTGACCCATGGCGGCAGGCGACGCGCGGGACGCCGGCACCTCCCGACCCGCCGTCTCGCGGCGGGCCGGGGCGTTCGACTCGTCGGGGATCCGCAAGGTCTTCGACCTCGCCGCCCGGCTCGAGGACCCCATCAACCTGTCGATCGGCCAGCCCGATTTCCCCATGCCCGCGGCGGCCCGCGCGGCGGCCAAGGCGGCGATCGACGCGGGCCGCAACGGCTACACCCCGACGCAGGGCATCCCCGTCCTGCGGGAGCGGCTCGAGGAGCGGGTGCGGCGGGAGACGGGCCAGCCCGGGCGGCGGCTGTGCGTGACGAGCGGTTCGAGCGGGGCGCTCGTGCTGACGCTGATGGCGATCCTCGATCCAGGCGACGAGGTGATCGTCTTCGAGCCGGCGTTCGTCATGTACCGGCCGCTGGTGGAGTTCCTCGGCGGCCGGGTGGTGGCGATCGACACGGCCCCCTCGTTCCGCATCGACGTCGACCGCGTGGCGGCGGCGGTCACGCCCCGCACCCGGGCGATCCTCCTCAACACGCCGGCCAACCCCACCGGTCACGTCGCCGAGGACGACGTCGTCCGCGACCTGGCCCGGCTTGCCGAAAGCCGCGGGGTGACGCTCGTCAGCGACGAGCTCTACCGATCCTACTGCTACGACGCCCCGTTCCACTCCCCCGCCCTGCACTCCGAGCAGGTGGTGGTGATCGACGGATTTTCGAAGTCGCACGCCATGACCGGCTGGCGGGTGGGCTGGGTGCACGGGCCGCAGCCGATCGTCGACGCCTGCACGATGCTCCAGCAGTACACGTTCGTCTGCGCGCCGCAGGTCGGCCAGTGGGCGGCGGTCGAGGCGCTCGACTGCCCGATGGACGCCCCGCTGGCCGAGTGCCGCCGGAAGCGGGACAAGCTGATGGCCGGCCTGGCGGGCCACTACGCATTCGCGCGGCCCGGCGGCGCGTTCTACCTCTATCCCGAGGCGCCCGGCGGGTCGGGCCGGGCGTTCGCCGAGCGGGCGGTCGCCGAGGAGAAGCTGCTCGTCGTGCCCGGCAGCGTGTTCGGCGCGGCCGATACGCATTTTCGCATCGCCTACACGGTCGACGAGCGGACGCTCGACCGCGGCATCGCCGCCCTCGTGCGGCTGGCAGATTCCCCGGGAGGCCGCCCATGAGCCACCTGCCCGCCCCCCGATGCGTCGTCGCCGCGGTCGCGGCGGCCTGCCTCTGGGCCCCGTGCCGCGACGTCGCCGCGGCGGATCCGGCTGCTGCGAACGCCACCGCTCCGGCCGCCGACCCGGACGGCACGCCGGAGGCGGGCGACGACGAGCAGGAGCCCCGCGGTGCCCGCGTGCCGCCGGTGCCGGACGGTTCGCCCGCGGAGATCCTCAGGTACGTGGCGCGGGTGAGCGACCCCGCGGCGATCCCGCGATCGCGGGGCCGGCGCCGGTACTACCTGAAGAAGGCGGGCGCGGCCCTCGTCGAGGCGGCCGACAAGCTCCTCGCCCAGGTCGCGGCCGACGATCCCCTGCACGCCGAGGCGGTGCGAATCAAGCTCGACGGGTTCTCCCTGCTCGACGAGATGGGGGACAAGGAGGCGGTGGCGGCGATGGCGGCCTTCGCCCGCACGCTCGTCGACCACCCCGACCCGGCCATCGCCCGGCAGGCCCGGCGGATGACGATCGCCGGGGACGTCGACGCGCTGTACCAGGCGCGGTCGGCCGACGGCGCCGGCGAACTCATCGACCGAGCCGAGGCCCTGCTCGCAGCCGGTGACGATCCGGCGACGGCCCGGGTGGCCGCGCAGCTGGCCGAGGATCTCGCCGGACTGCCGGGGGCCGACGCGGTCGCCAAGCGGGCGCACGAGACGTTCATTCCGCTGTTCGAGAAGAGCGCCGATCCGCAGGTCCAACGGCTGGCCGAAAAACTCGCCGGCGGCCTGCGGCGGCTGGCGCTGCTCGGGCAGCCGCTCCCGGTCTCGGGCAAGCTCCTCGACGACACCCCGTTCGACCCCGCCCTGCTCTCCGGCAAGGTGGTGCTCGTCGACTTCTGGGCCACCTGGTGCGGCCCGTGCGTGGCCGAGATCCCCGCCATCCGCGCCCACTACGACAAGTACCACGCGGCGGGGTTCGAGGTGGTCGGTGTGAGCCTCGACGACGACCCGGCCGCCCTGCGGGAGTTCGTCGCCGAAAAGGAGATTCCGTGGCCGGTGATCCTCGACAGCCGTGACCCGCGGGCATCGCTGGCCGACAGGTACGGCATCAAGGCCATTCCCGCCATGTTCCTCGTCGGCCGCGACGGCAAGGTGGTTTCGGTGCGGGCCCGCGGCGAGGCTCTCGCGGCCCTGCTGGCCGAGCAGTTTCCGGACGTCCGTTGACGTCAGGCGCTCTTGTGGCGGGCCTCGCGGAGCGGCACCACGGGCTCCGTGCCCTCGACGTGCCGCTCGTTGATCACGTAGGTGCTTCCCTGCTGGTCGGGCAGGTCGAACATGATGTCGAGCATCGTGTCCTCCATGATCGACCGCAGCCCACGGGCACCCGTTTCCTTCCGCATCGCCTTGCGGGCGATCGCCGCCAGGGCCTCGTCGGTGAACTCCAGCTGGCAGTTCTCGAGGCCGAACATCTTCTGGTACTGCTTGACGAGCGCGTTCTTCGGCTCCTTGAGCACCTTCACGAGCGCCGGCACGTCGAGCGGCTGCAGCGACGAGATCACGGGGAGCCGGCCGACCAGCTCCGGGATCAGGCCGAACTCGAGGATGTCGTCGGAGTCGACCTGCGGGAGCAGCTCGGAGAGGTCGGCGTCGTGCCGCACGCCCGAGGGCTGGCCGAAGCCGATCGTCTTCTTGCCGAGCCGCTTGCCGATGATCTTGTCGATCCCCACGAACGTCCCGCCGCAGATGAAGAGGATGTTCGAGGTGTCGATCTGGATGTACTGCTGCTCGGGGTGCTTGCGGCCCCCCTGCGGCGGCACGTTGGCGACGGTGCCCTCGAGCATCTTCAGGAGCGCCTGCTGCACGCCCTCTCCCGACACGTCGCGGGTGATCGAGACGTTCTGGCTCGTCTTGCCGATCTTGTCGATCTCGTCGATGTACAGCACGCCCCGCTGGGCGGCCTCGATGTCGAAATCGGCGGCGTTGAGCAGTTTGAGGAGCAGGTTCTCCACGTCCTCGCCGACGTAGCCCGCCTCGGTGAGCGTGGTGGCGTCGCCGATGGCGAAGGGCACGTCGAGGATCCGGGCCAGCGTGCGGGCCAGGAGCGTCTTGCCCGAGCCGGTCGGGCCGAGGAGCAGGATGTTCGACTTGTCGACCTCGACGTCGCTCCCCTCGCTGCCGAGGTTGAGCCGCTTGTAGTGGCTGTGGACCGCGACCGCGAGCACCCGCTTGGCGTGCTGCTGGCCGATCACGTACTGGTCGAGGTGCGAGACGATCTCGCGGGGCGACGGGATGGCCGTGAAGAGCTGCTTGCTCGTGCCCCGCCGGCGCTTTTCCTGGTCGAGGATCGACTGGCACAGGTCGATGCACTCGCCGCAGATGTAGACGTCACCGGGGCCCTCGACGAGCGGGCCGACGTCGCGGTAGCTCTTGCGGCAGAACGAGCAGAAGGCGTTCTTCTTGGTCGTTCCCCCCGCCCCACGGCGGCCGAGGCCCCCGGCGTCTTTCCCCGATGGCATTGATTCACGTCCTCTTGGTGTCAGGCTCTGGGCGGCCGCCCGGCGGCCGACCTGGTTGACCGGGCCGACCCATCCCGAGCCGCGGCTCGACGAGCGTTCTTATCTTTCGGTATTCCTCTTCGCTCAGCACACCCTCGTCCCGCAAATTCCTACAGCTCACCAGCGTCCTTTCCCAATCGCCACGATCATCACCCGACGCGAGCCAGCGGGCGCGGATCATGACGATCGCAACGAGACCGGCCGCCAGCACGAGAACCAGGAGCAGGGCACTGACAACATACGCTTGCAAGGGACTGCCAGCGGAAGGGGATGGTCGGGCGGCGGGCAGGGACGGGAACGCCCGGGGCGGCCCTGTCCCTGCGCCGCGCGAACATTATGGCAGTCCCCCGCGGAGCGGGTCCAGAAGAAAATCGCCCAGTTTCCGCCCCTTTCCCGTCATGCCAGGGCGGCGCGCGGAGCGGGAGGATGTTCCGGGTTGTGCCGAAAACGAGTGACTTTTCCGGCGCCGCCGGCCGATGGATGAGGACATGTGCGCCTCTGCCCTCGACATCCTCCGGCGGCCGGTGATCGGCATCGCGGCCCTGGCCCTCCTGGCGGCCGGCCTGCCGGTTCGCGGCCTGGGCGAGGCCGCGGGGCCCGGCCTGCCCGAACTCGTCCGCACGAAGCACCGCACGTTCGCGATCCCGTTCCGGGTACCGAAGTCGCAGGATCCCGATGCGGACGCCGCGACCCAACGGATCGTCCTCGACGTTTCCAAGGATCTCGGCGGCAGCTGGCAGTCGGCCGGCGAGGCCGCGCCCGCCAAGGGGTCGTTGACCTACACCGCCGAGGCCGACGGCGAATATTGGTTTCGCCTCCGGGCGGTGGATCGCAAGGGGCGGATGCGGGGTGGCGAGGGACCCGACATGCGGGTGCTCGTCGACGCCGCCGGGCCCCGACTGGCGGCCCGCGTCTGGAAGGGGGCGGACGGCGAGATCGTCTGCCGCTACGCCGCCGTCGACGACTCGCTGCGGCTCGAGGCGTTCAAGTTCGAGTACCGCGGCCAGGGTGATCAGGGCTGGAAGGCGTTGGCCACGCAGCCGGTGCTGTCCCGCGAGTCCCCCGCCCACGCCGTCGGCGAGGAAGTCTGGTGGATCGGCGAGAAGGTCACGGCGCTGACCGTGCGGATCACGGTCGCCGACGGCTCGGGGAACCCCACGTCCCGCCAGTTCACGCTCGAGCCGGCCGATCCCCACGTCGACCAGGCCGCCCTCGCCCGCGAACTCGGCGTGCCGCCGCTGCCGCAGGCGGGTGACGAGGCCTCCACGGAGGTCGCCGTCCTGCCACCGGCGGCACCGACCGGACCGATCTCCGGAGGCGGTGATGCCTGGGCGGGTGAATCGGCCCGCGCCTGGGCCGATGGCCGGCCCGTGGCGGCCACGGGCGATGCCGGACGCAGCGTCCTCGTGAAGCCGACGTCGTCGGGGTCGTCCCTGCTGCCGCGCGGCGAGCCGCCCGCGGCCGCCGCGGCCGACGAGCGGGGCGACTCGCTGGCAGCCGCCGTCACCGGCCGGTCGCTCGAATACCGAGGCAAGCCCCTGCACCTGGCGAAGTCGCGGCGGTTCTCGTGGGACTACGAGACACAGGATCCGATCCCGGGAGTCGGCCGGCTGCGGGCCGAACTGTGGACCACCCGCGACGGCGGCGTGACCTGGCAGCGGGCGGCCGTCGACGGCGACGGCCGCAGCCCCATCGACGTGCAGTTGGACGCGACCGGGCTCTACGGCGTGCGACTCGAGATGGTGGCGGACGTTCCGGATGCCGGCGACGGCCCGCGCTCCGGCGACGCGCCCGAGGCCTGGCTCGGCATCGACGACGAGCCGCCGCAGGTCGATCTGCTCGGGGTCGCCCGCGATCCGCAGGCGCCGGGCGTCCTCGTGATCCGCTATGCGTCGCGCGACCCCTTGCTTGGTCCCGCCGGCTGCCGGTTGCTGTATTCGCCCAACGCCGAGGGCCCCTGGGCCACGATCGCCACCGGCCTCGCCAACCAGGGCGAGCACCGCTGGCAGCCCGACCGGGCCGTCCCGGCCCGCGTGCACGTGCGAGTCGAGGTGAGCGACGCGGCGGGCAACGTCGGCTCCGCCTCCTCCGCCGAGGCGATCACGATCGCCGCCCCGCGGGTCGTGGGGAAGCTCGGCGGCCTGCGGCCGGCCTCCGACCGCTGATCCGGGCCCTCATCCGGCCGCGGCGTGCGATGCTCCGTCCCGCCGTCGCGATGCCTCCGATCGTGGCCGATCCGCTACACTCGCCCGTCGCGTGGACGAGCGCAGGGTGTCGGCGTGGTGCGACCCGCTCGGACGCGACTTCAGCATCGCAGCCCGCCCGTGGCCGCAGCCATCACCGCGCTCGACCTGCTCGCGGCCGGGGCTTCCTGGTCTCCGGGATCGCCGTCGCTCCTCGTGGTGCACGGCGACGAGCCGTTCCTCGCCGGGCAGGTGCTCGCCGTGCTGCGGGATCGGCTCTGCCCCGACGAGGACGACCGGGCCTGGGCCTGGCGCGAGTTCGCCGGTGACGACGAACTCGACCCGCGCGACGTGTTCGACGAGGCGGCCACGGTGCCGCTGTTCGCGACCGCCACGCGGGTGGCAGTGGTGCGCAACGCCGACGCGTTCGTCTCGGCCGCGCGGGAGCAGCTGGAGGCGGTCGCGGCCGCGCCCCGCGGCGGCCGCGGGCTCGTGGTGCTCGAGGTCCGCAGCTTTCCGGCGAACACGCGGCTGGCCAAGGCGGTGGCCTCGCACGGCCTGGCGATCGACGCCTCGGTCCCGCAGCGCTACGATCTCGCCGGCTGGGTCAGGCGGTGGGCCGACACCCGTCACGGCGCGTCGTTGGCGGCCGCCACGGCCGCCCGGCTGCTCGAGCGTCTCGGCGGCGAGTTGGGGCAGGTCGACCAGGCCATCGCGCGGCTGGCCGCCGCCTGTCCCGCGGGGGAACGCGGCCGGCCGATCCCGCCGGAGGCCGTCGACGAGTTCGCCGGCTCGCCCCAGGAGCGGACGGCCTGGGGGATGATCGACGCGGCCGCGACGGGCGACACCCGCGAGGCCCTCGGGCAGCTCGCCGCGCTCCTGGAGACGGGCGAGAACCCGATCGGGATCGCCGCCCAGATCGCCTCCGTGCTCCGCCGCCTGTCCACGGCCGCCCGGCTCCTGTCGCTCCCGGCCGGAGCCGGCCGCCCGGCGGGCATGGAGCAGGCCCTGCGGGAGGCCGGCGTGGCCGCCTGGCCGAAGGCGATGGCGCAGGCCCGGGAGTCGCTCACGCAGCTCGGCGCCCGGCGGGCCCGGCAGTTGCCGGTGTGGCTGCTCGAACTCGACCGGGCCCTGAAGGGCGACGCCTCGCGGGGCCTGCGGGCGCGTCTGGCATTGGAGCGGTTGTTCTGCAAGATGGCCCGTCGGGACGAGCCGCCCCGGACGTCCCGCCCTGGAGCCCGCCGATGAACACGCAGAGCCCGGCCGATCCCCGCGACGCCTGGGACAACCCGCTCGCCACCCGCTACGCCTCCGCCGAGATGACGCGGCTGTGGAGCGACAACCACCGCTACCGGCTGTGGCGGGAGGCGTGGCTGGCCCTCGCCGAGGCCGAGGCCGAACTCGGCCTGCCGATCTCCGCCGAGCAGCTCGCCCAGATGCGGGCGCACCTCGACTCGATCGACTTCGCCAAGGCGGCCGAATACGAGCGGAAGATGCGGCACGACGTCTTCGCCCACCTGCACACGTTCGCCGACGCCTGCCCGGCGGCGCGTCCGATCATCCACCTGGGCGCCACCAGCGCCTTCGTCACCGACAACGCCGACCTCGTGCTCGTGCGGGAGTCGCTCGACCTGGTCGCCGCGCGGCTGGCGACGGTCATCGAGCGGCTGGCGGCCAAGGCCCTGGAGACGAAGGATCTCGTGTGCCTCGGCCGCACCCATCTCCAGCCGGCCCAGCCGACGACGATCGGCAAGCGCATCTGCCTCTGGATCCACGACCTGCTCCTCGACCTCGAGGAGATCACGCACCGTCGCAAACTGCTGCGGGCCCGCGGCGTAAAGGGCACGACGGGCACGCAGGCCAGCTTCCTCGAGCTGTTCGGCGGCGACCACGCCAAGGTCCGTCGGCTCGACGAGCTCGTGGCCCGCAAGCTCGGCTTCCACTCCTCCTACGAGGTGACCGGTCAGACCTACACGCGGAAGGTCGACTCGCAGGTCTGCGCGGCGCTGGCCGGCGTCTCGGAGTCGACGCACAAGGCGGGCAACGACCTGCGGCTGGCCGCCGCCTGGGGCGAGCTCGAGGAGCCCTTCGAGAAGGACCAGGTCGGGTCCTCGGCCATGCCCTACAAGCGGAACCCCATGCGGGCCGAGCGGATGTGCGGCCTGGCCCGCTTCGTGATGGGGCTGGCGGCGACCGCCGGCCAGACGGCGGCCGTGCAGTGGATGGAGCGGACGCTCGACGACTCGGCCCCGCGGCGGCTCGTGCTGCCGCAGGCCTTCCTGGCGACCGACGCCCAGCTCGTGATCTACGCCAACGTCGCCGGCGGGCTCGTCGTCCTGCCCGGCGGCATCCGCCGGAACCTCGAGGCCCACCTCCCCTTCCTGGCCAGCGAGCGGCTGCTCATGGCCGGCACCACGGCGGGCGGCGACCGGCAGGAGCTGCACGAGGCGATCCGCCGGCACAGCCACGCGGCCACCGCGCGGATCCGCGACGGGCACGCCAACGACCTCGTCGAGCGGCTCGCGGCCGACCCGCTGTTCGCGGGCGTCGACCTCGTGGCCGCCATGGACGTGCAGGGCCTCGCCGGCCGGGCGGCGGCGCAGGTGGAGGAGTTCGTGGGCGGAGCCGTCCGTGCCGCCCTCGACGACTGTCCCGTCCGCGGTCCCGAAGCGGCCCTCCGCGTCTGAACGCGGCGGCGGGCGGTGCCCAGCCTCCTCGGCCGGTCAGACGCGGTCCTGGTGCCGCGACTTGCTGCGGCTGCTGCGGCAGTCGCGGCACACGCCGGAGATGATCAGCCGGTGGGCCTGGGCGCGGAACTGGTGCTTGGCGGCGACCGCGTCGCGGATCCGGGCGAGCTCGGCGCTCGAGAACTCGATCAGCGTCTGGCAGCCGGTGCAGTACAGGTGGTCGTGCTGCGGATAGCCGTAGTCGTGCTCGTAGACGGCGCGGCCGTCGAGCACCATCTTGCGGAGCAGCCCCGCCTCCACGAGCTCGGTGAGCGTCCGGTAGACGGTCGGGCGGCTGGCCCGGCCGCCGGCGGGTGTCCGCCTCAGCCCGGCGAGTAGCTGCTCCGCGTCGAAGTGCTCGTGGTGGCTGCAGACGTGGTCGACGATCGCCCGTCGCTGCTTCGTGATCCGCTTGCCGCGGGCCTGCAGGAACTCGGCGAACCGATCCTGAGGCGACAGCGCGACATCCACCTTGCCCAGCGCGAAATCGGCGGCCACGGTCACCTTCTGCCTCCCGGAACGGGTCCCCCCGATTGTAGCCGGCCGGCGGCGGCCGGTCCGGAAAGCCACGCGGCCGGACCATGCCGGTCCGGCCGCGCCGTGTTCGTCTCGTCACCGCCGGCCAGCCGGCGGGCGGCGTCAGCCGATCCGGTCGAGGAGCCGGTCGAGGGCGATGTCGAGCTTGTCGTCCGTGTCGTACGACCCGTCGGCGATCGCCGCCCGGATCGCGTTGACGCGGTCGAGCCGGATGTCCGCGGCCGCGTCGGCCGAGCGGACGGCATCCACCGACAGCGTGACGGCGTCCTGCACCTCGCCCACTCCCTGCTGCTGCGCGGCGGCCTGGGCGGCTTCGAGGCCCTTCACCGCACCGACGCCCTGCGAGCCCTGCGTCGCGAAAACACCCCAGATGTTCATGATCATTCTCCTTCCAGGCTGAGTGCCGATTCCCTCGATCCCCCGATCCGCATGCCGATACGCATCAGCCGGCCGTCGGGTTCGTCGCGATTTCGTACCGCCTGTGTCTGTCCCTCATTCTTGCCGCGCTTCCGCGTTCCGGCGACACCAGTCGTCGGACAGCGGCCGGTCGGTTTCACCCTCGCGGTCGCCGCGGCCAAATTCTCTTCATCGACGGATCGGATCCGGTTTCTTGAATCGAAATTCCAGTTGCCTGTTTTCCGCATTTCGCCGGCCGTGCGGCTGCCTAGCCTGCCCATCTTGCCCGGGCCTCAGGCGGCGAACTCCGGCTTCCGCCGGCCCAGTTGGGACTGGAGCCGCTCCACGATCGCGCTGTGCATCTGGCTGACGCGGCTCTCGGAGAGGTCGAGGGTGGCCCCGATCTCCTTCATGGTCAGCTCCTCGTAGTAGTAGAGGATGATGATCAGCCGCTCGTTGCGGTTCAGCCCCTTGGTGACCAGCCGCATCAGGTCCGCCTTCTGGATGCGGCGGGTGGGGTCCTCCCCCTTCTTGTCCTCGAGGATGTCGATCTCGCGGACGTCCTTCGAGCTGTCCGTCTCGCACCACTTCTTGTTGAGGCTCACGAGGCTGACGGCGTTGGCGTCGACGAGCAGCTTCTCGAACTCCTCGCGGGACAGCTGCATGTGCTCGGCCACCTCCGCGTCGGACGGTGCACGGCCGTGCCGGGCCTCGAGCGTCTTGACCGCCTCGTTGAGCTTGCTGGCCTTGGAGCGGACGAGCCGGGGCACCCAGTCCATCGTCCGCAGCTCGTCGAGCATCGCCCCGCGGATCCGCGGCACGCAGTAGGTTTCGAACTTGACGCCGCGGGACATGTCGAAGGCGTCGATGGCGTCCATCAGGCCGAAGGTGCCGGCCGACACGAGGTCGTCGAGCTCCACGCCGTCCGGCAGGCGGGACCAGATCCGCTCGCCGTTGTATTTGACGAGCGGCAGGTAGATCTCGATGAGCCGGTTCCGCAGATCCTCGTTCGACTGGTCGAGCTTGAACCGCTTCCAGAGGTCGAGGACCTCATCGGCGCTGGGCTGGGTCGCATGCTGTGCCACGTCATCCTCCTTGGTAGGGCCATGCACGGCGCGGTGGCGGGCGATGGGCGGCCCGCCGGCGCGGTGCCCGCCGCGGAACCCATCTTCATCGGGCCCGCGACGGTCGGTTCATTACGGTTTTTCGGTCTGTCCCGGCAGCTTCGCCGGCTTCTCCAGGTTCTCGTTCCGGGCGTTCATGGGTTCGGTTCTCGGTGCGTCAGGCTGCCCGGGCCGCCTCCGCGCCGACGGTGGCGAAGATCTCCAGGGACTCGTCGTCGGCCGCCTCTTCCTCGGCGAGCACGACCAGGTCGGGCAGCGCGCGGGCGAGCGCGTCGCGGACGCCGCGGCGCAGGGGGCCGGGCACGACGAGGACGGCCGCTCCGCCCCGCTCGACGGCGGGCCGCGTGGCGCGGCGGATCTCCGCCACGAGCCGGGCGTGGGGCCGGGTTCCGGGTTGGCCGACGACGGCCTCGGCCGCGGTGTCGGCGAGCCGCACCGCGGTGAGCCTGCCTTCGGGATCGCGGGCACGGCGGCGGATGCTCCCCGCCAGCCGTCGCCGCACGACCTCGGCGAGCTGCCGCGGTTCGGCCGCCTCGGCGGCGTGGTCCGACATGATTTCGATGATCTCGGCGAGTGGTCGGGCGGGCACGCCCTCCTGCAGCAGGCACTGGAGTGTCCGTTGGATCCGCGCGATCGAGAGCACCGCGGGCACCACCTGCTCGACCAGCGCGGGCTGCGTCGCCCGCAGCGACTCGACGAGCCGGCTGGCGGCGTCCCGCGACAGCAGGCGGTCGGCGTGGCGGCGGACCGCGGCTTCGAGGGCCCGGGCCACGCAGGCGGGCTCGTCCATGACCGTCGCCCCGCGGTGGCGGGCGGTCTCGGCCTGAGCGTGCGAGGCCCACACGGCCCGCCGCCCCGTCAGCGGTTCCGCGGCGTCGAGGCCGTCGACGGCCTGCGGGGCGTCGGCGGGCTCGACCACGAGCACCCGGCCGGCCGGCAGCTCGTCCTCGTGCACGCGGTCGCCGGCGACGAGGATCGCGTAGCCCCGGTCGGGGAGCGCGGGGTCGTCGCGGAACGAGACCTGCGGCACGACGATGCCGAGCTCGGCGGCGATGGCCGTCCGCAGCGCGGTGGTCCGGGCCAGCAGGGGCGCGGCCTCGCCGGCCACGAGGCCGATCAGCCCGCTGCCGAGGCGGACCACGAGCTGCTCGTCGGCGATCACGTCGGCGAGCGGCTGCGGGGCCGCCGTCGCCCGGCCGGCATCGTCCTCACCGCCGCCGGCGGCCCGCCCGCGGCGCGACGTCAGATAGGCACCGGCGAGTGAGACGGCCGCCATCGTCGCCAGCGGCAGGAACGGAAGATCGGTGAGCGCGAGCAGCGCGAGGAACACGCCCGTGATCGCCAGCACCTGGGGGCGGGCCGTGAACTGCCGGCCGAACTCGCGGGACAGGTCCACGGCCTGGCTCGATCGCGACATCAGCAACCCCGTGGCCACGGAGACGAACAGGGCCGGCACGGCGCTCGTCAGGCCGTCGCCGATCGTGAGCCGGGAATAGACTTCCAGGGCCCTGCCCAGTGGCATGCCGTGCTCGACGACGCCGATCGCCAGGCCGCCGAACAGGTTGATCAGCGTGATGATCACGCCGGCCTTGGCCTCGCCCGACACGAACCGGCTGGCGCCGTCCATGCTGGCGAAGAAGTCGGCGTGACGCTGGAGGTCCAGCCGCGCACGCCGACCGTCTTCACGGGAGAGCGCGCCGGCCTGGACTTCCGCGTCGATCGCCATCTGGCGGCCCGGCAGGCCGTCGAGCGCGAAGCGGGCCGCCACCTCGCTGGTCCGCGAGGAGCCGGCCGTGATCACGACGAACTGGACGATCGCGATGATCGCGAACACCACGGCCCCGACGACGAGGTTGTTGGCCGCGACAAACTCGCCGAAGGCCTCGACCACGCGACCTGCCGCCGCCGGCCCGTCGATCGACGCCCTGGAAAGAATGAGGCGGGTGGTGGCGATGTTGAGCACGAGCCGCACGAGCGTGGCCCCGAGGAGGAACGTGGGAAAGACGCTCATCTCCAAGGGCGTGCGGGCGGCGAGCGCCCCGAGCAGGGCCAGCACCGAGACGGTGAGGTTGGCGGCCAGCAGCAGGTCGACGACCGCCGGCGGCACCGGCGCGAGCACGACCAGCACGGCCAGCAGGATCGCTGCCGGGATCGCGTAGTCGAGGACGGCGGCGGAGGCGGGACGGCGAAGCGCCGCCCCGGTCGGATGGGCCATGGGCTGTCGGTCTGCGTGCGGGATGCGGAAATCGATCCTCGGGGGCGGGGACGGTAGCGGAGGGTCGGCCGCCGGTCCAGACCGCTCCCCGTCCCGCCACCGGCTACAATTCCCCGAGTTTTCCCGGTTTTCATCCATCCATCCCGAGGTCCGTGGCGATGCGCTTCGAACGGTTCGGTCTGGCCTTCGATCATCCCGAGAACTGGACCGTCGACGTCGACGACGCGGAGGGTCGCCAGGCGGTCACCGTCTATGCCCCGGACGGGAGTTTCTGGTCGGTGAGCGGGCACGCGGCCGGCGGCCCGCCCGGTGAACTGGCCGCCGCCGTCGTCCGCGAGATGCGGGAGCAGTACCGCGAACTCGACAGCGAGGAGGCGGAGGACGAGGTCGGCGGCCACCGCCTGCACGGCTTCGACATGAACTTCTACTGCCTTGACCTGACGAACACGGCACAGGTGCGGACGCTCGAGACCCCGGGGGCGATCTACCTGTTCCTGTGCCAGGCCGAGGATCATGACTGGGAGCGGGACGCCCCCGTGTTCGCGGCGATGACGGCGAGTTTCGTGGCCCGCCTGAAGGCCGCCGGCGGCCCCCGGCCGCGGGGCTGAACATCCGGCGCCGCCGCGGGGCGGCTTCGCTGCTACCATGTCCGGGCCGGCGGCAGCCCCGCGGCCGGCCCCTCCCGCAGGTCCCGCCTTGCTGCTGCTCGCCGACATCGCCCTGCCCCCCGTCGCCGCCGGCGGGGCCACGATTCAACTCACCCACTGGGTGGCGTTCGCGGTCTTCGTGGCCGTGCTGCTCGTGCTCGACCTCACGGTCTTCCACAAGCACTCGCACGAGCCCGGCCTGCGGGAGAGCGCGTTCTGGACCTGCTTCTGGTCGGCCCTCGCCCTGTCGTTCAACGGCCTCGTCTGGTGGTGGCTCGGCGGCAAGGCGGCGATCGAGTTTCTCACGGGCTACCTCGTCGAGTGGTCGCTCTCGATGGACAACGTGTTCGTGTTCGCGGTCGTGTTCGCCTACTTCGGGGTGCCGCTCAAGTACCAATACCGCGTGCTCTTCTGGGGCATCCTCGGCGCGGTGATCATGCGGCTCACCTTCGTCCTCCTCGGGGCGGAACTCGTCGAGCGGTTCAAGTGGATCATGTGGCTCTTCGGGGCCTTCCTCGTGTACACCGGCGTGAAACTGGCCTGGGGCGGCGGCGACCACCAGGCGGGTGACAACGCCTTCATCCGCTTCTTCCGCCGCATCATCCCGGTGACGAACACGCCGGCCGGCGACCGGTTCTTCATCCGCGAGCAGGGCCGGCTCATGGCCACGCCGCTGTTCCTCGTGCTGCTCGTGGTGGAGAGCACCGACGTGTTGTTCGCGGTGGACAGCGTCCCGGCGATCCTCGGCGTGGTCGAAAAGGGCACGCCGTACATGCGGTTCATCGCCTTCACGTCGAACGTGTTCGCGATCCTCGGTCTGCGGGCGCTGTATTTCCTGCTGGCCGGCGTCATGGACCTGTTCCGGTTCCTGAACTACGGACTGTCGGCGGTGCTTGTGTTCGTCGGCTGCAAGATGATCGCCGAGGCAGCGCGGCACAACGAGTGGCTCGCGGCGCAGGGTGGCTGGGATCCTCACGCCAAGGGGCATCTCGTGCACCCTGCGGTGTCGCTGCTGGTGATCGTGTCCCTGATCGGGGCGAGCGTCGCCGCGTCGCTGGCCTTCCCGGAGCGGAAGCACAAGGGCACGCTCGCCGCGGACGGTGACCAGGGGCCGGGGCACGAGGCCTGAGGCCTGGCGACAGCAGCCGCGTGCGGAGTCCCCGGGCTGGCGCCCGGGGCTTCATGAGGGCGTGGCGGTCTGGCGGGGATTCTGGGAACGGCCCACGATGCGGATCCTGATCCACGAGTGGTCCTGCTCGGGCGGTCTCGACGATCGGTCCGACGGCGGCCGGCGATCGGCGGATGAGGGCCTCTTCGCCGAGGGGGCGGCGATGCTCGTGGCCCTGGTGCGAGACGCCTGCCGGGATCCGCGGTTCGAGGTTACGGCGCTGCTCGATGCCACGCGGCCGATGCGGCTGCCGGAGCGGGCGCGGGTGGTGCGCGTGCCGGCGGGAGGCGAGATCGAGGCGCTCGTCGCGGAATCCGCCCGGGCCGATGCGACGTTCGTGGTGGCGCCGGAGACCGCCGGCTTGCTCGCCGAACGCATCGCGGCCGCGCGGGCCGCCGGCGGCGACGTGGTGGCGCCGGAGGCCGGGTTCATCGCGGTCGCCGCCGACAAGCAGGCCACGATCCTGGCGCTGGCCGCGGCGGGCGTGCCCGTGCCGGCTGGGCGGCTGCTGCCGGCCGGTGTCGCATGGCCCGACCGGTTCGTCAGGCCTGCGGTCCGCAAGCCGCTCGACGGCGTCGGCGGTGATGCCGTGCTGCGGGTGGGCGGCGCCGATCCGCCGCCTGCCGCCGTGCCGCAGGCCACGCGGATCGAGGCGTTCGTTCCGGGCGAGCCGGTGGGTGTGGGCTGTCTGTGCGGTGCGGGGCGGATTCGGCCGCTCGTCCCGCTGCGGCAGTGCTGCGACGCGGCTGGCCGGTACGTGGGCGGCGAACCGCTCGGCGACGCGGCCACGGCGGCGCGGGCCGCAGCCCTGGCCGCGCGTGCCGTCGCCGCGGTGGCCCGGGCGTCGGCCGGTCAGCCCCGCGGCTGGGTCGGAGTCGATATGATCCTCGGAGCGGCGGCCGACGGCCGTGACGACCGGGTGCTCGAGGTCAATCCGCGGCTCACGACGTCCTTCGTCGGCCATGCCGCGGGTGCCGCGTCGAGCCTCGTGGCGAAACTGCTCGACGCCGCCGTGGGTCGCGACGTGGTCGTCGATTCGCAGCCCCGATCCTTCCGGCTCGCCACCGATGCCCGCTTCTCCCGCTGCGACTGACCTGGTGGCCCTCGACGTGGGCGGGGCCGCGATCAAGGCCGCCGACGGTCGCGGCGGGGCCTGGTCCATGCCGTTCGCGATGTGGCGGGAGTGGCAGCGGCTGCCGGAGGCGATCGTGGAACTCGTCGGGCCGCTGCGGCCGGCGCGGCTCGTGGCGACGATGACCGGGGAGATCGCCGACTGCTACCCATCGCGGGCCGCGGGCGTGGTGGCGATCGTGGCGGCTCTCGAGGAAGCGGCCCGGATGACGGGCAGTCGCGCCCCGGTCGGCATCTACCTGCTCGATGGCCGGATCGTGCCGGCGGCCGAGGCCGTCGCGCGGCCGCACGCCGCCGCAGCAGCGAATTGGCACGCCGTGGCCCGGCTCGCGGCCGGCCTCGCCGACGGTCGGCCCGGGCTGCTCGTCGACGTCGGCTCCACGACCACGGACATCGTGCCATTCTCCGCGGCGGGGCCGGAGCCGCTGGCCACGGACGACGCCGGCCGCATGCGGAGCGGCGAACTCGTCTACACCGGGGTCGAGCGGACGCCCCTGGCGACGCTGGTGCGGTCGCTGTCCCCCGGCGGCCTCCGCCGCCCGCTCGCCAGCGAGCGGTTCGCCGAGTCGCGGGACGTGTGGCTCGTGCTCGGCGGCCTGCCGGAGGGCACCGGAGCCGGCGACACGGCCGACGGCGCGCCCGCGACCCGCGCGGCGGCCCGCGTGCGGATCGCCCGCTCGATGCTCGTCGAGCCCGACGCCTTCACGGCCGCCGACGCGGAGGCCGCCGCCGGACAGTGGGCCGACGCGCAGGCGCGGCTCGTGGCCCGCGCGCTGCGGCGGGTGGCCGCGGGCCGCGGTCTCATCCCGGAGGTGGTCGTCCTCTCCGGCCACGGCACGGCCCTCGCCGTCCGCGGCCTGGCCCTCACCGGTTGGGACGCGGCCTGCGAGTCGCTGTCGGACCGCCTCGGCCCGTCCGTGTCCCGCGTCGCACCGGCCCATGCACTCGCCGCCATTGCCCGCGGGGACCTGCCATGAGCGGAGCCTGGCGGTTCGGGATCCTGCAGGAAGCGGCGGCCGCCCGTCCCGGCCGCCCGTTGGTGGTGAAGATCGGCGGCAGCCTGCTCGCGAGACCGGCGTGGCCGGAGTGGATCGCCGCGCTGGTGGCGGCGACGCACGGCCCGCGGGTGTTCGTCGTCGGCGGCGGGCCGGTCGTGGACGGCCTGCGGGCCGTCGACGCCGCGGCGCCTCAGCCCGCCGCGGCGATGCACTGGCGGGCGATCGAGGCGCTCGGAATCACGGCCCGGCTGGTCGCGGATGCCACGGGGCTGCCGCTCGTCGAGACGCCCGACGCCACGACGCCGGCCGTGCTCGACGTGGCGCGGTGGACGCCGGCCGCGGCGGCTCTGCCCGAGGGCTGGCATGTGACGAGCGACTCGATCGCCGCGGTCGTCGCCGCCCGGGTCGGCGGCGGGCTGCTCCTGGCGAAGAGCCTGCCGCCCCCGGTAGCGGACCTGGGCGGCCTCGCGGCCGCGGGCTGGATCGACGCTCACTTTCCCACGGTGGCCGCGGCCGCCGGCCGCATCACCTGGGCGGCGCCTGCCTGAGCCATTCTGGCTCTGATGGAGCAACGAGTCGGCGGTTCGAGTGCGGGAGGTGAGGGGGTCGGCGAACGCTCGAGGAGCCTATGGCCGCCGCGGCCATCAGCGACGAGACTTTTGCCGCCCCCGAGCCGGTGCTACACCACAGTCAAATCCGCCCTAGTCCCACGCCACCTGGCCGCCCTGCGGCCGGCCGCTGACCGCGGCGGCACGGGTCTCGCCCACGCCGGCGACGGCGGTCGCGTTGGCGGCGAACGCCCACGGCTGGAACTGGATCCCGCCGGACGCGCTGAGCACCCAGTTCGTGCCCTTCTTCAGGCCGCTCGCCACGGTGGGCACGGTGGTCGGCGCGTCGTACCGCGGCAGAGGCAATTTGGCGGCATCGACGAGCGGGCCGAGGTCGAGGCCGGCCCGGCCGTCGAGTTGCCGGCCCTTGATGAGCGCGGCCACCACGGCGAGATCGACGCAGTTGAGCAGTTCGGCGAACACGGCCTGCTTGGCGGCGACCGCATCGTAGTGCTGCGTCATCGCGGCGCACCACTTCTGCGCGGCGGCGTCGGCGGCCCCGGCACCCCGCCGCATGCCATCCTTGCCGGCGAGATCCGTCTCGGTGAGGCACTTCATCCGCCGGCCGGAGAGCCGCCAGGCCAGCTCGTCGGCATCCCTGGCGATGGGGTCGTACTCGGCCTCGAGCCAGAATCGGGGCAGCGACGTGGCCTTGCCGCCCGCCGGCACCATGGTCAGGTAGCTCGGCAGTTCCTTGACGCCCGAAGGCTCGAGTCCCATGCCGATCCGCTTCAGCCGGTAGTCGGCGGCCACGAGCACGCGGGCGAACCGGCTGTCGGCGGGCACGCCCCCGACCCGCACCTTCTGCGGGCCGAGCGCCTCCTCCATGCCGCGGAACACGGCCTCGGGCGCGGGGCCGATCGACCGCTGCGCCGCGAGGAACTTCTGCAGGCGTTCGAGACCCTCAGGCGTCGGGTCGATCGAGCACTGGATGCCGCCCGCGCGTGCCTGGTCGATCGCCCGCAGGGCGACGATCAGGTCCTCGAGGAGCAGCAGTGGCCGGCCGCTGCCGGCGGCGACGAAGTTCCCGGCGGCATCGACCACCGGCCGGTCGGCGGGACCGGCGAGAATGACGTCGTGACCATCCGGATCGACGAACACGTGCGTGATCCGTTCGAGCCCGCCGAGCAGCAGCAGGTCGGCGGGCAGGGACTCCTTCTTCGCGGCCCGGTCGGCGACCGCGGCGACGAGCCTGGCCAGCGACACCTTCCGCATCTCGCCGGCCTTGGCCGGCAGCGCCGCGGCGGCGATCGCCGCCTTGCGTTCCCGCGCCAGGGCATCGACGGCTCCGGCGTCCATGGTGCGGATGATGCCGTCGGGGTCGATCGAGATGCCGCCCACGGCCTGGAAGCCGAAGTTGCCGCCACCCCCACCGAACTGGCCGCGGGCGGTCCCGCTCGAGGTGGCGAGGACGGCCGCGAGGCAGGCGGTGCAGAGGCTGACCGCGAGGGGGCGGCGGAGCATCATGGCGGGCTCTCCGGAAGGGGGTGGAACGGATCGCTCCACGAGCGACAAGTCTAGGTTCGCCCGGAAAATCGGGCAAACCCGGTTCGCCGCGGGAATCGCCGCCGCCCGCGGTGAAAACGGCCCCTCGCCAAACACCGCCGCCCGCATCATCATGGTTGGGCCGCGATCGGGACGTCGAGCCGGACCGACGGCCTGGGTTCGGGAACACCGTCGAGGTTCGAGCCATTTCCGCCTACCTCATCGTCCGAGACCCGGTCGCCGGTCGCAGCGTCATGCGGCTGACGGATGGCCAGAACGTGTCGCTCGGCCGCGCGCCCAGCAATGCCATCGTCGTCAACGACGAGCGGGCCAGCCGCCTGCATGCGGAGATCGTGCCGCGCGACACCGGCTGGGCGATCCGCGACCTGGGCAGCCGCAACGGCACGCTCGTCGGCGGCCAGGCGATCACGGCGGAGCGGCCGCTGGCCCCCGGCGACGTGATCGCGGTCGGGCTGACGGAGCTGACCTTCTGCGACGGCGAGCCGCCGACCGACCCCAACATGACGTTGGCCGGCACCGGCATGCTGGCGAACTCGGCGGAGATGCAGGCCTGGCAGGCGTCGATCCGTCACCGGCGCGCCCGCAGCCAGTTGCTCGAGAACCTCGGCGAGGCGGCGGAGAAGGTTCCGCGGGTAGGCCGCGCCGCCGGGGAACTGTGCCGGCTGGCGTTCGCGCTGGGCCGGGCCGACGACCTCAAGGCGATGGCGAAGCTGGCCCTCGACGCGGCGCTGCGGGGCGCGGGCGCCGGCCGGGGAATCGTGCTCCTCCCGCCCCGGATCGGCGACGCGATTCCGGGCGGCAGTCCGCCGGCGCCGACGGCCGAGGCCCTCGTGGCGGTGGCGTCCGTGCCCGAGCCGTGGCCGCTCGGGAGCACGCCCGTGGGCGTGGCGGCGGCCGTGATCGCCGCCGACGAGGCCCTGCTCGCCTCGGCCAGCCCCGATGCCACGCAGTCGCCGGACGATCCTACGGGCACGATTTCGGCACCGATCCGCGTCCGTGGCGCGGCGGTGGGCGTGCTGCATCTCGAGGTGCTCACGCACGACCAGGAGTGCACGCCCGAGGACCTGGAGTTCGTGATGTCGGTCTGCGACGCGCTGGGCGTGGCGATCGACAACGTCTCGGCTCGGCAGGCCCTGTCCTCGAAGCTGGCGACCACGGCCGACGAGAACGAGCGGCTTCGCCGCCGGCTCGGCGAGGACACCCCGATGGTGGTGGCCAGCCCGGCGCTGCAGGCGATCGTGGGGCAGCTCCAACGGGTGGCCGCCACCAAGGCCACGGTGCTGATTCGCGGCGAGAGCGGCGTGGGGAAGGAACTCGTGGCCAAGGCGATCCACGACGCCAGTGACCGCCGCGGCGGGCCGTTCATCTGCATGAACTGCGCCGCCTTGTCGGAGACGCTCCTCGAGAGCGAGCTGTTCGGGCACGAGAAGGGCGCCTTCACGGGTGCCACCGAGCGGAAGATCGGCAAGTTCGAGTCCGCCCACAAGGGCACCCTGATGCTCGACGAGATCGGGGAGATGAGCCCGAACATCCAGGCGAAGTTCCTGCGGGTGCTCGAGGGGCACCCCTTCGAGCGGGTCGGCGGCAGTTCCCGCGTCCAGGTCGACGTGCGGGTGTTGGCCGCGACCAATCGCAACCTCGAGGACGCCGTGGCGGCCGGCGAGTTTCGCCGCGACCTCTACTTCCGGCTCAAGGTCGTCGAGATCCACGTCCCGCCCCTGCGCCGTCGCCCCGAGGACGTGGAGGCGATCGCGAGGCACTTCCTCGAGCGGTTCGCTGCCGAGACGGGCCGGCGGCTCAAGGGCTTTTCACCGGACACGCTCGAGGCCATGCGGGCCTACCACTGGCCGGGCAACATCCGTGAATTGCGGAACTGCGTCGAGCGGGCGGTGGTGCTCGCGCAGGACGAGTGGATCGGCGTGCAGGACATGGCCCTGAGCCAGCTCGCCGCTCCGGGCGAGACGGGCCGGCAGCCGGCCGCGCGGGGGGCCTTCGTCCCCGCCACGATCGACGAGGTCGAGCACCGCCACGTGATGGCGACCCTCGAGGCCGTGGGCGGCAACAAGACGAAGGCGGCGGCGATGCTCGGCATCGAGCGCTCGACCCTCGACCGCAAGCTGGCCAAGTGGGCCAAGGCCTGACGGCCGCACGCGCGCCGCGTCACAGGTCGAAATACCGCTTCCAGTACTCGGCCCCCTCGGGCCCGGGTTCCGGCGGCTTGGCGTCGCCGGCCTGGTGCGACCGGCGGCGGGCCGCCCGCGCCTCCGCCAGCCATTCCTCGCACGAGACGGCCTTCGCCCGCCGCCGCCGGGCCGCCACCTGCAGCCGCCGGTCGTTCGACACGACCACGAGATGCGGCGACGTCGCGTCCTCGACGAGTTCCTCGATGAGCGAGTCGGCGTCGGGATACTCGCGGGCGAACCAGACGCGGATGCCGCGGTGCGTCAGCCGGCCCGGCAGGCCGTCGGGGGCCCGGGCCGCGTCGAACACGACCACCGTCTGGCCCACCTCGTCACCGAGCAGGTCGGCGAGCATGTCGAGCAGGGCCCGCCGCGACTCCTCGAAGGCCCGCTCGCCGCGGCCGGTGCCGAACACGCCCGACGCGTGCAGCAGGTTGTAGCCGTCGATGATCAGCTTCATGGCCGCGGCCCGCCGCCCGCCGGGGCCGCAGGGTCATCCCCCCAGCCGATACTTCACCCGACCGCCCACGATCGTCGCCACCGCCCTGCCCTGCAGCGTCCAGCCGTCGAACGGGCTGTTGGCACTCTTGGAGCGGAACTCCCGCACGTTCACCCGCCAGGAGAGGCTCGGGTCGATGAGCGTGATGTCGGCCGCGGCGCCGGCCCGCAGCGTGCCGCGATTGAGGCCGAGGATCCGTGCCGGCAGCGTGCTCATCGCCTCGACGAGCCGCGGCCAGCCGAGCCGGCCCGGCACGATCAGCCGCGTGACGGCCAGTCCCACGGCCGTCTCCAGGCCGAGGATGCCGAAGGGCGCCCGGTCGAGCTCGAGCATCTTCTTCTCCCGGGCGTGCGGCGCGTGGTCGGTGGCGATGCAGTCGATCGTGCCGTCGACGAGCCCCGCGATGATCGCCTCGACGTCGGCCGCGGTCCGCAGCGGCGGGCTCATCTTGAAGTTCGAATCGAAGCCCCGCAGGCACTCGTCCGTGAGCGTGAAATGGTGCGGGCAGGCCTCGGCCGTCACCCGCAGGCCCCGCCGCTTCGCCTCGCGGATCAGGGCCACGCCCCCGGCGGTGGAGACGTGCATCGCGTGCAGCCGGCCGCCCGTCACCTCCGACAAGGCGATGTCACGTCCGATGAGCACCTCCTCGGCCGCCGCCGGCATGCCGGTCAGGCCGAGGACGAGCGACACGAGCCCCTCGTGCATCACGCCGCCGCGGGACAGTTCGAGCACCTCCTCGTGCGCCAGCACCGGCTTGTCGAACATCCGGCAGTATTCGAAGGCCCGCCGCATCAGCTCCGCGTCGTAGACCGGTGCGCCGTCGTCGCTGAAGGCCACGGCCCCGGCTTCGACGAGCTGGCCGATCTCGGCGAGTTCCTTGCCCTCGCGGCCCCGGCTCACGCAGGCCACCACGAACACGTTGCAGGTGTCGGCCCGGGCGGCCTTCTGGTGGATGAACTCCACCGCGGCCTGCGTGTCGATGGGCGGCTCGGTGTTGGGGATGCAGGCGACGCTCGTGAAGCCGCCGGCCAGCGCGGCCCGCGTGCCCGTCTCGATCGTCTCGTCCTCCTCGCGGCCCGGCTCGCGGAGGTGCACGTGCATGTCGATCAGGCCGGGGGTCACGATCAGACCGGCCGCGTCGATCGTCTCGTCGGCCCGGCCGAGCGGCTGGCCGCCGGCGTGCCCCACCGAGACGATCAGGCCGTCGCGGACGAGGACGTCGTCCACCCGGTCGATGCCCTGCGCGGGGTCGATCACCCGGCCGCCGCGGATGAGAAGCGTGGCCATCAGACGGTCCTCGCCGGAAGGGTGGCGGGCCGCTCCGCCGAGCCGGCCCGCCGCGGGCCGCAGGTCAGCCAGAGCACTCCCATCCGCACGGCCAGGCCGTTCGTGACCTGGTCGAGGATCAGCGACTGCGGGCAGTCGGCCACCTCGGCCGTCACCTCCACGCCCCGGTTGATCGGTCCGGGGGCGAGGATCAACAGGTCCTTCTTCGCCCGCTTCAGCCGCTCACCGGTCATGGCGTAGAGGTGGGCGTATTCCCGCACCGACGGAAAGGGCCGGGTGTTCTGCCGTTCGAACTGGATCCGGAGCAGGTTGAGCACGTCGCACCGCGGCACGATCGCATCGAGGTCGTGCGACACCTCCACGCCGAGTTCGCGCCAGCGGTCCGAGACGAGCGTCGGCGGCCCGCAGAGGATCACCTTCGCGCCCAGCTTGACGAGCCCCCACAGGTTCGACCGCGCGGTGCGGCTGTGGGCGATGTCACCGACCAGGCCGACGGTGATGCCGGTGAGGTCGCCCGGGCGGCCGCCGCCCGCCGCGTGGCCGAGCCGCTCGCGGATCGAGAAGATGTCGAGCAGGCCCTGCGTCGGATGCTCGTGCGGGCCGTCGCCGGCGTTGATCACGCCCACGCCCAGGTGCTGGGCGAGCAGGTGCGGCGTGCCGGGGGTCGAGTGGCGGACCACCACGGCGTCCACGCCCATCGCCTCGAGGTTCTTCGCCGTGTCGATGAACGATTCGCCCTTCGACAGGCTGCTCGACGAGGCCGAGAAGTCGACGACGTCGGCGCCCAGCCGCCGCGCCGCCAGGGCGAAACTGGTCTTCGTGCGGGTGGAGTTCTCGAAGAACAGGTTGACGATCGTCGAGCCGGTGAGCACCGACAGCTTCCGGCGGCAGCCGTCGGTGGCCTCCTTGAACAGGGCCGCCGTGTCGAGTAGGAGCCTGATCTCCGCCGGGGTGAGCCGCTCGAGGTCGAGCAGGTGGCGGTGCGGCCACTCCGCCGGCACCGTCTCCTGAGCGAACGTCGTGGCGGGCATGAGCCGGAAAACCTCGGGGCGGGCGGCGGACGGCGGGCCGGATTCTAGCAAACCTGCGCAGTTTGCCAGTGTCGCCTGCCCCCCAGTCTGCCCTTGCTCCGGCCGGGCGGCGGCCCCTACCCTCCCGACCCGCATGGCGGCGCCCGCGCCCGCCTCGGCAGAACGTTCCCGCGATCTCATAGATGCACTCCATGCGACACACCCGCCTCGCCTGTTCGGGGAATCCCCGCCCGGCCATCCGTCGCTGGCTGTTCGCGGCGGCCTGCCTGCTGTTCCAGACCGGCTGCACGTCGGCGCTGACCACGGCCTACCTGCGCGACGCGCTGTGGGACGGACTCGAGCATGCCGCGGAGGCGGGGCCCACGGCGCCCGCCGCCGACGCGTCGCCGGAGGATGCGGCCACCACGGCCGATTCGCTGGAGAACGACATCGCCGCGGACCGCGCCGACGCCGAGCGTCGCCAGGCCGCGATCGACGAGGCCATCGAGCGGCTGTCGCGGATCGGCACGCTCGACGCCGCCGCCCAGGCCGCGCTCGTGGGCACGCTGCAGTCGACCCAGCAGGAGGACTGGCCGGTGGTGATCGAGGCGTTCGCGGCGACGCTCGCCGACGCGCAAACGCCGACCGCCCCGACCGCCGACGCGGCCGCAACCGACGTGGCCGCAGCCGACGCCGCTGGCGCGACTGCCGCGCCGGTGTCGGCTCCCGAGCCGCCCGCCACGCCCGCGGCCGAGCCCCAGTCGCCCCCCGTGCCCGCGGACCCCGTCGCGCCGCCCGCCGTCGCCGTAATCGACCCGCCGGCTCCGCAGGTCGCCGCGCCCGAGCCGCCGGCCGTGGCCGTGCCGCCATTGGCGGTGCGGAATGCCTGCTTCGCCTCGCGGGTGCAGGCCTGGGGCGTGGTCGACCGCGTGCCGGACGATCGCCTCGCCGCCGGGCAGGAGGTGATCGTGTACTTCGAACTCGATGGCCTCACGGCCGGTGAATCGCCGGCCGGCTTCACGACCTGCATCGACACCTCGCTGCGGCTGGTGTCCGAGGACGGCCGCGAATGGCACGCCTGGAAGTTCGAGCCGGTCACGGAGACCTGTGTCGCCCGCCGCCGCGACTACTTCGCCCGGTTCGTGGTGCGGCTGCCAGCCACCGCCGCTGGCCGGGGCCGGCTGGAGATCGCCGTCACCGACACGCTCGCGGGCACGACGGCGTCCGCCGAGGTGCCGTTCCTCGTCGAGTGACGGCCGGTCAGGGCGCGGGCAGCGGCATGGCCGGCGGCTGCGGGGCCGGCAACGCCGCGGGCAGGCCCTCCGCCGGCGGATGTGGCATCGTCGCCGGCGCGTCGGGGCCCATCGGGAACCGCTCCAGCTGGAGCAGGTCGGCGATCGTCACCGCGCCCGTCCAGCGATCGGCCTGCGCCTCCACGTACGCGAGCTCCGTCTCGGTGAGGATCCGCTGGGCCTGGAGCAGCGACAGAAACGTGACCTCGCCCTGGGCGTAGAGCTGCTGCGTGAGTTGCACGGTCTCGCGTGCCTTGGGGAGGATGAACTCCTCGTACCACTCCACCATCCGCTGCGCGGTCCGGTAGGAGGCGACGGTCTGGGCCGCCTGCGTGGCGAGGTCGAGTTCGGTCATCCGCAGGTCCGCCCGCGCCGAGGCGATCTCGGCCCGGGCCGCGCGGATGTTGCCCTGGTTGCGGTCGAACAGCGGCACCTCGACCATCACCTGCACGAGCCCCTGGTCGAGCGGCGGATAGTCGACCTGCCGTTGGTAGCCGGCCAGCACGTTTACGTTCGGGATCGGCTCGACGACGGCCCGCTCGAGCGCCCACTGGGAGCCGGCGATCGCCGCCTCCGCGGCCTGTGGCCGGGCGTTCCGCCGCACCACCTCCTCCTGGAGCGGCTTGAGGTCGAAGTGCGGCAGCTTCTGCAGGAGGTCGCCGTCGATCGGTCCCACGTCGGCACGGGGCAGGCCGATGGCGGTCGACAGCTCGCGGCGGCCGGTCTCGATGAACACGGCGGCGTTGAGCAGCCGGACGTCGGCCCGGTCGCGCTCGATGCTCCAGAACAGCACGTCGGCCTTCGTGCCCTCGCCCGCCTCGGCCAACTGCCGACCGATCTCGTAGGACCGCTTGGCGATGTCGAGCAGGAGCCGGTAGATCTCGACCCGGCGCTGTGAGACGAGCAGCGCGTAGAAGCTCTGCCGTACCTCGCGGAGCACCTCGAAGCGGGCCCGGATGAGGTCGTACTCCGCCTTCTGCACGTCGCGGAGGGCGGCCTGCTGCGCGAGCTTGAGCTTCCCCGCCGTCACCACGTCCTGAGTCACGAACCCGTTCCACTGGCTGAAGGCGCCCGAGATCTGTGGCGAGGCTCCGGCGAGCATCGGGTTGGGGTACAGCCGGGCCTGCACCGCCTTGCCCCGGGCGGCCTCGACTGCGGCCAGTGCCGCGCGCAGTTTCGGATGGCTCCGCTCCGCCAGCGCGACGAACTCCGCGAGCGTCCGCGGCGTCGGTCCCTGCGTCGCCTGCTGCGGCACGGGTACCGGGGCGTTCTCCGGCACCTCCGCCAGCGGGACGCCCGACTCCGTGACCCGCAGCGCCTCGCCCGGCCGCGGCCAGACATCCGCCGCCGGGCAGGCCGTCGCGGCCAGCAGCAGGCAGCCGGCCAGCGCGACGCGGGCCGGCCGCCGTCGATGACGCGACGAAAGAAGGATGCGGTCGTGCATGGTGCCTCGCGACCGGCTCCGAGCCGGCAGCACTTCTTCGATCGACAGTTTTTGCCCAGGCGGTGAGGTCGCCTGCGGCCGGCGCGGAATCGAAGGGGTGCGGCCGCAGGCCCGGGGGCCTGGGTCGGATGGGCTCCGTCAGCGAGGGTTGCCCAGTTCTTCCCGCCTGCCGGGGCGGGCGGGCCCCGCGCCGTCACGACCGGGTGTCCGCCCGGGCGGGAGTCCGCGAATCGCGGGCCATCGGCGGTCGCGCGGGCCGCCGGCTCCGCCGCCCGCTAAGGTTCCGCCGACGCGGCCGGGATGCGGCGTCTCCTGCACGCGCGAGGAGATGACACCCATGCAGACCGAGCCCCAGGTCTCGTTCGACGACCTGCCCGTCGACGAGGCCGTTCGCGACGCCGCCCTCGACCACATCGCGCAGCTCGAGCGGCTCTCCGACCGCATCACCGGCTGCCATGTCGTCGTCGCCCAGCCGCACCGCCACCATCGCGAGGGTCGGCTCTATTCCGTGCGGGTCGACCTCGTCGTCCCGGGAGGCGAGATCGTCGTCAACCGCGACCACCATCTCGATCATGCCCACGAGGATGTGTTCGTCGCCCTCCGCGACTCCTTTCTCGCGGCCCGACGGCGGCTGGAGGACCACGTCCGCCGCCTGCGGGGCGCCGAGAAGCGGCATGCGACGCGGGCCCGCGGCCGCATCTCCCAGCTCTTCCCGCTCCAGGGTTACGGCTTCATCGAGACGCCCGACGGCCGCGAGATCTACTTCCATCGCCATGCGATCTCCGACCAGGACTTCCGCATGGCCGACGTCGGCAGTCCGGTCTTCTACAGCGAGGAGGACGGGGACGAGGGGCCGCAGGCCAGCGCCGTGCACCTCGAGCACCCGCACAGCGGTGCCGTGCGGCACGGCGGCTTCTTCACCACCGGAGGCGAACCATGACGCTCGTCCACGAGGTCGAGTCGTTCGACGTGTCGGTCCCCGCCCTGGGCGCCCGCGGCACCGCCCTCACGCTTCCCGGTCGGCTCTGCCTGCCGGCCCCGCCCACGGGTCTCGTGCTCTTCGCCCACGGCAGCGGCTCGAGCCGCTCGAGCCCGCGGAACGCCCTCGTGGCCTCCGTGCTGCACGAGTCGTGGATCGGCACGCTGCTGTTCGATCTGCTCACCGAGCAGGAGGCGACCGACCGCGTGAACGTGTTCGACGTGGCGCTGCTCGCGGAGCGGCTCCTGGCGGCGATCCAGTTCGTGACGAGCCTCGAGCAGACGCGGCACCTGCCGGTGGGCGTCTTCGGGGCGAGCACGGGCGCCGCGGCGGCGCTCGTGGCCGCGGCCCGCGACCCGCGGGTGGCGGCGGTCGTCTCCCGCGGCGGGCGGCCCGATCTCGCCGGCCGCAAGCTCGCCGCGGTGCACGCGCCCACGCTCCTCATCGTGGGCGGTGCCGACACCGAGGTGCTGGCCCTCAACGAGCGGGCCTACGCCCTGCTCGGCTGCGAGAAGCGGCTGGCCGTCGTGCCCGGGGCCACGCACCTCTTCGAGGAGCCGGGCACGCTCGACGAGGCCGCCCGCCTCGCCGCCGAATGGTTCGCCAAGCACCTCCACATGCAAGCCTGACCCCGGGAGACCACGCCGATGAACAACCGCACGTTCGCCGACCGCGAGGAGGCCGGCTGGATGCTCGTCGAGCGGCTGCGCGGCGAGACGCTCGAGAAGCCACTCGTGCTGGCGATCCCACGGGGGGGCGTGGAGATCGGGGCGGTGCTCGCCCGCGGCCTCGGCGTGGAGCTCGACGTGGTCCTGTCCCGGAAGCTGCGGGCTCCGCACCAGCCGGAGCTCGCCCTCGGGGCGGTGTCGGAGACCGGTGAGGTGTATCTCAACCACTTTGCCAGCGCCATGACCGACGCCGGCGACGCCTACATCGAGGCGGAGCGGAAGCGGCAGATGGCCGAGATCGAACGGCGCCGGGCCCTGGTGCGGGCCGTGCGGCCGCAGGCTCCGATCGCCGGGCGGACCGTGATTCTGACCGACGACGGCATCGCGACGGGCGCGACGATGATCGCGGCGCTGCACACGGTGCGGGCCGCCGGCGCCGGGAAGATCATCGTGGCGGTGCCGGTCGGCTCGCCCGAGCGGATCGACGCCATCCGCTCCCTGTGCGACCACGTCGAGTGCCTGCAAGAGCCCGAGGCCTT
>JBIIDT010000155.1:0-3600 GCA_044238145.1 Pirellulales bacterium | reverse complement strand
CAGAACAAGAGCCGGACGATGAAGATCCCGATCTTCCTCGGCAAGGACGTGGCCGGCAACCCGATGGTGGTCGACATGGCCAGCATGCCCCACCTCCTGATCGCGGGCCGCACGGGCACGGGCAAGAGCGTGTGCCTGAACTCGATCATCGTCTCGATGCTGATGACGCGGCGGCCCGACGAGGTGCGGATGCTGATGATCGACCCGAAGATGGTCGAACTCACCCCGTACAAGTCGCTGCCGCACCTCATGCACCCGGTGGTCACCGACATGAAGAAGGCCGAGGCGATCCTCGCCTGGGCCGTGGAGAAGATGGAGGAGCGGTACGCCCTGCTCGCGAAGGTGGGCGTGCGGCACCTGACGCAGTACAACGCGCTGGGCCGCGAGGAGCTCCTCAAGCGGATGAAGCCCGAGTCCGAGGAAGAGGCGGCCGCGATCCCCACCACGATGCCCTTCATCGTGATGATCGCCGACGAGATCGCCGACATGATGATGACGGCGGGCAAGGAGATCGAGGCCCACATCATCCGGCTGGCCCAGAAGAGCCGGGCGGTGGGCATCCACCTGATCCTCGCCACGCAGAAGCCGACGGTCGACGTGATCACCGGCCTCATCAAGAGCAACCTGCCCGCCCGGATCGCCTTCCAGGTGGCCAGCCGGACCGACAGCCGGGTCGTGCTCGACGAGATGGGCGCCGAGCGGCTGCTGGGCAACGGCGACATGCTGTTCCTCTCGCCGGGCACGAGCCAGATCCTCCGCGGCCAGGGCACGTTCCTCAGCGACGACGAGATCGGCCGCGTGATGTCGGCCATCGGCACGAGCGAGCCGCAGTACGCCGCGGAACTGGTGAACCTCCAGCCGGCCGCCTCGGGCGACGCGCCCAAGGGCGGTGCCAGCCCCAAGGACAAGGACGACCTCTACGAGGCCGCCGTGGAGGTGGTGATCCGTGAGGGTCGCGGCAGCGTGTCGCTCCTGCAGCGGGCGCTTGGCGTGGGCTACGGCCGCGGGGCCCGGCTCATCGACTTCATGGCGGAGGACGGCGTGGTCGGCCAGTACGCCGGCAGCCAGGCCCGCGAGGTGCTGATCACGATGGAGCAGTGGGCCGCCCGCAGCGGCAGCCCCGCCCTGCCCCCCGACCCCGCGCCCCGAAAGCTGAAGATCCAGCCGCATGCCGCCCCGGCGGCCGCCCCGGCCGTGCTCGATCCCGACGAGGAGATCGACCGCGAGGAGGCCTTCGCCGCGGACGAGGAGGAAGACGACTTCCCGGACGAGGACTACGACGATCAGGCCGAAGACGTCGAGGATGACGACGCGGACTGATCGTTGATCAAAACGAGCATCCCACCCGATCGGGCAGGCGAGGGGATCGGCGAACGCTCGCGGAGCCTATGGCCGCCGCGGCCATCAGCGACAAGACGTTTGCCGGCCCCGAGCCGGTGGGACACGGAGTCGGCATGACTGCCGACGAATGACGCGTTTTACACCGCCTGTCGCCGTCCGTATCCTCTTCCTACCTCCCATCTCCCCGGCCGCCGCATGCGCACCATCGAGATCTACGACACCACCCTCCGCGACGGCAGCCAGGGCGAAGGCGTCAACTTCTCGCTCGAGGACAAGCTGGCGATCGCCCGCCGGCTGGCCGAGGCGGGCGTCGACTTCATCGAGGGGGGCTACCCGCTCTCGAACCCGAAGGACGCCCAGTTCTTCGAGCGGGCCCGGGGCCTGTCGCTCGGCCGCTCGCGGCTCGTGGCCTTCGGCATGACCCGCCGCCGCGGCATGGCCGCCGCCGAGGACCCCGGCATGCGGGCCCTGCTCGACGCCGGCACGCCCGTGGTCACCATCGTCGGCAAGACCTCCGCGTTCCACGTGGCCGAGGTGCTGGGCGTCTCCCGCGAGGAAAACCTGGCGATGATCACCGACACCGTCGCCCACCTCGTGGGCTCCGGTCGCGAGGTGTTCTACGACGCCGAGCACTTCTTCGACGGCTGGAAGCTCGACGCGGACTATGCCGCGGCGACGATCCGGGCCGCCGCGGCCGCCGGCGCGACGCGGATCGTGCTCTGCGACACCAACGGCGGCACCCTGCCTGACGAGGTCGGGCGACTCACCGCCGCCGCCCGGGACGCCCTCGCGGCCGCGGGCCGCGCCGCCGCCGTCGGCATCCACTGCCACAACGACTGCGACCTCGCCGTCGCCAACTCGCTGGCCGCCGTCGCGGCCGGCGCGGTGCAGGTGCAGGGCACGATCAACGGCATCGGCGAGCGGTGCGGCAACGCCGACCTAATCTCGGTGGTCGCCAACCTGGCCCTCAAGCCGCCGGGGCACACGGTCCTCGGCGGGACGGGCACGCGGCACCTCACCGAGCTCTCGCGGTTCGTCTACGAGACGGCCAACATGAGCTACCGCCCCGGGCAGCCGTTCGTGGGCACGAGCGCTTTCGCCCACAAGGGCGGCATGCACGTCCACGCCGTCAGCAAGGCGGCCGAGTCCTACGAGCACATCGCCCCGGAGAAGGTGGGCAACTCGCGGCGGATCCTCGTCAGCGAGCTGTCCGGGCGCTCCAACATCGCGGCCCTCGTCAAGCGGCCGGACGTCAAGGAGGACCGGGCCCTGCTCGACCGGGTGCTCGCCGAGGTCTGCCGCCTGGAGAACGAGGGCTGGCAGTTCGAGGCGGCCGACGCCTCGTTCGACCTGCTCGTCGACCGCTGTGCAGGCTGCTTCCGGCCGGCCTTCGAGACGGTGGCCTACAACGTCGCGGTCGAGAGCCGCCCCGGCAGCGACGTCCGCACCGAGGCCACCGTCAAGCTGCTCGTCGCCGGTGGCCAGCGGCACGAGGTGGCCGAGGGGGACGGCCCGGTGAACGCCCTCGACGCCGCCCTGCGAAAGGCGCTCGAGCCGGCCTACCCGGCCCTCGCGCGGATGCACCTCGTGGACTACAAGGTCCGCGTCATCAACGCCCAGGAAGGGACGGCGGCCAAGGTCCGCGTCTCGATCGAGAGCACCGACGGCGCGGCCGTGTGGGGCACCGTGGGCGTGAGCGAGAACGTGATCGAGGCCTCGTGGCTGGCGCTCGCCGATTCGTTCCACCACTTCCTCGGCCGAGCCTGAGCAGCGAGCCGGACGCGGGCTGCCCGGGAGGGGGTGCCCATGCCGTGCCGCCGGGCTATGGAAGCAAGCGCAGGCATGGATGCCGAAGCGCCGCGGACATGCAGAGAGCGGAGGCCCGGAGGGCCGCAGCGAACGTCCGGCGGCATGGCTGGGCACCCCCGACCCCGAGCGACCCAGCCTCGCCTACACCTCGGCGAGCGGCTCGCGGGCGTCGCCGAAGGTCTTCGGCTGCACGCCCATCTTGTCCATCATCGAGAGGAACAGGCGGCACATCTGCCGGTCCGGCTTGCCCGTGTAGTCGAGCACGCGGCCGGTCTGGATCCGGCCGCCGGCCCCGCCGAGCATGACCACCGGCAGCTGGTCGTTCTGGTGGCTGCCCGTCATCATGCTCGAGCAGTAGAGGATCATCGAGTTGTCGAGCGCCGACCGCCCCCCCTCGTCGATCGCGTCGAGTTTCCGCGCCACGTAGGCCAGTTGCTCGGCAAAGAACTG
>JBIIDT010000085.1:0-12771 GCA_044238145.1 Pirellulales bacterium | reverse complement strand
GACGCCCGCCGCCTGGAGGTTGACCTCGAGGCCCTGGCCCACGGGGCGGAAGGCCGGCGCCCCCCGACCATTCCAGGTCGTGAGGCCGGTCAGCACCTCCAGCTGCACCGTCGCCCCCAGCGGGACGTTCGCGACCGCGATCGGCAGCTCGGTGCGGAACTCACGGCCCACAGGCGCGAGGTCGCGGGCCACGGCCCGGGTGTCCGTCGCCACGGCCTGCGTGTCACCGAACAGGGTGTCGGCGTAGGGCACGATCGTTGCCAACAGGGACGACGCGGAGTGCACCGACGCCGGCGCGCTCCACACGCTGGCGGCGGGCGGATCGACGGCCGGCGTGCCAACGACCGGCAGGATGGCCGCGATGTCGCCGGCAAGCACCTGCCGACGCTCCAGCGTCTCGAATGCCGCTCGGGCGGCGCGTCGAACGAGTCGTCGGCGCATCTGCGGCCTCGTCAACTCGGCTTCTTCTTGGTGGGCTGGCCGCTGCTCGGGGCGACGCCGCCGGGCGTGAGGAACAGCTTGACGCCACCGTTCGCGGCCCCGTTCTTCGACGCATTCGCCCCCCGGCCCGCGACCACCGCGTTCGGTACGCCCTGCCAGGTGGAGAAGGCGAAGTCGTACGTTCCCTTTTGCTGCTTCGTCCGGGTGATCGATCCGATGGAGACCGCGCCGATCGAGGATCCGCGGGCGGATCGGGAGCCGATCGCCACGCTCTTCGCGAGCCCCGGCAGCGAGCCGACGGTGAAACTCCCGGCCTGCAGCAGGCCGGGGAGCCCGCCGGTGAGCGTGAGCGCGCCCGTGACCGACAGGTTGCCCAGCGTGTTCAGGCCCGCCGTCGCCAGCGTGGCGTTTCCGCCCACGGTCACGTTGCCGAGCGTCCGCGTCGCGGAGCCCTGGAGGTCGAGGTTGCCGTCGACGGCGACGCTGCCGAGGGTCGCAACCTGGGCCTTGAGCGTCAGATTGGCCACGGCGGAGCCGGGGGACGCCACGACGATCGGCCCCATGCTCGCGGCTGTGGCGGTGAGCGTGATGGCGGCACCGGCCGGGGCATCGAGCAGGGAGAACGCGCCGAGCGCGCCGCCCGGGGCGTCGAGCGTGAGGTCGACCGTCGAGGCGCCCGTCACCGTGACGGGACCGATGCCGGGCACGGACGCGGCGGCGGGCGCCGCCGCCACGACGACCGGCTGGCCGCCCACGATGAACACCGCCCCCAGGGTCGGGCCCACGATCGTGATCGACCCGATGCCGGTCGCGGCCGACCAGGTGGACGTGAGGATGGCGTAGCCGAGGGTCGGCGGCGTCGGCAGGGCGGACTGGGCGTTGACGACGGTCACGTTGCCGATCGAGCCCGTCTTGGCGGAGAAGGTGCTCAGGGCCACCGCATTGATGCCGCGGACGGCGTCCTGCTCCAGGCGGACGCTGATGTTGCCGATGCTCGAGCCGACGAATGCCGAGCCGGTGATGCCACTGGCGTTGCGGCCCGGCACCCGGACGGTGATCGACGCGATGGGGCCCGGCTGGAGGTCGCCCACGGTGGCGAACCAGTCGAAGTCGGCCGTGAACACCGACGCCGTGATGCCGCTGCCGATCGAATCGACCGTGATGGCCCCGATTCCCGCCGCCGCGACGAACGTCGAGGCGTTGATGCCGGCGGGCACCAACGTGAAGTTCAGGGACCGGCCGGTGTTGACCGTGATGGCGCCGATCGTCGAACTGTAGCGGTTCTGGTCGAGGTCGGGCACGTTCGCCAGGAACGTGCTCAGCGTGATGCCGCTCGCCCCGTTCGTGGTCACCCGCACGTCGCCGATCGCGCCGGCCGAGCCGGCGAGGAAGCTCGAGTTCTCGATACCGGTGCCGATGCCGGCCACCGCCTGGCTGCGGTTGCGGACGAGGATGTCGCCGATCGACCCCGTGTTGTCGAAGTTGCCCCGGCCGTCGTACACGGCCGTCGTCGCGGTGAACGTGGAGCCGAAGATCGCGTTGCCCCCCTCGACCGTCTGCACGTCGACGTACAGGTCGCCGATGTTCGCAGCCGCGAACTGGCTGTCGACGATGCCGCTCGAAGCGTCGAGGTTCCGGCCGGCGGCGACGACCGTGATCCCGGCGATGTTGCCCGCCGCGAGCCACGGCCGCAGCGAGCCGACGGGCTGCGGCTCGTAGTCGCCGTCCGAGTCGGCCGTGAACAACGACTCCACGATGCCGCCCGCCCCCTTGCTCGTGGCCGTGATCTGGCCGATGTCGCCGATGGCCGTGAACTGGGAGCCGACGATGGCGTTCGACAGGGCGTTGGTGCCCCCCGCGGTGGCGGTGATGGCGCCGAAATTGCCCTTCGGGTCGAAGGCCTGCACGTCGGGCGGCGGGTCGGACGGCGCGAGGGCGACGATCTTTCCGGGGGCGGTGAAGATCGCGTTCTCGATCGCGTTGCCCCCCTTGGTCGCCTCGGCCGTGATGCCGATAAAGTTGCCGCGGCTCTGGAACTCGCCGCCGAAGATCGCGGTGTTGTTGAAGGCCTTGACGGTCATCGGGCCGATGTCGCCCGAGGCCGTGATCTTGCCGTCCTGGATGCCGTAGCCGTTGAGCGACCGGACGTCGACCGAGATCGAGTCGATCGCGCCGTTGAACGCGCGGATCTCGCCCGCCACCATCCCGTTGCCGTCCGGCCCGCCGTGCACCGTCACGGCGATCGGCCCGATCGACCCGGCGTGGACCTTCGTATCGTTGAAGGCGTCCTGGCCGTTGGCGTTCGCGGAGAGCGTGAGGCCGGCGATCCGGCCGTTGCCCACGTTCTCCTCGTCGAGGTCGGTGGCCTGGAACCGGCTGCCGAAGACGCCGTAGCCGCTCTTGGCGCCGCCGGCCGCCTTGATCTGGCCGATGCTGCCGTAGTTGGCGTCGTACGAGCCGCGGAGGATGCCCGTGCCGTCGGTGACCGAGATGCCCGTGATGTCACCGATGCTGTTCATCGCGACCACGGTGACGTCCACCAGGCCGTCGAGCCAGCCGTCACCGGTCACGTCGCCGATCGAGCCGTCGCGGTGCTCGGTCGTGATCAGCGTCGTGTCGATGCCCGCGGCTCCGGCACCGCGGCCGTACACGTCGCCGATGCCCCCGGCGCCCCGGGAGACGAAGTTCGACGCGATGATGCCCGCGTTGATGATCTCGCCGAACTCGCCGAAGGAAATGCCGGTCACGCCCGCGATGGCGCCACCCGCCTCGAGCTTCACCCGCTCGAGGCCGTAGCCCACGTGGGTGCGGCCGTCGACCACGCCGATGTCGCCCGCGGCGACGATGCTGACGTTCTGCAGGCCGAAGTTGGCGATGCTGCCGAAGGCGGTGACGTTGCCCACGTCGCGGCCGGCCACGATCGAGACGTCCTGCATGCTGCCGTCGACGATCGTGATGGCCCCGACGTCGCGGGCCCGGATGAAACTCAGCTCGATCCCGCCCACGCGAACGTCGATCGGCCCGAGGTCGCGACCGGCGACGATGGACGTGCCGAGCATGCCGGCGTACAGCGACAGCGGCCCGATGTCGGTGCCCGCCTGGATCGACACGGCCTCCATGAAGCCGGCCCGCGAGGTGATCGCCCCGATGCTGCCCGAGCGGGCGAGCATCGCCGCCAGGACGTTGCCCGCGGCGGTGATGTTTCCGATCGATCCCTCCGCCTGGATCAGCCCTTCGATGCCGCCGGCGATGCTCTCGATCGTGCCGATGTCACCCCCGGCCGAGATCGCCAGTTCGTTTTCCGCGAGCCCGGTGAACGCGTCGAACACGAGGATGTCGCCCACGTCGCCCGCCGCGCGGATGTAGCCCTCGAAGCCGCCGACGGCCGAGTAGACATCGCCGACGTCGCCCGTGAAGCTCACCGCCGAGCCGAGGAATCCGAGCGCCGCCCGGACGTTCCCGATGTCGTTCTTCGCCCGGAGGTGCCCGGCGAACTCGCCCTGGCTGGCGTCGATGTCGCCGATCGAACCGTTGTCGGCCTCGGCGAGGAAGGTGGGGGCGAAGGAGTCGGCGCTTACTCTGCCGATGTTCCCGAAGTCGGTGCGCAGGCCGAACAGGGCCGGGCCGTCCACGAACACTTCGGGGAAGTTCCCGTTCCCGGCGTCGGTCAACGGGTTGCCCGACAGGCTGATCGACCCCGCGTACGTTCCCGGGATGTAGAGCGGGTCGGTGAACCGCTCGAGGTCGCGAAACTCCTCCTTGACGTTGCCCGAGATGCCCAGGGCGTTGATCTGACCGGTGATCTTCGAGGCATCTCCCATCGGGAAGCCGAGGTGCAGGTGGCCGGCCGAGTTGATGAAGCCACTGAACGCACTGGGGAGGTTGATCGCCAGGTCCTTGGTGGCGTTCTGGGTGGTGATCTCTCCGGAGATCGCGGCCACGCGAATGGAGCCGATGCTGTCCGCGTGCACGCTCGCCCGCAGGTTGCTCCGCAGGCCCACGATGCTGCCGATCCTGCCCTCCACCTCGATGACGCTACGGAAGTCGTTGGTGGTGGTGAGGTCGTGCGGGTTGTTGGTCTTCGCGCTGATCGCGCCGTCGATGACGATGCTCTCCACGCTCGCGGCCACGATGCCCCCGAGGTGGATCAGGCCCGTGACCGGGTTGTACATCGTCGAGTCGGTGGCCTGCTGGTTGTTCTGCGTGTTGATCCGGTCGACGTACGGCGCCTGACCGGGGTCGAGCGTGATGTTGCCGATCGCGACGCCCGGGAGCTTCGTCGAGTTCACGATCGCCGCCGAAAGCTGGATGCCGCCGAGGCCCGTCGTCGCCTTCATCGTCTCGTCGGCGTTGGTGATCTCGAAGACGTTCGTGTAGCCGGCCGAATACAGCGTGGCGAAGCCCGTGCCCGGCTGCGTGGACAGGGCGTTGGGCGTCACGACGATCTGCAGGCCGTTGTCGAAGGTCAGGCCCGTGAGGTCGATCGTGGTGGCGTCGGCGTTGTCCGTCGCCAGACCCGCGAGGTCGACCGTGAAGCCGGCCCCGGCCGCGAGCGTGCCCGTCACGCTGACGGTCACGGTGTCGCCGTCGGCGTCGGTCCAGGTCGCCGGCGTCGCGCCGTAGAGCGTGCCCGCGGTGATGGCCAGCAGCCGTCGCGCCTCGAGCGGATCGACCAAGAGCCGTTCACCGGACCGGCGGCGACCGCGTCGCCCCCGTTCGGCCCGCGTGCTGCGACTGGAAAACAGACCCGGGAACCGCCGCGACCGCTCGAAGATGGAAGCCATACCACCCTGCTCTGGAAACCGTGTCGATGATGCCAGACAACGCCTCGCGGTGACCCTACGTCGGCCGTGGTGACGGGTCAAGGATTCGGTGGGGGGGTCGATCCGGCTCCGGGCACGCCGAATCGCCCGCACAATCGCGACAACCCCTCTCACTGGGCGGGGTTTTCCACGCGCGGCGGACGCGGGCCCGGGAACCGCCGCCTTTGCTATCCTGACCCGCCCCGGAAAGGAGCCGTTTTGCAGGAGCAGATGGAGACCGCCGCGACGCCGCCCGCCGACGGCCGCATCGCCGAGGTGCTCACCCGCTGGTGGGGCTTCGAGACGCTCCGGCCGCTGCAGGCCGAGGCGATCGAGGCGGCGCTCGCCGGCCGCGACTCGCTCGTGGTCATGCCCACCGGCGGGGGCAAGAGCCTGTGCTACCAGCTGCCGCCGCTGGTCGGGGAGACGACCGACGTGGTCGTCTCCCCGCTCGTGGCCCTGATGAAGGACCAGGTCGACGCCCTCGAGGCGATCGGCTATCCCGCGGCCGCGATCCACGGCGGCATGTCCCCGGAGGAGCGGGCAGCCGTCCGCGACAGGCTCGCCGCCGGCGAACTGCGGCTCCTGTTCGCCGCCCCGGAGCGGCTCGTGAACACCGGGCTGCTCGATGTCCTGGCCAGCGTCGGCGTCAAGCGGTTCGCGATCGACGAGGCCCACTGCATCAGCCACTGGGGGCACGACTTCCGCCCCGAGTACCGGCAGCTCGCCCTGCTCCGCGAGCGGTTCCCGGCCGCGAGCCTCCACGCCTTCACCGCCACGGCCACACCCCGCGTCCGCACGGACATCGCCCGGCAGCTCGGCCTCCGCGACCCCGCGGAGCTCGTCGGCACGTTCGACCGGCCGAACCTCGTGTACCGGGTCGTCCCCCGGGCCGACCGGGCCGAGCAGGTGCTCCGGATCCTCGGCCGCCACCGGGGAGAGGCCTCGATCGTGTACTGCATCTCGCGGAAGGAGACCGAGCGGCTCGCGGCCCGGCTGGCCGCCGAGGGGATCCTCGCCCGGCCGTACCACGCCGGCCTCGACGCCCGGGAGCGGCACGCCACCCAGGAGGCCTTCGCGGGCGAGACGATCGACGTCGTCGTGGCGACCGTCGCCTTCGGGATGGGGATCGACCGCTCCGACGTCCGCCTCGTACTCCACACCTCCCTGCCCAAGAGCCTCGAGGCCTACCAGCAGGAGACCGGCCGGGCGGGCCGCGACGGCCTGGCCGCCGAGTGCGTGCTGCTCTATTCCTCGGCCGACGTCTTCAGCTGGGAGTCGCTCGTCCGCAAGAGCGCCGCCGAGTCGGAGCTCGACGCCGCCGGACAGGAGAAGCACGTCGCCGCGCAGCTCGAGCACCTGCACGCCATGCGCCGCTACGCCCAGGCCGCCCGCTGCCGGCACGCGGCCCTCTCCGAGTACTTCGGACAGGCCTACCCGGGGGCCTCCTGCGGCGCCTGCGACGTGTGCCTCGGAGAGACGGGCAGCCTGCCCGACGCCACCGTGACCGCGCAGAAGATCCTCTCCTGCGTGGCCCGGGTGGGCGAGCGGTTCGGCGTCCGGCACGTCTGCGAGGTGCTCCGCGGCGCGAAGACCGAGGGCGTGACGCGGCACGGCCACGACCGGCTCTCGACCTTCGGCCTGCTCGCCGACCTCGAGCAGCGGGCGGCCGAGAACCTCGTACACCAGCTGCTCGACCAGGAACTGCTCTCCCGCACGCCCGGCGACCGGCCCGTGGTCACGCTCAACGAGAAGTCGTGGGAGGTGCTCCGCGGAGGCCGCGAGGTCGTGCTCCTCGAGCCGCGGGCCACCAAGACCCGCACGACCAAGGTCGAGGCCGACGACTGGGAGGGCGTGGACCGTGACCTCTTCGAGCGGCTGCGGCGCTGGCGGCGCCGCGTGGCCGAGTCCCGGGGCAAGCCGGCCTGGACGATCCTCGACGACAAGGCCCTGCGGGCGATCGCCCGCCACAAGCCGTCGTCCCCGGCCGCCCTGCTCCGCTGCAAGGGCATCGGCGAGAAGCGGCTGGCCGACTTCGGCCCCGCCATCCTCGACCTTGTCTCGGGCCGGGAGCCGGAACAATGATTCACACATCGATGCCACCCGACCCGAGTGCGGAGGCGGAGGGATCGGCGTGAGGATGCGGAGCGTGGCGGACCTTCGCCAGCGACGCAACTCATGCCGTCCCGCAGCCGGCCCCTCCTGCGAGCCAGTCATCCTGTTTGGAGGCGACCTCCCCATGCCCACCACCCCCACCACCCCCACCGCCGCGCTCCGCGACCTCGGCACGAGCCTGTGGCTCGACAACATCACCCGCACCATGCTCGACGACGGCACGCTCTCCGGGTACGTCCGCGAGCTGTCGGTGACGGGACTGACGAGCAACCCCACGATCTTCAACCTGGCGGTCAAGAACTCGGCCGCCTACGACGGCACGATCGCGGATCACGCCGGGCGGGGCGCGGCGGCCGAGGACGTCTTCTTCACGCTCGCGCTCGAGGATCTCACCCGGGCGGCCGACCTCTTCCGGCCGGTCCACGAGCGGACCGGCGGCCTCGACGGCTGGGTGTCGCTCGAGGTGTCGCCGCGGCTGGCCTACGACACGGCGAGCACGCTCGCCGCCGCCGTCGACCTCCACGGCCGGGCCGCCCGGCCGAACCTGTTCATCAAGATCCCCGGCACCCGCGCGGGGCTGCCGGCGATCGAGGAGGCGACGGCGGCCGGCGTGCCCGTGAACGTGACGCTGCTCTTCACCCGCGGGCAGTACCTGGCCGCCGCCGAGGCTTGGATGCGGGGCGTCGAGCGGCGGATCGCAGCCGGCCTCGATCCCCGCGTCTGCTCGGTGGCGTCGCTGTTCATCAGCCGCTGGGACGCGGCCACGGCGAAACGGCTTCCACCCGGGCTCGCCAACCGGCTCGGCCTCGCAATCGGGGCCGACGCCTACGCGGCCTACCGGTCGCTCCTGGCCGGCGACCGCTGGCAGCGGCTGGCCAACTTCGGCGTGCCGCCGCAGCGGCTGCTGATGGCGAGCACGGGCACGAAGGACCCGGCCCTCTCGGACCACCTCTACGTCCGCGGGCTGGCGGCCCCGCTGACGGTGAACACGATCCCGGAGGCCACGCTCCTGGCGTTCGCCGACCACGGCACGCTCGGCGGGACGCTGCCCGCCGACGGCGGCGACGCCGGCCGGGTGCTCGCCGAGGTCGCAGCCGCCGGCATCGACGTCGCCGCGCTCGGCGACGAGCTGCAGTCCCAGGGCGCCGCCGCCTTCGTGAAGAGCTGGGACGAGTTGCTGGAGGTGATCGCGGCGAAGGCGCGGGGCGCCGGGCGATCGTGACCGCGGCGGCGGGCAGCCGCCGCTCACGCCTCGCCGAGGTAGGCGTCGCGGACGCGGCGGTCGGCGGCGAGATCGGCCCCCGAGCCCGCGAGCGTCACGCGGCCGGTCTCCAGCACCCAGCCGCGGGCGGCGAGCCGGAGGGCCGCGCGGGCGTTCTGCTCGACGAGCACCACGGCGATGCCGCGGGCGGAGAGCGCCGCGATCACCTCGAAGACCTTCGCCACGATCAGGGGCGCGAGTCCCAGCGACGGCTCGTCGAGGAGCAGCAGCCGCGGCCGGCCCACCAGCGCCCGGGCGATGGCCAGCATCTGCTGCTCGCCCCCGGAGAGCGTGCCGCCGAGCTGGCCCAGCCGCTGGCCGAGCACGGGAAACAGGCCGCAGGCCTCGTCGATGTCGCGGGCGAGCCCGCCCCGATCGTTCCTCGTGAAGCCGCCGAGTTCCAGGTTCTCCCGCACGGTGAGCCGCGGAAAGATCCGCCGTCCCTCCGGCGCCTGCGCGATGCCCGCCCGCATCACCTCGTGCGGAGGCAGGCCCGCGAGCGACCGGCCGGCGAAGCGGATCGCGCCCGACCGCGGCCGCACCACGCCGGAGATCGCCATCAGGAGCGTGGTCTTGCCGGCGCCGTTGGCCCCGATGATCGCCACGAGTTCCCCGGGCTCGACGTCGAGCGAGACGCCGTCGAGGGCCCGGATCGGCCCGTAGCCCGCCACGAGATGCTCCACTTCCAACAGCGGCATCGGCCTCACGCCTCCCCGCCCAGGTAGGCCTCGATCACCTTCGCGTCGGCCCGGACCTCCGCGGGCGTCCCCTCCGCGATCTTCACGCCGTGGTCGAGCACCGCGACCCGGTCGCTGATCCGCATCACGACGTTCATGTGGTGCTCGATGAGCAGCACCGTGACGCCGCGGCCCCGGATCCGCTCCACGAGCGCCGCCAGTTCCTGCGTCTCGGCGGGGTTCATCCCGGCCGCCGGCTCGTCGAGCAGGAGGAGTGTCGCGCCGGTGGCCAGGGCCCGGGCGATCTCCAGCCGCCGCTGGTCGCCGTAGGGCAGCTGGCCGGCGATCCGATTCGCCTCGCCGCCGAGCCCCACGAACTCGAGCGCCTCGAAGCCGCTGCGGGCGGCGGCGGCCTCGGCATCCCGGTTCCGCCGCGTGCGAAACAGCATCGCCGCCACCCCGCCGGGAATGGTGCGGTCGAGGCCGACGAGCACGTTCTCGAGCACGGTCATGTTGGGAAACAGGCGGATGTTCTGGAACGTGCGCGAGATTCCCGCCCGGGCCACGACGTCGGGCGCGCGGCGGCCGCGCCGCCAGACCGCCAGCGTCCCGGCGCCGCCGAGGGCGGCCCCGAACAGGAAGCCGAGGATGCCGCGCCGGCGAATCCGCGCCTTGCCGGCCGCGAGCCGGTCGAGCACCGCCTCGTCGAGCGACGGCAGCCGCGGGCCGGCGGCCGCGTCGGGCCGCTGCGTGTCGGTCTTGTCGGGCACCGTTCCCGGCCCGGCCCGCCGCGCGGTGACGGCCGCCTGGAGCTCGTTGCGGACAGCCCGGGCCTCGTCGAGCCCGCGGCGGATCGCCAGCACGTCGCTGCCGTCGGCGCTCACCACCCGCCACTTGCCCGCCAGCTGGTCGATGGCCAGTTCGGCCCGGAAGTAGCCCCGCAGCCGGTCGGCCGCGCCGGCCAGGGTGAACGGCTCGCCGGTGAGCATGCCCCGCTTCACCACCGCCAGCCAGAGCCGATCGACGTCGACGGCCGCGGCGGCGAACAGCAGCCCGGTGAGCAACGCGACCCCGAGGGCCGACCAGACCGTGCCCGGCGAGAACGCCCGCTCCAGCCTCCGCCCCCGGAAACGCACCGTGCCGCTCGTCGGCGCGTAGACGCCGCTGATGCAGTTGAAGGCGGTCGTCTTGCCCGCGCCGTTGGGGCCGATCAGCGAGACGATGCTTCCCTCGGTCACGTCGAGGTCGAGATCGGCGACCGCCACCAGGCCGCCGAAGCGGACCGTGACGCCCTCGACCGCGAGCAGCGGGGGCGTGCCGACGAGGGCCGCCCGTTCGGCCTCGGTCCGGTTCATGGGTGCTCCTCGTGCAGTTCGGCCGCCAGCCGCCGCGAGGGCACGAGCCCTTCCGGCCGGAACCGCATCACGAGGATCAGCGCCAGCCCGAAGATGGCCAGCCGCCAGCCGCTGAACGAGAGCAGGCTCGATCCCGACGGATTGACGTCCAGCTGCTGGATCCAGGCGTCGGCCCACGGCGCGAGCACCGTGTCGAAGCCGACCAGCAGGGCCACGCCGAGGAGCGTGCCGGGGATGCTGCCCAGCCCGCCGAGGATCACGGCGCACAGCACCATGATCGAGCGGTTGAAGTCGTAGGCATTGGGGTCGGCCGTCGTGGACAGGCTCGCGGCGTACAGGCAGCCCGCCAGGCCGGCCACCGCCGACGACATGGCGAACGCCGACAGCTTGACCCGCGTCGCCGAGATGCCCATCGCCGCGGCCGCGAGCTCGTCCTCGCGAACGGCCACCCAGGCCCGTCCGAGCCGCGAGCTCTCCAGCCGCCGCATCGCCACGACCACGCCGGCCAGCACGAGGAGGGCGAGGTAGTAGAACCACCGCGGGTCGACCGCGAACGCGAGGCCGAGGTCGAGGCCGCCGACCCGCACGCCGGCCCCGGGAGGCGGCACGGGGTTGAGGCCCTTCATGCCGCCGGTGATCTGCTCGAGGTTGCGGAGCGTCACCTTGACCACCTCGCCGAAGCCGAGCGTGACGATCGCCAGGTAGTCGCCCCGCAGCCGCAACGTCGGGGCGCCGAGGGCCAGGCCCACCGCGGCCGCCGCCAGGGCGCTGATGGCCGCCGCCAGGACGAACCGCATCTGGAACGGGTACATCGGCACGGTGAGGACGGCGTAGCAGTAGGCGCCGATCCCGAAGAAGGCGGCGATCCCCAGGTGCACGAGGCCGGTGTAGCCGACCATCACGTTGAGCCCCAGGGCCAGGATGCAGTAGATGAAGAGCGTCGTCACCTGGCCCCCGAGCGCCCCGCCGAGCGCCGGAACGACCAGCGGTGCCACCGCCAGCACCAGCAGCGCGACCAAATCCCAGCGCTCCCGCAGAAAGGCGTTCACGCGGGCCCACGCCGTCACCGCCCCCGTCACGTCCGTCGCGGCGTTCATACCTTCTCCTTGGCCGCTTTCCCGAGCAGCCCCTCGGGGCGAAACACGAGGATCACGATCAGGATCGCGAACACGATCGCCCCCGTCCACCGCTCGCCCACGTAGGCGCTCGACAGCGCCCGCACCAGACCGATGACCAGCCCCCCGACGACCGCCCCGGGGATGCTGCCGATCCCCCCGAGGACCGCCGCCGTGAAGGCGTAGAGGCCGTTCTGGAAGCCCATCTGGAAGCCGATCGTGTTGATGTACAGGCCGTAGATCACGCTCGCGGCCCCGCCGAGGAAGCCGCCCACGAAGAAGGTCGCCGCGATCACGCGATCGACGTCCACGCCCACGAGCGCCGCCGCCACCGGGTCCTGCGACACCGCCCGCATCGCCTTGCCGAGCCGCGTCGACCGCACCAGGACGGAGAGCGCGGCCATCAGCGGCAGGACCACGACGAGGACGAGCAGGTCCTTGGCCGTGAACTGCAGCCCCTCGCCCCCGAGCAGGTTCGTGGCCGGCAGCAGCTCGGGAAACGAGCGGTCGGCCGGCCCCAGCCAGAACAGGCCGACGTTCATGAAGATGAAGGACACACCGATCGCGGAGACGAGCGGGGCCAGCTTGGGCGCGTTCCGCAGCGGCCGGTAGACGATCCGGTCGACCGCGACGTTGATCGCGCCGCAGAACACGCCGCAGGCGACGACGAGCAGGGCGACGCTTCCCCAGGTGGCCGTCGTGCCCCCCGCGGCCAGCCCCAGGCCGCCCACCAGCGACAGCGCCAGGCAGGCCCCGAGCATGATCAGGTCGCCGTGGGCGAAGTTGATCAGGCGGATGATGCCGTAGACCATGGTGTAGCCGAGGGCCACCAGCGCGATCAGGGCGCCGTTGGTGAGTCCGATCAGGCATTGCTGGAGGAAGAACTGCACGGTCGCGACACGGGCTCCTAGGGCCGCGGCTCCGGAGTGGCCGGCGGCTCGACGGCGTTGGCGTCGAGGATCTCCTCGAACACGAACCGCCCATCCTTCACGCCGCTCACCGTCA
>JBIIDT010000084.1:0-12926 GCA_044238145.1 Pirellulales bacterium | reverse complement strand
GGCCGGTGTTTTCCGGGCTAAATCGCTTAGGTGCCGACCACGTAAAAACGGACTACCTGCTGATAGCCACCGGTCCGCTTGAATTCGGATGCGGGGATTCATGCAAAGAATCCCCCACTTGGCGAGTACGTCGCTTTTTACGTCCCATTTTGGCGGACTCCCGTTTTTTCCCCGGGAAAATGCAGATCGGACTGTTCCTACTCGGGGAGCTTTCGTCGCAGCGTGCCGCAGGATGACGCAAGTCGTTCTGCAGTTCGGTCTTTTCAATCGTCTAATCGATCGGCTGGATATCCGAGAGCACCCAAGCGCGGTCGAAGTAGGCCTCGGTGGGGCCGTAGAGGCGGAAGTAGCTGAACCAGCCTTTGCCCGGGAGCGTCTTGATCCAGTTGCTCTCAGGCAGGCCGGCGGGGGGAGTGGGGCCGAAGGTGATGTCCACGGAGCCGTCAGCGTTTGTGACGATGGCATCACGCGACGAACGATCCGGCGACACGCCTGAGTTGACGAAACACCGGGTCTCGTTGTCGTACACGGTGACAGACCAGAATTGTGCCACGGGAACGTCCCTTGGAACCGTGAGGCGATAGGTCTTGCCGCCATCGAGCCAGCGGTCCCGGCTGTCCTTCGCGGCCTCGAGGTAGACCTGCCCGACGCCGACGGCGCGGCCCATCATGCCCACGGAGACGCCGACGGCCTCGTAGAACCAGCTCGTGCGCTCGTCCAACTGCGTATGGTGCGGAGCTTCCTGATTAGTCTCCGTGAGGAACAGCGACTGGTCCCAGTTTCTGGTGGGCCACACCTTCGCGCCCTCGAATCGCTTGTGGTAGGCGATGGTCCGGGCCATCACCTCTCCGGTCTGCGCGGCGTCGACGAGAAGCTGCTGCTGGCGGTCGGTCGGGCTGAAAGGCCTGCCCTTTTCGATGCCCAACGGCTGAAGCATCCCCATCACCATCCGGTCACGCTCGTGGACCGGTTCCTCCTGAATGATCTTCGCAAGGCCTTCCCAGTAGGCGAGACCGCGCGGCTGTTCGCCGCTCCAGGGCCGCCCCGCCGGCGCGACGTGGCGGGTCGGTGCCGGGTTGTCACGCCGGCTGTAGGGATAGATCTTCAATCCGTCGATGAGGAGCTTCGCTCTCGCCGGATCGGGATCGAGCACGCGGTGGGCGGACCACACGTTCACTGTGGGCGAACGGAAGACGAAATACCCTTCCGGCTTCATCTCCGGATCTTCGGGGCCGAGGATCAGATACCGGCCACCCGCGCCCTTGTCGGGGCCGGTTTGGCCCGAATCGGTGATGGGCCGCTGCCAGAAATCGGTGAAGCCGCCTGCCGTGGGGCCGGCGGGAACCTCGAACACCAGCGGCCCGGTTTCCGTCAGGTTGGGAAACGCCATGATGTACGGCGTCGTGGCATTAGCCGTGAGCAGGCCGAGCTTGTCCTGGAAGGTGAGGTAGTCGACATAGTCGACCTTGCCAGCGCCGAACTTGGTGAGATGCTCGCTCTGCCATTGCTGCATCGCCATCAGCGGCAGCGCCCAGAGGTAGGCCTGACACGCCCTCTGGTAGTCGATGTCGTCGAAGATCTTGGCGACTGTGGCGTTGGTCGGATAGCCGTTCTCCAGTTCGAGCGGGCCGAGCCGGGAAGCGAGTCGTTTCATGGTCACGGCACCTTCTCGATGTCGCCGGGCTTCCACTTTTTGTCGATGGCGGCGGCGGTCGGGCCGTACAGCCGAAGGACGGCGAAGTACCCCTTGCCCGGTACCGTCGCGAGCCAGTTTCCCTCCTTGCCCGCGGGTGCCGTGGGCCCAAAGAAGAGGTCCGTGCTGCCGTCGGCGTTCTGTGCCGGCGCGTCACGCGAACCGAGCGACGGGAACGGCTGACCGTTGGCGAGCCCCGAACCGTTTTCGGCTTCGTAGAGCGTCACCGACCAGAAATTGGCGGCTGGTATGTCACGCGGCAGACGGAGGCGGTAGTTGCTGCCGCCCGACAAATTCGCTCCGCGACCGTCAACGAAGGCGATCATGTATTTCGCGCCCCGGCCGGGCGTCTGCGACAGCATGCCGGGGCTGACCGAGTAGTAATTCGTGAAAAACCAGATCCGGGCGTCGAGATCGAGATATCCGCCAGACACCCTCCGCCAGCCGAGGTCGAAAGGCCCCGCAAGATTCTCCGGGGTCGCGTCGGCCATGGGGTTGATCCACCGGCGGTCTGGATACATCCGCAGGGAACGACCGGCCACCGCTTCTTCGAAGCCGATGACGCGGCTCATCTTGTAGGCCGTCTTTGCGGCATGATCGAGAATCGCCCGTGTCTTCGCGTCGGGCGCGAAGGGCTGGCCCCTGGCGATGCCGATCGATGCCAGCATGCCGAGCGAATCAGAGTCGGAGAGGGTGGTGCACTCGCTCGCCACGAGTTTCGCGAGTTCATCGAACGCTGTCCCGTCGCTGATCGGCAGCATGTTGACCGGCACACCCGAGGCATCGGGAAACTGCATCGGTCTGGCGGTGTCCCTGCCCGTGAGCGGATAGATCCTCGACTGTTCGATCAGCGCGACGGCGGGCGTCAGATTTCTCGGGTCTTGATAGAACGCCCGCAGGAAGACGAACACGTTGTTGGTCGGCGAGCGGTAGACGAAAAAATCCTTCGGCACCGCGCCCTCGTAGCCCGGCGGCACGAGCAGAAACTTTCCCCCCTTGCCGGCGTCGGGGCCCGGCAGTCCGACGTCCCCGAAGAACCTGCCGCCATCGACCGGGATCGGTCGCTGCCAGGCGTCGAGGAGGATGCCCTGCAGGTTGGGCGGAGCCTCGAACACCAGCGGGCCATCTTTGCCGAGGTCAACATAGCCCATGGCATAGATGACATCGGAGTTGGGAGTCGTCACCAGCGTCTTGGCGTCGAGACGCTTCTTCCAGACCGGCAGGACGTTGTAGCCCGCGCCGAAGACCTTTTCCGAGCCGACCTTCATGCCGAGGGTGTTGATCAGGGGCAAGGCCCAGAGATACGCCTGCGTCGCCCGCTGGAAGAGCAGTTCATCGCGCAGGGTGTGCGCCGTCTCCGACGTGGGCCGGTTTTCCGAGAAGGGAAGGCTGCTCAAGGCCTCGAATCGGGTGGGCTCGGCGGAGCCCGCCACGCCGTGCATGAGCACGACAGTGAGCGCCGCCGAGATGAGCCTATGACCGCGTTCGTTGTTCATCGCTACCTCCAAGGGCGCATGAAGATAGCCCTGTCGATGGCGTTTCTGCGAGCGTCGAGACGACGAGCGAGGGGTGATGCGTCTCACGCGGCCTTGCCGCGGCCCCTTGCATGCCCCCCTGCGGCTCCGTGCGAAGTCCCGCGTGCGTCGGATTTTGCGTCGCTCTCCGCTAGCATCTGGCTCATTCCTGCGGAAAAAGCAGGTTGTTGCCGATCCTACTCGGGGAGCTCTCTTCGCAGGGTGCCGCACCGGCTTGCATCGAGCCGCACCCAGCATCGTCGATCAAGCGTTGCCAGCAGCCTTGCCCGGTGCTGTGATCACTGGCCGGTATGCGCAGGGCGTGCCGTCACCGTTGACCGTAACGCCCCTCCAAGATTCCCGCAAACGACAGGTCTTCGTCGAGCGTCGGCCAGTGCAGACCAAACGGAGAGATTTCGATACGGCCCACATCTTCCTCGGCAGCAGATTCCAGCCGCGGGTTGCCCTTGGTAGGAAAACTCACCTCATGGCCGCTGGAGAATCTGACAAAGATCATTCCTCGCTCATGCCATGCCTTCAGGGCACGATCAGCCAAGGTGCTCGGCCCATTTTTGTTTGATGAGTTCGAGGTGGTCATCGATGAGGTCCTCCGCTCGCGAGAGCTCTCTTACATTGAACCCGACTGATTCACGCAGTTCTACTTCCGGATCGACAACAAACACTGCTTCACCCCCACCCCGGCGAACATGGACGTGGATGGGGGCGTGGTCATTGCTGTAGAAGAAAAACGAATAGCCATCTTGTTCGAAAATCTTCGGCATCGTCCAAGTGTACCTGACTGCGGTCTCGGAGCCCGGCTCTGCCGTGGCATGATCGCTGGGCAGGTACCGGGGAGGGGATTCGTCGGTCGCGGCCCTTTGCCGAACACCTCCCGGGGGCCCCGTGCGAACTCATGAGACCTCCTGCGGGGTTCTGTGGCCTACAAAGTGAGTCGTTTTTGAGTCGCCTTCTTGCCGGAACCGTCTTTTTTCGAGGAATGTGAACGCCGACCTCTGCGTCAGCGGGCATTCTCCAGGCAGTAGATCTTCGCCGAGTAGTTGCCGATCACGAGCCGGCCGTCGAGCGGGCACAGCCAGCCGACCGACTGCTTCACGTCCTTCGGCAGCCGGTGCTCCCACAGCACCCGGCCGCTGGCGAGGTCGATGCCCTGCACCAAGGGGGAATGGTAGGCGGCCGTGTAGAGCACGTCGCGAGCGGCGACCAGGCTGCCGATGTCGTCGCGCTTCAGCGACCAGGCAAGGCCGCCGTCGCCGCGGCGGTGTGCCTCCACGACCCGGTCCTGGGCGATCACGAACAGGTCGCCCGTGAGCACGACCTGCTGGACCGGCCCCTGCCCCGCGTCGTGCCGCGGGACGTTGGTGCGCGGCACCCGCCACAACTCCCGGCCGTCGGCGGCCGCGAATGCCATCACCTCGGTGTCGCCCGCGCAGTAGACGACCCCGTCGGCGATCGCCGGCCCCGAGGCGGTGCTCGACGTGCCCAGTGGCCGGCGCCACCGCTCACCGCCGTCCCGCAAGCCCACGGCGAGCAGCGCGCCGTTGGTCTTCTCGCCCGGCCGGATCACGTCGTGGCCGGCCTTGTCCTTGACGGCTCGCTCGATGGGCTCGCCCGACACGGCGCAGAAGCACAACCCGAGCCCGGCGTCGGCGGCGATCGACGGACAGACCATGCGGCCGGTGTCCAGCACCCAGCGTTGCCGTCCGGTCGCCAGGTCGATCGCATACAGCCGCGTGTCCTGGAACAACTTGTAGCAGCCGGTCTTGCCCGGCCCGCCGACCAGCACGAGGTCGCCCACCACAGTGGCGGCGGACCGCCCGCCCATGCACTCGCTGTACTTGGAGGGCGATTGCATCGGGGCCGCCGTGGAGAAAGTCCAGCGTTCCGCCGGCTTCACGTCCGCCACGTCGTATGCCCGCACCCAATCAGCGCCGGTCACGAAGAGCGTCGTCGCCTCGATCGTCGGGCCGCCGAGAAAAGGTCCGGGAAGCAGGTCGAGGATCTCGCCGGAGTCGGAATCGATCGCGATCAGATGGCTGCCGGCCACGGCGTGCAGCCGCCGACCGCCGGGGCCCGCCACCATCGCCAGCCGCTCATGGTCGTTGAGCCTGGGCACTTCGCGCTCCCAGGCCAGCCGCGGGTCGGTCACCGGGGCCACGTCCGTCCGCCCCGTGTTCCGCGGATCGACGCCACGCTGCGGGAACGGTGATGGCTCGGCCGACACGGCGAGGCCGCAGAGGGCGGCAGCGGCGAAGCCCAGCATGCCGGGGCGACAGCGCGTGCAACGAGTCATGACGACAGTCCAGCGGGTGGCGTGCGGGGGCAGGACGCCGCGGATCCCGCCGACCGAAGTATAGCTCGCCGCACCCCTGCAGCAGGCGCTCTTGGAGCCGCACCGGTTCAGGCCGCGGCGACCGAGACTGCGGCCTGTTCGACGCCCGCGCTGGCGGAGCACACGTGGAAGTCGGTCGGGTGCTCCTCCGGCCGGTCGCCGTAGATGTCGTGCATCCCTGCAATCGCCGCCAGATACTCGTTGAAGTGGGGATCCATGATTGAGCCCTCCTTGGCTGAAGAACTATACGCATCACGCGTGATATGGATCGCTTCGCCCCACCTTATCCATCCTGCCATTCCGGTTCGCGGACAGGCTCGCCATCGCCCACGACCGGCTTCACGCCCCGGCGGGATCCCGGCCATCGATCCATGGGCCGGCGAGCTTCTGATGCTCCTCCGGGTGGAGGAGGCTGCCGGTGTCGCCGGCATGCCAGCCGGGCACCTGCCGCGGCTTGCCGCGGGCGGCGGAGAGCGCCTCCCACCGTTTCGCCCAGTCGGGACCGCCGTCGCCATACGTGCCGGTCCTGGCGTCGAAGTGGTAGACCTTGCCGTTGCGGTGGCTCATCGCGCCCAGAATCACCGTCACCACCGCCGCCGCACCGAGGTCGGGCGGGTTGTGGACCACATCTGGCCGGCCCGCCTCCATGGCCTCGATCCAATCGAGGAAATGCAGGTAGCCCGAGTCCCTGTCGGCCCTGTCGGCCAGCCGCTCCACGGTGCGGCCGACGCGGATCACCTCATCCTTGATGCCGTTATCGAGCGTGACCTGGGGCCGCTCGGCGATGAACTTCAGCTCCGTGAGGTCTTCGCCGTGGCCGAAGTCGAAGGCGCCGTGGTGGCCGCGGATCACCTGCCGGATGCGGGCGTTGGCGTTGCACATGGTCGAACTGATCAGGCCCTGGCAGCCCTCTTCGTAGTCGGCCACCACCGTGGCCACGTCGGGCACACTGCGGCCGTCGAGTTCGAGGTAGATGCCGCCGGCACCGACCACGCGGGCGGGGTACCGCAGGCCGGTGGCTTTGAGCATGGCCGTGAGCCGGTGCACGAACAGGTCGGTGAACATCCCGGATCCGAAGGGCCAGTAGCATCGCCACTGCCGGTATACGGCCCGGTCGAAGGGCATGTCGGGCGCGAGCCCCTCGGCCACACCGAGCCACCGGCGCCAGTCGATGTTCGCCGGCGTCATCTCCTTCTCGAGCTTGTAATACCGCCACTGCCCCATGGCGGAGTTGCGCGAGAAATCGGTCTGGAAGGCGACCACCTTGCCGAGCTTCCCGGCGTCGATGAGCCCGCGGGCATGATCCCAGATCGCCAGGCTCGTCGCCTGCACGCCCACCTGCAGCACCCTGCCCGACTCCCGCCACACGCCGACGACGTCGAGCGCCTCCTCGACGGTCCTCGTCATCGGCTTCTCGACGTAGACGTGCTTCCCGGCCCGCAGGGCATCGATGATCTGCCGGTGATGCCAGTGGTCGGGGGTGGCGATCGTGACGGCGTCGATCCCGTCGTCGGCGAGCAACTCGCGGTGGTCGCCGTAACGCCGCGGCTCCCGGCCGGTCCGGTCCTTGATGAAGCCGGCGACCATCTCCGCCTGATTCTTGTAGACGTCGCACACGGCGACGAGTTCCACAGGCGCCCCGTCGGCCCGCAGTTGGACGAGGTTCTTGACATGGCTCCCGAAGCCCTGCCCGCCGGGGCCGATGAAGCCGATGCGGATCCGGCCGCCCGCGCCGGCGGCGCGGGCGGCGGATGCGGCGGTGCCCGCCGCGGTGGCGGCCGAGGCGGCCCCGAAAAACCCTCGCCGCGACAGGCCCTCGTCGTCGCGCACCACCGAGTTCATGCTCGCTGCCCGGCCGCGTTCGCGGTCGCCCGTCACTCGCACTCCGGGCACTGCCCCTTGAGCAGCACTTCCCGCACCGAGCCGATCCGCCTGCCCGCCCGCGGCCTGCCGCCCGCGGCCCGGGCCGCCGTCGGCCTGTGCGAGATCGCCACCTCCACGCCCTCGAGGCACGACACCTCGCCGCAGCTCTCGCAGACGAAGTGCGGGTGCTCGCCCGGCCGGCCTCCCGGGGCAGGCGGACGGCGGAGCTCGAACCGCCAGACGTGGTCGCCGAGTTCCATCCGCGACACGAGCCGGGCCTCGGTGAGCTCGGTGAGGTTGCGGTAGATCGTGGCCCGATCGAAGCCGCGGTCGGCCAGCGCGGAAGCCACCTCGGCGTGCGTCTTGGGGCCGCGGGCCGCGACGAGGTGCTCGAGCACCGCCAGCCGGGCCGCCGTGCACCGCAGCCCGGCGTCGCGGACGACGGCTCTCACTGCGTCGAGCGATGGGGCGGGCTTGCGGGCCATAACGAACAGTCTACACCGCCGCCACCCCCGCCAATACCTCCACGATCGCCGCCATGAAGGGGGGCAGGTCCGCCGGCTTGCGGCTGGAGACGAAGTGGCGGTCGACCACCACCTGCGTGTCCTCCCAGATGGCGCCGGCGTTCATGAGGTCGTCCTTGATGCCAGGGCTGCCCGTGACCCGCACGCCGCGGTAGACACCCGCGGAGATCGGGATCCAGCCGCCGTGGCAGATGGCGGCCACGAGCTTGCCGTGGGCGGCGAACTCGCGGACGAGTTCGAGCACCTTCTCGTCGCGCCGCAGCTTGTCGGGCATCCAGCCGCCCGGCACGACGATGCCGTGGAAGTCGGCCGCCTCCATGTCGGCGATCGCGGCGTCGCTGGTGCACGGGTAGCCGTGCTTGCCGGAGTAGGTGCGGCCCTGCACCTGGCCGGCCACGGTGACATGGCCGCCCGCCTCCTCGAGACGGAGCTTGGGGTACCAGAGTTCGAGGTCCTCGTACTCGTCACCGACGAGCGTGAGGATGCGGACGCCGTCGAGCGGACGGTGGACGCCGGAAACGTGGGCCATGGGTCGGTCTCCTCCGGGGAAAGCGGGTCGGGGCAGGGTCGGCGGCCGGCGTCCCGCCCCGCGCCGACCGGGACGATGCGGCAGTATTGTCGCGGCCTGAGGTGCCAAAGGCGAGCGGCCCGACAGGAACCCCCCTGAGGGACTATCACAGCCACCAGTGGCCCAGGGCGGCCGGCCCGGCACCGGGATGCGTTTTTCCCGCCGATTTGGCGCGGGCAAAAAAGCCGCTTGACTGCCCGGGGCCTCCCGCTACATTCACGCCCCGGCCAATAGGAAGTGGTCAGCGGGACGCCCGCCCCAATATCTTGCGATAGCACGCAGATGGAGCTGCATTTCAGCGTTCGCGTTTGACCGCCGCTTTTGGCCGGCAGGGGAATCAAAAAACTTCCGTTCCCCGGTCGATAATGCCTTGCAGGCAGACTATACGGAAGTATACTTGAGCGGCTCGACACTTCACACCGTCCCGAAGGAGCATCGGCATATGGCAGCCAGCGACGCGTCCGCGACCCTTTCCGGCACCCAGGCCCCCGGCGCCGCCGGCCACAACGCGGCGGAGCGGACCGCGATCGAGATTCGCCCCACCTTCTGCCCCACCGACGTCGCGAGCCCCTTCGACACGACCGAATGGGAGCTGCGGACGGCGGCCATCAAGGGGGAGGACGGCAAGGTGCTCTTCGAGCAGCCGGCCTGCGAGATCCCGGCGGCGTGGAGCCAGCTGGCCACGAACGTGGTCGTGAGCAAGTACTTCTACGGCGAGATCCACACGCCCGAGCGGGAGCACTCCGTCCGGCAACTCGTACACCGCGTGGCCCGCACGATCGCCGACTGGGGCATCAAGGACGGCTACTTCCGCACGAAGCAGGACGGCGAGAACTTCTACCGCGACCTGGCCTGGCTGTGCATCCACCAGCACGGGGCCTTCAACTCGCCGGTCTGGTTCAACGTCGGCCTGTTCAACCAGTACGGGGTCAAGGGAGCACCGTGCAACTGGCGCTGGGACGAGGCCCGCCGCGACGTCGTCATGCCGGACAATCCCTACGAATACCCGCAGGGCAGTGCCTGCTTCATCCAGAGCGTGAAGGACAACATGGAAGACATCATGGACCTCGCCCGCAGCGAGGCCATGCTCTTCAAGTTCGGCTCCGGCACCGGCACCGACCTGTCGACGCTCCGCAGCCAGCGGGAGAAGCTCGCCGGCGGCGGCAAGCCGTCGGGCCCGCTCTCGTTCATGCGGGTCTATGACCAGGTCGCCGCGGTGGTCAAGAGCGGCGGCAAGACCCGCCGGGCCGCCAAGATGCAGTCCCTCAAGGTGACGCACCCCGACATCCTCGAGTTCATCGAGTGCAAGAGCAAGGAGGAGAAGAAGGCGCGGATTCTCATCGAGAAGGGGGGCTACGACTCCAACTTCAACGGCGAGGCCTATAGCTCGATCCTCTTCCAGAACGCCAATCTCTCCGTCCGCGTGACCGACGACTTCATGGAGGCCGCCGATCGCGACGACACCTGGACCACCCGCTGGGTGACCGACTCCGCCAAGGCCGGTCCGAGCTACAAGGCCCGCGAGCTGATGAGCCGGATGGCCGAGTGCGCCTGGCAGTGCGGCGACCCCGGCGTGCAGTACGACACGACGATCAACCGCTGGCACACCTGCCCCAACTCGGGACGGATCAACGCCTCGAATCCCTGCTCGGAGTACATGTTCCTCGACGACACCGCCTGCAACTTGGCGAGCGTGAACCTGATGAAGTTCCGCCGGCCCGACGGCGGCTTCGACGTCGAGCGGTTCACAGCGGCCTGCCGGGTGTTCTTCATCGCCCAGGAGATCCTCGTCGATCACGCCAGCTACCCGACGCCGCGGATCGCCCGCAACAGCCACCTCTACCGGCCGCTGGGCCTCGGCTACTCGAACCTCGGCAGCCTGCTGATGGCCGACGGTCTGGCCTACGACTCCGACGCCGGCCGCGGCCTGTGCGGGGCGCTCACCGCGCTGCTCCACGGCGCGGCCAACCGCACGAGTGCCGAACTCGCCGCGGCGGTCGGCCCCTTCGAAGGCTTCGCCGCCAACCGCGAGCCGATGCTCGGCGTGATGCAGATGCACCGCGACGCGGTGGAGAAAATCGACCCGTCGTGCCCGCAGCACCTGCACGACGCCGCCCGGCGGATCTGGGACGAAGTGCTCGCCGGCGGCCGGCGGCACGGCTATCGCAACGCCCAGGCCACGGTGCTCGCCCCGACCGGGACGATTTCGTTCCTCATGGACTGCGACACGACCGGCATCGAGCCCGACATCGCGCTGGTGAAGTACAAGCAGCTCGCCGGCGGCGGAATGCTCAAGATCGTCAACCAGACCGTGCCGCTGGCGTTGCGGACGCTGGGCTACGACGAGCCGGCGGTCGAGGGGATCCTCGCCTACGTCGACAAGAACGACACGATCGAGGGGGCGCCGGGACTGAAGGATCAGCATCTGCCGGTCTTCGACTGCGCCTTCAAGCCCCGGCTCGGCCAGCGGAGCATCGCCTGGCAGGCCCACGTGAAGATGATGGCCGCCGCGCAGCCGTTCATCTCGGGCGCCATCTCCAAGACGGTGAACATGCCTCGCGAGATCACGCCGGCCGACATCGCCGGCGCCTACATGGAGGGCTGGCGGCTGGGCCTCAAGGCCCTGGCCATCTACCGCGACGGCTCCAAGGAGAGCCAGCCGCTCAACACCGGCACCGACACCGACAAGGCGGCGGCGAAGGTCGCGGCGGCCCCGCGGCGGGAGCGGCTCCCCGACACGCGGCGCAGCGTGACCCACAAGTTCAACGTCGGCGGCCACGAGGGCTACATCACCGTCGGCCTGTACGACGACGGGCGGCCCGGCGAGCTGTTCATCACCATGGCCAAGGAGGGCAGCACGATCGGCGGCCTGATGGACGCCTTCGGCACGGCCGTCTCGATGAGCCTGCAGTACGGCGTGCCGTTGGAGGTGTACGTGAAGAAGTTCTCGCACACCCGGTTCGAGCCGTGGGGTTACACCAAGAACCCCGACCTCCCGGTGGCCAAGAGCCTCGTGGACTATCTCTTCCGGTGGATGGGCACCGAGTTCATTCCGGGTTATCGCGAGGCGAACCGGCCCGGTGGCTACGGCGGCGGCGAGGAGGCCGCCGCGGGTGACGACGCAGAAAGCGAGCGGAAGCCCGCCGCCACGACGGCGAGCGGGCTGGCCGATGGCCAGGGGAAGGCCAAGAGCAACGGCGAGTTGGCGACGAGCCGCGGCAAGCACCCGGCAGGCACCAACGGCCATGCGGCGGCGGTCGCGACCAAGCCCACCGCCAAAGCCTCGGCGGCTGTCCTGGAGCGGGCTGGGCTGAAGATGGCGGTGGATCCGGCGGCGAGCCCCGCCGACCGGCAGAGTCAGTTCGCCAAGTTCCAGATCGACGCCCCGGCGTGCGACAACTGCGGGTCGATCACGGTGCGCAACGGCAACTGCTATCTGTGCCACAACTGCGGCAACAGCATGGGGTGTTCGTGAGTCCAGCGGCCTGGGGCCGGACGTGCGGATCGTAGGGCGCCCGGCACCGAAACGTGCAGGCGGCGGGCGGCGCGGGTCGAAGAACCAGGCGACGACATTCGACCTGCTGCCGCATTCCGTCGGAGGTGCCAACCCCTTTGCGTTGATCCGGATCCCCTGACGCCCCGCGGCTTCGGCCGCCGGGCACGATCCGCATCAGTTTCGCAGTGCTCTACCCCGTTCGCAGGCGGACGGCAGGTTCGATCCATGGGGCCGTGGCGGTTCGTCCGCCACGGCCCCTATCGTTTTTCCGGTTCGGCCGGGCACCGGGATCGTGGTCGGCTCATGCCGGTCGTGAGGATCGTGCGGGGGCGGTTTGCCTGGGCATCCATAGGGAATTAGCATGAAGCATCCGGTCGCGCTCAAGCGCGATGCGGTCCAGCCCGAGGCTCGGGCGATCGCGACCGGACGCCACTCCCGGAGATCTTCCGTGCGCCGCTCGTTCCGCTGCCTGCTCGTGGGCGTTCTCGTCTTCTCGCTGTCGGTCGACACCGCGCGGGCCTGCTGGTACCTGCGGCACGCCCATCGCGGCCACGCGATGCCGGCCTGCGCCCCCGCGTTCGCCCACGGCGGCTGGGTCGTCGTGTCCGACGTGCCCGTGTCGGGCTGGTCCGACGACTGCTGGGGCGGGGCCGTGGTCGACGTGCCGCGTCCGTTCATCGAGGAGATTGCCGGCGGCGCGCCGCTCGAGTGCTGCGCGGGCGACGTGACCGTTTCCGCCCCGCAGGCCACGATCGTGGAGCATGCGCCGACGGTCGTCGCTCCGCAGGCGGCCGCAATGGACACTCGGGCCCCGGCGGCGGTCGTTGCCCCGCAGCCGACGCCCGCCGTGGCGCCGCCTGCCACGGAGGCCATCGCCAGCCCGGCTCCCACGCCGCCGATGCCCGCCGCGGAGGTGCA
>JBIIDT010000083.1:0-12954 GCA_044238145.1 Pirellulales bacterium | reverse complement strand
TGTTGCCCGGGAGCGTGGAGTAGATGCCCACCCCCGGCGCCGCCACGTCGACGGTCGTGGCGCCCCAGTTCGAGAAGCTCGCCAGCCGGTTGGACGAGTCGGTCGCCGCCACCGCGAGCGTGGCGTACTGCGCCGGATAGGAGGCGGACGCATCGTTGTTGTTCGTCTCGTTGCCGGCGGCCGCCACGCAGACGATCCCCACCGCCTCGCCGGCGGTGATCGCCGAGCGGAGCGCCGTCGACGCCCCGCCTCCGCCCCAGCTGTTGTTCGTGGCGACCACGTTCACGCCGAAGTCGCGTCGCATCCGCGTAGCGTAGTTGAGGGCTGCGATCGCCGCGCTCGTGGTGCCGCTGCCGTCGGCCCCGAGGAACTTCAGCGCCATCAGCGACACGTTCCAGGCCACCCCGGCCACGCCCGTGCCGTTGTCGCCCACCGCGCCGATCGTGCCGGCGACGTGGGTGCCGTGCCCCTCGTCGTCGAAGGGATCGGCGTCGTTGTTGGCGAAGTCCCAGCCGCGGACGTCGTCGACGAAGCCGTTGCCGTCGTTGTCGACCCCGTCGCCGGCGACTTCGCCCGGGTTCCGCCAGATGTTGTCGGCCAGATCGACGTGGCGGTAGTCGATCCCGGTGTCGACAACGGCCACGACGACGGACCGGGAGCCGGTCGTCACGTCCCAGGCTTCGAACGCGTCGATGTCGGCGTCGGCGACGCCGCCGGTCTGGCCCGTGTTGTGCAGTCCCCACAGCCGGCTGAACGACGGATCGCTCGGCAGCCCGGCCCGGGTCACCATCCGATCGGGCTCGAGCGACGCGACACCAGCGCCGGCCGCCCAGGCGGCGACCTCGGCCGGGGCGGCGCCGGGCGCGAGCAGCGAGTAGAAGCCCGCACCCAGCCCGGTCGCGGTCCAGCCGGCGCGGACGGCCGGGGCCTGTCCGGCGTCGGCCGCGACGACGATCCAGGAGTCGGCCCGGGCCCGGACGATGTCGCCGTGCCAGGCGACGTCCTGCCAGGCGGGGGCATTGGCGGCCAGGTCGGCCGACAGGACCGCCCGGGGCTCGAGACGCTCCGGAGTCGCAGGGCGATGGCGGTGACGCGGACGGCGGGCGGACATGCTGTCGCCTTTCGAAACCTGGAGACCAACCGGATCGGCCCGGACGTCGCCGGACCGCGCCTTGCCGCTCACCAGCCTAGTACGCCGCCCGGTGCGAAAAAGACCACAGGGGTGGATTCGGCCGGAAGGGCCGTGTCGCTCCTGCCCCGGCCCGGCCGGCGGCACGGGCGGAACAGGCTGCCCGGCCCCCCGGATCAGAGGCTGCAGGGGGTGGCATCACGGGCCAACGGCCGCGAAAAGGGGGAATCAGCGGTCGTCGTAGACCCGCGTGATCTCTTCCTTGGTGATCGGCGCGGGGTGATCCTCGCTGATCACCTGCACCTGCACCCGCTGGTCGCCGGGCCGACGGCCGCGGGCCCGGATGCGGAACGCCGCCTCCTCGGAGGGGGCGAGTTTCACCAGCGGCTCGAAGGTGACCGCCCGGTTCTCGATGCGGTGCCCGCCGGGCCCCTGCGCCTCGACCGGCTCGACGTCCCCGAGCAGGCTGGCCGTGACCCGCACGCCCGTCGCCGGCTTCGTGCCCTGGTTGGCCACGCGGATCACGTACTCCGTGACGCCGCCGATCTCGATCGGGTCCTCGCTGTCGACGACCTCGAACGAGATCGCGGCCAGTCCCTCCACCTCGCAGACGTGGGCCACCTGGTCGGCCAGGCCGTCGGCGCTGCGGGCGGCAGACATGATCTTCTGCGGACCCAAGGCGACCGGCATCACCACGACCTCGACCGTGCCGGTCTCGCCCGGCGGCAACTCCTCGAGGTTCCAGAGGACGCGGTGGGTGCGCTCGTCGTGCCAGCCGGCGTTGTTGGCCCGCACGAACTTCATGCCCGGCGGCAGCTGCGCCGCGAGTTCGACCGCCCGGGCCGGAGCCGTGCCGGCGTTGGTCATCGCGATCCGGCAGGTGGCGGGCCGCTGGAGGAACCGGCGCAAGGGCATGTCGACGGCCAGTTCCAGCGTGGGGGCCGTGACCTCGAGCCTGACGGGCTGCTCGGTCTCGACGCCGCCGTCGGCGCGGGCGGTGAACCGGGCCGCCTGCGCGCCGGGCCCGCGGGTGCCGAGCACGAGATCGATCGTCCGCGACTCGCCCGGCCGCAGCTGCCCGACGTCGAACTCCAGCTCGCTGCCCGCGCGGTGGGAGACGGTCTCCGGAAGGAAGCCCTCGAGCACCACTCCCGTGGCCACGCCGCTGCCGGGGTTGCTCACGCTGAGCGTCAGCTGCATGTCGCGGCCGATGAGCACGGGCTTGGGTTCCGTGGCCTCGATCTTGAGCGCCGGCTTGGTGGCCCGCGAGCGGATCGAGGCGTCGGCCCGGAAGCTCACGCTGGCCACGCTGCCGATCTCACCCTCCTCCTGCGGCATCACCTCCATCGTCACCCGCGCCTGCCCGCCCGGGTCGAGCGTGCCGAGCGCCCATACGAGCTCACCTTCGGCCCCCGCGCCGGAGGCCGGGGCGACCGGGCTCGCCGGCGGCACCGTGGCGACCAGCGCCGTGCCGAAGGGGATCGCGTCGCGGAGGGTCACGTCGTGGGCCGTGGCGCTGCCGACGTTGCGGACGAGGATCTCGTAGCGGGCGGGCTTGCCGACCTGCACCTCCCGCGGCCCGCGCTTCTCCACGGCCAGTTGCGGCGACTGGATGCCCTCGAGCTGCATCGGGCCGGGACGCCCCTGGCCCGACGCGTCGGCCGGCGGCGATTGCGGCGGCGGTGCAGAGCCCGGGAACCCGGCGGCACCTGGCACGAGCGGCGGGGCGGCGGCGTAGGGCATCGCGGCCGTCGCGCCCTGCACGCCGGGCGACGGCGCGGCCGGCGCGGCGAATGCCGGTCGGGCCGGTGGATGGTCGGGCTCCGCCGGCGGCGGTGCCACAGGCGGTTCCGCGAGCGGGAGCGGCGCTGGAGCCGCCGGTGCGGCCGCGAACGGCGGCGTCGGGGTGGCGGCCGGCACGGAGGGCGCGAACGGGGGCAGCGGCGCGGCGGGCGGTGCCGCGGCGACCGGCAGGTCGCCGGCGTCCTCGGGCTGCGACGCGGATGCCTCGTCCGCCAAGACGTCGGCCTTGTCGTCGACGCTGTCGTTGGCCGGGGGCGAGGCCGGCGGCGCGGCGGCGGACGGCGGTGTCGCGAGCGGCGGCACGTCGCTGTCGGTGATGCCGGGCGCCGTGGCGGCCGGCGCGCCGGCGGGTTCATCGGCGGTTTCGCTCGGGTCCGCGGCGGGAACGTCGGCCGTGGCATACCGTGCGCCGGGCCGCTCCTCGGCCGCGACCATGGTCACCGGGGCCGGCGATTCCAGCGACGCAGCAGTAGCGTAACGGTCGGCCACGGGTGCGGCGCCGCGCGACTGCCAGCGGTCGGGAGGCGGCAGGGCGTCGATCGGATCGTCGCCGAGGGGGAACGCCGCCGGCTCCGCGGGCGACATCTCCACCTCCGGCGTTGACGCGAAGGCGGGGACGTCCTGCGCCGCGCCGTCGGGGCCGACGGGTCGGCTGCGGCCGATGCCCAGCGCCCAGACGAGGCCGAAGCCCACGAGCCCGCAGGCCGCCGCCCCGATGAGCACCGGGAGGCTCGACGACCGCGGCTGCACGACGAGATCCTGACGCGAGGGACGTTCCGATTGCGACATGGTGGCAGACCCCTGCGGTGGCCGCCGGCGAAGGCGGCGGGAGGACATGGCCGCGGGGAAATAGCAGCCCCCGCCGCGGTGGTGAAGGTCACTCCGGCCGGCCGCGCGGATTCAGGCGGCGCCGAGGATCTGGTGAAGGTGGAAGTGGAACTTGCCCAGTTTGCCACCGTAGTTGCCAGCGGAGAGGAGCGGGATCTCGGGCCCCGCCGCCGCCCGCAGCCCGGCCACCATCGCGGCGGCCACCGCGGCCTCGTCGGTGCCGTCGACCACGATCTCGAGCGCGCACGACACGTCAGGGGCCAGTTCGCCGGCCGACCGGCCCACGAGCGCCGGGCAGAAGGCGTCGTTCGTCGAGGCCCGCAGCCCCTCGTACCGCGAGCCCACCTTGCTGCCGGACCGGACCACGCCCCCGGGAAACGGCGTGATCGCGCCGGGCAGCGGCGCGATCGCCTCCACGGCCCGCCGGGCCGCGGCCAGCCCCTCCCCGAGGCTCCGTGACTGGAGGATGAAGTTGCCGCCACCCACGCCCTTGCCGACTCCCAGCGACTCCTCCACGAGAAACTCGCCGTCCATGACCGGGATCCGCCAGAACCGCCGGCCGTCGAGCACCTTCGACTTTTCGAAGCCGTCGCCGAAGAAGCGGACATGGCTGCCGAGTGGCACCCGCTCCTCGGCCGCCGGCAGTCCGTCGAAGACCGCCGTCGTGGGGCAGGTGAGCAGGCACTGCGCGGTGCGGTTGGCCGCGGCCTTGCCCAGCCCGTCGGTGGAAAAGCCGAAAGCCAGCAGCGCCGCGCCCGGACGGCCGTCGGGGGTCTCGGCCGGTGACAGCAGTTGCTCGACGCCGATCTCGGCGTCGCAGCCAATGACGCTCGTGCCGTAGCCGCAGGCGGCCCGCACCGCGGCGTCGAGCCAGTGGCCGTCGTGGGCGGTGACGACCAGCCTCACGAACCGCAGGCGGAAGGCCTCGGCGAAGGTGTCGGCGACGCGTGTGGATCCGATGAGCACGACGCTGGAGTCCCGGGGAGGCTGGAGAGGCGCGCGGCGGCAACTGGTGTTTGCCGCAGCGCCGCATCGCATATGCTAACGACTTCGGTCCAATCTCCCCGCCGCCGAGGATTCCGTCCATGTCGATCTTCTTCGCCCTCCTGCCCCGCCGCCGCGAACTGCTCCCGCTCCGCCGCCGGCCGCTGGTGGCAGCCATCCTCGTGGCGGTGACGGCCGCCTGCGGCCGGGCCGACGAGCCGACCCTGAAGCTCTCCGAGAGCGGGGTCGCGATCGTCCCCGGTGACGCCGCCTTCCTCTCGGCCACGCTCCGGGGCCGCGAGCAGTACGACCGGCTCGTGAAGAGCAACGCCTGGGCCGCCATCCTCGACCTGCCGGCGGTCCGCCGCGGACTCGATTCGCTCGAGGAGCAGCGCACCATGCCAGGCAGCCCCTTCTCCATGGTCGACACGTTCATGCAGCTGCCCGAGAACGCGCAGGCGGCCGAACTGCTCGCCGACATGGTGGCCACGGATACGTTCGTGTACGGCGAGCCGTCGTGCATCGGGTTCCTGAAGCTGCTGCAGAAGGTCCAGACGGTGCAGGCCACGGCGCCGCTCGAGGCCATCGGCGACGCCGCGGGCGACGAGTCCCAGGCGGCCGCGATCGTCGCGGCCCTGGCGGCCAACCTCGACCTCGTCGTCGTGCCCGACGTCGTGTGGGGCTTCCGCACAACGAAGGCCGACGCCGCGAAGTCGCAGCTCAAGCGGATCGAGGTGCTGCTCAAGCTCGTCACCCAGGCGAATCCCGACCTCGCCGACGCCGTGGCGCGAAAGAAGGTCGCCGGCGGCGAGGTGGTGACCTTCACGCTCCGCGGCGAGCAGTTGCCGTGGGGCGAGATCGAGGGTGAGTTGGAGCGGGGCCTCGCCGACGGGGTCGACGACGCCGCCCTCGAGAAGGTGCTCGACCGGGTCAAGGCTCTCGACGTGGTGATCGGGATCGGCCTGATCGGCGACCGCGTCGTGCTCTCGATCGGCGACTCGGTCGACCACCTCGAGAAGCTGGCCCTGCCGGGCAGCGGCCGCAAGGGCCTGCTCGCCACGCGGTCTTTCGAGCCGCTCCTGGCCCACAAGGACAAGCGGCTCACCGGCATCTCGTATCTCAGCGGTGAGCTGACCGGCCTCGGTGACACCGCGGGTCAGTTCGCGTCGCTGGCCCGCCTGGTCGACGAGGCCCTCGAGCGGGGAGACGCGCCGGCCGAGGCCGCCGCGGGCATGCGGCAGTTGCTCGATCAGGCCGGCAAGAACTTCGCCAAGCGGCTGCCCGAGCCCGGGCCGATGCTCGCCTTCTCGTTCCTCGCCGAGCAGGGCTACGAGGGATACGCCTGGAACTGGTCGCGGAACCAGCCGTTCGACGGCACGCGCCGTCTCGACCTGCTCGAACACGCCGGCGGTGCGCCGCTCGCCGTCGCCGTCTCGCGGTTGAAGGCCGATCCCGCGCTGCTCGACGACCTGTCCACCCTCGCGGCCGGCGGCTGGAACCTGCTGAAGAGCTTCGTCCTCGACGACGCGGATGCCCGTGAGCGGGCGGCGGAGATCGAAGAGCACGTCGCGCCGCTGGTCGCGAAGTTCGGCACGATCCTCAAGACCAAGATCGTGCCCGCCCTGGCCGACGGCCAGGTGGGCCTGGTGATCGACGCCAAGGGAAAGACCGACCGCCTCCAGGCCGAACTGCCGGCGTCGTCCGAACCGCTGCCGATCCTCGAACCCGCCATCGTCCTGCCGCTCGACGACCCGAAGCTGTTCCGCGAGGGCCTGAGCGACCTGTTCGAACTGGCCGACGATTCTGTCGCCGCCCTGCGGAAGCTCGAGGGCGACGGGGTGCCCGAGGGCTACCAGGTTCCCGAGCCGGAAAAAGGGAAGGTCGAGGCCGGCTCCGTGTGGTCGTTCCCGCTGGCGAAGAGCGGGCTCGACGGGCAGGTCAGGCCCGCCATCGGGATCGGCGCCGATTCGGCCGTCTTCTCGCTGGTTCCGAAGCAGGCGGGCCGGCTGCTCGCCGGTGCGCGGCTGGAGACGGGCGGGCAGCTCGCGTCGTTCGACGAACCGCTGGCCGGCGCCGCCGCGGTCGACGTCGCGGGCCTGGTGGACGCTGTCCAGCCGTGGATCGTCTACCTCACCCGCTACGGCTGCGTCCAGCAGCGGGATGGCGACGTGGAGTCCGACGAGGAGCTCTCCGCCGAGGACGAGACGCCCGAGGCCAAGGAGGCTCTCGCGCACGTCGCCGTCGTGCTCGAGGTCGCGAAGTGCCTGCGGACCGCCGTGGCCGAGACGACGATGGTCGACGAGGCCACCGTGACGCACTGGCGAAACGTCATCCGCGACATGCCGCCCCGGAAGTAGCCGGTGCCGGCCGCACCAGGCCGCGGAGGAGCAGGTCGCCGCCCGGCAGGCACCGCTCCTCGACGTCCATCGCGGGCAGTGACGGCACGACGGCGAGCGTCGCAGGGTCGCCACCGAACTCCCGCGGCGCGACGAAGACCTGGATCTCGTCCGCCTCACCGGCGGCAAAGAGCGTCGCCAGCACGCCCGCGCCCCCCTCGACCACGAGGTTCGTGAGCCGGCGGCGACCGAGCTCGGCAAGGAGTTCCCGCAGCCGCCCGACCGCATCGGCCGCCGCGCTCTGCCACACCTCGCAGCCCGCCGCCCGCAGCGCAGCCAGACGGTCCGCGGCCGCGGCCGGCCCGACGGCCACGAGCAGGGGGGCCTCCCGAGCGGTGCGAACGAGCCGCGACTCCAGCGGCAGCCTCGCCCGGGAGTCGAGCACGATCCGTAGCGGCCGCCGCGGGCCGGGGGGCCGGGGCGTGAGCAGCGGATCGTCGGCCAGCGCCGTGCCGATGCCGATGGCGATCGCGTCGACCCGCCCGCGGAGGGCGTGGACGATGGCCCGCGAGGCGGGGGAGCTGATCCAGCGGCCGGCGCCCGCAGGCGCCGCGAGCCGGCCGTCGAGGCTCATCGCCCACTTCGCGATCACCCATGGCCGGCCCGTCGCCACGAGCTTGCGGAAGGGAGCGGTGAGCCGCACCGCCTCGGCCTCGAGCAGTCCCGTCTCCACGGTGATGCCCGCCGCCCGCAAGGCCGCCAGCCCGCCGCCGGCGACCGCCGGGAACGGGTCGCCGGCCGCCACCACCACCCGCGCGATGCCGGCCGCAATGATGGCCTCCGTGCACGGTGGCGTCTTGCCGTGATGGCAGCAGGGCTCGAGCGTGACGAACAGCGTCCCGCCCCGGGCCGCCGCGCCGGCCGCGGCGAGCGCCGCGACCTCGGCGTGCGATCCGCCGTAGGCCGCGTGCCAGCCCTCGCCGCGGATCGCGCCGGCCGCCCCGACGACGACGGCCCCCACCTGCGGGTTGGGCTCGACGCATCCCTCGCCGCGGCGGGCGATGTCCAAGGCCCGGCGCATCGCGGCGCTGTCGCCCGGCGTGAACGTCACCTGCAGCCATCCTCCGCGGGAGGGGAAACCGCCGTTTCCGCCCGCGTCCTTGTTTTATCCACGTTTGAATGTATCTTTACATCGCGTCTGGCTCATATTACCGAAGTTTCCAGGAGCGCACGATCCCATGGTCGAGAAGAAGGACGCCAAGGGCGTCAACAAGTCCGAGGAAATCCGCAAGCAGGCCAAGGCCATGCAGCAGAAGGGCGAGAAGCCCCGCCCGGTGGTGATCATCGCCGCCCTCAAGAAGCAGGGCATCGCCGTCTCTTCGCCGCAGGTCAGCATGGTGCTCAAGCGGATGGGCCTCCGACCGGCCCGGGGCCGCAAGACGCTCGCCGGGGCGGGCCGCGGCGGCGCGATCTCGCTCGACGACCTCCTGGCCGCCCGGAAACTCGTCAGCCACTTCGGCGGCACGGCCCGGGCCTTGGCCGCGATCGAGGCCCTGCAGAAGTTCGAGTCCTGACCAGGCCGCTGGCCGGCCCGGCCGGCCGGCCTAGGATTTCGCGGAGGATTTCATGATCCGGGCCGCCGATCCCGACGTCGTCGTCATCGGTGGTGGCCCCTCGGGGGCCACCACCGCGGCGCTCGTCGCCAGCCAGGGACGGCGGGTGCTCGTGCTGGAGCGGGAGCGGTTTCCCCGCTACCACGTCGGCGAGTCGCTGATCCCGGAGACCTTCTGGGTGCTGGACCGGCTCGGGATGCTGGCGAAACTCCGCGGCAGTCGGTTCGTCGAAAAGCACAGCGTGCAGTTCGTCACGGATCAGGGGCGGCTCTCGGAGCCGTTCTACTTCGCCGACTACAAGCCGCACGAGAGTTCCCGCACCTGGCAGGTGAGCCGGGCGGAGTTCGACGCGCTGATGCTCGACAACGCCCGCGAGCACGGTGCCGAGGTCCGCGAGGGCGTCCGCGTGCTCGAGGTGCTCTTCGACGCGGGGCGGGCCGTCGGCGTCCGCGCCGTCGACGAGCAGGGTGTCGAGAGCACGATCCGCTGCCGCGTGGTGGTGGATGCGGCCGGACAGAGCTGCCTCATCCAGGACCGGCTCGGGCTCCGCGAATGGGATCCGGTGCTCAAGAAGGCGGCGATCTGGACCTACTGGAAGGGGGCCGTCCGCGACGCCGGCCGTGACGCCGGCGCCACGCTCGTCATGCAGACGCAGGGCAAGCAGGGATGGTTCTGGTACATCCCGCTCGCGAACGACGTCGTCAGCGTGGGCGTCGTCGCCCCGTTCGACTACCTGTTCAAGCAGCGTCCCGGCCGCGACGCCGAGACGATCTTCTTCGAGGAGGTGGCCCGCTGCCCCGGCGTGCAGCCGCGGATCGCCGCCGCCGAGCAATTCGGGCCGTTCCGCATCGCGAAGGAGTATTCCTACCGCTCGCGACAGGTGGCCGGCGACGGCTGGGTGCTCGTCGGCGACGCCTTCGGCTTCCTCGATCCGCTCTACTCGTCGGGCCTCCTGCTCGCGCTCAAGAGCGGCTCGCTGGCGGCCGATGCGATCGTCGCGGCCCTCGCGGCCGACGACCCGTCGGCCGCGCGGCTCGGCTGCTGGGGTCACGACTACGTGGCCGGGCTCGACCGGATGCGGAAGCTCGTGTGTGCCTTCTACGACGGCCTGAACTTCGGCCGCTTCGTCCGTGACAACCCTGACCGCAAGCCCCTGCTCACCGACATCCTCATCGGCGACTTCTTCAAGGGCGAGATCGACGAGCTCTGGCCCCTCCTCGACGCCCAACGGGCCGAGGCGGTCGCGGCGCCGGTCCGATCGTGACGATCGCAGCGGCAGTGCCGCCCGCGGTCGCATGTTTCCCGGTGTATGCTTGACCTCGACGGCAGGGCGGCAGGGTTGCCGCAGTCTGCGCCGTCGGTCCAGGCGTCACGGTCCCGGCCCTCGAGGCCGCCACGGGGATGAGCGACAACCGCGAGTTCATCGAGGAGTTTCTCGTCGAGTCGAGCGAGAATCTCGACCAGCTCGACCGTGACCTGATCGCGCTCGAGGAGCGGCCGAACGACTCCCAGCGGGTGGCGAGCATCTTCCGCGCCGTCCACACCATCAAGGGCAACAGCGGCTTTTTCGGATTTTCGAAGCTCGGGGCCCTGGCCCACAGCGGCGAGCACCTGCTCGGCAGGCTGCGGGACGGCAAGCTCACGCTCGACGACCGGGTCGCCGGATCGCTGTACTCGATGGTCGACGCCGTGCGGGCGATCCTTCGCTCGATCGAGCAGACGGGCGGCGAGGGCGATCAGGACTACCGGGAACTCTCCAGGACGCTCGCGGCCGTGGCGGCGGAGGAGCAGGCGGGGCAGCCCGCCACCCCCGGCCCGGTGGCCGCGGCCGCGCCAGTGGCGGTGCCGGCAGCCGAACCCGTGATCCCTCCGGCTGCGACTCCCGCGCCGGCGGCCGCCCCGCCGGCCCCGCCGTCTGCCGAGCCCACGGCCGCCGCCGAGTCGACCGTCCGCGTCGACGTCGGCCTCCTCGCCTCGATCCTCGACCTCGTCGGCGAACTCGTGCTGGCCCGCAACCAGCTGCGGAGCATCGACTCCGAGGACCCCGCGGTGCAGGCCGTCTCCCACCGCATCAACGCGGTGACGAGCGCCCTGCAGGAGGTGGCCGTCAAGACGCGGATGCAGCCCATCGAGCACGTGTTCAGCAAGTTCCCGCGGACCGTCCGCGACCTGGCCGTGGCCTGCGGCAAGGAGGTGCAGTTCGTCGTCGACGGGGCCGACACGGAGCTCGACCGGACCCTCGTCGAGAGCATCCGCGATCCGCTCACGCACCTGATCCGCAATGCCGTCGACCACGGCATCGAGCCGCCCGACGTGCGCGTGGCCCGGGGCAAGCCCCGGGCGGGCCGGCTGGCACTGCGGGCCTTCAACGAGAGCGGGCAGGTGACGATCGAGGTCTCCGACGATGGCGGCGGCATCGCCGTGGAGGCCGTCCGCGAGAAGGCCGTCGCCCGCGGGCTGATCGACGCCACCGCCGGCGCCACGCTCTCCGACGAGCGGATCCTGCAGTTCATCTTCGAGCCGGGCTTCTCCACCGCGAAGCAGGTGACGAGCGTGTCGGGCCGCGGCGTCGGGATGGACGTCGTGAGGACGAACATCGAGGCCATCGGCGGCACGGTCGACATCCACAGCCGGGCCGGTGCGGGCACGACAGTCCGCGTCCGCGTGCCGCTCACGCTGGCCATCATCCCCGCCCTCGTCTTCCGCTGCGGCGGCGAGCGGTTCGCGATCCCGCAGGCGGCGGTCAGCGAGCTCGTGCCACTGCGGCCCGATCGCTCGGGTCCACGGATCGAGGGGCTGGCCGACGCGCCCGTGATGCGGGTCCGCGGCCGGCTCGTGCCGGTCGTGTTTCTCGACCGCTTCCTCGGCCTGCGGGCCGAGACGGCCTGCCGCACCCAGGGCACGGTGGTGCTGGTGCAGGTCGATGACCGCGAGTTCGGCCTCGTCGTCGACGGCATGCAGGCTGGCGGCGCCGCCAGCCGCGACCTCCTCGAGGCCGTGAGCCTCTCCACGGTCGTGGTCAAGCCGATCGGCGGCCTGCTCGCCCAACTCGGGCTGTACTCGGGCGCCACGGTCCTCGGCGATGGCGGCGTGGTGCTGATCCTCGACCTGCGCGGCATCCTCGAGGCCGCGGCCCTGCCGCCGATCGACCGCGGGGCCACGGCCGCGGCCGACGCGGCCGGTGACGAGGCCGATCGCGGCGACCGGTATCTCGTCTGCACGACCCGAGCCGGCCGACGGATCGCCGTGCCGCTGGCGCAGGTGGTGCGGCTCGAGCACTACGCGGCCGCCGACCTCGAACCCCTGGGTTCCCGGCTCGTCGTCCGCCGCGGCGACATGTTCACGCCGGTGATCGATGCCGACACGTTCCTCGGTGGCGGCCCGTGCGGCGGCGGCGAGCGGGTGCGGCTCGTCGTGATCGACGACCACCGCAGCGGCCTGGGGCTCGCGGTGGGCGGCATCCTCGACGTCGTCGCCGCCGAGTCCGACCTCCAGCCGGAACTGGCCGCCCCCGGCATTGCCGGCTCGCTCGCCCTCGGAGGCCTGGCGACCGAGGTCCTCGATCTCGCCTCCGCCGTGAACTTCGGCCATTCCGCCTGACCCGCCCGCCGCCCCCTCCATGCCCACCTCTTCCCCTGCCGCCGCGATCCGCTCCTGCACGTTTCGCGTGGGTGGCGACTGCTTCGCGCTCGACGCCGCCCACGTGACCGAGGTCATCCGCGCGGGCCACGTCGCCCGCGTGCCGCTGGCCCCCGACGGGCTGCTGGGGCTCGTCCATCTGCGCGGCCGGATCGTGCCGATCATCGACCTCGCCGGCCGCCTCGGCATCCCCCGCGCCGCATCGGGCGGGGCGGGCACGCACCTCATCGTCGAGGCCGGGGACGACTCCTACGGCCTGCTCGTCGACGAGATCCTCGACGTGATCGACATTCCCGTCGACCGCATCGAGCATCCCACTGGCGCCGCCGTGTCGCACGAGGCCGTCGTCGGGGTATTCGCCGCCGCCGACAGGCTCGTGCATCTCCTCGATCCCGAACGCATGATTCAATCCCTGGTGCGGCCACGCACCCCGACCCCTGCAAGGCACGGAGCATCCCATGGCGGCCCACGGTGACACCGACACGAACGCGACCTCTCCCTCCCGCACCGGCACGCCGGCCGGCTGGCTCTCCTTCCTCGGCAACCGGCTGCTCCTGGCCCTGCTGGCGGTGTCGCTCATCCCCATGGCGTTCATGGGCATGACCACCTACCGCACGGCATC